>WPIF01000019.1:0-52628 GCA_009773185.1 Nitrospirota bacterium | reverse complement strand
GAGCATAGTGGTAGGCTCAATACTGGGGACAGGGCTTGGATATCTGGTAGAGGCTGTTACATCACCGGCAGAGGTTAAAGAGGGTGCTGAGGCTACTGCCAAGGCAAAGTAAAGAATTTTGGCCTTTAAAATATAAAAAAGAGGGGAAATTTCCCCCTCTTTTTTTTGTCTGTTTTTTAACCTGCCCTGACAGGCAGTTATTTTTTTGTTTAAAAAAAAAATCTTTTTGTGTATAATTTTTTTGTACAATAAAAAAACCTTGACAGCACCTTGCTCTTTTAAGATAATAATTAGCTTGGTGCAAAATGAAATATAGCGTTGCGTAACAAAACAAAATATAAAAGTTACGCAACAAAGTGATAGAGAGTTCTATCCCACTTTCAAAAAATATATTAAATTTAAGGAGGAGGTTTCATGAGAAGGGTGCTCCCGATAGTTTTTATTTTGCTCCCTCTGTTATGTTTTACCTGTTCAGCAAGTGCTGAAACCTTTACATGTCTTGCCTGCCATAGTGCAATGAAAGGCAAGATCCGGACAGAGGCTGGAGCTCTGATTAATGTAAATGTGGACGGGGAACGGTATGCCGGATCTGTTCATGGCGGCTTTGATTGCTTGACCTGTCATAAACAGTTCTCTTCAAACCCGCACGAACCGGCTAAGGCTGGAAATATCCCTAAAAATGTTGCTGCCATTGCAAGCAAAATAGCACACAAGGCAAAGATTGATCCTGTAGCCCTTGCTGCATGCGCAGAATGCCATGAAGACGCTTATAAGTCTGTACAGGAAAGCATACATGGCAAAAACGTATTTGACAAAAAGCAATCTGACGGCGCCCTCTGCACTGACTGCCATGGTTCTCCTCATTACATCACGCCTAAAAACACGGCAACTTCTTTAGTTAACAAAAAGAATATTGTTAAGACCTGCGGCGAATGTCATGAAAATGAAGCGATCGCAAAGAAATATGATTTTGGAACACATATACTGGACAGATATTATGAAAGCTTTCACGGTAAAAAATATATCATCGGGCATCCTAATGCACCTACGTGTGTTAACTGCCACAATGCGCATGATATAAAAAAATGGGATGACCCGAAGTCTCCGGTTGCCTGGGACAACAGGACACAGACCTGCGGCAAGTGCCATAAAGGCGCAACCAAAAAGTTCGTTACGGCAATCACTCACAAACCTCTGGGGAAAGACGACCCAATCCCATATTGGTTTGAAAAGGCATTGATAGTCCTTCTGCTGTCAGTCTTTGCGTTTATTTTTGGGCATGTGATTCTCGAGGCAATTTCAGAAATCAGGGACAAAGTACTTAAAAAGGGTAAGGAGGAACATCATGAATAATGAACTTCCAAAAGAATATCTTCGGTTTAATGTTGTTGAGAGGATTCAGCATGTGATTCTTTTTACCACATTTTTGCTGCTCACCTTTACCGGATGGGCCTTAAAATATCCCGAGATAACCGTTGAACACCAGGGATGGTGGATAACCATGTGGGGAGGCGCAAGGACAGCAGGGATAATCCACCGTGTAGCAGGCATTACAATGCTGCTCGATTTTGTCTGGCACGTGATATATCTCGGATATATGCTTTCAACAGGAAAGATGAAGCTTCGCATGAATACAACCATAATCCCGCTTCCAAAGGATGTGTTTGATGCCATTAAAAACATCCTTTATTTTGTCGGGCTGGGCAAAGAAAAACCCAAATTCGGCAGGTTCAGCTACATACACAAATTTGATTACTGGGCGGTTTTCTGGGGCATGGGTATTATCGGAGCATCGGGGTTTTTCCTTGCATTTCCGGTTCAGGTCTCTTTTTTGTTCCCGATGTTTACTGTGAACTGGATATGGGAAGTAATTTCGATTATGCACAGCGATGAGGCCCTGCTTGCAATAGTGTTCATATTGTTCTGGCACTTCTACAACGAACACCTGAGATACGACAAGTTCCCGATGAGCATGACCTGGATTACAGGCAGGATTACCTTAGAGCAGATGAAGCACGAACATCCACTAGAATATGAGATCGAGTTCGGCGATAAAAAAGGGGCTGATAAATGAGATGGCTGATATTAGTTTTAATTATTAGCTCGCTGGCGCTCGGCTGTTCCCATAAAACAGAAAAGGGACATGCCGAAAAAGCCCCTGAGAAGGTTATCTCCAAAGATGAGGCAATCGGGAGCCTTCCGTGCTTTAAGTGCCACTCTTATGAGAAATTTTCAGGAGTTCCCAAAAAAGGTGTGTTTTCCCATAAAATCCACATCAACACCGGCTACCACTGCAACCAGTGCCACGATTTTTATGGCCATAAACACATGGTTATTAACCGGAGCCTTTGCAGCAGTTGCCACAATATTAAGGTGATATCCTTTAAAAAAACGAGCATGCCTTCGCGCTTCAACCATGAAGCACATTCAAAGAAGGTTAGCTGTAAAGAATGCCATCCGAGGGTATTTTTAATGAAGGCCGGCAGTGCCCAGATTACCATGAAAGATATATACAGCGGTGCATACTGCGGCGTCTGTCATAACGGGCAAAAGGCATTTGCGTCTTCAGAGTGCAATAAATGCCATGACATGAAAGGATTTGACAAAGAGCTTGTTTACAAGGTTGAAGGCCTGGGGCCGGTAACATTCAGCCACAAGTTCCACGCAGGCACATTCCCCTGCGACGAATGTCATCCAAAGTTGTTTGCGATGAAGAAGACCCAGGGCAAGATGCCGATGGATAAGATAAACGAAGGTAAATTCTGCGGCGCCTGCCATAACGGCAGCATAGCCTCACCGGCAACAGATTGCACTAAATGTCATAAAGGATAGAAATGAAGAGCGATAGCAGTGACCAATCACTGCTATCGCTCTTTTATACTTAAATTATTCTGTCGCAGTCGCCTTACTTGTGCATTTCATTCATCTTCTCTGTGACCCTCTTCAGGGCATTCTCGTTAAGTTTCCTGGCGACGTTTCTCCAGTCTCTGCCCGAGCCCACACCATCATCGTATTTCAGCAAAGCCTCTCCTTTTCCGGATAATTCATAGCGCATATCCATTGATGCAGCTCCGGCACCAAAACCAACTATCACGCGCGCTGCTGTGCTGCCGGGGTCATATTTTACAATAGTGGCCTTAAGGAGATATTTCCCGGCTCCGGGAGTGTAGTCGTTCTGTTTCTGGATAAGAGTTGCCTCATATCCGGCTTTATTGAGCATCCTGACAAGGTCATTACCCATCCAATCGCCAATGTCGTTCTGTGCCTTTTCCTGTCTTCCATTCATGCCATCAGTAATTCCCGTGTCTAACAGAATGAAGATTGAAATCTTGCCCCCGCCTTCCAACCCTGGCGCCTTGGGGCCCGCAAATGCCACGCCGGCGGCAAAAATAACTGCGAGAATGGTAATTACTCCCAAAAACTTTTTCATAAAAGTTACACCTCCTTGCTGTGATTTGTTAATGAAGTGATAAGCATGCTGTTTTTATAATAATAAAGGTACTCAACATAAAAAACAAGACCAGCTAAAAGAAAATCTTTCTCAAAGTAAGTGGGTAAAGTAAAAGCTTTTTGTAGCTCCCCTCCTATTTTAGGAGGGGTGTCCGAAGGACAGGGTGGTAAGTGGGAAAAGGGAATTCATCCTAATCAGACCACCCCTACCCCTCCTTAACTAAGGAGGGGAGTTAGGATACCAAAAAACCTTATGTGTGTATTAAAAGCGCCCTGATTGCCCTCACTGCCCTTTCAGGTGAAGGGTAAACGGGTATCTTTGCTCTCTCAAGGAGGGCAATCAATTTTTTTGATATGCCTCCCTCTGACACGTAAAAAACAACCGGCTTATTTAAATCTCTCACCGCATCTTCCATTATTCTGCCGAGCTTTTCAGTGATGCCCATTACATTAGGAAGCGCAATAAGCAAAAATCCGTCATAATCATCCTTAAGCTCGGCAAGAGCAACGGCATAATCCTCGTCCCTAACCTGGGCAGTGAGATCAACCGGATTATTTATTCCATAAAAAGGAGGGAATACCTTCCTAAGCCTTTCCTTATGGGCCCCAGACATCTTAGGTACCTCAATCCTCTGTTTTATGCATTCATCAACAGCAAGGACACCGGAACCTCCGCCGTTTGTTATTATCAGAACGCTGTTGCATCCCTTCTTCGCATCTCTGCATTTTGCGCTCTGATACGATAGCGCCTTTGTTGCATCCAGAAGCTCCTCAAAATCCCCGGCCTCCTGAATTCTGAATTGTTTCAGAATCGAATGGAATACCTCATATCTTCCGGCAAGCCTTCCTGTATGTGAGAATGCCGCAACCTCTCCGCCAGGGCTTTTGCCTGATTTAAGCACGAGCAGAGCCTTCTTATCTGAAAGCGCCCTTGCCTTTTCAACAAACTTTCTCCCATCACCTACCGATTCAATATAGGAGATGACGACATCGGTCTTTTCATCTTCCGCAAGGTAGTCGTATATATCAGACTCATCCACATCCGCCGCATTCCCGTAACCGATGATCTTAGACACGCCTGTGTTTGCCTTTCTTATCTCTTCCATAATGCAGCTCAAGATTGCTCCGCTCTGGGAAACTATCGAGACGTTGCCTGGCTTTGGCCGCCTCAATCTCTCTTGCGGCAGGAAAAAAGTATCGAGTTTGTGATAAGGGTTATAAAGTCCCATGCAATTAGGCCCCACGATCCTGAATCCTGATTCCTTCCCGATTTTCTTCACTTCCTCCTGAAGGCCTGTTTCTCCTATCTCCGCAAAACCCGAGCTCATTATAAGCACGCTCTTTGTCTTAGCCTTAAGCTCGTTGAGGATTGCAGGGACTTCTTTGGCGGGCCTCATGATTATCGTAAGCTCAACCTCGGGGATATCTCCTGCGGAGGGATATGCCTTTAGCCCCATGAGTTTTTTGTACTTCGGGTTTACAGGATAGATCTTCCCCTTGAACTTAAGCAGGCTCTTCAGGATAACGCCTCCGAGCTTCTCCTCGCTATGCGCCGCGCCAATCAGGGCGATGGATTGAGGTTTAAATAGAGAATCAAGGCTTGCCTTGGTTGTTGTCGCCATACGGTTATTATATTACATCAAGCCTGCTCTATAAAGGGCTGGTTGTGTTAAGCTTGGCCGCATGAAATATTTCCGCTGTGATATAATCGAACATATCCTTTTTAAACTTGTTCAAAATGATAGAACACAGGAAGACGCCCGATGAAGTTTTAAAACTCATTGAGAGGTTCGCCCGGAACCGCGAAGCCTATATTTCCGGACAGTATAACGAAACCCAGCTCCGCCGTGAATTTATAGACCCTTTTTTTGAAGCCCTTGGATGGGATGTCAATAACAGGCAGGGCTATGCAGAGGCATACAAGGATGTTATTCATGAAGATTCGATAAAGATCGGAAGCGCGACAAAAGCGCCTGATTACTGCTTTCGCATCGGCGGCACAAGGAAGTTCTTTGTTGAGACAAAGAAACCGTCTGTCAATATCAAAGATGATCTAAATCCTGCCTTCCAGCTCAGACGATATGCATGGTCAGCCAAACTTCCCCTCAGTATACTTACTGATTTCGAAGAGTTTGCAGTTTATGACTGCCGCATAGCTCCGGCAAAGACAGACAAAGCTTCAACTGCAAGAATAATGTATCTCAGATATGAGGACTTCTCAGAAAAATGGACTGAGATTGAGCCCATATTCTCCCGTGAGGCAATCCTTAGAGGTTCTTTCGACAAGTATGCAGAAAAAGGAAAACATAAAAGGGGAACCGCCGAGGTAGATGACGCCTTTCTTAAGGAAATAGAATCGTGGCGTGATATCCTTGCCAAGAACATTGCCATCCGTAATCCTGAACTTTCTCAGCGCGAATTAAACTTTGCCGTACAGCGGACAATTGACCGTATCATCTTTCTTCGAATATGCGAGGACAGGGGCATTGAGCAGTATGGCCGTCTCTTGACCCTGATGAACGGTACAAATATTTATAGACGGCTTCTCGAATTCTTCAGAACCGCTGATGAAAAATATAATTCAGGCCTGTTTCACTTCAACAAAGAAAAAGACCGCCACGAGACGCCCGATGAACTGACGCCGAATTTATCGCTCGATGATAAAAACCTGAAAGACATTATCAAGCGCCTTTATTATCCTGAAAGCCCGTATGAGTTTTCAGTGCTTCCTGCTGACATCCTCGGGCAGGTCTATGAGCAGTTTTTAGGGAAAGTTATTCGTCTTACCTCAGGACACCGGGCCATCGTTGAGGAAAAACCCGAAGTCAGAAAAGCAGGCGGCGTATATTACACGCCGACCTATATTGTGGATTATATTGTCAAAAATACAGTCGGGAAACTGTTATCCAATCCCGAATCCCCAAACCCTAACCCCAAATACGTTTCAAAGCTCCGCATCCTCGACCCTGCATGCGGTTCAGGCTCATTTCTATTGGAAGCCTATCAGTATCTTCTCGACTGGCACCGGGACTGGTACGCAAACAACGACCCGCAGAAATTAGCCACAGGCAAGAAGCCGGTTCTTTATCAGACGCAGGGCGGAGCTTGGCATCTCACGACAGCGGAGAAGAAGCGTATTCTCTTAAACAATATTTATGGAGTTGATATAGACTCACAGGCAGTCGAGGTCACAAAGCTGTCATTGCTGTTAAAAGTTCTCGAAGGAGAGAACAACCAGACAATTGAAAAACAGCTTAAGTTCTATCATGAGAGGGCGCTGCCTGACTTAGGCGACAACGTCAAATGCGGGAACTCCCTCATCGGCCCTGATTTCTATCAGCAGCAGACAATGCTTGATGATGAAGAACGGTACAGGATAAATGTATTTGATTGGGAGAAAGAATTTTCCGCCATCATGAAATCAGGCGGCTTTGATGTGGTGATTGGAAATCCGCCGTATGGGGCGACATTCGGGAAGCAAGAGGCAGAATATTTTGCAGATAAGTATCAGGTATTTGGCGGCGTTAAAGACGTTTATACTTGCTTTATAGAAAAAAGCATTTCTCTGCTGGAAAAAGACGGTAGGCACTCGTTTATTGTCCCTTCAGCTTGGCTTGGCGGTCCCGAATACAAGAAACTTCGCGAACTCATTTTGCCACACACGATTGAGTCAATAATTCTCCTTCCCTTTGATGTTTTCAAGGATGCCTATATTGATACAACAGTCTTTGTAATTGCAAACCAAGCAGTAGGTGCCAATCACAAAGTTCAAACGCATATCTATCCTAAGCGTGAAAAACTTATTGCAATTGATTTGACACGAGATCAGTATAAGGCTGTCCATCAAAGCGAGTGGATGAGTTCCAATGACAAGAAGTTTGTTCTTGACCCCAGCACGGTACACTTGCTTGAAAAAATTCGCAAACATGTTTCCGGCACTTTTGACGATGCGGTTCAAATCAAACGTGGCGTACTTTTTGATAAGGAACTACTTACCAAGAAAAAGTTAAGCTCAAATAGCTATCGTTATTTTGAGGGCGATGTGTACAGGTATCAGCTTAACCTTGTTGCTGAGCAGTGGGTTGAATTTAGCGACAAGATGAAAGAACGCCCCAAAGAATTTATATGGTTCGAAGGGCCTCGTGTTTTGCTGAGACGCTTGGTGAACCGGCGTCAAAGAATGATGGCAACGCTGGCTACTGATACGTTTATTACGAACAAAAATCTGTATAGCGTTTTGGCAAAAGATAAAGCTCTTAGTATCGCTGCTATTTTAGGCGTATTAAACAGTCGGCTGATATCGTATTTGTACATCAATCAAGTCACACAAGCAACTAAGGACGATTTCCCTCAGGTGACAATTAAAGATGTTATCGCACTTCCATTCCCATTGGTATCGAAAGATAAAAACAACCATGACAAGATGGTCTCACTCGTTGAGCAGATGCTTTCGCTTAACAAGCAATTATCGTCAGCCAAGACCGACCACGAAAAGAACTCCCTCCAGCGGCAGATTGACGCAACAGATAAACAAATAGATAAACTTGTTTATGAGTTGTATGGCTTAGCGGAGGAAGAGATAAGGATTGTGGAGGGTAATTGACCATGACTGATCCAGATTATCCTTATGTTGATTACAATATTTCATCCCTCGATTTTTTGGATAGAGCCAGGAAACAACTCAGCCTTTTTGATGCAGGTAATATAGAAAGTTTGTTCTATGCAGCTTTAGAGTTGAGAATGGGGATTGAGGCACGGATATGCGAATATCTTGAACATAGCCTTAATGACGAAAAGCCATCTAAACAAAAGGAATACCATGCAAAAAAGTTATTCGCTAAGCTGTTAAAAAACAACCCTGATGCCGATCAACCCTTAGAATTGTTAATAGGCAAAAAGGGAAGCACAAGTCTATCCGTGTTCAAGTATACCCCGGTAAAAAAAGAACTTATTGACTATTATGAAAAAGAGCTTGGTAAAATACTGCATCATAAGTTTTTTGTAGATAACAAAAACTCATGGTACATCAAGAAAAAACTACAGAAATATGGAGCTAAGTCGCTTTTCGACTACAGGGATTTACTTGAAAAGATCGCCTTGGAGCTTGAAGAGGCAAATAAGGGCGACTTATTATCGCATCCGAAATTTACTTTAATTAAGAATAAGTAATTGAAAAACTAAGGAAGACAAGTGAACTTTGTACGGCTTGACGGGGGAGGGAAAAAAGGATTGATGAAAGTTCTTGAGATTTTGCGAACACTTAATGTCTCTTTTAGTGGTGCTATGTTGATAGTGGAGTAGTGGAGGCGATTAACTCTTGTCAAAATATTATCTTAAAGTGAGGATATAAAATGGAACCGTGTCCTATATGCCAGGAACCAATTGATTATAGTTTTAACCGTGGATTAGAGGTCTCTTCCGTAAGTTGTCTGCGTTGCGGTAATTATCATATTACGAGAGAAGCTCTTGCAAATCTAAAAACCTTTTCTGTGGAACCAAGGCAAAGAGCAAACGCATCGGGCTGGCTTTATGATAACCCTTCTTCTAAAATCACCACACATAATTTAGATCAATTGATGTCAACAGCAAGTACAAGCTTTCATGAACGAGCAAACAAGATTTTATTGGCGATGGAAAGACGTACGGAATATGCGGGGGAATTCGTTCCATATAATAAATCATGGATTAGCTGGGGCTGGTGTCTCAATGAGGCAGAGTTGAAAGAAATTCTTGGTTTCCTTGCCTCATCGCAAAGAATAATTTCTCAACCTGTTATGGGCCGCGGTCCGGCATATAAAATTGCAGCGGATGGGTGGCAAAAGATAGAAGACATTAAAAAAATAAATGCGGATAGCCTTCAAGCGTTCGTCGCCATGTGGTTTGATGCAACCATGCAAGACATTTATGATACTGCAATCTCCGAAGCTATACTTGCTGCGGGGTATAAACCACATCGTGTTGATCAGAGGGAACATAATAACAAAATTGATGATGAAATTATTGCACAAATAAGGCGTAGCCGGTTCGTAGTAGCTGATTTTACTGGACATCGTGGCGGCGTATATTTTGAAGCCGGCTATGGAAAAGGCCTTGGGCTGGAAGTTTTTTTGGACATGCAGAAAAGATGATGTTGACAATCTGCATTTTGACATACGCCAGTATAACTGTATTGCTTGGGAACCTGACAAGTTGCCAGAATTCAGGGAAAAACTTAGATATAGAATAGAAAGTGTTATTGGTCAAGGTCGCTATCGGAAATAATGACGGCTACAAAGTATCGAGTCTATTGAGGTTGAATCTCCATAAATTGTCTTACGGTTGGTGTATGGTGTGACAAAGGCGGAGATAAGGATTGTGGAGGGAAACAGGTCTGTCAAGGTTTAACCTCTGGCCTTTTTTCTTCAGAGGGATTCCGAACAAGTCGGAATGACAACTGTATTGAACAACAATTCATAAAACTAGACATTTTTATTTTGGCAGGAACTTCTATTTTCTGCTTGTTTTGCATATTTTAAATTCTCCATCTATAATAGAGCTATGGAATTTTTTGTGGCCATATTACAGCTTACCCTCCTCATTTGGATTATCTGCGACACATTAAAATCATCACGTTCTAAATCGTCTTAGGTTTTTCACGCTCGCTATATACTCCTCATTCGTCTCTGAGCATCTATTGAGGCTGAACCTCCATAAATTGTCTTACGGTTGGTGCATAGTGAGCAAAGACGGAGACAAAGATTGTGTAGGGCAGGTGGGGTGAAGTGGTCAAAGGTTGTGAAATTGCGGGATGGAATTACAAGATGTTGTCCAGGTGCCGTGAGCCGTGGATGATCCTATGAATTTCAACTGTTTTATCGCGCACTATATAAAACACAAGATAAGATTCGATTATTAGAATACGATAGCCGGTAATTTTCAGCCTTTCATCTCTTGGTATTCTGCCAAGTGAGGGATGATTCTCAAGGTTACGTATCTGCTGGTCGAGTTTCCTCAGGAATTTATTGGCATTTGCCGGGCTGTCATCGGCAATCCAATCAAAAATTGATATGAGGTCGTCAAGTGCAACGGGAAGGTAGCGAACAGCGCACTTATCTGCCATGCAATCTTTGACGAAGTTTGCTTATGACCTGGGCATGGGTAAACCCCTTCTCTCCGGCAGCAGACTGGGCTTGGGCAACCCCAAGTTTTTCAAAAAGGTCTGCTCTTGCCTTGAGCCTCTCATAATGCTCAATGCTCATAACAACAAGGTCGCCCTCGCCGTTTGTAGTGAGGTAAACCGGCTCGTCTTGCTCATGGCACAGGGACGCTATGTCTCTTGTCCGGTTGCGAAGGCTTGATATGGATTTTATTATCGGCATAGCCACTCCTTAGGAAATCGTTTTTATGACCTATACTAAAACTTAATTATGATAAAATCAAGTATGAATTTGCGCAAAGTGTAAGGCAAAGTCAGCAAATAAAGCGCTAAGCGCTCTCTATAAACAACAACGCAGGGTCTTCGAGGTACTGAATCACCTTTGTCAGGAACTTTGATGCATCAACACCGTCTGTTACCCTGTGGTCGAATGTGAGGGACAATGGGAGTATTTTTCTTATAACAATCTGTCCGTCTTTAACCCACGGCTTATCAGAAATCTTGCCTGTGCCGAGTATTGCAACATCAGGATAATTGATTATCGGTGTTGCAAACCATCCGCCGAAATGTCCGTAATTTGTAATTGTGAATGTACTGCCCTTTATCTCTTCGAGCTTTATCTTACGCTCCCTTGCCTTCTGGCCTAAATTCTGTATCTCTGCGGCAAGTTCAAGGATGGTCTTTTTGCCTGCATCTTTTACTACAGGAACCATCAAGCCTTCCGGCGTATCAACAGCAATCCCAAAGTTATAGTATTTTTTAATGATAATTTCTTCCCGCTCGTCATCAATTGACGCATTTAATAAAGGGTGTTCTAAAAGCGCATGGTATACAGCCTTGATAAAGAACGGCATAAAAGTAAGATGCATCCCTTTTTCCTGCTGTATTGGCTTTTTCTCCTTTTCCCTCAGATTCCATAATTCAGTTATATCAGCCTCATCCATGCCTGTTACCGATGCAGTTGTTTTCTGGGCTGTTATGAGATTCTTTGCTATTGTCCTTCTCAAGCCCTTCAAAGGCATTCTCTCCATAGCGCCGAACTGGTCTTCTGTCTTCTTGCTCTTTTCAGATGCATCAGCCACATCTTCTTTTGTGATGCTGCCGCCTGGGCCGGAGCCTTTTATTGATTCGAGCTTTACCCCGAGTTCCTTTGCGAGTGCGCGCACAGCAGGAGCTGCAAGAACCTCCTCTTCTTCTTCGGGAAGAACTCCAACAACAGACACAGATTTTGGCTTCTCTGCAGATTGCTCTTCTGCTTTCTCACCTTCTTCTGCAATTCTCATTAAGACCTCGCCCACCTTTGCGATAGCGCCTTCTTCTTTGTTAATCTTTAAAACCGTTCCTTTTTTTGGGGAAGGCACCTCAACAACTGCCTTGTCTGTTTCTATCTCAAGGACGGTCTGGTGCTCTTCTATGGCATCTCCTTCTTTAACAAGCCACTTTCTAATCTCGCCTTCAGTGATTCCCTCTCCCAAATCCGGCAATACAAAATCAAATGGCATGATGCCTCCTTGCCTTAATGTTTATTAATCAATAAAAGAATAACACGCAGGATAATGGCAGTCAATTTAAAATATTCCGTGAATCTGTTGTGGTATAATTTAATTCTATAAACTGGAGGCGTGACACGAATGGATGTAGTTTTTGTAGATTACATTGAGACATATTATTCGAACAAAGCAAAAACACCTGTGCCTGATAAAATAAACGGCAAGTTTGTCCAGATAAGAAATAAACAGACAGAGTATCTTGTCTTTTCCCCAAAGGAGCTTACCCTCTATCACGCCAATATTGTTGAGCGGTTTTGTCTGGACCGAGGACTTAAAGGGGCATACGCAGGAGAGGAAAAGCGTTTTGACATACGCGAACCCGGGTGGGAAGTGGTTGGCGGAGGAAAATTCGATATTGATAAAACTCAAAAACAAATCAGGTTATATGATAACTCTCTGGCATACGGGAGATTCGATTCAAAAGGATTGAAGAAAAAGATTAGTTCGGCAGGTAAATTTCCCGGCTACAGCGTAGTGATTTATTAACCATCCCTTTAGTTTTTTCCGAAACACGCATCTGTGATATAATATTGAAAGCGCAATGCATTTAAGGAGGAACTTTGGGAAGAGCCGGGGCGTTTAAGAGCGATAAAAGAAGAAAAGAATTGTCGAGGCTGAAAAAGCAGGAAGAGAAAAGGCAGAGACGTTTTAAAAAAGATGAGGATATAAAAGGGAACGCTGAAACGGAATCCCCGCAAGAAACAGAACCGGCAGGAGAAACGGAAAACAGCGGGTTGCCTGATGTAAATGCATCTTCCTGAAGTCCGGATATTTTCTCATATTTCTTGTATTTACCATGCCGAGTTTCTTATGGTATTCTTCTATATGCATAAAAAAAGCTGCTTGTTGAGTTAAACACCTATGGCATTTACCGGAGAGTTAGAACAACTACATATAGTTGATATAATCCAGCTGCTCAATACAACGAGGAAGTCAGGCGCTCTTTTCGTCAAAGGAAGCAAGGGCGAAAGCCGGATAATTTTCAGCAATGGATATATCGTTGGCGCAAATCATCTGAACAGAGTCCGCATCGGCACTGTCCTGGTAAAATTGAACGCCATAACCATCGAAGATCTCAAACAGGCGCTGGAAGTCCAAAAAAAGGCAGGGAAAAACCGCAAACCGTTGATAGCCACGCTTATGGAAATGGGCAAGCTAAAGCATGACGATGCAATTAAGGGACTGACGAAACTGATAGAAATGACTGTTGTTGAATTGGTAGGCTGGACAAAGGGAACCTTCACCCTCGATACAGAAGCCGTTGTAGTGTCTCCTGATTGTAGTTATCCCATAGGCAAGATGGAACAGGAAATATGCCTCGACTCGCAGATGGTATTGATGGAGGCCCTTCGCATTTTTGATGAACAGGAACGTGACCGCCAGCCAGGCAAAGTTGTTCCGTCTGATGAAGAATTGTTTGAAGAGGTGCTGCCATCAGAAGTGGTTTTGGAACCCGGGGCAAAGAGTTCAGCCCTTACTGCGGACGACTTGGGCCTGGGCGACCTTGACCATATGGAAAGAAAAATCCCTGAGTTTTTGCCTGTGAATGAGGTTTTTGACCCGGCTGAAATTCACCGCCAAAAGATAAAGGAGACTTTAGCCGATTTTTCGTCCGAAGAGCAGGAGGTCTTTGTCTCTTTTTTGAAAAAATCTACGGCAACCAGAGGCGCCTATGACGGGTCGCAAAGGCAGGATGGCGGGACGAAAGGCCTCATACTGCTTAGCGAGGATGAACTCATAAATCATTCGGTTATGACGATATGCAAGGATGAGGGGGTCCTTGTATTTGCTACAGCCGGCGAAGAGGAACTTAACCGCATCATAGACCAGTGCCTTAAAATAAAGGCCTCGCCCCTTCTGGTTTTTGATAACCCCGAAACTACGGAAGGGATACTTTCCAAGGAAAAAATCGTCGGCCTGAGGCAACGGGTAAAAGAAAAATATCCGCAGGTTTCTGCTGTCCAGATGGCTTCTTCGCCGGATTATGCCTTTATGTTACAGGCATTTCATGACGGCACAAGGGCTGTTTTCCCAAAACCCTCAATAAAGGCAGGGAAAGCGACTTTCATTCAGGATACGATAACATTTCTGGAAACCTTTAACTCTTATATCAAAGGCTTTTTCCATGAGCAGAAAAACATTGCGGCAGCAGACAATCAGATGGGAAAACTCAAGAGCCGCATCCTGCCCCTTCGGGACATTAAAGAACCGGCTGCCATTTCTCTTGCCCTTCTTCAGTATGTCTCTGAAATATTTGAACGGTCTGTTACTTTTATTGTCCGTCCTGCAGAGCTTGCAGGAGAAAAAGCCATAGGGGTGTCTGCCGAAAGAAATACAGGGCCAACTTCAGCAACAAGCCTGAAGATACCCCTGACAAAACCGTCGGTATTCCGTGATGTGACTGAAAAGGGGCGATTTTTTTATGGAGAAAGCGAAGATGAAGCATTAAAGAAACATCTCTTTGAAGTGATTGGCGCGCCTCTGAGGCCGACTATAATTCTCCTGCCGGTGAAGACCCGGGGTAAGACTGTGGCCCTTATATATGGAGATTTCGGAGGGAAAGAGGCCACAACCTTACAGAGTGATTTATTGGAAATTCTGGCTAATGAGGCCGGCCTTATTTTGGAGAACATACTTTATCGCAAACAGGGCAGCAAGGCGTCTAAATGACAGACTTGACACAGATACCTAACAATATATAACATTCAAGAGGAAAAGGAAAATGGACATCACCACTTTGACAAAAATTCTGGAAATTGCATTTGAAAAAAGGGTTTCCGATATCCACTTTGAAGTGGACAATCCACCCTTATTCAGGGCTCGCGGGCACTTGATTCGCTCAAAATTGAATAAGTTAACCAAAAAAGATACAGAGTCTATAGCATCGGCAGTAATGGAGCAGCACAACCGGAAGCTGCCTGAAGACCTAAAGGAATTCGATACTTCTTATGCCTTGTCAAACGTAGGGCGTTTCAGAGTCAGTATCTTCCGTCAGCGGGGAAATATTGGACTTGTGATGCGTGTCATCCCTCACCATATCGGCACTTTCGAGGAACTTAATCTGCCGCCTGTATTGGGAAATATCACTAAGGCCCCGAACGGCCTGATCCTTGTCTGCGGGCCCACCGGCAACGGCAAATCTACAACCCTTGCTTCAATGATCAGGCATATCAACGACAATTTCAATTACAGTGTTGTTACTATTGAAGATCCGATAGAGTATATTTTTAATTCAAATAAAAGCTGTATTATCCAAAGGGAAGTAGGCATTGACACAGAGGGTTACGGCGGAGCCCTCAAGGCAGCGATGCGTATGGATCCCGATGTTATCATGGTTGGAGAAATGCGTGACCTGGAAACAATTGACGCCTGCATTAAAGCTGCAGAAACAGGACATCTGGTACTCTCGACCCTGCATACACATAACGCGGCTTCCACTATCAGCCGTATCGTAGGGTACTTTCCACCCCAGGCCCAGGAGAGCCTGCGCCACAGATTGGCGGAAATTATTGTGGCAACAGTTTCCCTGCGTCTCGTACGGGGGAAAAGCGGCGAAACTATTCTGCCTGCCATGGAAGTAATGTATGCGACAGCCACCATTAAGGCCTGCATCCGGGATGGCCACCTTGAGGAACTTGAACAATATATTGAAAAAGGGCGCGATGAATATAACATGCAGACTCTGGATCAGCACCTGGTCCAGCTCTGCAAGAAGGAGATTATAACCCTTGATGAAGCGAGGCGGATTTCCCGTACAACAGACCTGGAAAGAAAGCTGCTGTATTCTTAGCAGTAACTAAGGAAGCCAGGGAATCCAAAGGCTGTGAAGGCGGCTAGCCGGAAAACCCGAAGTAGCTGAAAACTAATACTTCATCACCTCTTGAATCCCTTTTTTAATCCTCTCAGCAGTTGGCATGTAATAATCTTCAAGCTTTGAAAAAGGCATGACAGCATCAAAACCTGTAATCCTGATTATCGGGGCTTTAAGGTAAAGCATCGCATCCTCTGCAATAGTTGCTGAAAGCTCTGCGCCGAATCCGCAGGTCTTTGGGGCCTCATGAATAATCACGACACGGCCTGTTTTTTTAACTGACTTAAATATTGCCTCTTCATCAAAAGGGCTTAAGGTTATTAAATCAATTATGTCTGCATCAATTCCTTCAGCTGCCTTTAAGGCCCTTTGAAGCATACTTCCCCATGCAATCAAAGTTACATCTTTTCCCTCCTGAACAATCCTTGCCTTTCCGAGCGGGATTGAATATTCGCCTTCAGGGACTTCTTCTTTTATGGAGCGGTAGAGCCTTGTTGATTCAAGAAATATTACAGGGTCAGGGTCTCTTATTGATGAGAGCAAAAGCCCTTTTGCATTATAAGGAGATGAAGGGACAACAACCTTTATCCCCGGCATATGACAGAACAATGCCTCTGTGCTTTCTGAATGAAGTTCAGGCGCTTTTATCCCTGCGCCATACGGGGCCCTGACGACCAAAGGGCATGTGAACCTTCCCCTTGAACGTGAGCGAATCCTTGAGGCATGGGAAAAAATCTGGTCTAAGGCAGGATAGATAAACCCCATGAACTGAATCTCTGCAACAGGCCTTAAACCGTATACAGCCATTCCTATTGCTGCGCCGACAATGCCGGACTCAGCCAGAGGCGTATCTATGATTCTCTCAGGGCCAAACTGTTCCAGCAGCCCCTCTGAAACCCTGAATACCCCGCCGTCTTTGCCAACATCCTCTCCGAGCAGTAAGACATTCTTGTCCCTCTGCATCTCTTCTTTCAATGCAAGGTTTATTGCCTGAACCATGTTTAATTTAGGCATGATAAGTTACCCCAAAAACATTTTATGCTTTGCATGATATAATGTTCTCGCTCATTCTCGCTACGCTCCGAGGATTTTGCCTCTCTATTTTTACAATTTTTACTCTAGGAATATCGGCAAAATAAACCGCTCAAACACAATATCATGCAGCATTACTGAAAATCCCTTATTTGTTTTGTCTGTCTCTGCGTCAGTTTTTCAAAAGTAAATGTAAACATATCCTTTGGCTCGGGATGCTCTATTGCCTCTTCTTTTTTCACAGCTTCATCAACCGCCTCTTTTGCTCTGCCTTCAACTTCTTTCTGATACTGCCCTGTCCACAATCCTTTTTTCTCCATGAACAGCCTCAATCTCAGAATCGGGTCTTTCGGTTTCCAGGCCTCAAGTTCTTCCTTAAATCTGTATCGCGATGCATCATCAGACGTTGTATGGTCTGACATCCTGTATGTAAAACATTCTATAAGTGTCGGGCCTTCACCCTTTTTTGCCTTGTCTAATGCGTCTTTTGTTGCTTTGTAAACAGCAAAGATATCATTTCCGTCAACCTGAATTCCCTCAAAGCCATATGCAAATGCCTTTTGAGCAATTGTTTTTGATGCAGTCTGCTTTTCTCTTGGAACTGATATTGCCCAGTGGTTGTTCTGGCAGATAAAAACAACAGGCAGTTTAAATACGCCTGCCATATTCATCCCTTCATGGAAATCTCCTTCTGAAGTCCCTCCGTCACCGAAATAGGCTGCAACCGCTTTTCTTTTATTCTTATATTTTATTGCCATCGCTGCACCTGCAGCATGAGGCACCTGTGTTCCTACAGGCACACAGACAGGAAAGATATTCAACTCCTCAGGAGTTTTAACGCCTCTTTCATCTCCTGACCAGTACTGGAACAACATATGCAATGGATAGCCCATCGTTATATAAACACCTATCTCTCTGAATGACGGAAATATCCAATCAGTTTTCTCAAGGGCAAAAGCGCTGCCTATCTGTGACGCCTCCTGTCCTAAAATAGGCGCATAGGAGCCTATCCTGCCTTCCCTCTGAAGATTAAGGGCCTGGTGGTCAAAGGTCCGTGAAAGAACAAGCAACTCATACATCATTTTTATATCAGTATCTGACAGGGAAGGCATGAGGGATTCATCAGTATCCCCCTTTTCATCAAGGATTGACAGATGTTTCACGTTAAATGATTCCAGTATCTTTTCCGGCATATTTATTGTCCTTTCGAATCTTACCACAACCCGCACTCTGATTCTATACCAAACAATTCCAGCTCTCTTTATATTCAATCACAGGTTGCGTAGCCCTGTATCTTTTCCAGCCTTTTTCCTCTTATTCCCAGATACTCAAGGCAGCTTATTCTCTGTTCGCGCCGTGCCTTGAGAATCCTCGATACAGTCTCAGGCCCTATTCCAGGCACCCGCAGGAGCGCCTCCCTGTCAGCTTTGTTGATTCTCACAGGATAAAATTCAGGATGGCTCTCAGCCCATAGCTGCTTCGGGTCTTTGTCGAGGCTTAAATTGCCGTTGCTGTTAAGGATGATGTCTCCTGTCCTGAATCCGTATCTTCTCATGAGAAAATCAACCTGATACAGGCGGTGCTCACGTGCAAAGATATTCTCGGGTTTGGAGAGGGGCATCTTTTCACCGGGGATAGTGGGATGCCCGAGGCCTTTCTGATATGCTGAAAAATATACACGGTTGAATTTGAGTTTATTGTATATGCCTGACATGTATCCTATGATCTCTGAATCAGTCTCGTCAGAGGCGCCAACAATGAACTGGGTTGTGCATTTAACCTTTTCTGCTCTCCCTCCCTGTTTCCTGAGCCCTGCCATGAACTTCATCGGCCTGATGATATCGTTCATATAATCCTTTTTTCCTGAAAGCAGGCCAAAGCGCTCCTTGCCCGGTGTCTCGATATTCAGGGAAACCGCGCTTGCAAGGGAAAAGGAATCTTCTATTGCTGCATCTGATGCGCCGGGAATTATTTTCAGATGGATATAGCCCTTGAAGCCATTTTTGTATCTAAGGATGCGGGCGACGCTGTTGATTCTGTCCATCGTATTATCAGGAGTGCCGATAACTCCTGAACTCAGGAAAAGGCCGAATACTTTTTTCTTTCTCAAATATTCCATGAATATATTTGCTGTTTCTTCGGGCTGGAGGGTGCATCGCCTGACATCCGTATCAGAGCGCAGGGGACAGTATTTGCAGTCGTTTTTGCATGCATTTGAAAGAAGGGTTTTAAGGAGTATCGAATAACCTCCCTGAGGAAGCGCAACAGGATAGAGCCATTTGCCCTCTGTCCCCCTTTTCCTGTGGTCATCCTTTCCTGTGCCGCATGCGCATGCAAGGTCATATTGCGAATCTTCAGAAAGGATTTTAAGCTTTTCGATTGTGTCCACCGGGTAACCTTACTGAAATTATAACACAATTTTCCCCCTGCGATTTTTAGGATTGATGCTAAATCTTTTTGGGTTTTTCTTTGATTGAATCAAATATGGAATACAAAAATAAGAGGGAGAAACTCCGCCAACTGCTCAGAAAAAAATTATGTTAAAATGAAGTAATTTTTTATTTCATGTTCAAAGGATAAATGAATAAGGCTATCAATGACCAGATTGTCCTGCTGAGGAATGCCCTTAAAAAACATTCCAATAAGGAGCGGGCAGTAAATTCGAAGAGATATTTAAAAAGCCCTTTCAAATTTTTTGGTGTTTCCCTGCCTGTAACCGGAGAGATTGCCAGAGAATTCCGGAAATCAAATAAAGACGCCGGTAAAGAACATATTATCGAACTTGCCGAAAGGCTCTGGAACTCAGAGTATCATGATGAAAAAAAGCTCGCTTTAAGGATACTGCAGTATTATCCGGAATGTCTTGACCTTTCAGTAATGCCTTTGCTCGAAAAAATGCTTGCTCAATCAACAGGCTGGGACCTTGTTGATGACATCTCTATTCACCTCGTGGGTACAGTGCTCGAAAAGGACAAAAGGGCGTTTGTTTATCTGAAGAGGTGGAGCAGCTCTGATAATTTCTGGATGAGGAGGGCCTCGCTTATATCACAAATACTTCTCTTCAGGCATGGCAAAGGAGATAAAAAACTTTTCTTTAAATTTGCTGAAAAAATGGCCTCTGAAAAAGAGTTCTTTATAAGAAAGGCAATCGGCTGGTGCCTGAGGGAAATATCAAAACCAAATCCTGACGAGGCATTCGCTTTTCTGATGAAGATTAAAGGCAGTGCATCAGGCCTTACCCTCAGGGAAGGCTCAAAGAGGCTTTCTGAGAAGATGAAAGCTTTGATAACAGGGATATGAGACAGAGAGGGTTTTAGTTTTTTGATGGCCCCCTAGTGCAGAAGTTCTCCCCCCCCTTGACACAAATCTAATCCCGTCGTATATTTAAAGCATGTTTTACAATCCGATGCTGATTAATAAGGCCGTCCTTAAGAACGCCTGGCACATAGGTGCCGTGGCTGAAGGGGGATTCTATTAACTGTTAGTCGGATAATAAGAAAAACTTCAAAGGCCACGGAATAAACCCCGTGGCCTTTTTATTTTGAATGCAGGATAGATAGAGGGCATTGCACTTGAGCGGTTTTGAATTCTGCCAGCCTTCAGGCGGGACAGAGTTCACCTCGGAGGTCCCGATTTATCGGGGCCGAGAATGAGCGAAAGCGCTGTGCCCGCTGTCTTAAAGCTATTGTTAATATTGGAGGTGTGTGATGAGATGGGATGCTGAGAAGTACGACTCTGCAAAATCACCGCAGACTGATGCGGGCCGGGAGCTTATTGAAATGGCTTCTGTAAAAGCAGGCGATTCAATACTCGATATCGGCTGCGGAACAGGAAGGCTTACGTGTGAGCTTGCGCGCCTTGCGCACAAAGGCACAGTCGTGGGTATTGACCCATCTCAGGAGATGTTCAATAAGGCGAGAAAAGCAACGTCCTCAACGGATAATATTACTTTATTGAATATCACGGCGCAGGAGATGAAATTTAAAAATGACTTTGACGTTGTGTATTCCAACTCCGCATTCCAGTGGATAAAGGAGCAGGGAGATGTAATCGCTCTCTCGTATAAGGCACTCAGGAAAAATGGAAGGATTGCCGTTCAACTTCCCGCAAAGGATTTTTGCTGGGCGATGATGGATAATATCCGGAGCGCGATTTCTGCGCTCGGGCTTGAATCAAAATATAAAAAAATGGAGTCACCGTGGAGATTTCCCCTGAAAGAGGAAATGGAAGGATTTCTTAAGGATGCGGGATTTGGAAAGGTGGATACGTTTTATAAAGAATATGTGCTCTTATTCGAAAGCATAAATGATGTGCTTGACTGGGGGGTATCGGCTGGACTAAGGCCATTTCTCGCGCCGTTAAATGAAAATAAACAGGAGCGGTTTAAATATGCATTTGCAATGGAATTTGAAAATTACAGAACTGAAAAGGGCATAGAGTTCGGTTTCAGGAGGCTCTTTGCGTTTGGAGAGAAATAAGGAGATTATATTATGACTGACTTCAATCAAACAAACTGGGCTAAAGCCGGGTTCAGCCAACAGTATATTGATAAGGCGGATATCTATATTGTTGAGCGCAGAAGGATGTTTGGGTTATTGGTATCGTTTTATAATCATTTCCTTAGAGGAAAGCCAACCCGCATTCTCGATCTTGGCTGCGGGGATGGAATTCTTGCGCATGAGCTTTTGAAAGTTGATGCCGCTATATCAGCTACGCTTGTTGACGGCTCTGCTGACATGATGGGAAAAGCACGGGAAAGACTTAAAGATTTTAAAAATGTTCAGTTCATTAACGCAAGCTTTCAGGAGATTATAGGGAAGGATATTTTGCAGCCGGACTTTGATTTCATTGTTTCTTCTCTGGCAGTTCACCATTTAAATATGCCTGAGAAGATATCGTTGTTTAAGAGTCTTTATACCCATCTGAGCCCAGGAGGATTCTTCCTGAATATTGATGTGATACTGGCGCCCTCAGGGGGCCTTGAACAGTGGTATCTGAAATTATGGCAGGAATGGATGGATGATAGAAAAGCCGCATTCGGGGTATCAGATAGCATCAGCAACGATATTATCCACAGGTATAAGGATAATAAGGACAACAAGCCTGATACACTGGATGACCAGTTGGATGCTTTAAAAGATATTGGCTTTCAGGAAGTAGATTGCTTCTACAAATATGGCATATTCTCGATATACGGAGGAAGGAAGAATGAAGATTTATCAGGTTGATGCATTTACAGACAAGATATTTTCAGGCAACCCTGCCGGCGTCTGCATACTGCCGGCAGTAAAGGATGACACATGGATGCAAAATGTAGCAGCAGAGATGAATCTGTCTGAAACAGCTTTTTTAATCAAAAAGGAGGATGGGTTTAATCTGAGATGGTTTGCTCCCCAAAGGGAAGTTGACCTCTGCGGGCATGGAACGCTTGCGAGCGCCCATATCCTCTATGAGACAGGCATTGCAGATAAGACAAAAGAAATACGGTTCTTTACAAAGAGCGGGCTTTTAAAGGCCTCCAAAAAGGATGGCTTTATTGAACTCGATTTTCCTCTGGAAGAAGACAAAAAAACAGATGCGCCCCATGGCTTGCTGCAAGGGTTAAAGGTTAAAGCTGTTTATGTCGGAAAAAATCGTATGGATTATATTGTTGAAGTTGAATCCGAAGATATTATTCGAAACATTCAGCCTGATTTCGAGGTTTTGAAAAAGATAGCTGCGAGGGGCATAATAGTGACGAGCAGTTCAAGTGAATCAGGGATTGATTTTGTTTCGAGATTCTTCGCGCCTGCATACGGTATTCCCGAAGACCCTGTAACAGGCTCTGCGCATTGCTGTCTCGGGCCTTACTGGAAGAGGAGATTGAAAAAGGATGAATTCATGGCACATCAGGTCTCTGAGAGGGGCGGATTTCTGAAGGTAAGGGTTGGCAAGGAGAGGGTATATTTGGGCGGTCAGGCTGTAACTGTGTTCTCTGCGGATTTTAGGGAAATTTAAGCATAGATGCATATTAAATACGAAAGGAGATTTACAATGAACAAAAATGAAATATTCGGCTTTATGAATGCCAATCCAATATTCCATCTGGCAACTGCTGAAGGGAATAAGCCGCATGTCCGCGGGATGCTGATGTATCGGGCAGATGAAAACGGCATAATATTCCATACCGGGAAAACTAAAGACCTCCACAGGCAATTGACAGAGAATCCGAATGTGGAGATGAGCTTTAATAACGGCAGTTTTGAAAACCTTATTCAGGTCAGGGTCAGCGGAACTGTTGAGCTTGTAGAGGATATTGAACTAAAGAAGGAGATTGTTCAAAAACGCGAATTTTTAAAGCCCTTTGTCGAACAATCGGGATATGAGCCTCTGGCAGTTTATCGTATGAAAAACAGCGTGGCAACAATATGGACAATGAAGACTAATTTTGCGCCAAAGGAGTTTATAGAGTTGTAGTTACCTGAACGAATAATGACCTGAGGGCTTGGAACGGCTATAATATTTAGAAAGTTAACGAAAGGAGCGAAGTTATGAAAGTTCTATTGCTGGTATCTCTTATACTTATACTCATCTACGTCTTTGCAGCGATAAACCTGAGATTGGGTTATAAGAAGATGCTTTGAGGAGGGGTTAAACCCTCCGTGAGAGGCAAACTGATTTTAAAGTTAGAACAGAGAGGGGTCAAAGTACCTGAATGGCTGAGAAGGGGTGCTAAAGGATGTTGACATGGAAAATAAACTGAATAATATGACAGTAGAGGAACTAAAATCCGAACTAAGGCGTCTCAAGGACAACCTCTGCGATATCGAAGATATGCATTCATTCACCTTCTCGAAAACCTCGGCTCATATCGGCTCTGAAAAGGCGCAGAACATGCAAATCGAATTTGAAGAAGAATGCAGTATGCTGAACGAGCGGATTGCGGAGATTGAAAAAGAACTGAAAAAGAAAGCTGAAGAAATATAGTAGAGATTTATAACGGGAGGGGGAAAAATGAACTCCAGAGAGATATTAAAAATTCTTTCGCCGTGCGGATTAAATTGTGGCAAATGTCAGGCATTTGCCGAGGGAGACATTAAAAAGCATGCTCAAGAACTAAAAAGACTTCTCGGATCTTTTGACGGCTATGCCGAAAGGTTTTCAAAGTTTCAGTCTGTGTATAAAAATTATCCGCAGTTTAAAGAAATGCTCGATCATTTCAGTGAAATGAATTGCGAGGGATGTAGACAGGGAGATTGCAAATATCCGAACTGCGGAGTTGCCGCCTGTTATAAGCAAAAAGGAGTGGATTTCTGTTTTCAGTGTAATGAATTTCCATGCGAAAAAACAAACTTCGATCCAAACCTCAAACAGAGATGGCTGAAAATGAATGCCCGTATGAAAGAGATAGGAGTCGAGACTTACTTTGAAGAGACAAAGGATTTGCCGCGCTATGTTTAAACGGCTGACAAAAAAATTAAAGGAAAGAAGTGATTATGGGAACTGAAGTTAAGGCAACAGTTACTCTTCAGGGCGAAACAGTTTTGAAAGGCAAGGCGCATACCGGACACGAAGTTCAAATAGACTACATACCGCCTTTCGGGGGCGATGACGGCATCCTGCCTATGGAATTGCTTTTAATCAGCTTAGCAGGTTGCAGTTTGCACACCGTACTATTCCTCCTGAGAAAGATGGGGAAGTCAACAAATAAGTTTGAGGTTCATGCAGTCGGGCAGCGCCAGAGCGAACATCCCACGGTATTTACATCTATCGAGTTGCTGTATCTCCTTAAGGGAGATGATCTGGACGCTTCTTCTGTGGAAAAGGCAATCAAGTTATCTGAGGAAACCTATTGTCCTGTATGGGCGATGTTGAAGAATAATGTTGCCATAACATGGAAATATTCGATAGGCTAATGACAAATTCATATAAAAGAGGAGAAGGACTGTAGACATGCAAAAAGAAAATCTTAAGATGCCCGACAAGCAGCTCGCAGCCGTTTGTGGACTGTTTTGTCCCGCATGCACGATACTTATTGGGACAAGAGAAGACCCCGAAAGGCTTAAGGTGATGGCTGCACGCGTTCAGAAATCAGTTGAAGAACTACATTGTGACGGGTGCCGATCGGAGAAAAGGTGCTTTTACTGTCAGGAGATATGTAAAATGGGAAAGTGTGCTTCCGAAAGAGGGCTGGACTTTTGCGGTGAGTGCCGGGAATATCCCTGCGAAGACCTGAAAGTATTTCAGGCAGCCATGCCCCATAGAATTGAGTTGTGGAAATCTCAGGATCGAATCAGAGAAGTCGGATATGAAAAATGGTATGCAGAAATGATCGAGCATTATTCATGTCCGGAGTGTCGTACTTTAAATTCCGCTTATGACATATCATGCCGGAAATGCGGAGCGACTCCAAGCTGTACTTATGTGAAGCTGCATAAAGATAAAATTATCGAGCAATTGTCAAAGTGGAAATGAGCGTGATGCTCACTAAGGAGGCATGCATGTCATCTATAAGAATAAATGAGTAATTCTGAGAATGTTACTATTGATATTTGTGAAAATATATAAAAAGCATAAAGGTAAATGTTATGTTGCTCGCGCAACTGTAGGAATGGAGGGGTCATGGTCACATGTTACTTGCGTTATGTAATTGATCCGTACAAGTTGGCTGAGTTCGAGAAGTACGCCAAGATGTGGATTCCCTTGGTTAGCAAACTCGGAGGAACCCATCACGGGTATTTTCTGCCACATGAGGGGGCAAACAATATTGCATTCGCCCTTTTCAGTTTTCCAACTCTGGCAGCCTATGAGGACTATAGAATGCGGATGTGGCAGGATGCAGAGTGCAAAGCTGCATTTAGATATGCAGAAGAAACGCGGTGCATCGTGAGCTACGAGAGGAGTTTTATGAAACCAATTTTCGAGTAGTCTTTGCCTTGGCGATCTCCCAACCGACTAAAGAGGAGCCGGACAGGTCGCTAGTAAGCCATGTGCATTTCTGTGAGAGGAAAGCTGGAGCCGTGGGCGGCGAGTATGCAGGCTGTGTTATTGCGCCTCGAAATTTTTGTTGACTTTTAAAAAAGTGTTCGCTAAAATAGACCAAACGGTCGGTTTTTAGGGAAAGGATAAAAGGTGAAGACGATTAGTTGCGGCAAGAAGTCCAAGGGAGAGATGACAAGGGATAAAATCCTTGCAGAGGCTGCCCGGCTCATGCATAAAAAGGGTTTTGAAGCTACCACTATCAATGACCTGGTAAAGGCGACCGGCCTTAAAAAGGGTTGCCTATATTTTCACTTCTCAGGGAAAGACGAACTATCGCTTGCTGTTCTCGAAAAAGCCAAAGCGGATTTTTTTATATTTCTTGATTCTCTGCTCGATGGCAAAACGCCGGGAGGCTGCCTTAATAATCTCTTCAGGGGCTTACAGGATGCCCAAAGGGACATGGCGTTTTCGGGCGGGTGTATCTTCGGCAATACAGCCCTTGAAATGGGCGATAAAGATGAAAATTTAGCTGCATTTGTCAAGGGGGTTTTTGACGAGCTCACAGAAAAAGTGCGGAAGGTCGTCAAAGCTGCGCAGGTCATAGGTCAAGTCAGGAAAGACATATCGGCGGGTACACTGGCCAGACATATCGTTATGGCCATCGAGGGCGGCATCATGCTGACCCGTCTTGAAAAGAGCGAAAAGCCCTTGAAGGATTGTGTGGATTCCCTACGGACGTTAATCGGATTAAAGAGGTGACCCTTTTTTTAGAGACAAAAAAACCGAACGGTCGGTTGAGAAGTTACCAAGGAGGAGGTGAGAATAATATTTGAGGAAGCGCTACATGCTAAGGGCAGTTGCCCACTGCAAGGAAGGTGGTGAACTCCTGTCCGGGGCATGACGTTAAACTGCCCTGCCGGCAATAATTCCGGAATATACAATTTCAAGGAGGTCTTATGGCAAAAAAAGTGATGGTCTTATGTGGAAGCCCGAGAAAAAACGGTAATACCAATACTGTTGCAGGATGGGTTGTGGAAGGAGCAAAAAAGGCCGGTGCAGATGTTGAGGTCGTTGATGTTGCTCGTTTAAAAAGCAAGAACAATGGATGTGTCGCGTGCATGGGTTGTCAAAAGTCCGACAAATACGAGTGTGTAGTGGATGACGAGGTTAAGCCTGTTCTATCGCGTATACCCGATAAAGATGTGATTGTTTTTGCGACTCCCGTTTATTTTTTCGGACCGAGCGCCCAAATGAAACTGGTTATGGACAGGATGTACTCCCTTATAAAAATTAGTCCGGCAAAAGGTCTTTATGAGCATAATTTGTCTCATCTCAAATTTGCCCTTATCTGCACAGGCGGCGGCGACATCAATCCCGGAATCAGTCTTGTCGAGCAGACCTTCAAGACAGTCGCGGGTTTTATAGGCTCTGAATGCAGCTCGCTCCTTGTCCCTAACGCCTCGATGTATTCTGATGAAATAAAGCAGAATGCCGGCCTTCGCGAAAAGGCGATTGCCTTCGGACGCAATCTCGCTTAAGCCGAGAATAATGAAAGGAGATAACTTTATGAAGTGTAATGTTGGAGGATTGGACAGACAGGAAAGGATATTTCACGGCATTGTTTTTGCCCTTATCGCGCTGTTCCTGGTTACGGGTGTGTGGCGATATGTTCTGGGGAGTTACGGTGTGCTAAGACTGGCAACAGGGGTTTTCGCCTTCTGCCCTTTTTATGTTCCATTCAAGTATAGTACGAGAAAGCAAAATGAGGGTACTTGAAACAGACAAGATTCGGAACAAAGGGGAGGAAAAGAATGTGGAAGTCAAGCAAAGAAGTTACATTGAAGCCGGGAGAGGCAATCGCGATCCCTTCTAATACTGTTCATTCTGCTTTTATGGGAACTAAGTCCTGTAAAGCGGTTGATGCGTGGTCTCCTGTGAGAAAAGAATATCTATGAAAAAAGCAGGAGGTCTGCATGCAGGAATCCGGATGGATAGATAAAAAAGAGTATCCGTTTGAGCCCCATTTCCTTCAGCTTGAAATGGGGAAGATGCATTATGTTGATGAGGGCAGCGGAGAGCCGATAGTTATGCTTCACGGCAATCCCACATGGTCTTTTCTATACAGACATCTAATTAAAGGACTCTCAAAGAATTATCGTTGCATTGCAATGGATCATATTGGATTTGGATTATCGGATAAACCAAGGAATTGGTCATATTATCCGGAAGATCATGCAAAAAATCTGAAACTGCTGATAGAAAAATTAGATTTGAAAGGAATAACGCTCATTGTACAGGACTGGGGCGGGCCTATCGGCCTGTCATACGCCGTTAACTCGCCGGAAAATGTGAAACGGCTTATCATAATGAATACTTGGATGTGGTCTGTCAAGGGAGATCCTTATTATGAGAGGTTTAGCAAATTTATGGGCGGACCAATCGGCAGGTTCTTGATCAAACGCTTTAATTTTTTTGTGCGGGTCATAATGAAAAAGGCGATGGGTGATCCGGCAAAACTCACCGCATCGGTTCATCAGCATTACTTTAGGGCACTTGAAAAGCCCGAAGAACGGAAAGGCTGCTGGACATTCCCAAAACGTATTATAGGCTCCAGTGATTGGTTGGATTTTCTTTGGTCGCAGAGGGACAAGATAAAAGACAAGCCATCTCTTATCTTATGGGGGATGAAAGACATTGCTTTCAGGGAGCAGGAACTAAACAGATGGATAAGCCTTTTCTCTGATTCTAAAGTAATAAAATATTACGATACGGGACATTTTGTGCAAGATGAGAAAGGCAGCGAATTGTGTCCGGTCATAGAAGAATTCTTAAGGAAGTAAAATATTTTTACTACGAAGAAGATACTGAAAGGTGATATTTGGAACGTAAAAAAAATCGAAGGAGAAAGGAATTGTGAACAGTAGAAAAAATCATATATGTCCGGTTGAAATAGCGGGGATTCTTGACAATAGGATTCGAAGATGGCTGCAAAACCCCCGGAAAATACTGGAACCCTATATTGAAGAAGGGATAACAGTTCTTGATATAGGTTGTGGCCCGGGCTTTTTCTCTATTGACATGGCTCAAATGGTCGGTAAATCAGGCCGGGTTATTGCTTCTGATTTGCAGGAAGGGATGCTTCAAAAACTAAGAGATAAGATTCGAGGAACGGAACTGGAGGAACGTATCACACTACATAAGTGTGAAGAGAACAAAATAGGCGTGTCTGAGAATGTTGATTTTGTTCTGGCGTTCTATCTGGTTCACGAAGTGCCCAATCAAGAGCAATTTTTTAATGAGATAGGGTCAATACTCAAGCCAAACGGACAGGTTTTCATAGCAGAGCCGTTATTCCATGTCTCAAAGACGGCATTTGAAGAAACTATTAAAAAAGCTCGTGCCGCCGGATTTACACCTGTTGAAAGGCCGAAAGTGTTTCTTAGCAGAACAGCGATTTTAAAAAAGGGCTGACAATAAAATTAAACAGCTTCTACTCCGACTAAACATCCAATGTTGACTTTCATTAGGGTAGCGATTATAATAATAACCGACACTAGTGTCGGTTATTTAAAATGAAGCGGAAGAAATATAACGTCCAGCATAAGAGAGATAAAAAGAAAGGCGAGATTATTCAATCATCTGCTCAATTGTTTGTGGAAAAGGGTTTTGAAAAAGTCACTCTTTCGGATATTGCAAGCAAAAATAATTTAGGCAGAACCACTGTATATGAATATTTCAACAATAAGAATGAAATACTCGCAGCATATCTGGAAAGAGAAATGACGGATTATCATAAAAAGGTAATGGCTATCATGGACAAGAAAGTTGCTTTCAAAATTAAGTTGATGGAATTTATTAAGCTTCAGTTGGAGTACGGCAGTTACCATAAGAGTTTTTCTCAATTATTCCGCTCATTGTCAAGAAGTTCCGGAGACATTTCTGGCAAAACCGAGGCAGCAATAAGAGGAAAACATCAAGCGATATATGCTGCATTAATGAATGAATTCAATGCGGCAATCAGGCGAAAGGAAATAAGGGATTTGCCGGCGAATATACTAATGCAACTCCTCATTAACGCGACATCCTTCCCGGTAAGAAGTAAAAAAGAGCCAGCACAAACAGCAGAAGAAGTTTTTTCAATCTTTTGGTCAGGCATCTCGAATATTAATTTTCAGGCGGGGAGAAAATAAATGAAAAAAGTTAAGCAGATGTTGAAATTTCTTCTATGGCTATTTGTTTCCTCAATATTCATAGCTGATCTGGTGAAAATAATTCTTGATTTATCTCTCGTTTCTGGTTCTGTGCATCAACGCTTTTTAACAACCTTCTTCCGTTCCAGCTTTGGCCTTTTCGAGTTAATTATGGGTGGACTGATCATCTATTTTGCAATTAAGTATCCAGATAGACGTGTCAGGCTCGTATCGGTTGCATTTTTCCATTACGCATCAGTTCTTATCCTGCCAATAGCTTTCAGAGATTTCACATGGATGGCAGTTCTATATCCCTGGCCTCAGACCCTTCTTGCCTTTGATCCTAAGACTACAACTTTAGTATCTGCCTTGAGCATCTTTGTAGGTTTTGTTGTTATACCTGCACTTACTTTTAAATGGGGAGCAAAAGGCTTCTGTGGTTATGTCTGCCCTCATGGAGCATTTTATTCCGAGGCATACGGAAGATTATTTTCCGCCAATCCCGATAGGCTGCATGGGGCAAGAAAGTATTTCCCGCCTCTATATTTTCTGTTTATGACAGCAGCATTGGTTGTAATTTTTCTTATTCCATCCGCAGTAGAATCGGTACGCCAAATTCAAAAGGTTGTCTTTTTTCTGATATCCCAGTTCTTTTACCTGATTATCGGAGTGCCTTTCATCGGTCCCCGTTCTTACTGTACGCACTTTTGCCCGATCGGATACGAGGTTAAATACCTTATAAAGATAAAACATAAATATTTTAAGACATAATATACTAGTTAAAAATTGAAGGGAGAACGAAATGGGAAAAAGGTTTGTGTTCTTTTATTTCATGAAAAAGGAGCCGGAAAAGATAAAGGCTGCCGTGCCGTTGCATATTGAGTATTGGCACAAGCTCAAATTGAGCAAATATCTCGGTGGGCCTTTTGCGGACAGATCGGGAGGAATGATTACATTCGAGTCCGCAAGCATCGACGAAGCAAAGAGTATTATAATGAACGACCCTTTTGTTATTCATGAGTTGCTTGAGAGCAAATGGACAAAAGAGTGGGTTGTGGATTTATAATCGAGATTTTTGATGGAAGGAGAAATCATGGTTTCTATAAACAGATGGGGGTTGAAACTAGGGCATACTTGTTTTCTGAGTATTTCATTCTAAAGCTACAAAAATAAGTCTTATGAGTGAGAATAAGGATATGGCAATGAAACTCGAACATGCTAATGAACAAGACTTAGAGTCAATTTTGCTATTGCAAAAAAAGGCATTCCTTGGCCAGGCATTAATTTATAATGATTTCAACCTGCCGCCTCTCACGCAGACAATTGATGACCTTAAGAATGAATTCAGGCAAAAAGCGATTTTTAAAGTGGAACAGGGTGGAAGAATTGTCGCAAGCATTCGATGCTGCATAAAGGACAATGTCCTCTATTTAGAAAAACTTATTGTTGATCCCGATTTTCAAAATAGAGGCATCGGAACAAAAATTATGACTGAAATCGAAAAAAGATATGCATCATCCGTAAATCGATTTGCATTATTTACCGGGCACAAGAGCGGAAAGAATTTACACATATATAATAAATTGGGATACAAGAAAATAAGACGGGAAACAATAAGAGACGATCTTAAACTGATTTATATGGAAAAGGCAAATGATTAAATATAGGAGGTGCAAAATGTTATTGACCGGCTATGTTAAGGACATATCTCTCCCTGTATGCAATTCAAGTTTTCAGTCGTTACTTCGCGTTTATCTGTTAAGATTAAGTGAATCAAATTTAACTTGGAGGATATGAAAAATGGTACTTTCTTTTATCGCATTTGTCATAGTGTTCTCTATTGTTGTTCTTGTTCATGAGCTTGGACATTTTATCGCGGCAAGAAAAGCCGGAGTTAAAGTTTACGAATTCTCTATAGGTTTTCCTTTCAGTCCGAGGCTGTGCACGCTTTTCCACCACAAAGAGACTGAATTCACGTTGCGCCTTCTTCCGCTGGGAGGGTTTGTAAGCTTTTCAAAGGATGGGGATGAAGGAGCCGATGATTTGTTTAGAGCATCATATTCTAACCGAGCATTAATCATGTCGGCAGGTTCCCTGTTCAATATAGCCTTTGCCTTTTTGATTTTCGTTCCTGTATTTATCGCAGGGAAGCACATTCCTTTTATTGACGCGGTATTTGCAAGCGCTAAAACTGTCTTGGGCATATTCTCAGGAACGGTCATTTTTATATTCAATATCTTCTCAGGCAACGGTTCTATGGAAGGACTATCAGGACCCGTGGGCATAGCCGTGATGGCAGGCAAGGCAACGGGCATGGGCTTTCTGAACCTTATTTATTTCACCGGAGTGTTAAGCATGAGCCTTGGCATCATGAACCTTTTCCCTCTGCCTGCGCTGGATGGAGGCCAGTTGGTTATGCTTCTTATCGAATCCGTCAGGAAAAAGCCCTTGAGATTGAAAACGTATCAAGCTGTTAATTTGATTGGTTTTGCTTTATTTATAATTCTCTCGGTATTTGTAACGTATAAGGACGTTGTTAAATTGATAGCCTGAAAAAGTCATTTGATAAAACTCACCGTAAAAAAGGAGATAAATGTCAACAACTGGAGAAAGAGCCTTATCCGAGTTGATCTCAAAAGACGTAAATCTCGAACTCATTGAACCGCATATATACTCGGCCTTTCCGGATATTGAAGTCGCCAATACTTATGATACGCAATTTGGGAATATATACGATCGGGTGGCGTGTAATCCTTTATATAACCGGCTCATATGGGGTTATTCAATTGCAAAGTTCGCTACTCTTGCTCATAATGCCCTCACCTCATCAAAGGAGGGATATGTGTTAGATCTTGGGTGCGGCTCTCTTGCGTTCACCGCAAAAACATATATTCAATATTCCGCCCGGCCTGTTGTCTTGGTGGACCAATCGCTTAAGATGTTAAGAATTGCCAAGTCACGCCTGACAAAACTGAATGGAAAAGTTCCCGACAACATGGTTTTCCTCCGCGCAGATGCCCTTCAATTGCCTTTTAAGCCTGATAATTTTAATACAATAATTTCATTGAATCTACTTCACTGCCTCGATGACACAAAGAAATTGTTAGTTGTCTTAAAGAAGATCTTATCAGAAGACGGCAGGATGTATTTTACGACATTGGTTAAAGGCAACCGCCTTGCCGACAGGTATCTTGAGGCATTGGCAAGCGGAGGCAAATTGGTATCCAGAAACATAGACGAACATCAAAAAGTTTTTAACGAACTCGGAATGCCCATAAAATACGATATCAACGGCAACATGGCGTTTATATATTACAGTGGTATATAACTAAAAAAGGAGAAGTTACACATGAAGACAAAAGATGACACTACTTTGGTCGCACCGTGCGGAGGGTATTGCGGTGACTGCCCGGCATACAAGGTCAAGGATGACCCATCGTGGGGAGAAGTGCTGACTAAAAAATTTAACTGGAACGGCGTTCCCTGTCAGGGATGCAGACCGCTCAAGGGACGCTGCCAGTTTGTTGAGGGTACATGCGAAACCTACGCCTGTATCAGCAAACGCGGGCACGACTTCTGCTTTGAGTGTGCGGAATTCCCCTGTTCTAAATTAAACCCAGCGGCTGACAAGGCCGATGTCCTGCCGCACAACATAAAACTATTTGCCCTGTGCTACATCAAACAGCACGGCGTGGACAAGTGGAAGAAAAAGACCGCAGAAGTCAAACAAAGATATTTCAGGGGCAAAATGAAGATCGGCAAAGGGCCGCAAATGGAATAACTGTCTTTGGATGGAGATAGCTTAGGGAAAGGGTTACGAAAATAAATAAGGAGGATGATTCCATGAAAAGACTAATGGTTTTCGGGATTTTTGTATTTGTATTAATCAGTTTTTTTACGTTCGGGCAAAGTGCATTTGCACAGAGTGGGCTCACAAAAATTGCGGATAATGTGTATTCGTATGTGGACGTGAAGGGTGCTGCCCCTCAGAACAGTTTTGGCGCAAATGCGGGGATTATCATCGGGAAAGACAGTATCGTCGTCATTGATACATTGATCTCGGCAAAGGAGGCAAAGAGGTTTATAGAGGATATACGGAAGATTTCAGACAAGCCGATTAAATATGTGGTCAACACACATTTCCACCTTGACCATACATTCGGCAATTCAGAATTCGCAAAGCTTGGAGCAATAATCATTGCCCAGGCAAGCGACAATGAAAGCTTACAGAAAAACGGAGAGGCAACATTAAAAAATGCATCTGCCTATGGTCTTTCTGAAAAAGATATGGAAGGGACAAAGATTGCTTATCCTCAACTATCTTTCAATGACAAATTAGGGATAGATTTAGGCGAACAGAAAATTGAGCTTATTTATGCCGGGCCGTCTCATACAGGCGGGAGCATACTCGTTTATTTGCCTGATAAAAAGATATTATTTGCGGGAGACGTTCTTTTTACAAATTATCATCCATATATAGCGGATGGAGATATAAAAAGCTGGGGCAGGGTTCTCGATTACATTATGAAGATGGATGTTGCGACAATCATCCCTGGGCACGGGGCTGTTTCGACAAAAAAGGATGTCACGGATATGAAAGCCTATCTGATTGCATTTGATAAAAATGCTAAAAAATTAAGTGCAAAATCAAAGGATGGTGAGTATATTTTTGCTGAAATCAAAAAAATCCTGCCTGTGAGGGCAGAACTGGGAGCGATTATTAAGGCAAATCTTCAGATGAAATATCTGAAGAAATAGGGAGGATTATAAACAATGTACGCTGAAAGAATCGCCGGATTAAGAAGTTCAGCTATCCGTGATATTTTAAAGCTGATGTCAAGGCCCGGAATAATCTCATTTGCAGGCGGGCTGCCTGCTCCTGAGCTTTTTCCGATTAAAGAGATTGGCGATGCAGCTGCAAAGGTGCTTTCAAGACATGGCTCATCAGCCCTCCAATATTCAATTACAGAGGGGCTTATTCCGCTCAGGGAAAAGATAATAAAGAAACTGGACCCTGATTCGAAATATCTAAGCCTTGAAAATATAATTATTACACAGGGCTCGCAGCAGGGGCTTGACCTCATATCAAAACTTTTCCTGGACAAAGGAGATACAGTTTTTACAGAAACCCCAAGTTACCTTGGCGCTCTCCAGTCTTTCCAGCTTTTCCAGGCAAATATCTTTGCAATCCCGTCTGATGAAAAAGGGATTCAGACAGATGAACTGGAAAAGAAACTGAAAACAAATAAGCCCGGGTTGCTCTATCTCATGCCGAATTTCCAGAACCCTACAGGCGCATCCATTCCCATGGATAGAAGACACAGGCTGCTTGAGATTGCGGGGAAACATGACTTCATGCTCATAGAAGACGACCCTTACGGGGAATTGATATTTGAAGGAGAGAAAATCCCTTCGCTTTTTAGCCTTGCACAAAGCAGGAACTTCATTTATATGAGTTCTTTCTCAAAGACAATTGCGCCTGGATTCCGCGTAGCCTATGTTATCGCTGATAAAGAAATTATCAAAAAATTTGCTATTGTAAAACAAGGCACGGACCTTCACACAAATACACTTGGCCAGTATATTGTGAACGAATATCTTGAGAATGGCAATTATCATAAACATATCAATCTCCTCAGGGAGACATATAAAGTCCGCAGGGATTGTATGCTTTCTGCAATGGAAAAATATTTTCCAAAATCAGCAAAATGGAATAAGCCCTCAGGCGGGATGTTTATATGGGCCATATTGCAGGAAGGATATGATGCAAGGGAAATCCTTATGCGCTGTGTTGAGAAGAATGTGGCTTTTGTGCCCGGACAGGAGTTTTTTCCTGACAACTCCGGGAAGAATACCATGCGCCTTAATTTCTCAAATGCCACTGCTGAAAACATTGAAGAGGGAATCGGGAGAATCGGAGAAGTATTGGTAAAGATTTCACCGCAGGTTTAGAGAAAATGCTTGACAATACCGTATAAAAGACATAGAGTTTTATTGGGGGAACAGATTTCAGTTTAATCTGTTTTTGAGACAGCAGCAAAGATGCAATTCCTTCTGAAACAGTTGAGCTTAAAACGGTATGCGAATTACCGGTTTTCTGTCAGGTTAAAAAATTATGTATAATTTTTGCGAGGAATGCAGATACGGTTTTGCCACAAAACCCGAAGGACAGAGCCCTCCGCCCGGTACAGTATGGTGCGACCATCGCAGTATCCAGATGGCAAGAAAGAGGCAAATGCCCTGCTTTACGCCGCTGAGAGTCAGAAAAACAGGACACTGCTTTGCATGCACAAAAGCAAGGACTACCCTGCCTTCAGGGAAATCACCTCAGACAGGACATGTCTGGTGCGAGGAAAAATATTCAGTAATAAATAAGCAGCGTTTTATGGATTGCGTTGAATCAGGACTTGCACCTTCCGGAGTTGCCTGACTTAAGGATATTGGCCCTTCTCGATTTCAAGGCAGAGCTTGCCGATATGAGGCAGTATCTTATCTTTTGGCACTTGTGCCTTGTCGCTTATGCTGCAGACAATAAACTTCATAAAGCCGATGTCTATCTTCCTGCCTTCTCTCATAAAAGACAGCACCTTGCCTTTTTTCAAATCTTCCTTGTTATAGAACGTCAACGCCTTCTTTTCAAAAAGCCTTGATGCCTCGTTTATGAAACTACCAAGGTTTTTTGTATTACATACGGCAACAAAGTCATGAGTACAGCAGGCGCCTACAAAACCCTTATGTTTATCTGCCGTTGTCTTTAGTATGCCCGCAGCCCACTGGATTATCTGGGCATGTTTGTCAGGGCCGTATTTAATAAGATATGGCTGGATATCCGCAATCCTTATAATGGCAATGCTCTCTTTCCCGAGCTGGTCATAGATCTCCCTTATCTTTTGCACTATCGCATTTTTGTCAGGAAGCCCGGTAAGATAATCAGGCCAGAGATATGGGTCGTCCTGTTTTTTGTGTAATTCGCTGATGTAGTTTTTTGCTTCCTTAAAACCCATTTCTATCCCCTGTTAAAATATTAAATAAGAAGAAACTCCCTGTCAACGTCTAATTAAAATTATCAGGTTTTTTATACGGCAATCCAGTGCCGTTTCAGGCTAATGCCTATATAAAATGATATAATTTAACCATCATGGAAATATGCCCTGTTTGTAAAGAACCTTTGGACAAATGTGTCTGTTGCCCTGAATGAGGGCATGTATGCCTCCTGGATCTGGGGGAGCTATATTGTCCTGTATGCAAGCCCGAACCATCGGAGCTTCTTAAGGCAACGCTCAAAAGCCTTAAAGATATAAAAAAGTGAGCGCTATTTATGGACCTGTTCAATAAGCCTGAAGAAATATCAGAGGCCCGCGGAAGCGGGAAAGACCCCCTTGCTTACCGGATGTCTCCAAAGACAATTGAGGAGTACGTCGGACAGGAGCATATTCTGGGGCAGGGGAAACTCTTAAGAAGGGCCATAGAGGCTGACAGGATAACCTCCATAATCCTTTACGGCCCGCCCGGAACAGGCAAGACTGCCCTGGCAAGGGTTATTGCAAATAAAACAAACGCTTATTTTGAATGGCTTAATGCTGCCACAGCCGGGCTTGAAGAAATAAGAAAAGTTATCAAAAAAGCGCGGGCCCAAAAATCCTCAGGCGGAAGAACAATATTATTTCTCGATGAAATCCACAGGTTCAATAAGCTTCAGCAGGATGCGCTTCTGCCTGATGTGGAAGAAGGGAATATAACCTTGATAGCAGCAACTGTGGAAAACCCTTTTTTTTACGTTAACTCGGCATTGCTTTCAAGAAGCCAGGTATTTGAGCTGAAGCCTCTTTCCCGTGAAGGCCTTCTTTTAATCTTAAAAAATGCCCTGGCTGATAAAGAAAGAGGGCTCGGCAGCTTAAAGATTATTACAGAAGAAGGCGGCCTTGAGCATATAGCAAAGATGTCAGACGGAGATGCAAGAAAGGCGCTCTCTGCATTGGAAATAGCGGTCCTTACAACCCAGCCGGATGAAAAAGGAGAAATAGTAATTACCAAAGGAACAGCAGAGGAATCCATCCAGAAAAAGGCAGTTGTCTATGATAAAAAAGGAGACCAGCATTATGACACAATCTCGGCATTCATAAAAAGCATGCGCGGCTCTGACCCTGACGCAGCGATTTATTATCTTGCAAAGATGCTCTATGCAGGAGAAGACCCCCGCTTCATAGCAAGGCGCGTTGTCATCTGCGCGGCAGAGGATGTAGGGCTTAAAGACCCGATGGCATTAGTCCTTGCCATATCTGCCTTAAAGGCAATAGAGTTTGTCGGCATGCCTGAGGCGCGAATCCCTCTGGCAGAGGCAGTCATTTATATAACCAATGCACCGAAAGGCAACACAGCCTACATGGCAATAGAAGAAGCCCTTAAGGACGTAGCATCTGAAGAGACTCTTGAGGTTCCTGACCACCTCAAAGGCAGTAATTATCCCGGCGCAGAAAAACTCGGGCACGGCGAAGGCTATAAATATCCGCATGATTATCCCGAAGGCAAAGTTGAACAGGAGTATTTAAAAAAGAAGAAAAAATATTACAAGCCGTGATGCTTGCTTTTTTTGAGGAGGGATAAGAGAGAGGGGAGTTAGATTTTAAAAAGAAGTGTCAAGGATTAATTATGATTAATTTTGTTATGCCTAACGCAAGAATCAGCCGCGAGTGTAACGAGTCGGCTGTATTGCCTTGTCAAACGCTATTTCTTCCAATGTGGAGAATCTCTCCCAACAGCAAATAGGTATTTAGGAATAGTGCCCTAGCCTCTTCTAATGTAACGTCAGTATGAACTCCCGTCGATACACGATCAAACAAGTTGACGAGGTTCTGACGTAATCTTTTCTTTCGCGTCTGACTGTCGGTATGTTGGTGAATATAAGCATTGATCCTGTTTTGGTGTTTGTCTAGTCCAAGGTTCAGTGTGCTACCGCCGATCTCGATGGTTTCTTCTGTAGGTGGGAAAATAGAATCAGCGAAACTTTCGATGATACGGCGACATGTTGTTAGAGCTTGGCTGATAGCTTCTGGTTGCGCCTCTGCCAATCGGTCTATTACGGCAGGGATCTGGTCTAGAACGTTACCGCATGACTGAGCTATGAGCACATCAACGTCACGCTTATACCTCTCGAAGATTGATTCCGAAAGACCTTCAAATGCCAAGCTGTAGTAGACTTCGCTCACAAACTGATGCAGCCGAGCAAGTACCCGGCTTTTTATAGCACTGAGGGTTGAGATAAGGTTCGCGGTTTGAGTCATTGCGTTCGTTACATTTGTAATGGCAAGGTTTGCCCATTCCCCACCTGTGTCAGGCGTTCGCATTGCGGCGAGTTTAGCCTTTTCGGCCGCTATCGCAGCTTCCTGCTGAGCTAAGGGACCCCAGTATCCTATTCCCTTTGCTCGATTTATCCACCTCCCTGTTAATGACATGTATTTCACGGAAATTTCGTCTGTACTGTTATAGCCAATCATCTCTAGTCTCAACCACTGTTGGGTCTCCTCGGAACCCATCCATCGCGCCAATCTGGTTGCCTTCAAAAGCAAATGCTCGGCGCTCATCCTATTAAGTTCGATGTCGTCAAGCAGTTCTTTGGCCAGTTCAGCGATATGTTTTGACCTGCTCTCTTCCGTCATCTGGTCATTTTCTTTTGGCGTTTAACATCATTTCTTATATCCCAGCAACATTCGTCTGCCTGTTTATATCAAACCAGGGGCAATTTGTCAACAGCACCCGGCTAACCCTCTTGCTTTACTTGAAAAACCACGCCCCCTTGCTTATTATAAAGGCATAAAACATGAAACAATCCCGGATGTGCCAATTCACAATCATTCAGAAGACCTTTTTGCTGCTTTTTTTGTTTTTTTATCAGACAGGCATTTCAGCGGCCTTCGAGGGTTTTTATACCATACAGGCAGCAAAGTATACCCCTGCCTCTTACAGTAAGGCAAAAAAACATTTCAATGCGCTTTATGAAGCCTTAAAAAATGATGAACAGAATTATCTCAGGATAGAGCAGAAAGATAATAATATTGTTATAAGGCTAGGAAAATTTGACGACTATGCCGGGGCTGCGAACTTATTGAAAAAAGTTAGACCACTGGCACCTAACGCTTCCATAGTAAAGGCTGTTGATTCAGAAGACATGTTTGTCGCAGACCTCTATGAAAAAACTTCTTTGCCTTCAGATAAAAATGCCCCTGTATCCTTGAAGAATCAGATGCCTCCGGAAGTCCCTGCCAAACCTGAACAGGCGCTTGAAGAATATTACACCTTGCAGATAAAAAAATTCCCCAAAATAGAGCAGGCATCAAACGAGTTTAATGTACTGGCCCTGAAGCTGAAGGAAGAATACCTAAAAGACCTCAGAATAGAGAAGATAAAAGGATATTTTTGCGTAAGGCTTGGAAAATTCAGGGACTACTCATCTGCAAAAGCGCTGCTTGCGCATACGAGAAAAGTAACACCCAATGCAGTTATTATTAAAAGCAAAAAGGCGAATGAACAGGTCATAAGCACATATGAAAAAACCTCTTTCCCTTTGATTATAGTCGAAAAATCCGGAACCTCAGCAGAAGAAACCGGGCAGAGCGAAAAAAATCAGAAGCCGGGATCTGAAAAACAAAATAATGAAGTTGTGCTGCTGTTAAAAGATGTTTCAAACCAGTACGGCAAAGAAAACTACGGAAAAGCTGCGGAGCTTTTAAGGAAAGGCATTGAAAAGTGGCCTGATAATCCGGACCTTTATTCGTGGTACGGCGCGGCGCTTATCAATATGCATTATCCTGAAACTGCCCTCCAGCAGTACAAAAAGGCAGTTGAGATATCACCGGATGTACCTGATTATCATGCCGGTGTCGGAATCAGCCTTGTTAATATTTATATGGACAAGGCAAAGGAGTCTATTGATGCCTTCAAGAAGGCAATCGAGCTTGACCCGAATAATGTCTCTGGCCTTGAAGGCCTCGGTTTTGTTTACGCAAGCATAGGCAAAAAAGACCTGGCTCTGGAAATATACAACCGGCTTAAACCCCTTGACAAAGACGCAGCGTTCCGGCTCTCTCAGGCCATAACACAGGAAATCAACTGGGAAGCAAGATAAAGGGTACGGCATAATTACAAATCAGCAGGCCTGGAAGTCTCTGATAATGCAGTCTTTCGGGCGCTCCGGATTCAGGCAAACCACAGGCTGGATATGATATTATTAAACGTATGAAAAACCTGGTATTTTTACTGGCATTTATCCTTATAATCCCCTTGTCTGCCAATGCAGATACAACAAAGGAATACAACCTCGATAACGGCTTAAAGGTCCTTGTTGTCGAAGACCACAAGGCGGCATTGGCGATATTCCAGATATGGTACAGGGTTGGTTCAAGGAATGAGCCCATGGGCAAGAGCGGGATCAGCCATCTTCTGGAGCATATGATGTTTAAGGGAACGCCTAAATACGGCTCAAAGGCATTCTCAAAGATAGTGCAGAAAAACGGCGGGGTTGACAATGGATTCACAACAAAAGATTACACAATGTATTACCAGTCGCTTGCATCAGACAGGATTGCTATCTCAATTGAGCTTGAGGCAGACAGGATGAAGAACCTTATAATAGACCCAAAAGAGGTCCTGGCAGAAAGAAGCGTTGTCATGGAAGAGCGGAGGATGAGATACGACGATGACCCGCAGAATTCTTTACATGAAGAGGTAATGGCTGCCGCATACAAGTCTCATCCGTATCACTGGCCTGTAATAGGCTGGATGTCTGATATCGCTTCGATAGAGAGAAACGACCTTTACAGCCATTACATGGCATATTATTCTCCTGATAATGCAGTTATTGTTGTCTCAGGTGATATTAAGGCGGATGAGATAATCCAGAAGATAAAGGCGGCATTCGGAAAGATTCCTGCGGTTACTGACAGGCGGCCTGTCACTTCAAGGGAGGATGAACAAAAGGGGGAGCGAAGGGTAAGCCTCAAAAGAGAGGCGGAACTGCCTTATGTAATAGGCGCCTATCACACCCCGAGTTTCCCTGACAGGGACAGCTATGCCCTTGAGGTGCTTGGAGCAGTTTTATCAGGCGGAAAGAGTTCGAGGGTTTATAAAACAATAGTCCATGAAAAAAAACTTGCGCTTTCCGCATATGCCGATTACAGCGGGCTCAGTAAAGACCCATATCTCTTTATGTTTGGAGCAACGGCAGCTCCCGGCAAAGATATCAGGGATGTAGAAAATTCGCTTTACGAAGAAATAGAAAAAATTAAAAAAGAGCCCCCTGCAGAGAACGAAGTGCAAAAGGCAAAGAATCAGATAGAGGCAGCTTTTATCATGGGGCAGGATTCGATATATTTTCAGGCAGAGCTGGCAGGCATCTTCGAGATGATAGGGGGCTGGAAGCTGAAAGAGCAATATCTCGAAGGCATAAGAAAAGTAACGCCCGGGGACGTCAGCAGGGTTGCAAAAAAATATCTTATTGAAGATAACAGGACAGTCGGGGTCTTAATACCGACAAAACCGGAGGAGAGCAAGTGAGTAAGCAGTCAGAAGTCAGTCTCCTTCGGCGACCCGCCGTGGCGGGAAGTCAGAAGTCAGAAGTCAGAATTTTTCTGATTGTATTATTTCTTTGCTCTATGCTCTTTGCTCTATGCCCTGATACATACGCTCTTGATTCAAACAGGAAAATCCTTCCGAACGGCCTTACAGTGCTTTACTCTGAAAAACACAATATCCCGATTGTTATGGTAACAATGATTATAAAGGCAAGCCCGCTGGATGAGCCTCAGGAAAAGGCAGGCCTTGCGACCCTCGTTGCCGGGCTTCTCGATGAAGGGACAAAAAACAGAAAATCGTCAGAGATAAGCGGGGAGATTGAGTTCATAGGCGCATCTCTTGGCTCATCTGCCGGAAGTGATTACACGACTGTAACTCTTTCTGTACTTAAGAAAGATATGGAAAAAGGTTTTGAGCTTTTTTCTGACATAGCCCTGAATCCAGTATTCCCGCAGGAGGAACTGGACAGAACGCGGGAGAGGATAAAGGGCGCTTTGAAGCAGCGTGAAGAAGACCCCTCTTTTCTTGCAGGCAGGGCATTCGACAAAGAGGTATTCGGGGAGCATCCTTATGGACGGCTTACTGAAGGTTCTGCAGAAACCCTTTCAGCAATAACAAGAGAAGACCTTATACAATTTCATTCAAAATATTTTATCCCCAACAACGCGATACTATCTATTGCCGGAGACCTGACTTCTGGTGAACTTGATTCATTGATGAAGAAATATCTCGCTTCATGGAAGGCTGCTGTTGTGCCTGAGAAAAAGATTAATCCCATGCCTGAAGAAAAAACAAAAAAGGTTGTAAAGATAGAAAAAGATGTCACGCAGGCAAATGTAATTCTCGGCCATCTCGGAGTGAGCAGGGACAATCCGGACTACTATGCCATCTCTGTAATGAACTATATTTTGGGTGGCGGCGGCTTTTCTTCAAGGCTTATGCAGAAGATAAGGGATGAGATGGGGCTTGCATATGATGTGCACAGTTTTTTTGTGCCGAACAAAGAAAGAGGAGTATTTCAGGCAGGTGTCCAGACAAAGAACGAATCTGCAAATACGGCAATCGGAGAGATACTGAGGCAAATGGAAAAAATACGGGAAGAAAAAGTCTCGGACCAGGAACTTGCAGATGCAAAGGCATACCTTACAGGGAGTTTCCCCCGCAGGCTTGATACCAGCAGAAAAATTGCGGATTTTCTTGCATCTGTTGAATTCTATAATCTCGGCAAGGATTATGTGGAAAAATACCCTTCCTACATAAATGCAGTTACAAAAGAGGATGTGCTGAGGGTCGCCCAAAAATATCTCGACCCTGAAAATTTTGTTCTTGTTGTCGTGGCAAACCAGAAAAAGGCCGGGCTGAAGTACTAAGAGTTTAATATGGCGCTTAAAGATATTATAGGGCAGGAAAAGGCAATCAATATTCTGCTGGGCACTCTAAGCCAGAACAGGATTCCGTCTTCATATCTGTTTGCAGGAGAATCAGGGATAGGGAAAAAATTCACTGCAGTTAATTTTGCAAAGACCTTAAACTGCCAGAAGAGTCAGCTATCAGCCATCAGCCATCAGCCATCTGACTGCTGCGATGAATGCCCCTCCTGCAAAAAGATTGACAGCCAGACACATCCGGATTTCATGGTGGTAACACCTGAAAAATCAGAGATTCGCGTTGAAGAGGTAAGGGCGATAGAAGAGGCCCTTTCTTTTGCGCCTTATGAAGGCAAAAGGAAAGTTATTATTGTTGATGAAGCCGAGACAATGAACGCTTCTGCTGCAAATGCATTTCTTAAAACCCTTGAGGAACCTCCTCCCCAGAGCATTATAATACTGATAGCCTCAAGCCCTGAGAGACTGCCTGAGACCATCAGGTCGCGGTGCTCACGGGTGAATTTTCTGCCCTTGTCTGCTGCAAGGTGCGAAGAGGTTATTAAAAATCAGCCGGGGGGTAGGGGCCAGGGGTTAGAAAAAGATTCTCAGCTTTCGACGGTTTCAAGGCTTTCGATGGGAAGGCCCGGCCTTGCAATCTCAAATGACCTTATTGAAGAAAGAGACTGGTTTATAAGGCTGTTCAAAGGGATGGTTAATGGAGAAAATAAAGAAACCTGGGGAGACAAGGAAGAGATTGAAAAGTGGTTTAACTATGCAATTACGGTCTTAAGAGATACGGCTGTGTTTAAGATAACAGGGCAGGAGAATATGCTTATAAACATAGACCTCAAAGACAGCATAGCACGAATGAGCAAAACCATAGAGTTAAAGGATATAATAGAAAGTTACATAAAGTTAACCTTTTTGAAGGGGTATCTCAGATTTAATCTGAATAAAGCGATTACATGGAATTACACCGGGTTTATTTTAAGGAAATTTATCGGATTCGCCTCGCCTCAGGCAAACCGCTGAGGCAAAAGAGAGGAATAAACAATGCCTGATATTGTCGGTATAAGATTTAAAAGCTGCGGTAAAATATACGATTTTGAAGTTAATGGCTCAGGAGAAGAGTTTAAAAGGGGCGACTGCGTAATAGTTGAGTCAGACCTGGGGCTGAGCATCGGGAGTGTAGTTACAGGAAGGCACACAGTTGAAAATCCCGGCAAAGAACTCCGGAAGGTGCTCAGAAAAGCAACAGAACAGGATTTTAAGAAAAAGCAGGATAATGAGAATTTCGAAAAAGAGGCAAGGGACTATTGCCTTGAGAGGATACTGGCAAGGGGACTTCCCATGAAGCTGGTTTCCACAGAGGCCACCCTTGATAAGAAAAGGATCATCTTTTATTTTACGGCAGACGGGAGAATAGATTTCAGGGAGATTGTAAAAGACCTTGCCGCAAAATTCAAAACCAGGATTGAGATGAGGCAGATTGGTGTCAGGGACGAGGCTAAAATAGTCGGCGGTTTTGGCATGTGCGGCAGAGAGCTTTGCTGTAAAACATTTCTTACGTCATTTGAACCCATATCCATCAAAATGGCAAAGCAGCAGGAACTCGTGCTGAACATGAGCAAGCTGTCGGGCATATGCGGAAGGCTTATGTGCTGTCTGGGTTACGAGGTAGCTGCTGAATCAGATGAAGAGACAAGTGAAACACCCTCCATTGAGGATATAGCCGTTACAGAAAAAGAAACAGTTTCAACAGAGGCTGTTGAAGAAAGGCCTCAACCGCAGGTTCCGGTTCCTGCACCTCAGAGTAAAGAACCCATATCTTCTGAAGCCCGTCAGGATGCAGCGCCTCCCAAAACAGAGGGGGCTGAGCAAAAACAGGGGCAGAGTAACAGGAAGCGCAAGAAATGGCGCTGGAGAAAATTCCAGAAACACGGCAAGCCTGAGAATAAGCAGCAATAAAAAATGATTTCTAAGACAGGGGACAATATTATCGCTCATTCTCGGGCTACCGCCCTCCGAGGAATTTTGCCTCTCGCTTTTATATACATTTATTATAGGAATATCGGCAAAATAAAACCGCTCAAATACTGTCCCCTGTCTCCATCCCGGGAAAGATTCCAAAAATGAACAGACGATTCTACGTTACAACCCCGATTTACTACGTTAATGATGTCCCGCACATCGGCCATGCATACACGACCATAGCAGCAGACATACTTGCAAGATATAACAGGCTGATGGGGAAACAAGTATTTTTTCTTACAGGGACTGACGAGCACGGACAGAAGGTGGAAAAGGCAGCCCAGGAAAAAGGGAAAACCCCAAAAGAACATGCAGACCTCATGGTCGGAAACTTTAAAAAACTCTGGGTTAAACTGAACATATCAGAGCATGGGTTTATCCGCACCACTGATACAGAGCATATCAAGACTGTGCAGGGGCTTCTTCAGATGCTCTGGGACAGGGGTGAGATAGAAAAGAGGTCATATGCCGGATGGTACTGCACTCCTGACGAAAGGTTCTGGACAGAAAAAGACCTTATTGACGGCAAATGTCCTGACTGCGGAAGGCCTGTAGAAGAGATTCAGGAAGAAAACTATTTTTTCCTGATGTCCAAATATCAGGACAGGCTTATCAAATATATAGAAGACAATCCATCTTATGTGCTTCCTGAAACACGGAGAAACGAAGTCCTTGGATTTCTCAAGAATAATACTCTTGGAGACCTGTGCATTTCAAGGCCAAAGCAGAGGCTTTCATGGGGGATTCCATTGCCGTTTGATGAAAGCTTTGTTACTTATGTCTGGTTTGACGCGCTGGTAAATTATTTTTCAGCAACAAGATATCTTGTGCCCGGAGCTGAGGATGCAAGACTTGGAGAGTTCTGGTGGCCTGCCAATCACCACCTCATAGGAAAAGATATTCTTACAACCCATGCTGTATATTGGTCCACAATGCTTATGGCATTAAATCTTCCTCTTCCCATAAATATTTTTGCCCACGGCTGGTGGACTGTTAATGGCAAAAAAATGTCAAAATCACTTAGAAATGTCATAGACCCTCACGATATGGTTGATAAATACGGGGTTGATGCATTCAGGTATTTTTTATTAAGGGAAGTGCCATTCGGGCTTGATGGAGATTTCTCAGAACAGGCATTGATTAACAGGATTAATACAGACCTTGCGAATGACCTGGGGAATTTGTTGAGCAGGTTTATTGCGATGGCGATAAAATATTTTGAAGGAAAAATCGAGATATCAGAATCGCTGGAGGAATTTAAAGTTCATTGCGTTAAATCTTTAGCCGTGGCAATGGATGAGCAGAACTGGTCGCATCTGCGTTTTAATCTGATTCTTGAAAATATATGGGGCATTGTCAGCGAGGCAAATAACCTTATAGCAAGGGAAGAGCCGTGGAAACTTGCAAAGGATAATCAGGAAAGGCTTAAGGCTGTTATGTTTAATATCTGGAATTCCCTTAGGGTTACAGCGTTGCTTGTATATCCTTTTATGCCTGATACAGCGGAGAAGATGTGGAACCAGCTTGGATTTAAATCACTTTCCGATGAAATAAGAGGAAACAGAACAGAGATTTTTTCATGGGACTGGAAACCAAGTTACGATATAAAGGTCTCGAAAGCTGAGCACCTTTTCCCGAGGATCGAGACGAAAGAGGCAAAGAAGAAATAATACGGTAAGTGTCCCTATGTTTTTCTTCTATAAAAGTAGAATTGTCCGAAAAATAGGAGGAGACCTTAATGACCAAAGGAAGAGGAAAAATATCAGCGATAAGAACAGTAGGTAAATTTTTCAAAATTGCATGATCAGGATCACTGTTGAGAGTTCTCAACCACGCATTTGATCACCCGATGAAATCCGAGGAACAAGCCGCCATGCCTTTGGCAGGTGGAATAATGCAACATGGCTATCAATGCGGCATGCTTTGGGGCTCGACACTTGCGGCAGGAGCACAAGCGTATCGACTTTTTGGCTCGGGTTCGCGAGCTGAAACCGGGGCAATTATTGCGGCACAAAGGCTTGTAGAGTCCTTCCGTGCTCTCAACAAACATATAAACTGCATCGAAATAACCGGCATAGACAAGTCATCAACAACTATGCAGATGACAATCTATTTCCTGATTAAAGGCGGGACCATAAACTGCATGCACATGGCTGTAAAGTATGCCCCTGCAGCATTCGATAAGATAAATACCGCTCTTTCCGGAAAAAATATCGAAGCGCCCCTCTCTCCGGTAAGTTGCTCGGCAATGCTGGCACAAAAGATGGGTGTATCCGACATGCATACGGTCATGGCAGCGGGATTTGCAGGCGGTATCGGCTTGAGCGGCGGAGCCTGTGGGGCATTGGGCGCCGCAATATGGATCATCGGAATGAACAGCATCAAGGAAGGAGCCAGTAAACTTGATTTTATGAATCCCAAAGCCCAGGATGCTATTGGCAGATTTATAAAATGTACTGGTTATGAATTCGAGTGCTCCAAAATTGTCGGACGGAAGTTTAAGGATGTCGACGACCATGCCGCATATTTACACGATGGAGGCTGCTCGAAAATTATCGAAGCATTAGCTACTAAATGATCCGCATGATAAGTAAAACATAGCAAAGTTGTTAACCTGTTGTTCCACGCCGACCGCTTCGCGACGTGTGAACTTATCGTTATCACACCGCACTTTTTTGCCTTACTTAGCCTTCAAACAAAAAACTCCTCGCATCCCCTTCACCCACCCCTCTGCCCCATTTTCTCCACCTGCTGCAATAATTCATAGTTCCATAGTCCGATAGCGCAGAAGTACTCCAGCCAGGAAGTTAGGAAGCGTGAAAGTGGGGAAGAGAGTAAAGCTACCTTGCAGCAGAAAGTTTTTCTTTAAGCCACAGGTTGACCAAAGTTTCCATTGAAATATGTTTTTTCTTTGCAACATTAAATGCTTTTTTAGCAATGTTTCCCTCAAGGGCAACATACTTAGGCTCTTTTTTTAAACCGGCACTGAGTTTTACTTCTTTTGTGCTATCCCAGTAATCAGTAATATCATGAGTATCCCAGAAGTCAGATGCTTCCATAATGGTCTTAAACTCATCTGGAATAGGTTCTATCTTCTTTTTATTTTTTTGCATATTTTCTCCTCTCATTTTCTGTCATGTCCCTCGAAGTTATAATTAATGCTTGTTTATTCTTTTTATATATAAAGTATACAGCTAAATACCTCCCTGCGTCTGTAGTCCCGAGAGCGAGATATAAATGTTCACCCATATACCTGCCTTTTTCGATAAATCTGTACCGTGGTTTATCAAGAAAGACCTGCCTGACCTCTGATTCAGTTACATTATGTTTCCATATAAGCTTATCGAGTATTTCCGGTGTTATTATTAAATCAGCAATTTCCAAAAATTCCTGCCTTTGGTTTTTCTCATCCTTTATATCTAAAATTATCATAAAAAAACTGAATTTAGCAACAAATTATCTCTCTGAGAGCTTTTCCTCAATTACAAAATCTCACCCACCTTCTGCCTCAATCTCTCCGCCTGCTGCAATAATTCATAGTTCCATAGTCCGATAGGGCAGAAGCGCCAAAGTGCAATTGTCTTTTTCTCATAAACTATGGCAGTATTTTAAAGGATGAAAAACGCTGACTACATTATTCGCGGTGATTATGTCCTTCCGATGGATAAAGGACAGGCTGTTATCAAAGACGGAGCTGTGGTTGTCAAAGGGAATAAGATTACAGAGGTCGGCAGCTTCGGTGACATTTCAAAGAAATATTATTCCAAAAACATAACCGGCGGCAAAAACAGGGCAGTACTTCCCGGACTAATCAACACCCACACCCATGCTGCAATGGTTTATTTCAGGGGGATGGCTGATGACCTCCCGTTAAAAGAATGGCTTGAAAAGCACATATGGCCTGCCGAGAACAAATGGCTTAGTCCTGAATTTGTTTCAGACGCAACAGAGCTTGCCTGCCTTGAGATGATTAAGGCCGGAATCACGACTTACAGTGATATGTATTTTTTTGAGGATGCCTCAGGCAAGGCAGCAAAAAAAATCGGTATGAGGGCAGTCCTTGGCGCAGGCATTGTTGATTTCCCTACAATATCGGGAAAGAACGCAGATGAATATCTCGGCAAGGCTGAAAAATTTATAGAAAAGTGGAAAAAAGACAAACTCGTTACCCCTTGCATTGCGCCTCATTCTGTTTATGCCTGCGGTCCGGATACTTTAAAGAAGATAAAAAAGATTGCTGATAAATATAATGTCCCAATACACATTCATGTTTCCGAGGCAAAATGGGAGGTTGATGAGATTGAAAAAAAATATGGCAGGCGGCCTGTTGAACACCTGGAAAATCTCGGATTTCTTGATAGCTGTATGGTCGCAGCCCACTGTGTATGGGTTAATGACAAAGAAATAGAAGCGCTTGCAAAACATAAGGTCGGAGTCTCGCACTGCATTGAGAGTAACCTGAAATTAGGTTCAGGCATCGCGCCTGTCCCAGCAATGCTCAGGGCAGGGATAAGGGTGGCATTTGGAACAGACGGCGCTGCAAGCAACAATGACCTCAATATATTAAGCGAGATGTCAACTGCTGCAAAGGTCCACAAGGCTGTATCAGGCGACCCGACTGTCCTTGATGCAAAAACAGCATTGCTGATGGCAACAAGATGGGGCGCAGAAGTTCTGGGACTTGGGAAAATAACGGGCAGCCTTGAAAAAGGAAAGTCCGCAGACATCATAATCATGGACCTCGATAAACCCCATCTAACACCTTTATACGATATCTATTCCCATATTGTCTATTCTTCAATGGCGTCAGATGTGGAAACTGTGTTTGTAAACGGCAAGCTTGTTGTGGATAAGAGAAAACTCTGCACCGCTGATGAAAAAGGCATAATCTCAAAAGCAAGAACGTGGAGCAGGAAGATTAGATAGTCAAGGCGCTATCTTTGCCCCCCTGTATGTGCTAAAGTCATGACAACCCGGATATAATGCAGGTCTTGTTCAAATAATTTTTTTCGCAACACCTGCATTCTTTAAAATGTATTATTGGGGATAACGAATATTGTCACTGGAGGGGTTATGAGTAACAGGCTTAATGAGATTCTTGATGAGATAAGGGAACTGGAAAAGAGTGTTCAGGAGGAGATGAGGCGCAAGGAAGAAGAATTAAAATATAAAGTTGAAAAGGGCAGGGTTGTATTTGAAAAAGAGATTGCCGAACTGCACAAAAAATTTTCAGGCTCATTGTTTCTTTATATCATAAGGTCTTCTTTTCTTACGGCATTGTCAGCGCCGGTAATCTACGCAATGATTATACCCGGCCTCATCTTTGACGCCTCTATCTGGATATATCAGGCAGTATGCTTTCCTGTCTATAAAATCCCTAAAGTCAAACGGAAAGACCATGTTGTCCTTGACCGGCATTACTTAAAATACCTGAACTTTATGGAAAAGCTGAACTGTGATTATTGCAGCTACTTTAACGGTCTGATGTCATATGCGACAGAAGTCGCAGCGCGTACAGAGCAGTACTGGTGCCCGATAAAACATGCCTCAGGAAAAGCCAGGCGTCATTCACGCTACCATACATTCATTGATTATGGAGATGCCGAAACTTACAGGGCCAAGCTTGCCGAACTCCGCAAAAAATATGATGATGTTGACTGATGTAATTTTTGAACCCTAAACGCTTTTATTGCGTTTTGCCATGCAGTGCCTGAGGCTTATTCCCTCACATCTCTCTTCTTCCTTCAAGCGCCTTGCTTAAAGTAACCTCATCAGCGAATTCGATATCGCTTCCTATCGGGAGGCCGTATGCGATTCGCGTGACTTTCACATTGAAGGGTTTAAGGGCATCTTTTATATACTGTGCCGTCATCTCTCCTTTTGTATTCGGATTAGTTGCAAGTATTACTTCCGATATGCTGTCAGATTTTACCCGTTCTGCAAGCTCAGCTATCTTTAATTTGTCAGGAGTCATGCCGTCTATCGGTGAAATAGCGCCAAGAAGCACATGATAAAGGCCGTTGAAGGTCCTGGCCCTTTCGACAACAAGTATGTTGCTTGGCTCTTCAACAACACAGATCCTTGTCCTGTCCCTTGATTTGTCACTGCAGATGCTGCAAATCTCCGAGTCAGTAATATTAAAACACCTGCTGCAGAAACGAGCCCTTTCCTTCACATCATTTATGGCCTTTGCAAGGTCTTTTGCGCTTTCTTCAGGCATTGTGAGTATAAAAAATGCAAGCCTCTGGGCGGTCTTCCTGCCGATGCCCGGAAGTTTTGTAAGCTCATTTATAAGATTTTCTATTATGCCCAGTGCCATATTGAGTTTTCAGTTGTTAGTTGTCAGGGGCCAGTTATTAGCTGACTACTAAAAATAAACAACACTCTTTAGAATAAAGTTTATAATCTTTTGTTGTCAACCTGGACAGAGCGAAGACCTATATTTCCTGATAAGCAGTCTGATAAACAGTAAAAGAGAAGGCACCTGTCGAGTTATAATGTCTAAGTTTCTGACGGAAACGACATTTCACCCTG
>WPIF01000041.1 GCA_009773185.1 Nitrospirota bacterium | reverse complement strand
ACGCTGAAGGCATCTAAGTGTGAAGCCCACCCCAAGATTAGGTCTCCCGTGGAGTAATCCACCTAAAGGTCTGTGGTAGACTACCACTTTGATAGGCTGGAGGTGTAAGTGCAGTAATGCATTCAGCTGACCAGTACTAATAGGCCGTGAGGCTTGACCCTTATTTTTAATTTCCTTCTGTTGTCAAAGGCAGGGATAAAAACTGTTTAAAAAATAAAAATAGTTTTATTTCCCTCGACCCTCTTGCCAAATAATAAAAAAAGAGTAGAATTTAAATTAAGAAGAGATTTCTTAATTTTTTGTTTTAAGCTGTCAAGGAGCAAAATGAGAGAAAGAGATATATTTGAAGAAATACTCGATATTGGCAAGAGGAGGGGGGTCCTTACCTATGACGAGATAAACGACGCGCTTCCCTCTGAATTTTTCTCCCCTGATGAATTAGAAGACCTGATGGACCTTCTGCAGGATATGGGCGTAAAGGTTGTAGACCACGAAGAAGGCGCCTCTGCCGAGGAAGAACCGGAAGAAGAGCTTGAAGAATATGAAAAGACAGAAGACCTTGTCCAGGCATATTTCCATTCAATGGGTGATATATCCATACTTACCAGATATGAAGAGACAGAACTTGCAAAGAGGCTTGAAGAAGGCAAGGAAATAATAAAAGGTATAGTTACCGCGCTGCCGATTTATAAAAATGGCGAGGCAGTGATCGAAGAAGATGAAGAGCCTATCCCTGAAGAGGAGAGAGCCGATGAACTGCTTCTGAGGACAATAGCAAGGCTGGATGAGCTGATGAGGGCTGTTATTTTGACAGACAGGAAGATTCCCAAGTATGGTTCTTTAAAAGAGTTCAAAAAAGCGATCAGCGAGAAGCAGAAGAAGCGGATAAATACCAAAAAACTTGAAGTGCTTGCAAAGGAAGTGCAGCAGGAATATAAAAAAGTTGAATCCGAGATCGGGATAAAGGTCGATGAATTTAAATCTCTCTGGGGCCGTATTTCAAAGGCAAGGGCTCTTGCCATGGAAGCAAAAAACGAACTTATAACCCGAAACCTCAGGCTGGTTGTTAACATTGCCAAGAATTATGTGGGGAGGGGTTTGCCTCTCCTTGACCTCATACAGGAAGGCAATATCGGCCTTATGAAGGCTGTTGATAAATTTAAGTATGAAAAGGGTTTTAAGTTCTCAACTTATGCCACATGGTGGATAAGGCAGGCCATAACAAGGGCCTTAATTGACCAGACCAAGACAATAAGAGTCCCTGTGCACATGATGGAATTTTATAATAGGGTGACAAAGGCATCAAGGGAGTTGACGCAGACACTGGGCAGGGAGCCTACAAATGAGGAGATAGCAAAAAAACTTGAGGTGCCGACACGAAAGGTCGAAGAGGTGTTTCGCGCCATACAGGATCCTATAGCATTACAGACACCGGTTGGCGATGAAGATACTGAGCTTGAAGATTTTATCGGTGATAAGAACAGCCCCTCTCCGTATTCTGATGCAGAGAGAAATGAGATATCAGAGCAGATGCAGCAGGTATTGAAAACCCTCACTCCCAAGGAAGAAAGGGTTATAAGGATGAGATTCGGTATCGGGGCTGAAAGAGACCATACCCTTGAAGAGGTGGGAAGACATCTCTCTATTACACGTGAAAGAGTGCGTCAGATAGAGGCCAAGGCGCTGAGAAAACTGAAACACCCGAGCAGGCTTAAGGCCCTTAAAATACTGACTACATAGCCAACAGCAAGTTCATAAAAGTAAACACTAACGCCATGAGCTGCTACTTTAAACCCGCTACCTGGTCTCCCACACTGATTGAGGATTCGCTTTTTCTTACAATTGCGGATGCGGTCGAACCCTTTAGGTTTATAACCTGAATAACACCGGTGGTCCGTGATTTATTAAGCTTGTCAAAAGATATGGTTTTCAGCATGTCCCCTATTTCAAGCCCGTCGTTGCTGCCCTTGTCAATAAAGAGTATGTCATAGAAAGCGCTGATGCTTTTCATTTTTTGCGCTGCAACTATAAATCCGCTGACATCTGGTTTCCGATGTTCATCTTCTTCCATCAAGGGTTCGATTTCATAAAAAGCATCGAGCAGATCCCCTGTGCGCATTTCACCGTAGGCTTTTGTGACCATTGCCTTTGTCATGCCATTTTCTGTTTCAATAACCTTTACAGTTCCGAGGACTGTAATGAGATAGCCCATCTTATTTTTTGTCTTCGGATGTTTTATAAGGGCAGATGGGCGTATTACATGAAATTTATCGCCTGCATTTGCCTGGGTATTTGTCTTTATATATAGGTAGTCATTGTCTCCAAACATAGACCTTCCTGTAGGAGCGCCGCTTATTTTACCGACATTCTCTATCTTTTTTGTAATATAATCTGTAATATAACCGCTTGCTATCAGAAGGTCCTTATCAGCAAGGTAGTTCTTTTTAACAGGTTCTATCTTTTTCTCAACTGCTTTTTGCGGCACTTCTTTCTTTTGCTCTTCCTTTACCGGTTCTGGTATCGCTGCAGATGCTTTTTCCGCTGTAACTTCTTCTAAGGGCTGTTCCTTTTGTAAGAGTCTTATGGGAATCTTTATCGTCTGAGCAGGACTTATTCTGTCAGGGTTTTTTATCTCAGGGTTTTCCTTCCATATCTTCGGCCAGAGAAAGGGGTCATGTATTTCCTTTGTAGAGATATCCCATAGGGTATCACCTTCCAGCACTTTATATTCTTTATATTCCATTTCCTGGCTGTATGCTATAGAAAAGGCGAAAATAAAAATCAGACTGAATAAAAAGGTTGTAAAACTTATTCTTTTACCCATAGTTGTCTCCTTTGCTTTAAAGTAATTCTGTAACATTATATTACAAATTCAATTTTCTTGCCATATTTTTTTGCAGTTCAAAAATTCCAGCGACTGGAATTTTTTCAATAAACTGCGATGCCTGTCTTTTTTGCTTTCTGCTCTCTTGCGCATTTCTGCTTGTTCTCCTTGCTGCCTAATTCTCTGCGGCTAACCCGCCTGGGCGACTCTATGATTATGCTTTGAAAAGTTCCTGTAGTGTAAAAGTGCCATAGTGCAGAAGTGTTAAATCGGGAGAGCGGGCAGGCTTGCCAACTTGCAGGGCTGCTGACTTTCAAGCTTCCGGACCAAGGGAATTTCAAAAGTTGTTTTTGTTTGTATTGTTTTATGGAACTGTGTATAATATAAACCTACCTTGAAACTTTTTAGTAGAAAATCAATCTGCTTTCTTGTTTGAGGAAGTAAACACGGGGGAAAAATATAAGGCGGCATGAAAACCTTGACAAAAAATATTTTCTTTGGTATAATTTCAAAGTTTTCCCGTAGAATCTACTTTTTTAGAAAATACAATACGGAGGCAATGTGCCAACAATAGCACAATTAGTTAAATACGGCAGAAAGAGCCTGGAGCAAAGCACGAAGAGCCCGGCGCTGAAGATGTGTCCTCAAAAAAGAGGAGTGTGCGTCAGAGTATATACAACAACACCCAAAAAGCCAAACTCCGCATTAAGGAAAGTTGCGAGGGTGAGGTTGACTAACGGTATGGAGGTTACAGCATATATACCAGGCGTTGGTCATAATCTTCAGGAGCACTCTATAGTTATGATAAGAGGAGGGAGGGTCAAGGACCTTCCGGGAGTCGGATACCACATTATAAGAGGAACCCTGGATTCTATGGGAGTTGCAGACAGAAAACAGGGAAGATCCAAGTACGGAGCCAAGAGGCCCAAATAACGGAGTATATAAATGCCAAGAAGAAGAGTAGCTGAAAAGAGAGAGATATTGCCGGACCCAAAATATAACAGTAAGGTTGTAAGCAAGTTTGTCAATATATTGATGGAAGACGGAAAGAAATCGGTAGCCGAGAAAATATGCTACGGTGCTTTTGATATCATAAAGACAAAACTGGGGGATGACCCCCTCAAGGTATTTAAGGCAGCGCTTGAGAACGCTAAACCTCTGGTTGAGGTTAAACCCCGGAGGGTTGGCGGTGCGACATATCAGGTGCCGGTTGAGATAAGACAGCAGCGCAGGATGGCCCTGGCCTTCAGATGGCTAATAACTTTTTCGCGTGCCAGAGCAGAAAAGACAATGAGGGAAAGGCTTGCAGGAGAGGTAATGGATGCTTTTAATAACACGGGTACCACTGTAAGGAAAAAAGAGGATACCCATAAGATGGCGGAGGCTAATAAGGCCTTTGCCCATTATAGATGGTAAGCAAGGTAGAGGAGAAAAATTTTGTCAAGGTCCCCCTTAGAGAAGACACGCAATATTGGAATTATGGCACATATAGATGCAGGGAAGACCACGACCACGGAGCGTATCCTCTACTATACAGGTGTTACGTATAAGATAGGCGAGGTCCATGAAGGCACCGCTGTCATGGACTGGATGGTTCAGGAGCAGGAAAGAGGCATAACAATTACCTCGGCTGCTACCACATGTTTCTGGAAAGACCACAGGATCAATATCATAGACACACCAGGGCATGTTGATTTTACCATTGAAGTTGAAAGGTCGTTGAGGGTTCTTGACGGGGCAGTGGCTGTTTTTGATTCCGTAGCCGGAGTTGAACCCCAATCAGAGACTGTTTGGCGCCAGGCTGATAAATACGAGGTGCCGAGAATAGCATTTATGAATAAAATGGACAGGGCAGGAGCAGATTTTTTTATGAGCGTGGAAAGCATGGTAGACAGGCTGGGCGCAAATCCGGTGCCGATACAGATCCCTATAGGCGCTGAAGAGAATTTCAGAGGGCCTGTAGATATTGTGAGGATGAAGGCAATCTATTATGACGATGAAACGCTCGGCGCTAAATATACCGAAGGTGATATACCTGATGAACTGATGCCTGCAGCAAGGCAGTACAGGGAAAAGATGCTTGAGGCATTATCTGATGTTGATGAGAATATAATGGAAAAATTTGTTGGCGGCCAGGAAATAGGCGAAGAGGAAATAAAGGCGGCTTTAAGGAAAGGCACTGTTCAGTTGAAGCTGACGCCTGTTATATGCGGCACTGCCTTTAAAAATAAAGGCGTCCAGCTTTTGCTTGATGCAATAGTGGATTATCTTCCTTCTCCGCTGGATGTCCCGGCTGTTACAGGGACAAAGATAGGCAACGGCTCTTCTGAGGTAGTCAGAAAAGCTGACGTTAATGAGCCATTTTCCGCGATTGCATTTAAAGTGATGACCGACCCGTTTGTCGGGCAGCTTACCTTTATAAGGGTTTATTCCGGAGTGCTTTCTGCAGGCTCATATGTTTACAACTCTACGAAGGATGTGAAGGAAAGGGTTGGAAGGCTGCTCCAGATGCATGCCAACAAGCGTGAAGAGATAAAAGAGGTCTCTGCCGGCGACATAGCTGCAGCGGTAGGGCTGAAGAGTACGCTGACAGGGGATACTCTGTGCGATGAAAAATCACCTGTTATACTTGAACAAATGGAGTTTCCCGCTCCTGTTATATCTGTAGCGATTGAGCCCAAGACAAAGGTTGACCAGGAGAAGCTCTATGAGGCGCTCGGGAAGCTTACCCAGGAAGACCCTTCGTTCAAGGTTGCGTTTGATGAGGAGACAGGCCAGACAATAATATCAGGGATGGGCGAGCTTCACCTTGAGATAATTGTTGACAGGCTTTTAAGGGAATTTAAGGTAGAGGCAAATGTCGGAAAACCTCAGGTTGCATACAGAGAGACAATCAGAACAGTGTCAAAGGCAGAAGGCAAATTTATAAAGCAGAGCGGCGGGCGCGGGCAATACGGACATGTTTACCTGGAACTCGAACCTGTGCTTGGCAAGGGGTTTGAGTTTGTGAATAAAATTGTAGGCGGCACAATACCCAGGGAATATATCCCTGCTGTTGAGAAGGGCGTGAAAGAGGCCATGGACTCGGGAGTCCTTGCCGGTTACCCTGTTGTAGATATTAAAGTAACCCTCTATGACGGCTCATATCATGATGTTGACTCCTCTGAAATGGCATTTAAGATAGCGGGCTCTATAGGATTTAAAGAGGCTGCCAGAAAGGCTAAGCCTGTTCTGCTCGAGCCGATAATGAGCATAGAAGTAGTGACGCCTGAAAGTTATATGGGAGATGTTATAGGCGACCTTAATTCAAGAAGAGGCAAGATACAGCAAATGGAGAAAAGGGGTAACGCGCAGGTAATAAAGGCACAGGTACCTCTCTCCGGCATGTTTGGTTATGCTACAGACCTCAGGTCAAAAACACAGGGAAGGGCAACATATACAATGCAGTTTGCCCACTATGAAGAGGTGCCGAAGAGCATATCCGAAGCAATTATAGCAAAGGTAAAGGGCGAATAAATTGAAATATATATTTATTAAGGTTAGCAGGAGGCAATAATGGCAAAGGCAAAATTTGAGAGGACGAAACCTCATTGCAACGTAGGGACGATAGGGCACGTAGACCACGGGAAGACCACACTTACGG
>WPIF01000018.1 GCA_009773185.1 Nitrospirota bacterium | reverse complement strand
CTGATAAACGGTTCTCCACAATGCATCAGTATACCAAAATATCTCCGGACATCATTCACCCACGGGCAAGCCCGTGGAACTCTGATAACGTGTTAGACCTGAAGAAGCTGATAAAATTTTCCCCTGATAAAATTTCAAGGGAAATGCTATCAGACAAGCCCGAGATGCGCGTTGCGCTCATGTGCCTGAATGAAGGCCAGAAACTCGAACCTCATAAGGCTCCCCTGCGTCTCTTGATGTATGTTATTCAGGGTAAAGGCACATTTACCGTAGGCGATGAAAAGATAGAGGCTGATGAAAAGACCTGCATCCTCTGCGAGCCTTCAGTGCAGCACGGCTTTGAGGCAAACAAGGGCGAGAAGCTTGTTGTGATGGCAATTGTAACGCCGGTGGAATAAATAGTCGAAATCTGAATACTGAAAAATGTCTATTCACTCTCTGAACTAAATTTTTGACCAGACTAAGGCTCAGTCGCTCGAATTTGCAAACTCGGCCTTCAGCCTCAGACAATGCAAATTCGGCCATTGCGACACGCTTTCTTCGCCAAGACTGGTAACCCAAAAATTTCGTAATGTTCGTTCATAGAACATTTTCCAGAGAAAAGGTCAGTCTTACATCAGTGTTGCCGGATTACTTTACATTGCATCTAATGTACTATAGAATATTTTCATATCATTAAATAGAGGAGCATTGATTATGATGATTGAATTAAGCGACATACAATTCGATGAGCTTGGGCCCCATAAAATCATACACCTTTATTCACCGAAAATAGGGCTTAAGGCAATAGTCGTTATAGATAACACTGCCCTTGGGCCTTCAATAGGCGGCGTGAGGGTGTCACCTTCAATAACAGCACTTGAGGTAGCAAGACTTGCAAGGACAATGACCCTGAAAAACTCTATTGCCGGCCTTCCTCACGGAGGTGGCAAGGCTGGCATAATAGCTGATAGCAAAGACCCCAAAAAAGAGTTATATTTCAGAGAGTTTGCAAATCAAATTAAAGATTTACATGAATATATTCCGGGGCCTGATATGGGCAGTGACGAGCAGGCAATGGGGTGGGTTTTTGAAGAGATAAAAAGGGCTGTCGGCTTACCCGAAAAAATGGGAGGACTGCCTCTCGACAAGCTTGGCGCTACAGGTTTCGGGGTTGCTGAATGCGCTGAGATTTCATGCCCTTTTGCCCGCATCGAGCTTAACGGCTCAAGGGTTGCGATACAGGGATTCGGAAGTGTAGGCAAGGCAGCAGCCAAATTCCTTTCAGGCAAAGGTGCAATAATAGTTGCTGCAAGCGATACAAAAGGAACAATCCATAATCCTAATGGATTAGATGTTAAAGCGCTAATAGATACAAAGGACTCAACAGGCAGCGTTATATATCATAAAAAAGGAAACAACAGGAAGCCCGAAGAGATATTCTCTGTTGATTGCGAGATACTCATCCCTGCTGCAACACCTGATGTAATCCACAAAGACAATGTCAGCGCTATAAAGGCAAAGATGATACTTCAGGCTGCAAACATCCCTGCAACGAAAGAGGCAGAAGAAATCCTTCACAAAAGAGGCATAATTGCGGTGCCTGATTTTATAGCTAACGCAGGCGGAGTTATCATGGCTGCAATGGAGTATGCAAAGAAGACTGAAAAAGAGGCTTTTGAAGCAATATCTCAGAGAATTAAAACCAATACAAAACTGATTCTAGAAAAGGCAAAAAAAGAAAACCGACTTCCGCGTCAGGTTGCAGAGGCGATTGCAAAAGAGAGGGTGCTGAAGGCGATGTAAATAAGTGTTACTTTTATGCCTCAGGTATTTATTGTATCTAATAATTCCTCTAATCCATTGTTATAACTTTCGGTAAAATTTGCGTATTTTTTTGTTTTTAATAACGAGGGAATTCTACACTTCTTAAACAGCGCAGGAATAACCTTAACCTTCCCTGACTTGATCTCATCCCAGTATTTCGCATGCCACTCATTTTCTACCCACCGTGATTTAACTGAATTTTCTGTAAGAATAACTATGACAAAATCACAATTTTTAATGCTTTCTCCAATCTTTTTGGGAATTGATTCGCCCGCCTTTATTTTCCATTCATCTAACCATGGACTATGACCAATATTAGCAAGGTCTACTGTAAGCAGTCTTGCAAATTGTTTATCACGAGAAGAATGCGATATGAATATTTTTTTGCCTGGTTTACTTTCCCTGAAACGAGCCACAAACAGTCTTTCAGCTAATAAAGATTCAACAAATGCATATTCGGTTATTAATTCAACTTTTTTCTGTTCATTGACTTTCATTCCCCACAAGCCCGTTTTTTTAAATATATCTTCTCTCCTCTTAAATAAATCATCTGTAGTAATTTGAGACAGATATGAGAGGGGAATATAATAATGCCTCGCTAAAAGAGGATCCCCTAAATATACTACAGCGATATCGTTACCTTTTCCGTCAATATCGTCATCATCATAATAACCAATGTGGCCAGAATAACGCCCTTTAATAATTTTTACTGCGCCCCAAGGTAATTTTTCTTTATCCATAAAAATTCCTTACTCCTTTTTCCATGCAGGTCCGCTATATCCTCTGCGATGAATGCGCCAACAGTGTTACTTGACAAAGCTTATGAAAGCTCAAGGGCAATCTTGAGAGCCTCATCCAACTGATTCATCTTATCTATTGAAAGCGAGCCTACAAAATGGCCCAAGGCTGATTTGGGGATACTGACGAGTTCATCACAGTGAATACTGCTTTCATGCTTCAGTCCTTCTTCAATTCCAACCTTTATCTGCGTGGATAATCCGTCATGCGTTGAATAAATCGGGGCGCAGACCACTGTTGAAAACCTCGAATCAATAACCACCTGTCGGCTCACTATTACAAACACACGAAATTTTTTGGGGTCATGCGATGAGCCTTTATACACCCGGTAGAGATTGCCGCGTCTCATAAATCCATCTGATAGGAAAGGACATCCTCTGCCTCTTTATTGAGCTTGTCGGCTTTTTTATTAAGAATATCGAGGTCTTTTAACTCCCGTTTCCTCCGTATCTGCTTTTCAATAAAATCCTTTACCGCCTTTTCAATAAATTCAGACCTGTTTTCATACCTGCCGAGCTCATCAATGCTTTTAAGCAGGTCTTCTGAAAGGGTTATGGATGTCTTGACTTTCATACTACTAAAATACTACCTTTATCCGTTATTGTCAATATGTATTCAAATATGCAGAGCAAACCTTTACTTCTTCCAGTACGGAGCAGATTGCAAAGGAGCGGGTGCTGAAGGCGATGCAAAATAGTGAATAGTATTCAGGGAACAGTTGTCAGGCAGAAATACTCTCTTAAAATGCCATGCCGATAGAAACACCGGGCATAACTTTTTGATTGCTAAATCCATATGCCAGATAAACCTGAAAGACAGGGATCAATACCCGCCTTACATAAATCCTCACTGACACTCCGGCGTCTGATTTGCTGTCAGAGACACTGAAACTTTGATATTCATTTCTAAAAATTGCATTGTCTGCAAAGGTAACAAAAGAAAGCCTTGCTTCCTTAAATGAATGAACCGGCACAATATACTCTATAGCAGAAACTACTGCACGGTCAGCCTGAAATCTTCCTCTTTCGTAACCCCTCAGCTGTTCGATTCTAAAGCGATGGCCATATGTAAGGTTGTCTCCAAACATGCCTGAATTCATAAAAACCAGATTATGCCGTAAAACAGGATTAAGATAATAACTGAACCTCCAGCTGAATATTTTTCTGCTAAGGTCAGAGCCCAATGATTCAAAATCCTTTTCGTAGAGCAGTCTGCCTGTGAAACCCTTAACAAAATCCTCCTTATAATCCGCTTCATCCACATCAAGAGACAATCCGAGCATGCCTTCTTTTGCATTTTCCGGGCGTCTTATTGTATCATCGGAATCGCTGTAAGCGAGTTTGTTATATTTATGAATTATTGAAAGTGTCATGTTTCTGTAGAAATTATAGCCAAGGCCAGTATCTATGCCTCTGGAGGATTCGTAATAACTGTTTATCTCCTGTTTTTTGTCCCACTCATCTACAAGTGTCTTTATGCTTTTTAAAGAAATAAATAACCTGAATTTTGAATCCAGAACATTCTTGTCATGATAAAACAGCATCTCACTGAATTTATTTTTTTCCCGGAAAATAGTTGCGGATATTCTTTTGTGGTAACCGAGCAGGTTTGATTCCGTCAATGATATGCCATATCTCGATTCATTTTCCCTGAATGAGGCAAACGGAAACGGTATGACAGACCACTTATCCTTCAGCCTTATCTTCAGCCTTACCCCTTCCCCTGCCCTTTCAGCTTCAACCTTAATGTTATAGAACATCCTCGAATTCAGGAGAAGCCGCTCAACATTCCTTTCCAGGCCTTCGGTATAAACATCGCCGGCCTTTATCTCTATAATCCTGAGTATTACACTGTTTTTTGTCTTTGTATTTCCAGAGATGTCTATAGCAGTAATCAAACTGCTGTTTTCAGCTGCTGCAAATGAAGAGATAAGGATAATTATTAAGCTAATAAATGCAGCGCAGCTTTCAAGTTTCATTGCTTATTTATTACAGCCAGAATACTGCACATTTGTGATTTAGTATACAGTATTTTAAAATTTCCTATTTACTCACCTCTTCCAGTACGGATTTGCTATGTCTTCAAAAGCAGTGAGGGCTGCGGCTGCGCCTTGTGAGACTGCGGTCACAATCTGCTTCACGCCGCCTGTTATATCACCGGCAGCATAGACCAGAGGCATAGATGTCCTCATCTTGCCGTCAACCTTTATATAACCTTCTTCATCAAGCGCAAGGCCAAGTCTTTTTGCTATATCGTTGTAAGGTTCATAACCTATGGCTATAAAAACAGCATCAGCCTTAATGTCCTTTGTTTGGCCTGTTTTAATATCTTCGATTTTTATCTTTTCAACAACCATACCCCCGCTGATTTCTTTTATGGCGCTGTTCCACAAAACAGGCATATTCCTCTGAAACACAGCCTGCTGGAGCCTTTCTTCAGCCCTGAATGCATCCTTTCTGTGAACAATTGTGACATGGGCTCCAAGACTGTCAAGATATAATGCATCTGTTAAAGCGCTGTTGCCGCCTCCGACAACTATCACGTTTTTCCCATCCTTGAACAGGTAGCCATCGCATGTAGCACAGTAACTGATTCCCCTGCCGGCAAGTTTTTCCTCTCCTCGTGCATTAAGCTTTTTGCTGCCGGCGCCTGTGGCTATGATTATTGCCTTTGCCTTATAAGTTCCTCTGAGCGTTGTTATCTCAAAGCCGCCATTCAGCTTCTTTATATCATCAACCCCAACGCCCTGAAGAACAAGCGCATATTCCATCGCCTGCTTTGCCATCAGATCAACGAGTGTCTTGCCTGCTATGGCAGCAAACCCAGGATAGTTTTCAACTACGGGTGTTATTGCAATCTGCCCTCCAATATTAGCTTTCTCAAAAACAATGCTCTTCAAGCCGCTTCTTTCAGCATACATGGCAGCTGTCAGGCCTGCGGGTCCTCCTCCAAGTATTACAACATCATATTCTCTCAGTTCCTCTCTTCCAACAGGCATTACATACTCCACGGGCTTCCCTTCTATCACTGATGCTACAAAGACCTCTTCAGGCTTAAGGCCGGGTGCTATCAATGTCTCACCAACAAATGTCTTTGGCACAGACATGGCAGCATATTTCTCTGCAAGGTCTTTGTTTTCATATATCTCTATGACCTCTACTGAGACAAGGTCTTTCTTTTCCAGTGCGACTGAAACAGCATCCAGCACCTGCTGGGGGCAATAAGGACATGTCGGGCTTACGAATACTTTTATCTCCCGTTTTTCTTTAAGCCCTTGCAGCCTTTTTTTAGAATCGCCTGTGAGAATGCCCTGGCCGGTAGACACCATTATTATTGCCATGACTATGGAACGGCCTTCCTCTCCGGCAGGCGCGCCTGTGTAGCGAATGTTATATTTGTCAGGGGCTATGAGAAGGGTTGGAGACCTGAAAACGTTGCGTTTCTTAGACTGCTCATCTCCGATTTTATAATAGGTTGCCTGGATTTTATCAGTGAGCTCTGACATTGTCTTTATCAGGCCTACAGTGAAATCATTGAACATATCATTTATGCCTTCTTTGGTATAAACCTCAATGACAACAGTATCCCTGAGCTGCCTGAACGCATCCTGCAATACTTTTTTAACATCGTCTGTGATTATTTCACTCTTATTTTCCATCCAATATATTCTATCAAAAAAATTGCAATACTAATAGTGATGTCCAATAAAGATGGAGTATAGTATTCGGGCGGTTTTTTAACAGAACAGATATTTTAAAAAAGGATTCCTATTCCTAAAAATACCTGAATCAGGTACAGGCAGAGGACTAAAAGGCCGCGTCTGAAATGAGGGGTTCTCCACGCTGAGTCAGTGCCTTTTATTTTTCTTGAAATCAAAAAAGCAGTAGTTATTGAAAAAACTACAGCCAGCCCTGTAATGAAATGCGGGGGATACTTTAACAACCTTCCGTAGTCGAGATAAATCAGAGTTGCTCCTGCCAAAAAACCTGTAACTCCCATTATTGCAAAAACAGGCCCTGATTTCCTGTGCCTTTTCATTGTTGCGAATTGTGGATTGCCTGACGTTCTCCCTCTTCTTATCTTTAATCCAAGCCAGCCCTGATAAATAAATAGAAACATCATCATGGCATTGTAGGAGCCGTGGACAAGCCTGAGGTTGGCTATGAGTTCCTTGTCAATCATGTTTAATAAAACTCCTTAAGGGTTGTTTCGAGTTTTGATAAATCAGGCAGCTGCTTAACAAGCGGCTTATCCATAATTACCGGTATCCTTTCCTCAAGCATCTGACGGTTGTTTCTGTAAATAATGCCTATGGGAATTCTGTCTCCCCATTCGAGAGACCTTTGGAATGCGCTAACTCTGTCCTCAGAATTGTATTCAGGCTCTATATGATATACCCTTTGCCTGTACCATTCATATGTATTGATTTTGTTGAATGTAACGCAGGGCTGTAAGATATCAACCAGAGAAAATCCCTTATGATTGATTGCCTCTTTCATTACACCTTTTAAATGTTCCATATCACCGGCAAACCCCCTTGCAACAAAACTGCAATCAAGCGCAACTGCCAGCGCCATTGGATTAAGCTGCTCTGAAAAAACGCCGAACGGCTGGTTCTTAGTCTTCATGCCTTCCATGCTTGTTGGAGATGCCTGCCCTTTGGTGAGGCCGTATATCTGGTTGTCATGCACAAACAGCTTTACGTTTATGTTTCTTCTTATCGCGTGATTCAGGTGGTTCCCGCCTTCTCCGTAACAGTCGCCGTCTCCTGCAACAGCTATGACAAGCATATCATGATTCGCAAGGCTTATACCTGTTGCAACCGGCAATGTCCTTCCATGAAGGCCATTAAAGGTATTGCACTTTATATAATGCGGAAACTTCCCCGCCTGCCCAATTCCGGATACTACTGTAAGCTGATGAGGCTCTATCCCGAGTTCGACAACAGCATCCTTGAATGTCTTGAGGATACCGAAGTTGCCGCATCCCGGACACCACGCCGGTGTCTTTCCCTTATAGTCGTCCAATGTTGGCATCTTATTTTCTTCCCCCTGTAAACAGGATACGCTGCGGGATATAGTAATTGAGCGGTTTTATTTTGACGATATTCCAGAATATAAAAATTTTAATAATAAAGAGGCAAAATACCTCGGAGCCCCGATAAGAATCGGGGCGAGAATGAGCGAAAATGCTATATCCAGCAGAAGCAATCATATCTTTTGCTTTATCCGTTCTACCAATTCTTCCAATAAAAACGGCCTCCCATCAAACCTGTTAATACTTGCCTTAAACTCAAATCCTGTCTCAGCCCTCATAAGCCTTGCAAACTGTCCTGTTGCATTGTTCTCTATGCAGATAGTCAGTTTCGCATTATTTAATACCTTCATATAATCGAATTTGTCCATTGACGGAAACGGATATATTTCACTGAAATGCAGCATGGCAATCTTCACGTTCTTAGGAAGCGTATCTAGACACTCTCTCATAACTCCATAATTGGAACCCCACCCCGCAACCACTATATCCGGTTTGCTGTCTCCATAGAGAACAGGCGGTTCTATCTCTTGTCTTATCAATGGCAATTTTTTAAACAGCCTCTTATTCACCATCTCTATCCTTGTCTCTGCGTCTTCAACTATATGTCCCTCTTCATCATGCTCATCGCTGTCTGTAACAACAAGATGCCTTGATTCTCCGGGAATCGCAAGAGGTGATACGCCGCTCTCCGTAAATGCATGCCTCTTATATTCAGAAAGTTTTTGCAGTGCCTCTCCCCTGAGCCTGTATTCTGTATTTCTCAGTTTAGAAACATCAAAACCATCGAATGTCCATTCAGAGTCTGAAAGATATGTATCAAACATAATAATCACGGGTATCTGATATTTTTCAGCAAGGTCAAATGCCTTGTTCGTAAGATAAAAAGCCTGCTCAGGCGTACCCGGCGCAAATATAACTCGGGGAAATTCTCCGTGTGAGGTATAAAGCGCAAAATTAAGGTCAGCCTGCTCTGTCCTTGTCGGAAATCCGGTTGCAGGCGCAGGCCTCTGGCCAAGTGCAATCACTATCGGAGTCTCGGTCATTGCGGCCAGAGAAAGCCCTTCCACCATTAATGCAAAACCACCGCCTGCGGTTCCAGTCATCGCGCGCACACCTGCAAAAGAGGCTCCCAGCGCCATGTTAATTGCGGCAATCTCGTCTTCAGCCTGCTCTACTATAATCCCGTATTCTTCTCCCTTGCCTGCGATATAATTCATGATTCCTGTTGACGGCGTCATTGGGTAGGCTGAATAGAACTTGCATCCTGATGCAACAGCGCCAAGGCCGATGGAGTCAATTCCTGCTATCAGCATCCGGGGTTTTGCCAAAGGAGCAGCGGAAAATGAGCACGTAATGCACTGTTTAGCGCTAAAATCATGCCCTGCCACAGCAGCATTCACATTTGCCTTTATGATGTCTTCGCCTTTTTTCCCGAATGTATCTTTTATAATCCCAAGCAATATGGCGAGTTCCATCCCGATCATTCCAAGCACAGCGCCTGTTGCAACCGTATTTGCCATTATCTTGCTGCCGCCATGCTCCGCTGCCAGATTAACAAACGGGATATCAAGAAACCGCTGGTTCTCATGTTTCTGTTTTAATGCAGAAGAGTCATAGATTATCAGGCCATTGTCCGATAATAGTTCTTTTTCATGTAATGTAATGCTCTCTTTATCGAGGGCAACAAGGATATCAATCTTAATTCTGGACGACATAACAGGTTTATCTGAAAATCTTATCTGGAAAAAATTATGGCCTCCCCTTATACGGGATTCATAATCCTGATGTGTAAACACATGATACCCTGACCTCGAAAATACCCTTGCCAGTGTATCACCAATGGTCTGGATGCCCTGCCCTGCCTCACCGCCTATTTTTATCGTATAGTCCATATTTTTTTAGCTGTAAGCTGATAGCAATCCGTTTATTTCAATCTTAGTGGATATTTACTATGTCGTCAATAGTAATAATTTTTCCATCCAGCAGGTGCCCCAGCAAGATAAAGCCTCCGCACGGCGGTGCGCCTTTCTTTTCAGCAGCAAAATCACAGCCATCTTCATAAAAAGAGCATGCCACACACATGTTTCCGATGAGTTTCTTCCCTGTTGAAGCACTAACTTTTTTCTCAGATTTATTAAAAGAGATTTTCCTGCCGTTTTTTATCAGCTTTTCTATTACAGTAAACCCCTTGCAGGCAAGTTCATTATCTTTTGACGGTTTGTAGTATTTGCAGTGCTTCTTGCAGAGATTTTTAACTATATTGCTTCTCACCCCTTAATCCTTGTGCGTCTCGTATATCTCCTCAAACTGTTTATCTGCGTCTTTGAAGGCTTGCAGGATTTGAGGGTCAAAATGCTCCGGCATTGTCCTCCCATCGCCCTCGGTGATTATCCTGAATGTCTTTTCATGGTCAAACGGCGGCTTGTACGGTCTTCTGCTCCGCAAAGCATCATACTGGTCAGCGATGTTCATTATCCTGCCTTCTACCGGAATCTCTTCGCCTTTAATCCCTTTGGGATAGCCTCCTCCGGTCCATCTTTCATGATGTGATAAGGCAATCTTTACAGCCATCTGGAGGATCTTTGATGGCGAGCCCTCAAGGATTCTTCCTCCGATTGTTGTATGAGTCTTCATCAAAGCAAATTCTTCCGGATTCAATTTTGCAGGTTTAAGAAGAATATCTGAAGGAATACCTACCTTGCCGATATCATGCATAGGGCTTGCATAGAGGATTGTCTCTGCATCATCCGGAGCCCAGCCAAAATTTTTGGCAATGAGCGAACAGTATAACCCGACTCTCTTTATATGATTGGCTGTATCTTCATCCTTGTATTCCGCAACAACAGTAAGCCTGTCGATTGTGTCAACATAGCTCTCTTTTAGTTCAGCTGTTCTTTCCTTCACTTCAGCTTCAAGGATTTCATTATGATGCTTGAGAAAATCCTCGAATTCTTTCACTCTGAGAAGGTTCTTTGTCCTCAGGGTTATCTCTGTGCTGTCAATAGGTTTTGTAAGAAAATCATCTGCACCACTTTCAAGACCTCTGATTCTTGAATCCCTGTCAGTAAGTGCAGTAACCATCACAACAGGGATATGCTGTGTCTCAGGATTCTCTTTGAGTCTCCTGCACGCTTCATATCCGTCCATCTCAGGCATCATAATATCGAGCAGGATGAGGTTAGGTGTAAATGCTTTAGCTTTTTCAATTGCCTCGATACCGTTTTTTGCAGTCTCAAAATCATAGCCGTAATTTTTCAGTATGGCAATCATGAGCTTAACGTTCTTTTCCTCATCGTCAATTATAAGTATTTTGGGTCTTTTTTCTTCGGGCATGCTATTTCTCCTTCAGTATATTCTCGATTGCTTTGATGAAACCATCTTTGTCTATCGGTTTTGAGATATAATCACTAAACCCAAGTCCAAGAAATTTCTCTTTATCTCCAGCCATTGCATAAGAGGTCAGGGCTATAACAGGGATGTTCTTTGTCTTTTCATCAGACTTAAGCATATTCAATGCTGTAATCCCATCCATTACAGGCATCTGTATGTCCATGAGTATGAGGTCAGGGGCATTCTCTTTTGCTATGCTCACCCCTTCCTTGCCGTTCATGGCAGTCAGAGTTGCATAACCAAGAAACTTGATAATCACGCTAAACAGCTTCAGGTTTTTCTCGTTGTCTTCAATGATAAGTATTTTGTTCACAGGTCACTGTTTTGCTGGGATTACAAAAATAAACCTACTTCCCTTTCCAAGTTCGCTCTCAGCCCATATTTTTCCTCTGTGAAGCTCAACAAAGTCCTTGCAGAGTTTTAATCCAAGCCCTGTGCCTTCGTATTGTTTTGTAAGCACAGACTCAAGCTGCTGGAATGGCTGGAATAGTTTTTCCATGTCTTTAGGGGCAATGCCTATGCCGGTGTCTGTGACAGAAATTTCAACGAAATCAGCGAGTTCACGGTTCACGGTTGACGGTTCACAGATAAATTCTTCTTTGCCGTGAACTGTGGACTGTGAACAGTGAACTAAACGTGCTTGCACCCGCACGGAGCCGCCGGACGGCGTAAACTTTATCGCATTCCCCAAAAGATTGAAGAGCACCTGTTTTATCTTTCTTTCGTCGGCGATTATATTGCCGATATCCTCCTGGATTTCTGCTCTTAACTTTATCCCGTGTTTCATAGCCTTTTCCTTGAACATGACAAGGCTTCCCTCAATCAATTCTTTTAAATTAAATTCAGAGAGTTCCATCTCCATCTTGCCTGCCTCGACTTTCGAGAGGTCGAGTATGTCGTTTATGAGTCTCAAAAGGTGTTTTCCACTTTCCCATATATCCTTAATATATTCTTTTTGATCGTCGGTTACAGTCCCTGCCATGCCATCCCTCATGACCTCTGAAAAACCTATGATGGAATTCAATGGCGTCCGCAGTTCATGGGACATGTTTGCAAGAAAATCTGACTTTGCACGATTAGCATTTTCTGCCTGCACTTTGGCCTCTACTGCCTCAATTCTTCTTGTCTGCAACTCCTGATTAACCACCTGAATAGCAAGGTTTACATTCTCAAGTTCCTTTGTCCTCTCTTTTACCTTTTCCATAAGCTCCTCATTGAATTTCCGTAACGCATCCTCAAGCTGTTTACGCTCAATAATTCCGGCCAGTGTGTCAGCAACTGCCTGCAAAAAATCAATCTCACTTTTTTCCTGTTGGTGATTTTCCTGCAAATAAATCACAAGTACCCCCAACACCTTGCCCATGGCCAGTATCGGGACGTTATAATGTCCGTGAGGAGTTATCCCGTCATAACGGTTTTCATGACGTTCATCCAGACAATCAGCAAATTGTATCTGCCTGCTTGCCGCTGCCCGGCCGCAGAGACACCTTCCAAAGGGAACTCCGGCACATATCTCCTGTATCTGGACACTGAATCCCCGGCTTGCGGTAAGTATCAACACCTCAGGTTCATCTTCAACAACAAAGATACCACCTTTGGGTATAAGTGGGAGAAATGGTACAGAGAGGATAATATCAAGGGCTTTTACTAAGAGTTCATTCAGAGGAATCCCCTCCAAAGAAACCTTAAGCAGTGAATTCAATATATTCTGTATCTGGTAATTCCTCTTAATTGTTTCCTCTGCATGCTTTTGTTCGGTGATGTCCTGCACTGTTCCGACCATTCTAATCGGCTTGCCGTTCTCGTCAAATGTCACCTCTGCCTGTTCGTGGACAATTTTTTCAGCGCCGTCAGGCAAAACAATGCGGTGGTCTATGCTGAAAGATTTCCCCTCATATAAAGCCTCATTGACTGCTTTTTGAACAAAATCCCTGTCATCAGGATGGATAGTCTTCCGAAACGCCTCATCAGAGGCCCCAAATTCCTGCGGGACCACACCAAATATCCTGAATATTTCATCAGACCAGAATAATTCATTTTTTACGATATCCCAGTCCCAGTTGCCGAGGCTGGCAATTTTCTGGGCTTCGCGAAGGCTTGCCTCGCTCTTTTTTAAGGCATCCTCTGTCTTTTTACGTTCGGTGATGTCTCTGAACACTACTACCGCTCCGACTAGTTTACCGTCCTCTACAACAGGGGTACTTGTATACTCGACAGGAAAGCTTGTACCGTCTTTTTTCCAAAACACTTCATCTATTACATGATGTACAGCCCCGTCTTTAAGGGCTGCGTATATCGGACAATCTTCACTGTGATAGGGGGTCCCGTCCGGCTTCGAATGATGAAGAATGTCATGCTGCCGCTTGCCGATTAACTCCCCTGCTTCCCACCCTGTCATTTTTACCGCAGACGGATTAATAAAGGTTGTATTGCCATTTAGGTCTACCCCGTAAATTCCCTCGCCTGCTGATTTCAGTATAAGTTCATTTTGATGGTGGAGCCGCTCAATCATTTCGTCTGCCCGCTTGTGTTCCTTTAGCGCCTTCAAAGAAATACGATTGAAAGAGATTATAAATATTGCCGCAAAAACCAATCCCGCAATACCAAATAAAATTGTTCTATTTAATACAGGACGCAATGAATGACTGATTTCCAGCCTTCCAACAATCCTGTCCATATCATAGAGATTATGTGTTCTGGTCAGAAGGGGCATCGCAGGACGATCATTTTTTTCAAAAAGGATATTGCCATCATTATCTACTATGCGGTGTATCTCTTTTTTCTCAGTAGCAGTAACATATAAGGCTTCATCCATCTTCAGAAGTCTGTATTTCCATAAACCAGGATCACGACCTATAATACGGGAATAGAGAGATGCATTTATGGCTATCTCAGTATCAAGCTCACCTTTCAAGCCCTCGCTTGCAGCAAAAAAATAAATCACCGGAAACATAATAAAGATAAAACATCCAAGAACCCATGCCAGGTTTTTTGTTACCTTTATCACATTTTCCGTGTAATGCATTTTCTTATCCTTTGACCAAATAGCCAAGGCGCCTGAGTATTGTCTGCCCCTCTTTAGAGAGGACAAAGTCTGTAAATTGCTTTACTATAAGCAATGGCTTTGTCTTTATTACTAAATAGGATATGTTAATTAACGGATATGTGTTGTTTGCAATAGTCTCAGGGACTGGTTTTACGCCATTTAGCGAAAGTATTTTCAGGTTCCTCTTTTCTGCAATAACCTGCGCATACGCTGAAACGCCGAAAGAACCTTGAAGTTTTTCCAGAAGGTCTGCATTTTCATCATCTGTTGCAGCCATTGTTACCCCTTTACGGGACAGCACATTCTCAACAGCCTTCTTCATCCCGAGTGACAGGCCTTTAAGCTCAATGCTGTGCATGTCTGTAGCAGGACGAACAACAAGGCGGATTGGCGACCCATCCTGCCAGTTTACAAGCCTTCCTGTATAAATATCCTCCACCATCTTTACTGTAATATCAGAAAGTGGATTATCGGCTCTTGTAACAAAGACCAAGGGGCTCTTTCCGTATTCAATGACTCTAACATCCTTATTTTTCTCCTCGTCCAGAAGGTCCCTGTTACTGAGGCCGATATCAAGAGATCCTTCTATGACAGCTCTTATTCCCCCTCTACTGCCCAGGGGTGGCGTTATAACTAAAATATTTACATGGGGGTTCTTTTTCCTGAATGCAGCTGCCATTTCTTTTATAACGGCAATGGCTCCGCCTGTACCGCTGATTTTAATGGTATTTTCAGCTGCCTCCAATCCAGTGATGGTTGACAATAAAATAGCAGCAGACAAAACCGTCACAATATTTGACCTTGTAAAACCAAATAATCGTTTTAGCATTTTTACCTCCTCTGCCTTAGCTTTACTAATGAGGTCATTTCATGTGGCCTTACTTATGAACCTGTTAATATGCAACATACTTACCCCTTATGATTATCATTCTATCAGGATTAAAAAGTATGTCAACTCTTAGTGTGATTCATCTCATACTGGCAGGTATGTTGTAAAATAAGGCATGAACTATTTTCTTTCCAAAGAGGCCGTACTCAAGCGGCTTGAGAGCCCGTCTGTTTATCATATTGAAAAAGATGAACTTTACGAACTTGATGATGAGGCGTTTAAATTTCTGAGAAAGTGCTCCTCTGAAAATGGCTGTATATCTGAGGATAAAAAATTCACAGACTACTGCGCTAAAGAGGGCATACTGAGCCGGAAAAAATCAGGTCTTAAACGTCCTCCCATAAAAAAATCGCCTGCCCCTTCCCTTAGATACCTTGAACTGCAGGTTACAGACAGATGCAATCTCAGGTGCAGGCATTGTTATATTGAGGATAAAACAGGCAAAGAGCTTTCGTTGAGCCTGATAACCAGGGCATTAAAAGAATTTGAAGCCATGCAGGGATTAAGGGTTCTCATCACAGGCGGAGAACCTTTGCTTCACAGCAGGTTTAAAGAAATAAATTCAATCCTTCCCAAGTTTTTTTTAAGAAAGATTCTTTTTACTAACGGATTATTGCTTAACAAAAACATACTCAATGACCTGAATGTGCATGAGATGCAGGTAAGCATTGATGGTATGGAAAAAGCGCATGATTCACTGAGGGGAAAAGGGAGATTCAAAAGAACAATGCAGAATATCATGCTTGCCATCGAATGCGGGTTCGATGTATCTATTTCTACAATGGTCCATTCAAAAAATACCGGTGATTTTGATAAAATGGAAAAGTTATTTAAAAAAATAGGGATAAAGGACTGGACAGTTGATATTCCGTGCATAACGGGAAGGCTCAGGGAAAATACTGAATTTCAACTTTCTCCCAAACAGGCAGGGAAATATCTTAAGTATGGCTACAGCGGAGGGATTCATTCAGGCGAAAAAGGTTTTGGATGCGGGCTGCATCTTATGTCCATATCAGCAAATGGAAAGATTTCAAAATGCACCTTCTATTCTGACAGAGCAGTTGGTACAATTAAAGACGGATTAAGAAAATGCTGGGGGAAAATAAAACCAGTAAGGCTTGATAAACTTGAATGTGACTGTAAGTATATAGAAAAATGCAGAGGGGGATGCAGGTACAGGGCAGAAATGCTGGAAGACGCGAAAGGGAAAGACTTGTATAGGTGTGCGTTATATAGAATAATATGAATAAGAAAGGGGAATATAATATTCCCCTTTCTTATATCCTTTAAACTAATGGAGGTTAAAATGCAGAACAAAAAATTTGTTTTTATCATCACCCATTCGTATGACAATCCGGACAAGGTTGCAGGCGCAATGCAGGTTGCGGCAAACATGGCAACATTTGATGCAGAGATTGCCTTTTTCCTGATGGATAAAGGCGCATTGCTTGCAAAAAAGGGATTCGCTGAGACTTTGACATGGCAGACCAAAGGCCAGTTTTCGCCTGTCGCAGACTTAATGAAAACACTAATCGAAGACTTCAAGATTAAGTTTTATATTTGTGAGGCTTGCTATAAATACCACGAACTGAACAAGGCAGAATTGATACCTAACTCAGAGCCAAAGACAGGCTCTTATCTCGGCGAGATGCTTTTTGAAAGACAGGGGCTGACATTTTAAAATGAATGGACTTACAAAAGAATATGTCATAGATTTTTTCTCAAAAAAACTTTCTTTCTTCGGCAATACACCTGCTGCTGTTGGATGGTCTGCATCAGGACAGAGGCAAAGGTATGAATGCATCCTTAAACTTCTTCATCTGGAAGAGCAGAGCGTTCTTGATTTCGGCTGCGGCAAAGGCGACTTTTACGGCTTCCTGAAAGAAAAAGGAATTAATGCCGAATACACAGGCATGGATATAAATCAAAAGCTCATAGAGACGGCTTCCCGTAATTTTCCTGAGGCTGAGTTTATGACTCTCGATATAGATGCCGATGAGATACCCGGAACGTATGATTACATAATATTATGCGGGGTTTTTAATCTAAATGTTCAGGGAGTAAAGGAATCCATCAGCGGATATCTCGAAAAACTATTCAGGCATACAAGTAAAACTCTTCTGTTTAACTGCCTCGGAAGCCATTCAAAAATTAAGGACATTAACCTCATCTACCTCGACCCTGAGAATTTGGCTGCCGCGGCAAAAAAAATCACGGACTCAACAGCCATCTATCACGACCTCATAGAGGGCGATATATTTTTGCTATTGAATAAGTCTTGAATTCCCAATCATGCAGCTACCTGTATATAATTCATAACAAGATTTGTGAGTGTCGGGCCTACTATAGGTTTTGTTACATAGTTATTTGCCCCAAGTGAAATGCCTCTGTCGACATTCTCCTTTTCGCCGCGGGTCGTAAGAATTATTATCGGCATCTTAAGACCCAGACTGCCCCTTATCCGCTCAATAAGCTGGAGGCCGTCAAGCCGGGGCATGTTTACGTCTGTAATAACCAGATCAAAACTCTCCTTGCCAAGTTTTTCGAGCCCGTCAAGCCCGTCCGTAGCCTCGGTAATGCTGACATCGTGAAGGCTTCTTAAAAACATTTTTATAAAAAGTCTCATTGTTGATGAATCTTCTACAACAAGAATCTTCTTCATATTCCCTCCTCTAAAACTGTTTTGATTATATTAGCCGCATGGCCAAGATTTACGGGTTTTGATATAAACTGCTTTGCTCCCAGAGACATAGCCTTGTTTACTATTTCATCGTATCCCATGGAACTTACTACAACTATTTTTGCCGATTTATCGAGTTCCAGTATCTTCTCAACAGCTTCTATGCCTTCCATTTCAGGCATCACCAGGTCCATGAGCACAAGATCGGGCTTTGAATTGGGATACCGCTCAACAGCTTCTCTGCCGTTTGAGGCCTCGGCAACCACTTCCCATCCCATCTGCACAATCATCTTTTCAAGAGTCTTTCTCTGGAAAATAGAATCGTCAACTATCATAAATCTTGCCATTGTGTTCTCCTAATGACAAAGCTCAGCGACATCTTTTACCGTTGAATCTCGGCTTTCTGTAAGCTCTGCCATCCTCATAAGTTTAGGGATTATCTCATCAAGCCTCAAAACCATATCAACATACCCTTTCTCAACAGCAACCTTTGGCATTCCGTATATCACTGATGTTTCCTCATCCTGTGCAATGGTCAATCCCCCCTTTTCTTTTATTCTTCCCAACCCTTCTACTCCGTCGTCTCCCATTCCTGTCATTATTATGCCTATGGCGCTGTGCCCATATCCCTCTGCAACAGAATCAAACAGTACAGTAGCAGAGGGCCTGTGCCCTGACACTTCAATAGCCTGACTGAGAACCGAAACCACTCCGTAATGTGTCCTTTTAACCTTAAGATGTTTATTGCCGCGGGCAATCAATGCCAGCCCCGGCCTCACGATATCTCCATCAGCGGCTTCTTTGACGTTAATATTGCATACAGAATCCAGACGCCTTGCAAAGAGTTCTGTAAATCCTTCCGGCATATGCTGAACAATCAAAATGCCAAACGGACAACTATCAGGGAACTGAGGAAGTATCTCTGTCAGCGCCTGAGGCCCGCCGGTCGAGATTCCTATGGCCACAACGTATTTTGCTGTAAGAGAACCGGCAGATATAACAGCTGGTTGTGTTTTTATTTTTATGGGAGTCAGTTCCTTAAACCTTAAAGGTTTGCAACAGGCTGCTGCCTTAATTTTCTCAATAAGTTTATGAGATATCTCAGATATATGGAGAGAGATTGCCTCTATGGGTTTAGGTACAAAATCAAATGCTCCGATTTCCAGCCCCTTAAGCGTTATCTCTGTCCCTTCTTTAGTAAGTGAGCTGACAAGTATCACGGGAATCCCGAAATCTCTTACGATAGACCTAAGCGTTGTCAGGCCGTCCATCCTCGGCATATCAATATCAAGGGTTATGACGTCAGGCCTCAACTGGGGAATTTTATTAAGGGCAAAATCTCCGTCCATGGCAGTTCCTACGACCTCTATATCTTTATCGGCAGAGATGATTATGGGTATCATCTTTCTCATCAATGCCGAGTCATCAACTACAAGGACTTTTATTTTATTTTTATGTTCACTCATACGTTTTCCACGATGCCTGACATCTGTTGATACCCGGCACCTTTCTTGATTAAAAACAACGGGTCAAGAATCAATACAACACTTCCGTTACCGAGGATAGATGCTCCTGCTGCAAGACCGGTTGAGACTCTGTCATCAAGCGATTTAATGACAAGCTCCTCCTCGCCAATGATTTTTTCAGTTATCAGTCCTGCCCTCATCCGGGCAACCCCGATAAGAATAATAAAGTATTTGCTATGGCTAATCTCCGTTCCACCTATAGATATCAGAGGCACCATGCCTTTTCTGTGCCTGAGTACAGGATTTCCTCCTATAGTTTCAATATCCTCCGGTAATACCCTGATTATCTCTGTTACAGACGCCAACGGAAGCGCAAAGGTTTCTGACTTGTATGTGAAAAGTATGGACTTGATAATCGCAAGCGTCAGAGGCAGACGCAGGGTGATATTTGTACCTCTGTTTTTTTCAGAAGTTATATCTATAATTCCCCTCAGGGATTCCACAGCATCCTTTACTATGTCCATTCCAACCCCTCTTCCTGACATCTCTGTTATGCTTTCTGCTGTAGAGAATCCTGAAAGGAAAATAAGGTTCATGGCCTCTTTGGCGCTCATTTTTTTAGCGTCATCACTGCTAAGCATGCCCTTTTGAATTGCCTTTTCCTTTAGCCGGTCCGTGTCTATTCCCCGTCCATCATCTTCTATTTCAATAACCATCTGGTTTCCCTGGTGAAATGCCTTCAGGGAGAGCAGGCCTTCTTCCGGTTTTCCTGATGCCTTTCTCTCCTCAGTAGTTTCTATGCCATGATCAATGGCATTCCTGACAATATGTAAAAGTGGTTCGCCTATAACATCAACAATGCCTTTATCAAGCTCTGTATTTTCTCCCTGGATTTTTAGCCTGACGATTTTCCCTTTTTCTGCAGACAGGTCTCTGACAATCCTCGGGAAACGCCTGAAGATGAGATCAACAGGCAGCATCCTCACCTTCATAACCGACCTCTGCAGGTCAGAGAGCGTACGCTCAAAAGAGGAGTTGAGGTTTTCGAGACGCATGGCAATGGAGTCAGTGCCGAGATTATGCACTTCAGATGTTAACTGAGACAGCATCGAACGCCCTATGACAAGCTCCCCGACAAGATTCATTATCCTGTCAACGCGTTCAGGTTCAATCTTCAGAAATGGCAGCCCCCTGCCATTATCCCTATTGGTCTTTTGCAATTCCTGTTTCCCGGCCACAGGAGCACAACCGACAGTATATGATGCAATTTTTGAAACTATACCTGATATCGCAGGCTCTCTATTGTCAGCAAGATCATCGAGAAAGGCCCTGAAGGCATCAGCACATTCAAGAAGCAGGTCAATTGAGGCCCTGTCGGGTTCTCTATCCTTTATGCCTGCAATCAAATCCTCAACCTTATGTGCAAAGGTACCGATGCTGTTGAATCCCATTGCCTTTGAATCTCCCTTCAGAGTGTGAAATGCCCTCTTCAATGCCTTCCAGTTATCTTCACCGGGGTTGTCCTCTATTGCCATAATCTGCTGCTGGAGATTATCAAGTATCTCTTCAGACTGGGAAAAAAAGGCAACCCTGAGTTCTGCCATGTCTGCATCCGTTAATTTTATGCCCGTATCACTCATCTGTATCCTTCACGCCGTCAGAAAGAAAGTCACTGGGCTTTCTAAGCGGGGTTCACCTTCTGATATGCCGTCCCCTTGTTCAGGTAAAGAAACCTGAAATCACCATTTGCAATGCCCTGGAGGCTCTCTGCATGTCCGAGAAATAAATAGCCATCTGTATTCAAAACTTTTTGAAACCTCGCAACAATTCTCTTCTGTTCCTCTATGTCAAAATATATCATCACATTTCTGCAGAAGACCACATCAACCTCAGTTAAACCGTTTTCATGCTTTAAATTATGGAAATCAAATATCACAAGCCTTTTCACGTTATCCGACACCTGATAGGACTCATCTGAATATATAAAATACTTTGCAAGATATTCAGGAGGCACATCCTTGAGCTTTTCACCTGAATATACGCCTTTCTGTCCGGTCTCGATGCAACGCCAGGAAATATCCGAGGCAATAATCTGCACGTTCCACCTGGAGATATCAGGTATTGCCTCTAATATCTCGATTGCGATGGAATAAGGCTCTTCCCCTGTTGCACAGCCTGCGCTCCAGGCCATAAGATTATAATCGCCTGCTTTCCTTTTTCTTTCTATTAGTTCCGGAATGACCCTTTCCCTTAGAATCTCAAACTGAGGCGTATTCCTGAAGAAATAAGTTTCGTTGATTGTTATACTGTCAAGCAGGCTGCTTAATTCTCTTCTGTTTCTCTCATCCTTCACATACCTGTAATAATTAAAATAACTCCCTATACTCAGCGTCTTCAGTCTCTTTTCGACCCTCATCTTAAGAAAGTCCCGTTTCTCTTCCTTTAAGAAAATTCCGCACTCGTTATGAATCAGGTCCCTGAAGAGCTTAAACTCATCCGGTGTCATAACATCTGAGACATAGCCCATAAAGCTCAATGTCCTTTCCCGTTCCCGTTAAGGGCAAATTTACCTACGATTGACTGCAGGCTTTCAGCCTGTTTGCTCAGCTGTTCTGCCGAGGATGCGAGTTCGATAGAGCCCGAGGCATTCTGCTGAACCATCTCTCTTACCTTTTCTATAGCATTGACAACCTGATCCACGCCGGATGATTGCTCCTCTGAGGCCGTGCTTATTTCCTGTGTAATCTCATTAAGATTTATGACTGCCTTTCCTATCTGTTCTGAACCGCTCGACTGCTCTATTGTTGCAGCCCCTATCTCCTGGCTGTATTTGGATACCTCAGCCACAGATTCTTCTATCCCCTTCAGTGCCTGATTTACCTCATGGCTCAGGGCTAAACCCTGCTCAACAATATCAGCATTATTTCCCATATGGTTTACTGCCTCCTGCGCTTCTTTCGTGACTGTATTTATAAGCTCGGTAATCTCCCTTGTTGACTTTGCCGATCGCTCTGCAAGTTTTCTGACTTCCTCGGCAACCACTGCAAAACCCATTCCCTGCTCTCCTGCCCTTGCCGCCTCTATGGCAGCATTCAGCGCAAGAAGGTTCGTCTGTTCAGCAATATCATCTATCAGCACCACTATCCGCCCTATGTCATCGGTCTTGCTGCTGAGCCTGGTTATTGTGTCCGCGGCCCTTGTGGTCACTTTGTTTATCTCCTCCATGCCGGAAGACGCCTTTCCAACAGCCTGCTTTCCGGACATAACCGCCCCTAACGCCTTATTGGTTATATCCACAAGCCTCTTTACATTATCCGCCACTCTATGAATAGATGTAACCATCTGTTCAACTGAAGACGATGTCTCTGTCACGGAAGATGCCTGGCCCTGGATATTCTTGGCCACACTTTGTATATTGGCTGACATCTCATGCATGGTCGAGGTCATTTCTTCAACTGCAGCGGCAGATGATTCTGAATTCTTTGATCTCTGCTCGGATGAAGATGCTATCTGGGTTGCCGCTGATGCTACCTCATATGCATTTTCCTTTATCTGAGCAATAATGTTATTGAGTCCTACTATCATCTCATTGGTATAAGATGCCATCTGGCCTATCTCGTCATTGCTTTTTACCCCTTCAATTTTTTCTGTTAAATCTCCCTTTGCCACCTTCTGCATCACTGACGTAACCTTTTGAACAGGTAAAGTAATACCCCTGACAAATACTATGCCGCCAAAAATTCCAAACAGGATAACAGATATAGTTAGTCCGAAAGAAATCATATTCGCCCTGTTCTGGACGGCCTCAAGATGTTTATGTTCCATCTCTTCATCTTTTTTGAGAATCTCTTTCATCTTGTTCAGGTTTTCCTGAACAGAGGTGACAGCAGGGGTTGTCTCTGTTACAAATATCGTATGGGCATCATCTATGTTGCCTATCTTATATGCGGCGAGAATTTTTTCTGCTGAGGCATGAAGCTTCCTGTGAGGTTCGTTCAGTTCCTTAAAGGGCGCTGCGAGTTCCTCAGAATATGGCTTGTAAGCAGCCGTCCATTTACCCAATTCACATTCTTCGGGATTGAGCTTGCCTGTAAATGCCTTGCCCTGAACAAACACCCCTGAAGAAAGCCCATCCAGCCATCTAAAATGGTCCATGATCCTTGCAGTCATTAATGCATTCAGTGCCCTGACTTGCTGGTATGTCTTTAACTCTTTTTGTACCTGCCTTGTAGCTGCAAAAAACACCATTCCCATGATTAAGACCATAAGCAGCATAACACCCACGCCCAGAGTTAATTTTTTTCCTATAGTCATATTCTTAATCATAACCCTCACTCCTTTAGAGAGCTCCAACCAGCTTTGCTGCCTGACGGAGCTGGTCGTAGTCCTTATCAGAAACATTAACAAAACCTGTAAGCCTGGCAGACCTGAGAACCCTCGTAGACTCAGTATCCTCGGGCTTAAGCTTGAGCAGCGCTGCCCTTATCTTCGCAACAACACTCTTATTAAGTTTTGCAGTGGTGAATACAGGCCAGTTAGGGAAATAGTCCGAATACCCAACAATTTTAATCTGTGAAAGATCTACCTTATTCTTCATTTTTTCCAAATCATCCTCACGGATGCCGCCGGCATCTGCCTCTTTGTTAAACACTGCCGTTGTCACCTTATCGTGTTTCATTGCAAATGGGAGCGTAACAAAATCTTTTTGAATATCCATGCCTGCCTTTTTCAGCATAAGCATCTGGAATATATATCCCGCAGCAGAGTCTTTCTCTACGAATATAAGCTTCTTCCCTTTCAAATCCTGAATTTTTTCGACACCACTGTCTTTTCTGGCAATAATTATCCCGCGGAATTTTGTGCCTGCTTTCTCTTCTGATGATAATGCCAAAGGGTCGAGATTCACCTCTTTTTTAAGTTGAATATAAATAAGCGAATTTGCAAAACCAATATCTGCCTGCCCTGATTTTATTGCTTCCTTAAATGCATCGAAGTCCTTCGGGATTACAACATTGACCTTCTCTCCTGTCTCATTACTCAAATACTCCGCGAGAGGCTTGAACATGCCATACAGTGCTTCTGAACTCAAACGCGGAAGTATGGCGAACTTGATTTCTGCTGACGCTATACATGCCATAACTGTTATAACTGCAAAGAATGCAACCATAATTATGCTAATTGCCTTCACCATTTTTGTCCTCCTCTAATTCTATCTGCTTAATATTTTCCAGTCTTCCACCAATACATATTTATCGCCTTTAATAACACTTGGATAAACCTTTTGAGAACCCTGATGATTCTGTGCAGAAAAACTTATTTTATTGCCCGCCTTTATATCCAAATCTTTAATGCCTTCCACCGCGCTTATGAAGGATTCACGCGTCAGATTCTTGCCTGCTCTTTTTACTCCTTCTACAAATACCTTTGCAGCCAAAAACCCTTCCAGCCCGCCAAAACTGGGTTTACTGTCCGGAAAATATTTTCTAAGCGATGCCATATACTCCTGCACAGCAGCGTAATTATACTTTGCATTATCAAATGGAGGGACTACCTGTGTTACCACCACATTCTCTCCATATTTACCAAGCATTTCAGCAAGCTTATCGGGTCCAACAAACGAGACGTTCATATATATAGGATTAAAGCCCCTTTTTTTGCCTTCTATAATAAATTTGGCGCAGGCAGCATAAGTACCAACCATTACCACTGCTTCAGGCCTTTCTTTCATTATCTCATTCAAGGCATTGCTGACATCCTCGGTATTCCTCTGGTATGTCCCTGTAACGAGAGGTTCTAACCCTCTTTTCTGAAGAGCTGTCCTTGTTGCTTTTAAAACAGCATTGCCGTATGAATCGTTCTGGTAAAATACTCCTATTCTCTTATGCCCCAGCACATCAACTATTCCTTTTATGAATTCTTCGGCCTCCTGGTTATAGCTGGCCCGGTAGTTCAGAATGTATTTCACAACAGGATTTCTTAGTGCTTCCGCCCCTGTAAAAGGGGCAAACAATGGAACTTTCTCCTCAATAATAATGGGCTTTATTGCCATAGCAGTTGGCGTTCCAACATTTCCAAAAAGGCAGAACACCTTGTCTTCTTTTATTAGCTTGTTTATATTCGGAACGATCTTCCCGGGTTCATATCCGTCGTCATAGACAATCAACTTTATTTTTCTTCCATTAATCCCGCCCTTTTCATTTACAACACCAAAATATGCCTCGGCCCCTGTTCTGAAACTTGTGCCTAAAAAGGATGCTGGTCCAGTCAGTGCAGTCGACATGCCAACGACTATCCGAGTCTCTGTTACCCCGTCTTCTGCAAATGCGAGTGCACACGGTAAACATAGTAGTATTGCCAAAAATATCTGCGGCATTTTAGATTTATTCATAATACCCTCCTATCGGTTATTTACTGCTGCACCCATAAATTCTTCCTTGTTCCCGTTACTTCCAAGCCCGGCTATCTCCTCTGTGTTCAGTACCTTTTCAAGGTCAAGGAGCAGGATTATCCTGTCTTCAAGCTTGCCGACCCCGGTTATGTATTCCACGCCTACAGAATTGACCATTTCCGGAGGCGGTTCGATACTGGAGATATCAATGCTAAGCACTTCTGAGACCTCGTCAACTATAAGGCCCACAACACGGTTGTTAATCTCTGTTACAAGTATTCTGTTTTTCTTGTCCCTGTGCGAACCATTAAATTTAAGCCTCTTCCTGAGGTCAATTACTGAAACTATTTTCCCTCTCAGATTTATTATCCCTTCAAGAAAATCAGGCGTGTCAGGAACTCTGGTTATCTCAGGGACTATTACAATCTCATGCACCTTGCCAATATCTATCCCGAAAGATTCTTTGTCTATCTTGAATCTGACTACCTGGTTTTTTTTTGGCATAAATCCCCCTTTTTAAGAGCAGGTTAATACTTCCTTGATACTCAGGACTTTAACTCTATAAGGAAAAGCAATATACCTGCCAGTTTAAAAGCTAAGGGAAATTGGGGGGTTACAACTGCGGGATATGTCGGATTACGTACAGCCGGACATAAACTGGACAATCAAAGCTTAAATATCTTTATAGCCTGCCTGACCGTATTATGGAAATAATCAGCCAGATGCCAAGTAGAAATGCAAAGCCAAAGGCGCTGAGCCCTAGAAAAGAAAAACCGAATATGGTTGGACGGACACCGGTTGCATGCATTATCGCTGAACTTATAATCATGGCGCTCACAATCATGGCAAATGCTATTCTGTTGCTTGATTTGTCCATGTCCTTTATAAATTCAGGAAGGTTCACATGGTACATCTTTACATAAATGTCATCCTTTAAAATCTTTCTTACTATCTGTTTCATCTGACGCGGGAAAAGCACCAGAAAATCTCCGGCCTCTTCTACATTCTTCTTCACTTTTTCATATATCTTTGAGGGGCTCAGCCTCTCCCTGACAAGCCTGGAGGCATAAGGCTCTGCAGCAGCAACAAAATCAAAGTCAGGGTCAAGCTCCCTTCCTATGTTTTCGAGAATCATCATGGCCTTATTGACAAGGAGCAGGTCCGAGGGAATCCTCATATTATGCTTTATTGCCAGATGGGTTATTGCATCCATATACTCGGCAAAATTTATCTCCTTCAGGGTAAGCCCGTAAAGCGGTTCCAAAAAATCAGAGAGGTCTGCCTTGAATTTTTTTCTGAATGCAACCAGATCAATTTCTTCGGGAACAAGTTCGAGTTCTATATACTGGTCAATCAGCCTGTCAAAATCTTTATTTATAATGGCAAGAAATGTATTTGCCATTGTCTCTTTCATTTCATCCGTAATCTTTCCAACTATCCCAAAGTCCATAAATCCTATCTGGCCTGTCGGCATTGCAAAGATATTCCCGGGATGGGGGTCCCCATGGAAAAAGCCGTCCTTAAGCACCATCTTAAAATAGGCATCAACCCCTATTTTTGCGAGTTCTTTTCTGTCAAGGCCCATTGCATCTATTGCAGCAATATCATCAATCCTTACCCCGTCAATCCTCTCCATAATAAGGACTCTCTCAGTAACAAATTCTCCGTATACCTTAGGGATATATATATTCGGGTTATCCTCAAAGTTTTTCCTGAAACGGCAGCAGTTTCCTGCCTCCTCGGAAAAATCAAGCTCCTTCCTTACAGTCTTTGAAAACTCTTCAACAATTCCTATGGGATTAAAAAACCTGCTTTCAGGAATATGCTTATCCATTAACTGGGCAATAGTCGTAAGAATATTTATGTCTGTCTCTATCTGTTCTTTGATGTTAGGCCTCTGCACCTTTATTATCACATCGCTGCCGTCATGAAGAGTACCGTGATGAACCTGTGCAATTGACGCTGCGGCAATTGGTTCATCCCGAAAAGCAGAAAATATCCTGTTGACCGGAAGGTGTATTTCCTCCTCTATAATTCTCTTTGCCTCCTCAACCGGAAATGGAGGAACCTTGTCCTGAAGTTTTTTGAATTCATCAGCGAAACTGGTAGTGATGAGATCCGGCCTTGATGAGAGAAGTTGAGCAAGCTTTATAAAACTTGGCCCGAGTTCTGAAAAAGCCATCCTGAGCCTTTCAGGAACAGTCGGGCCCTTTACCGCAGGCCACTGGCCAAAGGCCTTCAGCCTTTTTCTGAGAGGGATAAACCTGTGAAGGCGAAGCTGGTCAATTACATGCCCAAACCCGTACTTTAGAAAGACATTAATAACCTGTCTGACTCTGTTAATGTTTTTATAAGTGCTCCTGAGTTTGAGCAGGCTGAAAGGCATCAGTTATTCTTCCTGCCCCTCACCTTTTATGCCCTCAAGTTTTTTAACCCTGCCTGATAATGCCTGTACTTTTTTATTGAGTTTCTCGATATCGTCCTTGGTAGGAAGATTCATTTTGTCCAGGGTCTTGGTCAATATCTCTGAAAAATTCTTAGTTAACTCTTCTGTGCCTTTTTCAGCCTTCTCAGACCACTCTTTTATGAGCTTAGCGCCCTGTGACTCGCTAAGTTCACCCTTCTTTACAAGCTCATCAACAAATTCACTCACCTTCTGCTGCATGCCCAAACCTGCAAGCATTGCATTCCTGACCGTCTCAAACAGTGTCATAAAACACCTCCGTTTTCAGCTATGAGCTGTCAGCTAACAGCTTTTCTGATTATATCGTACACTGCTTCAAGCGCCTTGTCCAGTTTTTCAAGCTCTTTTGTCCCGCCTTCTGCCATCTCAGGTTTTCCGCCACCTCTGCCGCCTGCAAGCTGCGAAACTTTTTTAAGTATCTCTCCGGCCTTGAGCCTGCCAGCAAGGTCTTTTGTAACCATCGAGAGCATGGCTGCATCGCCATCTTTAGCGGATGCCAGCACAATAATTCCGGAGCCGAGTTTTTCTTTCAGGTTGTCTGCAAGCACCCTCAAGTCCTTTTTTTCAAGGCCGTCAACCCTGCAGGAAATAACCTTTATGCCATTAATATCTTTGGCCTTGTCTATAAGCGATGCCGAGCTTTCAGAAGCTGCCCTGCCTTTAAGCCTTTCTATCTCCTTTTCCAATTCCTTCAGCTCAGCTGCCATTTTGTCTATCTTTTCAGACGGCTTATCTGTTTTAAGCGTATCTGTAATCTTTCTCAGCTCATCTTCCTGCTTCCTGAAATGCCCGAATGCAGCGGCCCCTGTTAATGCCTCTATCCTTCTTATGCCTGATGCAACGCTTCCTTCCGAAATAATAACAAAGGGCCCTATATCCCCTGTTGCCTTGCAGTGAGTGCCGCCGCAAAGTTCAGAACTGAATCCCGGTACTTTAACAACCCTTACTGTCTCGCCGTATTTTTCTCCGAACAATGCCATGGCCCCTGATGCAATGGCCTCTTTTATATCCATAACCGTGGTTTCAACCCTGATGTTTTCGAGTATCTTTTGGTTGACCACATCTTCAATCTCTTCTATCTCAGCAGTGCTGAGGGAAAAGAAATGCGTAAAATCAAATCTCAGCCTGTCAGGAGCAACCAGCGAGCCTGCCTGTTTAACATGCTCTCCAACTATATTCCTGAGTGATGTCTGGAGAAGATGCGTTGCAGTATGATTCCTCATTACGGCTTTTCTCTTCTGAACATCTACTGCGCAATTTATTTTATCCCAGACCTTTAATTTTCCTTCTTTGATTTTTATTATGTGTGAATGCAATCCTTCAATAACCTTTTTTGTGCCTGTAACCAATGCCTTGAATCCATCAGCTGTTAATTTGCCTGTATCGCCTGTCTGTCCCCCTGATTCACCGTAAAAAGGGGTTTTATCCAGGAATATCTCTACATCCTCGCCTTCAGACGCCTCCCTGATGACCTTCCCTTCCTTTAATATGGCCTTAACAACCGATGAGGACTCTAATAATTCATAACCAATAAATTCCGTTTTGCCAATCTCGGAAAGCAGTTCCCTGTATATTGATGAAACAGCTTCTTCTTCGCCAACCCATGAAGCCCTGGCCCTTTCCCTCTGCATCTCCATCTCCCTGTGAAAACCATCTTCATCCAGGATGAGATTATTGTCTGATGCAATATCCCGTGCAAGGTCAACCGGAAACCCGAATGTATCATACAGCCTGAATATTTCGTCCCCGGGGATAGATTTCAAACCTGACTTCTTTGCTGCGGCTATTACTTCATCCATAATCTTCATCCCCTGCTCAAGCGTCCTTGAAAATCTTTCCTCTTCAAATCTCAATACCTTTGACGCCCTTTCTTTCTCCTCTATGAGTTCAGGATATACATCACCCATTGAATCTGCTGCAGGGTCAATGAATTTATAGAGCACAGGCTCATTTATGCCGAGAAGCTTTGCGTACCTTGAGGCCCTCCTTATAATCCTTCTGAGCACATAACCTCTTCCTTCGTTTGAGGGCATGAGGCCGTCAGAAAGCAGAAATGACGCTGTCCTGATATGGTCGGAGATAACCCGCATCGATACGTCGCTTTCAGCGTTTTTCCCATAACTTATACGCGATTGCGCTGTTATCGCAGATATTATCGGTGAGAATATATCAGTGTCAAAATTATTTAATTTTCCCTGAAGAACAGCTGATAATCTCTCAAGCCCCATACCTGTGTCTATGCTCGGCCTTGGCAATGGCGTGAGATTACCTGATGCATCCCTGTTATACTGCATAAATACAAGATTCCATATCTCAAGGAATCTGTCGCAATCGCATCCTACTTTGCACTCAGCCTTGCCGCACCCTACATGTTCTCCCTGGTCAATTATTATCTCGGAGCATGGGCCGCACGGCCCTGTGTCTCCCATCTGCCAGAAATTGTCCTTTGCGCCAAGCCGCACTATCCTGTTGCCGGGTATACCGGTCAGTTCACCCCATAACTTTTCCGCCTCGTCGTCATTTTCATAGACAGACACCCATAGTTTATCCTGTGGCAGTTTATATATCGCTGTCAGAAGTTCCCATGCAAACAGTATTGCATCCCTTTTAAAATAATCTCCGAACGAGAAATTCCCGAGCATCTCAAAAAAAGTATGGTGCCTTGCGGTATGCCCTACATTTTCGAGGTCATTATGCTTGCCGCCGGCCCTCAGGCATTTCTGGCATGAGACCGCCCTTTTATACGGCCTTTTTTCTTCCCCCAAAAATACAGATTTGAACTGCACCATCCCTGCGTTTGTAAAAAGCAGGGATGGGTCATGTTTCGGAATAAGAGATGAACTCCTTACTGCCTCATGCCCTTTAGAAATAAAATAATCAACGAATGCATTTCTTGTCTCTTTGCTGTTCATGAACAATGTCTCAGACGTTAATCATTCTTTATCACACCCGGCTCATTGGTTATAATGTGCGTGAGTTTTCCGTCAATAAATATAAGCTTTGTCTTAAAAATACCGCTTCTTGTAAACGTCCATTCTTCCCTGTACTTGCCGTCTTCTGTCGGCTGGAGTATATTTATCGCTGAAGGAGAACCCCATGCATATCTGACCTGCTGCTGCGTCATGCCTGTTGCGACCTCGGCATGCTTGATATGGTCCTGTATCGGCTGCGGGAACCCTTTTATTTCATCCGGTGAATACCTTGCGGATTCAATACACCCCAACTGGATTACAAGCAGCAATGCCCCAAAGATTACCAAACTTTTTCTCATGCTTCTTCCTCCTTTATTTTGAATTGCTTTAAAATCTGCATTATTGTATCAAAAGAATACCCTTTTCTCAGCAAGAATCTCCACAATTTTTTCCTGGCCTCCTCAGCAGAATAATTTCCCATAGTCCTGAGTTTTTTGTCCACAAGTTTTTGGGCCCTTGTTATTTCCTCGTGGTCCGTCTCTGTACAGATATCTTTTATTATTTCTTCTGCCAGGCCCCTGTGCCTGAGGAACAGCCTGACACCCTGCCTGCCGAGTAATTTTATGTCTTCAGCAGTCCTCTTAAGGGACGCAGCGAGTGTCGTATCATTTATAAATCCTTTCTCTGCGAGACGGCTCACGGTATGCAGGACAACATCTTCAGAGAAACCTTTTCTTTGAAGCCGCTCCCTTAGTTCTTTTTCACTCCTGTCCCGGTAACTTAAAAGCCTGTAAGCATACCGAACCGCATCTGCCTCTGTTAAACTTGCCCTGCCTTTACCCCGTAGTTGCATTATTTTTATAATTTCAACCGGTGTTTTTACAACAAAGGGGCCTACTTTGCAAACCTGTCAATTTTCATCTGATCCTTCTGGGCCTGAGGCGATTCATACGTAAGATCACTTGTTGACTGAATGCCTTTTACCTTAAGGGCAAAATCATCAGGGTTAGTTGCGCCTCTCAAAGCATCTTCATAAGTTATGAGATTTGCTTTAAAAAGGTTTAAAAGCGACTGGTCAAATGTCTGCATGTTATAGTGAACCGCACCCTGTGCAATCACATCCGGAAGCATTTTTGTCTTATCAGGGTCAAGGATGCAGTCCTTAATTGTTATAGTGGCAACAAGCACCTCGACTGCCGGAACCCTGCCTTTCCCGTCCGCCTTCGGCATAAGCCTCATAGAGACAATTCCCTTAAGAGAAGAAGAGAGTTGTGTCCTGACCTGCTTGTGCTGGTACGGAGGGAAAACCGAGATAATCCTGTTTACTGTCTCTGCTGCATCAATTGTGTGAAGGGTGCTGAGCACAAGATGCCCGGTTTCAGCGGCAGTGAGGCATATCTGGATTGTCTCAAAATCACGCATCTCTCCTACAAGTATTACATCAGGGTCCTGTCTTAAAGCTGCCCTCAGCGCCTTACTAAAAGATTCTGTATCAGTGCCGACCTCTCTCTGATTTATGATGCTTCTTTTGTCCCTGTGTAAAAACTCTATCGGGTCTTCTATTGTTATAATGTTATTTGTCCGGTTGGTATTGATATAGTCAATCATCGAAGCAAGAGTTGTTGATTTACCGCTGCCTGTTGTTCCAGTAACAAGTATGAGGCCCCGCGCCTCCATAGCTATCTTTTTAAGGACTTCGGGCAGCTGGAGGTCTTCTATAGTCGGAATCTTGACCGGGATCACCCTGAAAACCATGCCAACAGCTCCCCTCTGGATAAAGACATTACACCTGAATCTGCCAAGTCCCGGCACGCTATAGGCCAGGTCTATATCATTTTTCTTTTTGAATATCTCCCTTTGTCCCGGGCTCATTACAGAAAATGCAAGCTTTAACGCATCTTCCTGCGAAAGTTTCGGCATTGAGGTCATGGGCATTAATTCGCCGTCAACTCTTATTATAGGCGTAGAGCCGACCTTTATATGAAGGTCAGATGCGCCCTGTGAAACAGCAACCTTAAGTAGTTCGTTTGTTTCCATCTCTTCTTCCCCTATTTCCTGAGATTCAGGGTTTCTATAATTTTATCTTCTATCTCTTTTGCCTTCTCAGGATTGCCCTTCAGAAATTCCTTTGCATTTTCCCTGCCCTGTCCAATCCTGCTGCCGCTATAGCTGTACCAAGCGCCTGACTTCTCTATAAGGCCTTTTTCAACGCCTATGTCTACAAGCTCGCCTGTCCTTGAAATACCCTCATTATAATATATGTCAAACTCCGCCTGCCTGAAAGGCGGTGCAACCTTGTTCTTCACAACCTTGACCCTTACCCTCCCGCCTATAACTTCCTGATTGTCCTTTATGGCATCTATCCTTCTTATGTCAAGCCTCATCGAAGAATAGAACTTCAGGGCATTCCCGCCTGTAGTTGTTTCAGGGCTTCCGAACATCACACCAATCTTCATGCGTATCTGGTTTATGAATATAACTGTAGTCAGGGATTTTGAGATTGCTGCAGTGAGCTTCCTCAATGCCTGGCTCATGAGCCTTGCCTGCAAACCCGGAAGAGAATCACCCATCTCGCCTTCTATCTCTGCCTTTGGAACAAGCGCTGCAACAGAATCTATAACAACAACATCAACAGCACCGCTTCTTACCAGCGACTCAGCGACTTCAAGGGCCTGTTCGCCTGTATCGGGCTGAGATATCAGCAGGTCCTCAACCCTCACTCCCAGTTTTGCCGCATAATTAGTGTCAAGCGCATGTTCTGCATCAATAAATGCAGCTGTTCCTCCGGCCTTTTGGGCCTGAGCTATTGCATTAAGGGCCAGGGTAGTTTTTCCCGAAGATTCGGGACCGTATATCTCCACAACCCTTCCCCTCGGATAACCGCCTATGCCTGTTGCCATATCAAGAGTTATAGAGCCTGTTGGTATAATCTGAATCCCTTCTGCAATCTCGCCTGCTCCGAGCCTCATTATTGCGCCCTTGCCAAAGCTCTTCTCTATCTGAGATATCGCCATCTCAAGCGCCTTAGTCTTGTCTTTATCCTTATCTTTGTCCCTGCTCACTGCTTCCTTGCTCATCCTGCCTCCTCTTTAAGCTATATTCCCTTGCCAATAGGGATTTCATTTAATCTGAAATACTCTGCCCCGCCCGGCTTCAACTCACTCTTCATCAGAGCAATATTTTGCACCTCTATCTTACCAAAATCAGCGTCTTTAAGGGTAGCAAGTTCTTTTATCAGAATATCTTTATTTTTTGGCGACCTGGCCCTGCCAATGGTCAGGTGAGGATTGAATTCCCTGTCGTCTATTTCATAGCCGAATTCCTTCATAGCTTCGTCCACATCTTTCTGGAGTTTTATCATCTCTTCTGTATCTTTTATCCCCAGCCATATAACCCGCGGTTGTTTTATATTAGGGAACACGCCTGCGCCGGATATCCGGGATGTGAACCTGTCATGCAGTTTTGCTATTGATGAAAGTTTTTTGTTTATCTCTGTCAGCAGTTCCTCGGGCGTACTGCCCAGGAATTTTAAGGTCAGATGAAGATTTTTTGCAGGAACCCATTTGACATCCGCCTTCGTTGCCTTTAGTTGTTCAACATAAGTATCAATATTCTTTTTTATCTCATCCGGAAACTCAATTGCTATAAAACACCTCAGGTTCATGCAGAGATAAGCCTCCATGCCTGCAATAAAAGGTTCGTATACACTGCCGCTCCAATGTCATCAGCCATTATTCCAAGGCCGCCTTTTAAAGTATATTCAAGCCTTCGAAGCGGCGGGGGCTTGATTATATCGAAAATCCTGAACAGAAAAAAAGCTGCAATTATGTAACCCCAACTTAGAGGCAGGAATAATAATGAAACTATATAACCCGCAAACTCATCAATGACTATATAGCTTGGGTCTTTTTTATTGAAAAATTTTTCTGCACGGGTTGATGATATAATGCCAATGACTGTAAAAAAAACAGCTAACGCTATGTGCAAGGGCAGAGACGGTTTAAGGATAAAAAAAAATCCTACAGCTGCCAGAGTGCCGAATGTTCCCGGAGCAAAAGGGATATAGCCCACAAAAGCAACAGTAGATATAAATTTAAAGAAATTATCATTTAATCTTGCTGATAAAACTTTCAAGGTCATCCTTTATTTCTTCTTTGACGCTGAGAAATCTTGACCCATAGTAAACAGAGCCGTCATCAGGGTTAACAGAACTCCTCATCACCTCTGCCTCAATACTCAAACGTTTGTCAGTGTGAGGGATAAAAAAACTTATTGTCAGAATATCACCATGGCTGAGCGGTTTGTTAACCTTAAAAGCCATACCGCTCATGCTGAAGTTCAAGGATTTTCCCAGATAAGTCTCATTCTTGCCTTTAGGAGCAATACTTATTACAGTCTTAAAATCCCTCCTCTCCGAGATATAAAGAAGCCTTGAGGTCATCTCAAGAAATGACTCCCTGCTTGCAGGCCACTTCAAAAAATAAACATCCCTGGATTTACTTTCAGCAATATTCCCCTCGGCAATAACTAATTTGGGTATGCCTTGCGGTATGGCTGATACCTCCCTGTAAGCCCTTTCACCTGCTATCACGATAGCCGGGTTTTTCTCTGATACGCTCTGTAACAGGGTCTTTAAATCCAGGGGGAATATACTTGCATTTACAGCTTTCAGATATTCTGTTATCTCGTTCCAGAAAGGCCTTCCGTCTTTGATAATGCAGATGGTTTTCATTTAATGATTTTGGTCTTTATTTTTGGGCTTCCTTTATCTTTTCAAGAAGCATTTCAGCCTGTGCCTGGATTTCACTTACCCTCGACTTAAACTCTTCTACCTCCTTGTCTTTTGCAATCTTTATATCATCCATAGCGCCTTTAAGCTGCTTTATCTCATCAGAGCTGGCCTTTATTTCCTGCTCCATGGCTTTTATCTTTTCATCTGCCTCTTTCTTTTCCTTCTGGGTTCCTTTAAGGCTGTCTATGGAAGATGCCAACTCCTGTTCCTTCTTTTTAAGGTTTTCTTCCAGCTCTTTTATCTTGCCGGAGAGATCGCCTTTCTCGGCCTTAAGGCTATTGAGCTCTGCCAACGCCTTGTCATAATCACTTTTCAAAACAATACAGCCTGTCAGCGATACAGCTAAAAACAAGACAATAATAAATCTCGCAATCATTGTATGTACCCTCCTTTGTTTTTAGTATTTTTAGTATATCATGAACAAATCATTGAATATATCTACCAGCTACTCCCCCGCTATTCTGTAATTGTAGGTAATCTTTGCAGACCCCTCAAGAGTGGCTTTCACAGAGCAGTATTTTTCCATCGAAAGTTCAACAGCCCTTTTAACGGCGTCTTCAGAGATATTCTTTCCTCTCACTACAAATTCTAAATTTATATCAGTAAACTTTTTGGGATAGTTTTCAGCCTTGTCGCCTTTCACATTTATCTCAAGCCCTTTGACATCCTGTTTTTTCTTTTTCAGTATTGAAATAACATCCATGCCGGAGCATCCTCCGATTCCCATCAAAAGCATCTCCATCGGCCTTGGGCCTGTGTCCCTGCCTCCGACTTCAACATCTCCGTCCATCACTACTGCATGGCCTGATGTGGCTGCAGCGACAAACTGAAGTCCGTCCACATATGTTACCTTTGCCTCAGACATTTCGCCCTCCATAAAAATTCAGATAAAATCATTTAATCAGAGAGAAACAGGTTTGTCAAGCGAGTTGCAGTTGATGAGATATACCGGGATTGAATAACAGGGTGGAATTGTCTTCGAGCGGTTTCTTTTGCCGATAGTTCAAAAATCACCCCTCTTAAATTCCCCCCTTGCCAAGGGGGGAACGAAGGGGGGTGAGGCAAAAGCCCTCGGAGCGAAGCGAGAATGAGCGAGAAGATTGTTCCATCCTGTAAAAAACTTTCATCTTGTCCTGCAATTTGACAACAACTCCATGCATAGGTTACGATACATCATCGCGGGGTGGAGCAGTCCGGTAGCTCGTCGGGCTCATAACCCGAAGGTCAGAGGTTCAAATCCTCTCCCCGCCACCAAATTCTTCCAATTGTTTTCACACCTTGTAGTATTTCAAAAAACTAATGTAATCTATCTGATATGGCTAAAACCGGTTTAGACCTTTTCAAAAAAACCTGGCCGAAAGACTTAAGAGGCGCTAATGCAGGGCTGTTGGTTCACCCTGCCTCTGTAAATAAAAAAATGGAACATGCCGTTGATCTGTTTCTTAAATCAGGAAAACTAAAATTAAATGCAATCTTTGGGCCTCAGCACGGATTTCTTGGCGAGACTCAGGACAATATGGTCGAATGGAAGGGTTTCAGAGATAAGAAAACAGGAATTCCGGTATACAGTCTTTATGGCCATACCAGAAAACCGGAAGCCGGGATGCTGAAAAATATCAATGTTCTTGCAATAGACCTTCAGGATATTGGCTCACGCTATTACACATTCATCTGGACAATGGAACTCTGCATGCAGGCATGCCTCGAAAATCAAAAATCAGTAGTAATACTTGACAGGCCAAATCCGATAGGAGGAAAAATAACCGAAGGCCCGGTGCTTGATACGGCTTATACATCATTCGTAGGGCAAAGGCCGTTGCCGATAAGGCACGGGATGACAATTGGAGAGATAGCGAATTATCTTAAGAATGAATTTTATCCTTCTCTGGATTTACATGTCATCAAAATGCAGAGTTGGAAAAGAAAGATATTGTTTGATGAAACAGCCCTTCCCTGGGTCATGCCCTCCCCTAACATGCCGACGCCGGATACAGCTATTGTTTATCCGGGAATGTGCCTTTTAGAAGGAACGAACCTGAGCGAAGGAAGGGGAACAACAAGGCCCTTTGAAATATTCGGCGCACCTTTCATAGAGCCTGACAGGCTTGTTAAAAAACTAAAAGAGTTCAAACTTGCAGGTGTTATCTTCAGGACAATGTATTTTCAGCCGACATTCCAGAAACATGAAGGCAAACTCTGCGGCGGTGCACAGATGCATGTTACTGACAGAGACAGATTCAAACCATTTAAAACAGGAGTTGCCATCTTAAAGGCAGTTCACGATATTTATCCTGAACAATTCAAATGGAAAGAGCCTCCTTATGAGTATGAAACAGAGAAGATGCCCATAGATATACTTGCCGGAACAGACAGGCTCAGGAATGAGATAGAGAAAGGTACAAAGCTTAACCTGATGGAACAAGAGTGGGCTGAAGAACTGAAGGTATTTCAAAAAATAAGAAAAAAATATCTCCTATATAAATAATCATGCCTAAATTCTCTTTAAAGATTTTTCTTCCTGCTGCAGGCCTTGGTGAGCGCTTAAGGCCTGTAACATACCACATACCAAAGCCATTGCTGCCCATTCTTGGAAGGCCTCTGATTGAGATTACTCTGAAAAAGTTTTCAGCAGTCTCTTCCGCCAGAATCGGAATTAACCTCCACTATAAGCCGGAAATGATAAAAGAATGGATTAAGAGTTCAGTATATGCTGACAGGGCTGAATTGTTTCCCGAAGACCCAATACTCGGTACAGGCGGGGCATTAAAAAACGCAGAGGGATTTCTTTCCGATAGCCATTTCCTTGTCCATAATGCAGATATCCTGTCTGACATTGATTTCGTACAATTGATAGGAACACATCTGGCTTCAGAGAATATTGCGACTCTGGCAACACACGATTATCCTAAATACAACAATGTGGTTATAGATGACAACGGATATGTGATTGATGTTGAAAATCCCGGCACTTCAACTCCGAACCCTGACAGGCTTGCAAGAAAAGTTGCCTACACCGGCATTGCTGTATATTCCCCTGAGATATTTAAGTTCCTGCCAGATGGAGTTTCGCATGCAACAGTGGCATGGCTTGCAGCTGCAAAGGCAGGGCATAAAGTTCAGGCTCTTGATTTCACCGGCTGTTACTGGAATGACATCGGGACCCCTGCTTCTTATGCATCTGCTATTATAGATGCCTTGCGAGATAGCGGAGAGACTGTTTATATACATCCTTCAGTAAAAAAATGCAGTTCGGCAGAAATAGATGGCTACATCATAATCGAAGAGGGAAATGAGTTAGGTCAAAATGTATCTTTAAGAAACTGCGTTGTGCTTCCTTCGTCTTTACCCCAGGGGGTATTCGAAAACTGCATCCTCGGCCCTGATTTTAAAATAGCCCTTAATGAATCAGAAATTCTCAGGAGCAGCAATGATGCGATACTAATCGGCACAGGGGGCTCAAACAGGAATTATTACAGAATAAAGAAAGACAAAAATACAGCAGTCCTTATGAAATGCAGGGAAGGAGATGCAGATTATCACAGGCATATCGAATACACAAATTTTTTCCTGAAGCATAATATCCCTGTTCCTCAATTGATTGAAGCAACACCTGAAAAAATGAGCGCTATATTCGAAGACCTCGGAGATATTTCCTTATACAGCTGGCTTAGATGCAAACGTGAAGACGAAGCGATAGAAAAAATGTATAGAAAAGTTCTGGACATCGCCGCTCAAATACACACCAGCGCAACTGCAAATGTATCAGAATGCCCAATGCTCCAGAACAGAATTTTTGATTATGAGCATTACAGATGGGAGACAGGTTATTTTACCGAAAGGTTCGTCAAGGGCGTCAGAAACACAAAACCTAAAAATCTTTCTGCGCTTGAGGATGAATTCCACAAACTTGCATCAAAAGCAGATTCATATCCGAAAACAGTTATCCACAGAGATTTTCAATCTCAGAATATCATGATACACAAGGGGATTCCGAGATTAATTGATTTTCAGGGCGCAAGGATGGGACTTCCGGCATATGACATTGCATCAATCTTGTGGGATCCATATCATCGTCTTGAAGATGCGATGAGGGAGAGGCTTCTCGGATACTATATACAGAAAATTAATGATTTCTATTCACCTCTTCACCTATTCACCCATTCACCTACTGACCCATTCACCCTTCTTCTCTCTCGCCTCCAGCGCCACATGCAGGCGCTCGGCGCCTACGGCTTCTTATCTTCAGTCATAGGCAAAAAATATTTCCTCAAACATATTCCTGAGGGGTTGAGATTGTTGAAAGAGGATGTGGTATTGGTGAAAAATGAATATCCGGAGTTGTATGGGTTAGTGATAAAATTGTAGTTATTCTTCGCTTCCTTCAACCCTTATATAAAGCGTCTTGTCCGCAACAACAGGAAGCTTATCTATCTCTGCAACTGCCTTGGCAACATCCCTCTCTTTTGCCCTGTGCGCCAGGACAATGAGCGGCACAGCCTCTCCGACCCTTCTGCCCTTCTGGATAACAGAGGCAATGCTTATGTTAAATTTACCAAGCACGCCTGATACTTTTGAAAGCACGCCCGGTTTGTCATAGGCAGAAAACCTGAAATAATACATCGCCTCTATTTCCTCTATATTCTTTATCTTCAGGCCTGCGCCCTTCACGCTTCCGATGCCGGGAATTCTTCCTGTTGCGCCCTTTTTTATATTTCTTGCTATGTCAACAATATCGCTCACTATTGAACTGCCTGTAGGCATATCGCCTGCGCCCCTTCCGTAATAAAGGGTATCGCCGACTGCATCTCCATTGACATAAATTGCATTGAAAACTCCGTCAACCTTTGAGATAAGATAGTCCTTCGGAACCATTGTTGGATGGACCCTCAGTTCAACCTTTCCATCAGAAGCCTTTGCAATCGCCAATAGTTTTATCTTGTAGCCAAGCTCTCCGGCAAACTCGATATCCTGAGATGTAATCCTTGTTATCCCTTCCTTGTAAATCTCATCTAAAGAAAGCGGTATGTTGTAAGCCAGTGACGCAAGGATTGCCAGTTTATGCGCTGAATCTATTCCCTCTATATCAAAGGTCGGGTCAGCCTCTGCATAACCCAGCCGCTGCGCTTCCTTAAGCGCGTCTGAGAATTCAATCCCCTCGTCAGTCATCTTTGTGAGGATGTAATTTGATGTTCCGTTTATTATTCCGTAAACCGCCATTATCCTGTTGGCAATGAGCCCTTCCCTTATGACCTTAATAATAGGTATTCCGCCTGCGACCGACGCCTCAAACCCTATCTCGACGCCATATTTCTCCGCCTCGGCAAATATCCCGTTGCCTTCTGTTGCAAGCAATGCCTTGTTGGCTGTTACAACGTGTTTTTTATTTCTTATGGCTTTTAGTATAAAATCCTTTGCAGGCCTTTTCCCTCCGATTAGTTCAACCACAATATCAATCTCAGGGTCATTCAATATCTTTTCTGCATCAGTGGTCAAAACTCCCTTGTCCAGCTTTATTCCCCGGTCCCTTTTTATATCAACATCTGCAATCCTCTTAAGGTTTATATCAAAGCCGGCCCTCCGGGAAATAATGTCCCTGTTCCCGATAAGAATCTTCGCCGTACCTGTTCCAACAGTCCCAAATCCTATGATACCGATATTAATCATCTGTTCAGCACCCTTTTGATTCCTTTCACTGCCTGTTTTATCCTGTGCTCGTTCTCAACAAGGGCAAACCTTACATACTCATCGCCTCCTTCTCCGAAGCCGATTCCCGGAGACACCGCAACTCCTGCTTCTTTAATAAGGAGTTTTGCAAAATCAAGAGAGGCCATGCCCTTGAACTGCTCAGGTATTTTGGCCCACACAAACATCGTTGCCTTGGGCGGCTCTATAATCCAGCCTGCCTTATTAAGGCCTTTAAGCAGCTCATTCCGCCTTGACTGATATACCTTTCTGAATTCCTCAACACAGTCCTGGGGGCCCCTTAAAGCCACGATGCTTGCAATCTGTATAGGCTGAAACATTCCATAATCAAGATAACTCTTTATCTTTATCAGGGCCCCGACTACATCCTTATTTCCGACACAGAACCCTACTCTCCATCCTGCCATTGAATAACTCTTTGTCAAAGAGAAAAACTCCACGCCTACATCCTTGGCGCCCGGGACCTGAAGAAAACTCGGAGCTTTATAGTCGTCAAAACAGAGGTCTGCATAAGCCAGATCATGCAGAACAATAATATTATTTTCCTTTGCAAAGTCCACAACCTTTTTAAAGAAATCCAGCCCCTCCACAACCTGTGTTGTAGGATTATGCGGAAAATTGATTATCAGCATCTTGGGCCTGGGCCATGTCTTTTTAAACGCCTTTTCCATCTCCGCAAAGAAATCAATGCCCGGGCCTATCGGGATGCTGGTAACTTCACCTCCTGCGATTATCACGCTGTAAGGATGAATCGGATATGCAGGCGCCGGTGTCATAACAACATCTCCGGGCTGAATAGTTGCAAGTGCCAGATGGGAAAGCCCTTCTTTTGAACCAATAGTTACAACCACCTCGCTCTCGGGATCCAGGTCAACATCATATCTTCTTTTATACCACTCGCACATCGCCATCCTCAGCTGCGTAATGCCCTTTGAAGCAGAATACCTGTGGTTTTTGGGATTCATTGCTGCCTCGCAGAGTTTGTCTATAACATGTTTTGGCGCTGGCATATCAGGGTTGCCCATGCCGAGGTCAATTATATCCTCGCCTCTTTTTCTTGCCTCCATCTTAAGGCTGTTAACTATTGCAAACACATAAGGCGGAAGTCTTTTTATTCTGTTGAATTCAAACATTTACAAGATCCCTCCAATTTTTGCTATCAGCTGACAGCTATAAGCTATACTTGTACATCTCCTCTGCATTCATCGAGCTTCTCACCAACGGAGAAGAAGCCGCATATTTAAACCCCATATCCAGCGCAATCTCCTTATACACATCAAACATCTCGGGCCTGATATATTCTCTTACAGGCAGGTTTTTCTTCGAAGGCCTGAGATACTGGCCTATTGTAACCGTGTCACAGCCTGCTGTCTTCAGGTCCCTTAACACATCGATTATCTCAGTAAACGTTTCACCCAACCCAACCATAAAACCTGATTTGATAGTTATTTCCGGAGCTATGCTCTTTGCATTCATTAATACATTCAACGAATTCCTGTAATCGGCCTGATGCCTTACATAAGGATAAAGCCTCGGCACAGTCTCCACATTATGATTATAAACATCAGGCCCTGAATCAAGGACTGTCTTGAGCGAATCCTTATTCCCCCTGAAATCAGGCGTAAGCACCTCAATCTTTGCAGCAGGAAGATGTTCTCTCACTGCTGAAACTGTTCTGGCAAAGTGAGAGGCGCCTCCGTCTTTAATATCATCTCTCGTAACAGAAGTTATGACGACATATTTAAGCCCCATCTCTTTTGCTGCCATAGCAACCTTTTCTGGCTCATCATTATCCAGAGGCCCCGGCTTCGAAGATTCCACAGCACAAAAACCGCAATTCCTTGTGCATGCAGAGCCGAGTATCATGAAAGTGGCTGTCGGCTTTGAAAAACACTCTCCCCTGTTTGGACATTTTGCCTCTTCACAAACAGTAGAGAGCCCGTAGTCCCTCAGGATGCTTTTTGTGTTATGGAGCCCTGTGAAGCTCTTTACCTTTATCCACTCCGGCAACCGCATGGTTATTAAATATAAAAGAAATACTAAACTTTTTCAATTATAAAGAGACAGCACAGGCAATCAGGCAGGCTTTTGAGGAAGAAGCTCTCCGGTAAAACCGGAGAGCTTCTATGCTTTTATTATTTTTTAGGCGCTTCTTTTTGAGGGGCTTCCTTCACGGGTTCTTTGGATTCTTCCTTTTTTGACATAGCTGCAATTGCCTCTTTATTTATATCAACCTTATAAGATTTCTTAAGGTTTTCCACGTAAGTCTCAAATACCTCTTTCTGTTTCTGGGCTGTCAGCCGCTGTGCAAGCATATCCTTGATTTTCTCAAATTCAATCGGTTTGCCCTGCACTGTGAAATCCGCCCTGTTTTTATCATAGAAATTTTTCACGTCTTTATCAGATACCTTGGCCTTGTCTTCTATCTCTTTTTCAAGCAGAGAGCTTATGAGAATCAGTTTCTGGGAATCCACCAGTTTTTTCTGGTACGCAGGGTCCTTATCAAGCCCTTTCTTCTTTGCCTCCTGATAAAGAAGCTCTTTTTTGATAAGTTCATCAACAAGCTTTGCGGTCCCTTCCTCACCCTCGAACATCTTCTGGGCAAATACAGGAAGAGCATCAATCTCCTTTTTCAGGTCTTCCTTCGTTATCGTAACATTGTTTATCTTTACAAGATACTGCCCTTTTTTCTCTTCCTTCTTCGCACACCCTGTGATAACCAATCCTAAAATCGCTGCCAGAACAAAAAATCTCTTCATAAAATCTCCTTTTTTTATTTATTAGCTGACGGCTGACAGCTGTCAGCTTCCAGCTATACTAGTAATGCTTCTTGAGCTCAAGCAAGACCTGTTTGGCAACACTCTTCAGGGTCTCAAAAACACCTGTGCCTGTCGGCGCTACTGCCTCAAACCACTGCACGCCATTTGCGTTAAGAAGCTTATTCATTTCTTCAAGTGGAGCAACATTGGAAAGGTCTCTCTTATTATATTGAACTGCATAAGGGAGTTTTTCAATGGCATACCCCTGTTCCGCAAGATTTATCTTGAGGTCTTCAAGGCTTTCCATATTAGCCTCCATTCTCTCTATCTGTGAATCAGCGACAAATATAACTCCATCCACCCCTTTAAGTATCAGTTTTCTGCTTGCTGCGTAGAAAACCTGCCCGGGGACTGTATAGAGATGGAACCTTACCTTGAACCCCCTTATATCTCCAAGCGCCAGAGGAAGAAAGTCAAAAAACAGGGTCCTTTCAGTCTCAGTGGCCAATGATATCAGCTTGCCTTTCTGTTCAGGGTTTGTCTTCTTGTATATGAATTGAAGGTTTGTGGTCTTGCCGCAAAGGCCCGGGCCATAATATACAATCTTACAATTAATTTCCCGTGAAGAATAATTTATAAAAGACACTTAACCACTATCCTATTTGAAAAGATTATCAATATCTTCATCACTTATTTCTGCAAACGGCGAATCTGCCGCCTTACCTTCACTTTTTTCTTTTTCCGCCTTGCTGGTTATATCCTCAAATAATTTTGTGAGAGCCTCGGAAGTTTTTTTGACCCTCAGCCTTACAAGCCCCAGCGAAGACCTCTGGTCGAATATCACAACAAGTATAACCCTCTGCCCGATGAGGGAAATATGGATATTGTCCTTTTCACCCTCGTGGAAAAGGATAGTAAACTCCTTTTCGCCAAGGAGCCTTGCAATTCCCCCTGTCGCAGCAATATTGCCGGCTGTCAAGGATGCAAGAGAGGTTGTGTCTATATCATGCGTATCGCCGGCAGATGCTATAAGCTGGCCGTTCTTATCCACGAGGAAAACAACGGTCGCATTTGCCTGCTGGTGGAGTTTCTGGAGTTCCTCATCAATCTTCTGGAACTCATTTTCATACATCACAAGGTCAGAACCGGCCATCCTCTGTCTTTTCTCCTTCTAAGCCCTCTTGCCCCCCTAAAATAAACAGGGGGCTGAAGATTTTTAATTTACGTTATCAGAAACACCGCCAATAATCAACTCTGCGGGCCGCAGACCTTAAGCTATTCCGCTCCCGGCGCCTTTCCGCTCGGTTTCGAGTCGCAACGACCTGAGTCGGACTTAAGCAGAGACTCCCACTCCTTGTCAACAATCTCCTGAAACTTCTTAAGCATCCATTCGTTCTCAGGAGCAAAGAGATGTTTAAATCTTCCCTGCGGCTTAAGGAAATCTACCAATGGCTTTTTCTCCTTTGGCTTAAAGGTTACCTTTGTGGCCCCATCTTCAATCTCATACAGAGGCCAGTAACATGTCTCAACGCCAAGCCTGCTCAACATTATGGCGTCGTCAGTCCGCGACCTCCAGCCCCTGTTGCAGGGAGAAAGTATATTCATAAACTTCGGGCCCGTGATAGATAATGCCTTTTTCACCTTTTTTACAAGGTCCATCCAGTGGCTCGGTGATGCCTGCGCAGCATAAGGTATGTTGTGCGCTGCCATTATCTTTGTAAGGTTCTTCCTGTTCTGCGTCTTGCCCGGAATAACGCTTCCGGCAGGACATGTTGTTGTGTCTGCTCCGAATGGAGTAGCGCTTGAGCGCTGGATGCCTGTATTCATATATGCACCGTTGTCATAGCATACGTAAAGCATATCATGCCCTCGCTCCATGGCTCCTGAAAGGCTCTGCAGGCCTATGTCATAAGTTCCGCCGTCGCCGCCAAAGGCTATGAATTTTATGTCCTTGCTTATCTTGCCCTGCTTCTTTAATGACCTGTACATTGTTTCAACTCCGGAGAGTGTAGCCGCGGCATTCTCAAAGGCATTATGTATCCATGGGATCTTCCATGCCGTGTAATCAGATATGCAGGTAGAGACCTCAAGGCACCCTGTTGCATTGGCTGCTATAATCGGGCCTTCTGCCGCAAGTAGAACCATTTTCACGATTATAGGCGCACCGCAGCCGGCACACATCCTGTGGCCTGATGTCAGCAGCCCTTCTTTTTTTGAAAGTTCTTTTAGTGTAATTCCTGTTGGTGTTGCCATGTTATTCCCTCACTCCGATATATTCTTTGAATGTTTTAACTTTCCCTGTCTTTGCTATCCCAGCAAGCTCGTCAAGCACAAGCCCTGCATGCTCAGGCAGATAATCCCTTCCTCCAAGCCCGTATATCTTGTTTATGAGCACAGGTTTTTCCTTACAGGTGTAAAGACTTGATGCGATATCCATAAACAGCGGGCCGTAAGAAGCTCCGAACGCATCAGCCCTGTCAAGAACACAGACAGCCTTCAGATGCTTAAGTGCATTGCCTACCTCTTCATAGGGAAACGGCCTGTATAACCTGGGCTTTAGCAAGCCTGCCTTAATTCCCTTCTCCCTGAAGGCATCAATCACGTCTTTTGATGTCCCGGCAGCTGAATTCAGAATAACCAGGCCTATCTCCGCATCATCCAGCCTGTATGTTTCAAACAGTCCGTACTTTCTGCCTGATATTTTCTCAAAGTCTTTTGCCACATCTAAAACCACACCCGCAACCTTTGACATGACCTCGGCATGCGCCTTCCTGTATTCCATATAATAATCAGGAAGTATCAAGGGCCCGTAGCTGACCGGATGCTCAAGGTCGAGCAAAGGATTCAGGTTTTTGAATTCCCCGACAAAGTTTTTTACTTTATCGTCTTCTATATACTCTATTCTTTCTATGGAATGGCTGATTATAAAACCGTCCAGACAAACCATCGCAGGAAGCCTTAAGTCCATATGCTCTGCTATGCGGAAGGCCTGTATCGTATTGTCATATGCATCCTGTGCATTTTCAGACCAAAGCTGTATCCAGCCGCAATCACGCGCTCCCATTCCATCAGAGTGGTCACCGTGAATATTTAAAGGCGCGGACAAGGCCCTGTTTACCAAAGCCATAACAATGGGCAGCCTTGTGCCTGAGGCTATAAACAGTTCCTCCCACATAAGTGCAAGCCCCTGTGAAGAAGTAGCAGTCATGACCCTGCCGCCTGCTGCAGATGCTCCAATGCATCCGCTCATGGCGCTGTGCTCGCTTTCCACAAGTATCATCTCTGTCTTGACCTTGCCGTTGGACACAAAACCTGTAAACCTCTGCATAATGTCTGTCGCAGGGGTTATAGGATATGCTGAACTGACATCAGGGTTAACCTGTCTCAACGCCTCGGCAACTGCTTCGTTTCCTGTAACTGCAACAACCCTTGCCATTATTTGCCCTCCTCTTCCATGACAATTGCCTTATTCCCTTTTTTGCCGGGGCATTCAAGGGCGCATATGCCGCAGCCCTTGCAATAGTCATAATTAAATCCTGTCATCTTGCCGTCTTTAACATTGACAGCCATATCAGGGCAATATATCCAGCAGAATAAACACTGGATACAGTTATCCTCTATCCATTTAGGCCTTGAAGCCCTCCATGAGCCTGTTTTAAACTTTAAAGCACTGCCTGCTTCGGTACAGACAGCGCCGGGTATTACGTCTTTCCATCCCTTCAGTTTCATCCTTCTTTTACCTCCCCGTATCCGCGCTTTGTTGCCTCAAGATTGCCGTCTATTATCTTCTGTGCGAATTTCTTTCCAAAGCTTTTTCTTACATCTTCGAGAAGACTTTCGAGAGACACAAGGCTGGTTACCTTGCATATAGCTCCGAGCATGGGAGCATTCGGCAGTGACCTTCCAATACATTCCTTTGCTATCTTCGATGCGTCAACTGTATAGACCTTCTGCCCCTGCTGTGCTTTTAGCTTGGCCCTTATCTCTTTGGGGTCCTTTGATGTGTTTACAACAAATATAGCGTCTTTTGTAGAACCGTCTGCGACATTGATGCTGTCAAGCAATGTTGCATCAACAACACTTACAACCTGAGGATTGAGGACCGGACAATGCATCCTCAGTTCCTTTGAACTAATCCTGTTGTATGCCCTCAGCGGCGCTCCTGCCCTCTCAGGGCCGTATTCCGGAAATGCCTGGACATGCCGTCCGCTGCTGAGGCATGCATCTGCCAAAACCTTTGCAGCAGTAACTGTTCCCTGGCCTCCCCTTCCATGCCATCGAATCTCCATCATCTCAGCCATAATTTTCCTCCACAATAAAGTCTACAATTCTATCTAATTATCAAGCTATTTTTCAAGCTGTTTGGGATTTTAATTATAACATAAGTGGTTTTTATATTTTGCCGCCGCAAACACATTGCTCGAAAGACAACCGGCAAATTGATATTCATGCTGAAATAAGGTTAAGATACCCCATGAATTTTGATGAAGTAGCAGCCCTGAAAAAGGCCTTCAATTCCGTGAAAGAACGGCAGAAAAACAACCCCCTTCATGATTTTGAAAAAAAGAAGAAGAGGCTGAAAGCTGCTCGTGAGCTATGCATTGGCAATGAAGAACTCCTTGAAAAGGCTGTAAAGAAGCTCGAAGGCAACGGCTTTAAGGTAATAAGGGCAAAAGACAAAGGCGATGCGATAAAGGCTGTGCTTAATGAGATAGGCAATGAAAAACTCATAGTAAAATCAAAATCCAATGTCACAAAAGAGATAGACCTCACACATGAGCTTGAAAAACACGGTATTGAGGTAATAGAGACAGACATAGGCGATAGAATCCTTCAGGTCATGAATCTCAAGCCCTCTCATCCAACCGGCCCTATTGCGCACATGTCTGCAAAGAAGATTGCAGAAGGGCTTTCTTCATACTACAAAAAAAATATCAGCGATAACCCTGAGGAAATCGTCAAATTCATAAGGGATGAGATTAGGGATTATATCGAAAAGGCAAAGGTAGGGATTACAGGAGCAAATGCAATCACTGCTGAAGAAGGTTCTATTGTCATAACCCATAATGAAGGGAACATCTACGAGTCCATCAGAAGAGATAAGCATATAGTCGTAACAGGCATAGACAAGATATATCCTTCTGTCGAGGATGCCCTTAACATGCTTAAGGTCATATGCTTCAATGCAACCGGCTCTACAATCCCGTCATTTGTGGAGATTATAAGCGGAGTAAGCAAGACAGCGGATGTGGAGAAGAAATTTTTCCGGGGAGTACACACTCCAAAGGATGTGACTGTAATTCTCCTTGATAACAAGCGCTCCGAGATTATGAAGGGCGAGTATAAAGAGCTTCTTTACTGCATTGACTGCGGCAACTGCCTGATTCACTGCCCGATGTATAACACAGTCGGAAATTTCTTTGCGGATGAAAAATATCTCGGCGGCAAGGGGCTTGCGCTCCAGAGCCTTACTGCTGACGAGGTCAACAAAAAGCTCGAATACTGCCTCTCATGCGGAAAATGCAGGGAGAACTGCCCTTTGGAAATCAATGTGCCTGTTGCAATAAGAAAAATCAGAAGTGACAATATTCCTGAAGAAGTCTGGTACTTCCTCAAATCCCATGTCCTCTGGCTCTACTGGGCGTTGAGGCTGAAACTGAGATAACACGCCTTTATCCAATAAGATAGACAGGGCATGGTATTTGAGCGGTTTTATTTTGCTGATACTCCGACAGGATGTATTTTAATAAACAAGAGGCAAAATTCCTCGGAGCGAAGCGAGAATGAGCGAAAATGCTATGCCCTGTCTAAAATTCCTGTGACTCTTGTAATGCCTATCTGAATTCTACAGCCTCTGTCCTTGAGACCCTTGATGTCGGCTTTGGAATTTTTGCAGGATAACCCACAGGCACAATCGCAACAGGCCGAAGCATATTACCAAGGCCGAGAACCCTTGATACTTCTTCATCCTTAAAAGCGCCGACCCAGCAGGTTCCAAGCCCTGCCTCATGGGCAACAAGCATCATGGCCATGATACTTGCCGAGACATCCTGAAGAGCGTAGAGTTCAATACCCCGTTGTCCGTAAGGGGATGCTTTAGCAGTATCAGCGCAGCACACGACAATGACAGGCGCATCTGAAATAAATCCCTGATTGAGCGCAGCAGAAGCGAGCCTGCCCTTGGTTTTTTCATCACTGATAAAAAAGAATTTCCTTGATTGGAGATTACCTGCGCTCGGCGCCCAGATGAGCGCATCAACAAGCTTATCAAGAACATCTTCAGAAATATCTTTCTTCAGAAACTTCCTTATGCTCCTTCTTTCTTTTACTGCGGTGAACACGTCCATAGCCAGCTCCTTTGCTATATAAATACCATAAAACAGACTTTTTTCCTAATGCCTGTTTTATCCTGCCGGGGCAGTCTATGCCGCTTGACATATTACACATGACGTAATAGACTATTCATAATGATCCGGTCATTCCGTGATGCAAAAGCTGAGACGCTGTTCAACGACCAGGACGTGCCGAGGTTTCGTTCTATCGAACGGGTTGCACGGCGTAAGCTCCTGTACCTTCACCGTGCCAGGCATCTGGAAGACCTCAGGGTTCCGCCGGGCAACCGGCTCGAAGCCCTGAAAGGGGATCGCAAGGGACAATACAGTATCAGGATCAACGATCAGTGGCGAATCTGCTTTCTCTGGAAAGACGGCGACGCCTTTGACGTTGAAATAACAGACTACCATTAGAGGTGTGACATGATTTCAAAACAGAAACTTCTTGAACCGATTCACCCAGGAGAGATTCTCCTTGAGGACTTTATGAAGCCTTTGGGGATCAGCATCAATATGATCTCTCGTGACATCGCAGTGCCCCCCGGCCGCATAAGCGCTATCGTCAACGGCAAGCGTGCTATTACCGCGGACACGGCAATACGGCTTGGCAAATACTTCGGCACGTCGCCCGAGGTTTGGGTAGGGATGCAGGCAGATTATGAGCTCCGCATCGCAATGCGCACGATTGGGCATGAGGTGGAAAAACGCGTACATCGCCGCGCGGCTTAGTGTCTTCTGCACTTTTGTACTTTTGGCTTTTGAACTTGCGTACTTGATAGCTTTTGCACTTGCCCGCTTTCCTGCTGATTCTCAAGAGATCAGTTAAAAAGGCTGCAAAGAACAAGATCTCATCAAAAATTAAAATCTGAAAATTCTTTCGCGCTTTTCTGCGGGCCGCGCCTTTGCGCGGCCCTTCTGTTTAATACACGGGCACCAGCGAATATCTTTTTGCCTGATAATCTATAAGGGATATCCAGCCGCTTTCCACATGCTTGATCTCCGAAAGCACTGTCTTGGGGTCAACACCCATGACCCTTGCGGCGACGAGTCAGAGTTCAAGCCTGATGTTGTCTTTGGACATGAGCGCGACCGTGTTGGCTATCTCGTCCATTATTTTTTTATCCTCTTCAGTCATCCCCGTCTTGTCATGCGATATGAGCTTTACCGATGGGCCGATGAACACGACGACAAAGGACGGTTTCATGTCCTTCCCCCTGGCAGCCATATCCTTATATGTCTGGTGTACGAGAGTAAGAAGACTCGATGCGCTTTTTGCATTCCCCGCCCTAAAGTCGAACACCGCCTTCGCTTCTTTGGAGTAAGCCTTAGCCATGGCAGGAGCAGAGACGCTCAGGATGAGCGCGGCAACAATCAATACCGAGATTAAAATGGCTATCTTCCTTTTCATTTCATCCTCCTTTCAAAACATTTACGTACCCGTCTTAGGCAATATTTTCATCCTCCACATCATCTCCTTTTCCACGTTCTTGTTCAAGAATTATCACGATTTGGATGTCATGTCAAGGGTAAAATGTCTCTCCGGTGAGATGGGCTCTATGGACTATGGGGCTTCAGCTCTTCCGCGCTTGCCCTCTTTCCCGCTTGCTTACTTGCCTGATTGCCAACGTGCAGCCTTCCGCGCTTCCCTCTAGCCCGCTTGCTTACTTGCCTGATTGCCAACGTGCAGCCTTCCGCGCTTCCCTCTAGCCTATAGGACTTATTTGTACAAATAATGGTCAAAATATGTATAATATATCATGAAGTTTGAATGGGATGGTGCAAAGAGCAAGGCTAACAGAGAAAAGCACGGCATTGACTTTGAGACGGCAAGGGAACTTTGGCTTGACGAAGACCGGATTGAAATAGAGGCACCGCATCCTGTCGAAAAGAGGAACATCGTCATTGCCAAACTTCAGGGCAGATTATGGACTGCCGTTTATACTATACGAAGCAATACTATCAGGATAATATCGGTTAGACGTTCGAGGGAAAAGGAGGAGAAACTGTATGGCAAGGCAAAGACAGGCTAAAAGCGCGATAGAATTCGACAGAAGGTTTGACGCGGGAGAAGACATCCACGACCTCATTGATATGTCAAAGGCAAAGATTGTCCATCACGGGAAAAAGGTGCGCCTGACACTCGATGTTGCAGAGTCTCTCGTGGCTGATATAGATGAAATCCGTCGGCGGATAGGCGTTGACAGGGGCGCATTGATAAAGGTTTGGCTACACGAGCGTGTGAAGCAGGAAAAGACCGAAAAAAAATCAGCATAAATTTAGCTGATCGAGCATGCTCATTTATCTTTTAACTTTTCTGCCTGCTTGCTTCTCCGCTTGCCTTCTTTCCCACTTGCGTACTTGTCCGCTTCCCGACTTCCAGCCTTCCGCACTTCCGCGCTATAGACCAGGAATGCCTTTATCTCCTGAAAGAATATAAAAATCCTGCGATTCTCGTGATGCCAATGCCATTCAACATTACCTGTCTTCAAATATCAGTTTCTCTATGACTTTTTCTGTCAGCTTCAGTTTCCTTACCTTTTTGGCGCCGTATCTCTGAAGCTCAAAGAACTCGTTCTTTGGAATAAGCGTCTTTACAACTCTGAGATTATCCATCGGCTCTTCGGTAAATTTTATTCTTTTCTTAGATGGCATCTTATCACCTCTTTTGTGTGTGCTTTATTTTACAATAAAAAGCATATACGTTGAACTTTTGACTTCTGCACTTTTTGTCACTTCAGCAACGCTCTGCCAAATCCCCGTTTAATACCTCATGTCGACAAAAAATCCAGTGCGGCCAAGACAAGGATATCCATCTTTGTCTTTATGCTTGCTTAGTTTAGAATCATTCGTTTTATGGGTAAACTTTTTACCACAATAACTGCACTCGAAAACATATTTAGGACCGTAATCTGACGTAGAACTTTTTGGTCTTCTGCCAGATGATATAATTGACTGCGGTCTTACACTGGCAATTCCCCCTATTCTTGCGTTAGTCGACGGAGCAGAGATCGAACCCGCGGTTGTCAACTCAATTACATATCGTGGGGTAAACGGAATCTTTGTAATTTGAGCGCCTTGAATTCGGTCAACCCTGTATGATCTATTTTCTCCTGTATTATGCTTTACTGTATAGAGCAACAAGTTTCCATCGCGCGTACGACGTAATGAGTATGGCTCTATCAAACGGCGACTCCCTTGATAAGTCAAATCTACGCACAATCGGTTCGCAGCAGCAAAGCGTATTGCCTCGATCGGCGCTGATATATGCCAAGCCTGAGACATTGCTGGAGGATGCCATGCCGTATCAATTGCATCTCCCATAACTGCCATAAAAGAAGGTGCTGGTTTGACAACTGCGCGATATAACCACTCAAATAATGCCGGAAGCTCTTCCCAGAATTGCTCAAAAGGGGGTAGCACAGGCACTTGATGTCCCAGCATGTTTTCCCATTCTGTTTGTAATTCTTCCCGTTCCGGTTTGTTCTCGAGAATATCCATTGTTGGCACAGATATACCTTTAAAACTGCATTTCTTTTCGAGTGCGCTCAAAATAATGTCACGCCCATGTTTCGTATTGTCATGCCGGTGCAAATGAATCACATCATAAAGGTCACGAGGCCTCAACCGCTCTGCCAGCGCCCTAATCTTTTCTGCAAAAAGTTCTTCAAAGCCATAGGCCTGAACTTGAATCCCATTTTCCGGTTTGTCAGAGTACGGATGATGCACTTCACTATTGACAGAAGCGAGAACTAAAACCTCATCATCAGTTAAATCTAATTTTATACGTGGCAGAGCGCCTCCCGGTTGCAACGGGCCGCGATAACTAATTCTGCCTTGCACTGATATTTTGCCTCGTGGATTTGTATAAACTTCGAAACGGATTGTTTCCTTCGGAATTTCAATGCCAGTTGCCTCGTAAACCCAATCAGCAACCTCTTTGAAGACATTGATTAAAAAACTTTCATTTTGATGCTCGGAATTAATGACGGTGAAATCCAGATCCTCGGAAAAGCGATATGTCTCAAAATAGCATTTCTTTAAACAAGTACCGCCTTTGAACACCCAGCTTTTACTCAGTTCAGGATGGTTAGAAATTCCAGCCAATACCCATCCAAGCACATAGTCTTTTTCAATAACATTTGCTGTGAGGATAAACTCTCTGGAGAAATCCATTATTTCATTGCGGCCGATCAAATCATTTCTCCCTTGTCCCGTTTGAAGGCGTAAGTTTTCTTTCGGGATTTGCCCAACTTTCCGGCACCCACAATCTCCATCGTGTAATCAGCCTGTCAGACTCCAGCGCTGGATCAAGTTTAACATTCCCTGTAGTAAGTTGGGATTTGCAGTCATTGATAAAAGATATCTGGTCTGAAGCAAAACGCTCTAATAAGAAACCAAGGCGTTTAAAGACAGCGCCATTTCCTAAACGCTTAGCATATTCGATCAACAACTTTAGGTCTTTGTTCTCTGATTTCAGGTAATTGCTAAACATATCTGCAACAGAACGTATTCCGCCTCCAAGTCTGGGGTCGTCCAGCGTATCAAGAATTGTACGCGAGGGATCAGACACAGATATCTTTACCTGTCCTCTCCAAACAGGTTTAAGTCCAAACATTTCCTTCTCAGATATAGTCCTCAGTAAAAAATTTGTTCCTTTGATTATGGGATTACGTTCTCTCGGTTTTTGTGTTGTCATGACCACTACAGTACGGAATACTTGCTCTGTTAAGTCCCAATATTCTACTGCACTCCATCCGCCAATGTAGCAGGGAGAATATAACCGCTCAGCAATAATCCATGCGTCTTCCAACGAAATATCGGTTGTACGGGATTCAAAGGCTACACGAATATACAAGCCTCGGCGCACACGTGAAAGCCAGCCTTTCTTTGCCCAGCGGGAAAGCATCTTTGCTGCATCGGTCGAAGTGATTTTCAGTATGTCGGCAGCATCCGTGACCGAGATGGTGCCTTTCGTCTCCCGGAACAGCTCCGAAAGCCGCTTTCTGTCTTCCTTCCCTATACCTGTCAGAGTTTCCATAGTATATCAAAAGAGCTATAGTTCATCTTATAGCTGAACTATAGCATAAATTATATACTAAAGTTAAGCATATTATTTGCGTCAGAGTTCATTTAATATATGAAGTATTGCTTATTGGATATACTTTGAAGCTTTGGCACTATGGAACTATGGCACTTTTGGCTTCTCGAAGTACCGCGTAGAGCCGCCGGGGCCACTGCACTTTTGACTATTGCACTTCCGAACTTTCACGAAGTGACTCGCCGAGGCGAGCTGTGCTATGGCTCTATGGACTATGGAACTTCTACACTATTTTTTTGAGCGCTTTCACGCTTGCTAAAAGAGGGGATGTTGTATTGCAAGCCCTACCTCCTCCTAAGACGAGCCATTGGACAGAACAGTTTTTGCTTCTTTTCTTACCATACCTTCTAAAAAACGGCCTTCCTTATAGAAGATTTTAAGTTGTGATTGCTGCAAACATTCACGACAAAACGGGACTAATTCATCTACAATAAAAGCTTTCAGCCATCTCACGTTATCTTCATCTGCCTCGGTTAACGTGCACGAAGCTATAAGCAATTCTCTGTGTTGAGGGAAAAGAGACTCTACTCTAAAATCAAGATGACATTTATGCGCCGGAGGAAATTCCATATAGCCAAGCGCCTTAAGCCAAAAAGCCACATTGATAAAATACATCTCACTGTATTCATACTTTTGAATGTTAATTATAGCAATAGCATCCTGCCCATCTAAATACCAAGTCTGCCCCCTACTGAGAAATCCAGATGCTCTGAGTGGCTCGGCTATTGCTTTTTTAAATTCTTTCTTATTTATCACTGTTTGTATTTATCAAGATAACCAGTCCATTTTTCGCCCGTCTGTTGCTCTAGATCATGAGGACAGAACAGGGTCAGGTCTTGCAATAACACTTTTCATCTCCTCTTTCTCCCATCAATCATCCCTCTAAAAATTAACTAATGATAATACTTTGCCCCATGAAAAACAAGGATTATCTGTGGGATGAAAAACGGTGAATAGGTGAATGGGTGAATAGCGCGGGAAACTGCAAAGCTATCTCGATTTCTTGCGCCCGGATGCCCCGTATCTCGCCCTGCTCTCCCTGACCTCAAACCCGATCTTCCTTTTCTTTGTTTCCGGCGGCGCCATAAGCTGTCGGATAGCATCAAACACGACTTTGAATTGTGCGTCGTATTTCTTTTCCATGTCAGCGAGTTTACGGGCAAGTTCTTTATGTGTCGCCATCAGTTCCCGTAATTTAACGAACGCCCTCATAATATGAATATTGACTTCAATAGCCCGCTTACTTCTCAGAACACTTGAAAGCATTGCAACACCCTGTTCAGTAAAAGCATACGGGTTAGCACGGCGAATACCGCCCCAACTTGAAGTCACAATTTGTGACTTCAAGTTGACAAACTCTTGATTTGAAAGCTGAAACATGAAATCTGCGGGAAACCGTTCGATGTTTCTCTTAACTGACTGTATCAGGACTTTTGGCTCAACACAGTATAACGCTGCAAGGTCAGAGCTGAGCATGACCTTCTGACCACGAACCAGATAGATTTTTTTCTCTATTATCTCAACTGGAATAAGTTCTTTCATTCGCCCATCCCCCAAAATTCACTTAATGATAGACGTTATAACTATGAAAAACAAGAATTATCTGTGGGATGAAAAACAGGTGAATAGGTGAATGGGTGAGTAGGTGAAGGGAGAGGCTCAAAAGCCACATCAGAACTTCAGGAAATCCCCGGACAATGCAAAGATCAAAAAAGCAGCTGCCAACTGGAGGCAAAAACCCGCAAGCAAAGCATAGATAAACGCTATCCTGGGCATGAGGAAGATGACTGAGAGGATAAAGACCATCCACGGGAATATCATGACAATAAGCCCTTTTGCATAAGCCAGCACCGCGCCCTGGCCGCTGTGAAAATGTATAAGCACAAAAGTGCTGATTGTTATCAGCGGCAGCGTTCCTACAAAGGCCGCCAGCAGTCCCTTTGACTGGTGTGCGAGATAAGTGACCCCGCTTGTGATAATGCCCCCGAACAGGAAATAAAGGAAATATTGTATGCGCATAAAGTAATTATAATTTATTTTGAACGGAAAGTGTTCTTTGAAAAGCAGAAGCGAATTGCCTCACAATAAATGTTACCGAAGTAAAGGATAAAAAGGAATCGTTGACTCATAATGCATGTTACCGGAAAAACATGCGCGTAAAAGGAG
>WPIF01000017.1 GCA_009773185.1 Nitrospirota bacterium | reverse complement strand
TGGAAGAGAAGCTGAAAAAAATCTTCTCTCTGTATTATAAAAAACACGTTGAGTCAACGAGCCTTCGGTAACATTTTATTATGAGGCAACTGGCTTAAACACCACAACTGCCAATGGCGGCAATGTTATGTTTATCGAATACGGCCTTCCGTGCCATTGCACCGCCTCTGCTACGACACCGCCTGAGTTTCCGATATTGCTGCCCCAGTATTCTGAAGAATCGCTGTTTAAAACTTCCTTGTAAAAGCCCGGCCCCGGCACACCTATCCTGTAGTCATATCTCGGGATAGGTGTAAAATTGCACACAAACACAAGAAAATCGTCAGTCTTTTTTGCTTTTCTCAGGAATGCTATTATGCTCTGCTCTGTATCGCGAAAATCTATCCACTCAAAACCCAAATAATTAAAGTCAACCTCAAACAATGACGGCTCTGATTTATAAATTCTGTTCAGGTCTGTAACAAATCTCCTGAGCTTCTGATGCGGCTCGTACTGGAGCAGGTGCCAGTCAATACTGTGTTCATGTTTCCATTCATCCCACTGTCCTATCTCATCTCCCATAAAAAGAAGTTTCTTGCCGGGATGCCCATACATAAAACCGTATAAAAGCCTCATGTTAGCGAATTTCTGCCACATGTCGCCCGGCATCTTGCCAAGCATGGAACTCTTGCCGTGCACAACTTCATCATGTGAAAGCACGAGCATAAAATTTTCCGTAAAGGCATAAAGGAGGCTGAATGTCAGATTGTTATGATGATATTTTCTATGGACAGGCTCTTTCGAAAAATATTCGAGCACGTCATGCATCCATCCCATATTCCATTTGAGGCTGAAACCAAGGCCTCCGAGATATACCGGCTTTGATACGCCCGGCCATGCTGTTGATTCTTCTGCAATAGTAAGAACGCCGGCGTGCTGTTGATGGACAATCTCATTGAATTTTTTAAGAAAATCAATTGCCTCAAGGTTTTCCCTGCCTCCGAAAACATTCGGAATCCATTCACCCTCTTCTCTTGAATAATCAAGATATATCATTGAGGCCACAGCGTCAACCCTTAAGCCGTCAAGATGATATTTTTCCAGCCAGAAAAGCGCATTTGAGATTAAGAAATTTCTTACCTCATTTCTTCCATAATTAAAAATAAGCGTGCCCCAGTCCTTATGTTCACCCTTCCTCGGGTCTGCATGTTCATATAATGCTGTGCCGTCAAAATACCCAAGCCCATGAGCATCCCTCGGAAAATGCGCAGGCACCCAGTCAAGAATAATACCGATATTGTCCTGATGGCACTTATCCACAAAATACATGAAATCAGCAGGGGTCCCGTATCTGTTTGTCGGAGCAAAGTATCCGATTGTCTGATATCCCCATGATGCATCAAGGGGATGTTCTGTTACAGGAAGAAGTTCTATGTGCGTATAGCCCATTTCCTTTACATAAGGGATCAATTTTTCAGCCAGCTCCTTATATGTAAGAAAACGGTTCTCCTCTTCAGGCATGCGCATCCATGAACTCAGATGCACCTCATAAACCGAAACCGGTGACTCGTTCCAGTTCTTTTTGGAACGCATATCAAGCCATTCATCGTCTTTCCATTGATATTTATTTATGTTATAGACAATAGAGGCGCTCTTGGGCCTGACCTCAAAATAAAAAGCATAGGGGTCTGCCTTCAGAAGAATATCGCCGGACTGGGCCTTTATCTCAAATTTATAAATCTTCCCTTCATCAAGCCCGGGGATAAATAACTCCCATATGCCTGACGAGCCCAGCACACGCATTTGATGCCTCCTGCCGTCCCAGTTATTGAAATCGCCTACAATGCTTACCCTTTTTGCATTAGGAGCCCAGACAGCAAAATGAACACCCTTTATCCCGTTAATCTCCGTGACATGGCTGCCGAGCTTTTCATATTTCTTGTAATGGCTCCCCTCGCCGATAAGATAAAGGTCAAAGTCGGAAAGCACAGGCCAGAATGAATAAGGGTCGTGAAATTCAAATATGTGCTCATTGGATGCCTTTAGCCTCAGCTTATATCTGAATAATTCTTTTCTGTCATCAAAGTTCTTTTCAAAAAAACCTGCCTTGTTGGTCTTTTCCATCTTATAAGCCTTATTGTCGCTGACATCAACGACCCATGCTTCATCTGAATCCGGCAAAAAAGCACGCACAGCAATTGTCTTCTTTTTGCCGGATTCAATTTCATGCATCCCCAAAACCAAAAAGGGGTCCCAATGTTCTGCCCTGGTAATAAGTTTTATGTGCTCTTTAAGTGTCATTTCCTTAAACTAAACCTTCCTTTCAGCTTCTCAACGTCAGGACTATGCTATCTCTTCATCAACGTGTCCTTGCTACTGGCATTTTCGTTCTCTCTGCGGCCAGCGCTGCCGACTGAAGGAGAACGGGAGTCTGATCACGGTTAAACTCCAGAGAGGCTTTCTCCGATACCTTGGTACTGACATACTGGTATAGCGATCCCAGATCGACAACACCTTGTTTTTCAATGTCCGCATCCCCTCTGAGCCCCCGCAGAAGATAATACGTAAATAAACCGTGACGAACTTTGTCATAATCGGAACTGATCTGGCTGCCTGTTGAAGCCGCAACAACAGTCACTTTTCCCACTGCCAGAGATTGACTCTCAACCGACATCACGAGCGGTCTTGCCCCTTCACTGGCTACACTTCTACCTTTAGCCCCTGAAAAACAGCTGTCAAGCATGACAACAATTTCCCTGTTGGGAAGCTTGTTCAGTGTATCGTACATGCGGTTCAATGGATACAGCTTGGATGGAAAATCCGGATTCCCGTCAAAGGGAACAATATAGGCATCCTTGCCTTGCGGATCAGGCGCACCATGGCCAGCATAATAAACAAAAACCCTGGAATTCTTCGTGACCCTCCGAGGCAGCCAATCCTCTATGTACGCCTCCAGATCACTCTTTGTAACCTTGTCATTCGTCAACACCATAATATTGGATCGGGGAATTCCGGATAAATGCTCAAGATATTTCGCCATGACTTCCGCATCCCTGGACGCGTATTTCACTTCGGGAATGCTTTTTTCCCGATAGGTGCTGATACCAAACAGCAGAGCAAAATCCTCTTTCTTTTCAAAACCTCTTATTCTTGAGGGAATATCATCCACATCCACTTCGGAAACCACTTCAATGACTTCCTTTACCTCGGCAGTTCTCATTGCCACCTGAAGGACTCTGCGCTCCGTGGGTGAAAAACCCCTGCCTTCCCTGATTTCAATACGAAGTGTGGCAGATTCCGATGCGATATGTTCAGGCAGGATACCTTTAAAAACAGCCACCTTTTTTTCTCCAGTTTGCAGGTCGCCGATTGACTTGGAAGCGCCGAGGGTATGGATGAGGGTAGGATGTCCCGACAAAACAACATGCACATCCCTGGCGAGTCCTTCGCCTTTGTTTTCAATTTCTACTTGAAGCGATATTTCCTCGCCGCCGTCCAATACACGATTGTTATTCTGATCCTTCAGCGAGGCAAAAAAAATCATTTTAGGAACTGCAGATATTACCTCCACTTTTTCCCTGACGGTACCCGGCTTGACTGCAATTTTTAAAACCTTTGCCTCGGCAGGAGAGAATCCCCGCTTTTCCTGAACATTTATTCGGAGGTTCCCGGCATCCGCCGCGATCTGCAAGGGCAGCGTTGCTTTAAATTCGGCTGTTCTCTTTTCTCCCGCCTTGATATCTCCGAGAGTACGTTTTTCTCCCAGATAGCTGATAATGTCATCATGCCCGGAAAGGAGAACCTGAACATCATTTGCCGGTCCTTCCCCGCGGTTTTCCACCTCCACCCGCAGAGAAACCTCCTTGCCACCCTCAAGGATGCCGTCGCCCGAGCTGTCGTGGAAAACTGCATTGAACGCCAGAAATGGCGGAAGGACGGCAGCCGGCTTCTTATCTTTTTCCTCTGGAACAGTACCCTCGTCAACCTCAGTAGCTTCAACATCGTCAGGCACTATCCGGCCCATGGTAACCTGGATGTAACCGCTGCCGCCGCCGATAGATAAGGGACCCGCCCCACTCATTGCATAAGATCCGGCTATAATCATCCGATCAAAATCAATATAGTCTATAAGCCATTCACTATGCCAAATACCTGTCCCAACCACCATCCATGAGGCCAAATGCGTACTCTCAAGTCTGACCTCCCTGGCTGACTTTATCGACAATATCCCCTCCGCCGGAACAACTAAGACAGGCGTGAGATTCCAATTAAAGCGCATGGAAACATTAAGCTTGATTTCCATATTTTCGCGGTCAATGTAAAGGATATCGTTAAATTTTATGGATTTAATCGTTGAGACTCCGGGCATAGGCCCGCCCTGGGTGTAAAACGAAAAACCCTTGTCTAAGTAGGAATCTTTTTCGGAGACATTCAATATCTTGCCGGGCGAGGTCTCATATATCGGAAAGCTCTTACCAAGATTTTTCTTGATGAGCTTGTACATTTTTACAAGGATTTCCTGTTTTGGACTTTCCTCTTTGATTGTATCGCACGTATTTTTTTCGCAATACCTAACGACGTTGGGCATGACCGCTGTCGCGCACCCTGCCAACGACCATAGGGAGAAAAAGAGCGTTATGATTAATAATCCCCGTTTCATGCTTTCTCCTGCAGGAAATTCCTCAATGAGAATATAGAGGGACACATCCCATATTTATTTAATATCCTTTTCATCCCCCACCTCCTGCAAAACTTATTTAAAAAGTTACTTGTTCGAAAGCTTTAAAGAAAATACCTTCTTCGGATAATCAACAGTCAAAACAAAATTGTTCAAAAAGCTTCTGACCCCAAGCAAAGGAATATTGAGGTTAGGCATAAAATCTATCAGCACATCCTGAGTTGCAAATCCCGCTATTTCAATGCGGGTTTTATGGCTATAGGCAATGGTTATCCCATTGCCGGTGCTTATACTCTTCTGCTGACCTGCCTGCAGATTGTGTCCAAGAATTGGCGCAAAAGAAGCAGGGAATGCGCACTCGTCCGCGCCTGTGTCTATCAGGGCAAAGACTTTCAGTTTTTTATTTGTATCAGGGTTTAGTATCGTAACAGGGAGATACGGTCTCGGCAGGTCGCCTTTTCGTATTGTTGAAAAAGGGAAATTGCGTATTGGCATCAGTAGATATGAACTAATTCTTTTTCAGGGATATACAAAAGAACAGGCTCTTTGTATCCCTTTGATTTTGCATCTTTTAAAGCTGATTCAGGGTCATTGCCAACGCCGACAATGGTATGGTCATCAAAGCTCTTCATTGCAACATAACGGCCATTATATTCATCTGTGCTTACCATGACTTTTTCCATGCTACTCTCCTTTTTCTCACATATTATAGCAATTCTATCATAAACGAAATAATTTTAGCTTTTCTCCCCAGTCTATAGGGAGGAACACAGGGCCTGTCTAAAAACTCACTAGTGTAGTGCTTTACACTTTTGTGTAGTCTCATTTTCTTAACCCAAATCTTCCTTTCAATTTCTCAACATCAGGGCTTACGCTCGGGCTTTGCTGAACATTGATTTGTTTTGCCTCGTCTTCAACCAATGGTTTAATGTAACTGTATATCTCTGCAATATCTTTCTTGCCGTCTTTTAACGCCTTAAGAAAATAATATGTGAAAACCCCATGCCCTTTTTCAGGAGAAGAAGTAGAAATCTGCGTCCCCTGCGTTGCCGAGAGTACCGCCATGTTTGATGATAAAACCCCGGTATCCACCATCATCACCAGCGGCCTCGCGCCCTTTGCAAGCACACTCCTTCCGCCTGCGCCTGAAAAACAGGAATCAAGGAGAACAATCACTTCCGCAACCTGAAGCTTGCCGAGTTTATCGTAAAGCCTTTTCAATGGATAGCCTGTATCCTCAAGATAATTGGGGTCACCATCAAAGGGAACAATGTAGGCGTTTCCTGTTTTTGCATCAGGCGCTCCATGGCCGGAATAATAGATTACTACTTTACTGTCGCTCTTGACCCTGTTTGGAAGCCATGTTTCTACAGTTTTCTTTATGCTTGACTGCGTTGCCCTTTCATTCAGGAGAAGTTCTATATTCCTTTCCTTGACGCCCAACGATACAAGATACTCCTTCATAAGCTTTGCATCGCTGGAAGAATAATCTGAAGCAGGCAAATCCTGATATTTCTCAACACCTATGACAACTGCCATGTCATTATCTCCCATTATTTTATCGGTTACACCAAAAAAAGGCTTATCAACATCGGATTTGACAATGGGCAATTCCTTTCCGGATGGCTTTGAAGCTATAGTTTCGGATATTCCTTTTGCAGAAACAAAAGCATGAATCTCACGTGAAGAAGTTATAACTTTGGCGGCCTCTTGCAAGGCAGCAACTACTGATTCTGCGGCTACGCTTCCAGTCGCTCCCAAAAAATCACCCGTGACAGGTGCGGAGTATATTTTTTCCACTTTAGGTGAACTTATTATTCCTTCCCATACGAGCGCTGCTTTCATATCATAAACAGCAAGTTTAATGGATATTTTTGCAACAACCGTTGCTGTGAAAGCGCCTGCACCGACATACCAGTGTTGGAATTTTTCAACTTTTGCGACGATAATAACATCAATGTCTTGCGGATACGGCTTGCCTTTCACTATAACTGCCTTATTAAAAGCAGGAGATAAAATATCAAAAATATTCTTCCTGATCATCTGTCCAAAGGGGAAAGTATATGTCCCATAAATAGATGATTCGTTTGCTTGTCCAGTGAACGTATAATTTTCCATCTGGTCGGTTATAAGAATTGCTACATTCAATGGTATTTTTTGGACAAGGTCAGGCGGGGTTGCAGTAACATCTACCATAGGGACGTTATAATGTCCTGCACATCCCACAGTTAAAGATGATAATAAAAATATAACAAGCATTCCCAATCTTTTCATCCCCCAGCTCCTGAAAATCATTTGCCTCCCCATCTCTTAAAAATCTCATGCTCAATGCCCATAGCATCAAGAATCTTTCCCGCCATAAAATCAACTATGTCATCTATATTTCTAGGTTTGTGATAAAACGCAGGCACTGGAGGCGCAATCTTAACTCCTATCATGGCAAGCTTGAGCATGTTTTCAAGATGAATTGCGCTGAAAGGCATCTCTCTCGGAGAAAGAAGCAACGCCCTTCCCTCTTTTATCGTTACATCAGCAGCCCTTTCAACAAGATTGTTCGCATAACCATTGGCAATGCCGGAAAGCGTTTTCATCGAACATGGCACAACAAGCATTCCATCGGTCTTGAATGAACCACTGGCAATAGGTGCATACATATCTGTATCCTCATGAAAGAAAAGCCTGTCTGTTTTAAAATGTTTTCTAATCTTATCTTCTGTCAACTTTGACCCTTTGCCCCTTTGACCCCTTGACCCTTTTTTAATTGTCCAGTCTATCCCTGTCTCTTCCTTTATAATAGAGAATGATTGCGATGATATAATCAGATGAACCTGAGAGGTCTTGAGCAATTCCCTTAGAATTCGTATCCCTATAATCGGCCCGCTTGCACCGCTGATTGCAAAAACAAATCTTTTCATTTCAATCTTTCCAAAACCTTTTGAACATCTTCCCATACAAGCCTTTTATCCTTTGGGTTCCTCAGAAGATATGCAGGATGAAATGTCGGCATAAGCGGTATACCGCAATATTCGTAGAACCTTCCCCTCAGCCTGCTTATAGTAATCTTTGAAGCAAGCAGTGTCTGCGCAGAGATGCGGCCCAGCGCAATTATAACCTTCGGAGAGATTATCTCTGCCTGCCTTTTAATGAAAGAAACGCACGAATTAATTTCATCATCTTCAGGAGCCCTGTTCAAGGGAGGCCTGCATTTCACTATATTGCCTATATAGACAGCCTCTCTCTTAAAACCCATTTTTTCTATGAGCTTTGTCAATAACTGGCCTGCATCTCCGACAAATGGCCTTCCCTGCAAGTCCTCTTCCTTGCCGGGCCCCTCGCCTATAAACATTATTTCTGCATCAATATTCCCTTCACCAAAGACAAGATTTGTCCTTCCCTTTGAAAGCTTGCACCTTGTGCAGTCGCCAATCTCTTCTCTCAATGCCTTCAGTGCAACAGCCTTTTCAGCCGTGGACAGGCGTGCAACAGGTGAAGCCTTAGATGTTGGGTGATAGGTGTCAGCTTTAATATCTTCACTAACCACTGCCGGCCCTCCGGGATCCGGCTTCCGCGCTTCTCGCCTCAGGCGAGTCGCCGAGGAGACCGCACTTTTGTATTTCTGCACAATCTTTATTGGCACACTCTCAATTCCCATCGCCTGATAAAACCTGAGGATGTCTTTTATATCTTCTGCAATATTGCTCATCTGCTTTTGGCTCATAGTTAATATCTGTAAGATGACAACTTCTCTACCTCTCTCCCCATTTAAGCTTTGTCCTTAGCACCTGAAAAAAATCCCTTTCAAACGGGATGAGGAGTTTTGTCCTGAAAGGTGACCTTTTAATTTCCACAACATCATTCTTCCTCAAAGAAAATCCCACCTGGCCGTCAAGCGTTAGAAAAACATCCTCGCTCTGGGATTTAAGCACTATCTCAATCAAGACATCATCAGGAAGAACAATAGGCCTGTTAGTAAGGGTATGAGGGCATATAGGCGTTACAACAATACTGTCAAGCGTTGGATACAGAACAGGCCCTCCTGCTGACAATGAGTATGCTGTCGAGCCGGTTGGTGTTGACACTATAAGCCCGTCTGACTTAAAGGTCGTTACATATGTCTTATTAATGTAAGTTTCAAGGTCTATAATCCTTGCAAGCGCACCTTTATTAATTACAACATCATTAAGCACAGTATATTCCGCTATCCTTTCTCCATGCCTATGGATATAAGCTGTGAGCATTATTCGTTCTTCAGATGAACACTCTCCCGAAAGGACTTTTTCCATCGCATCATGGAGTTCTTCTATTTGCACCTCTGTTATAAACCCGAGACCTCCCAGATTGACTCCAAGGATAGGGATGCCTTTTTCACAGACAAGCCTGGCAACATTGAGCATTGTGCCGTCACCACCCAAAACAATTATCACTTCAGCAATCTTTGGAATCTCTGAACGCGAATAGCCTTTCGCATTGAGCATCGGGGCTGTTTCAATGTCCAAAAATGTTTCAAGCCCTTTTTTGCCTAACCATGGAAGAAGGTCTTTCAATATCTCCAGCGGCTCAGGCCTTCCTGACTTACATATAATTCCAATCTTTTTCATCTATACCCTCAATTGTTATATCCCTTGTTACTTCATCTATAATAGCAAATTTTACCTTTATAAAATCGTCAGGCACCTTCCCGAGCCGCTCAGCCCATTCAATAACAGTAATGCCTTCGCTGTAAATATAATCCCAGATACCTGCCCCATCAATATCAGATTCCTTTTCAATCCTGTAAAGGTCTATGTGATAGAGAGGGATTTTGTTGTCATATTCAACAATTATTGTAAAACTTGCGCTCGTGACATTACTCTCAGGAATTCCCAACGCCTGCGCAATTCCCTTAACAAATGTTGTCTTGCCTGCGCCCAGTTCGCCGTAAAGGCATACAACGCCCTGTGCTTTAAGCAATTTACCAAGACTGAAACCTATTATCTGTGTTTCTTCAGCGCTTCTGCTTAAGAATTTCATTAGCTTAAAGGATACCAATAAACCCGCACTGCCTTCCAGTAGAACCTTTTGCATACCTGTAAGAATAGAACCTGTCCGGGTTGCAATAAGTGCATTCCTGAGACATCCATATATTCTTTTCGGGTATTCCGGCTGACATTGCCTGATATTTGTTTGCAGCTGCAAGGTCAAGACAGTATGCATCAGTTTTTTGATTATGATAGTCACCGCTGCCGGTTGCTTTTATAACAGCTTCAAGCACATCATACCCCACATGATAACAGCACAATCTTATGCTTAGCCCAATCGCTATCTTAATATCTTCGGGTACAGAACTGAATTTATCACACATCGAATTTATAGTTTTCTTCAATATCTCTGCTGCTGTGCCCCTCCAGCCTGCATGGACTGCGCCGATTACGGATTTTTTCATATCGCATAGAAGCACAGGCACACAATCTGCAACCTGAACGCTTATCAATATGCCTTTATTTTTCGTTATAACTGCATCTGCTATCTTTGGGCTAAAATCAGAATTCAGCAAAAGCACCTTATCCGTATGTTTTTGTATTGGCAGATAAATCTTTTCTTTGCTGACCGGGGCGATATTTGAAATCCTGTCAAGGTCAGCGCCCGGAGATTTGCCGGTGAAAAAAGCAGTTACATGAGAGCCGAATATTTTAGGGAATATGAGTATTTCCATGTTTACTTAAAAAATTAACCAGAGAAAGGAATATAGTATCTGAGCGGTTTTATTTTGACTTTCTTCATTATCTATCTGATTTTTTTCAATGAAAGAAAAGCATCCGGCAACGCATTTATCATATCTGATGCAATCAATGAGTGCTCACCCTGTTTGTTTGCAGCTATATCTCCTGCCAGCCCATGCATGAAAACCCCAAGTATTGACGCCTCTAACGGATTTAATCCCTGGCCAAGCAATCCTGCAATCATTCCTGTAAGGACATCTCCCACCCCCGCACTCGCCATGCCGGGATTTCCAGTTGAGTTAATAAATGCGCTTCCTTCAGGCTCAGCAATAACCGTCGGCGCTCCCTTAAGCACAAGATATGTTCCTGTTTCCTTCGCAAAGTTTATCGCTGTACTAATTCTGTCTATCTCTATTTCTCTTGACCCTTTGTCTCCTCGGCGACTCGCCTGAGGCGAGACCCTTTGATCCATTCTCCGTAGCATCCATTCTCCGCAGCGCTGCGAAGGATGAACTGCGAAGGATGAACCCTTTGACCCTTGCAGCAGTCTTGCCATCTCTCCTATGTGCGGCGTAACTATTACCGGAGCCTTTGCTCTTCTGAGGACATACTTATTGCCTTCAAGCGCATTTATCGCATCTGCATCCATCACCATAGGCGCTGCAGAATTCAATACAAGCGCGGTTATAAGTTTTTGGGTGTCATCGGTTACCGAGATTCCAGGCCCTATTGCAAGCACATCAGCCTTATCTGCGATAAAAGCCAGTATTTTATCAGAAGCCTTTGATGACAAAGTTCCATCCCCTCTGTCTGGCAGAGGCAACGTCATCTCCTCTGTAACCCTTGATTGAAAGACATCCATCAATGTTTCAGGAACCCCTATTGTTACAAGCCCTGCCCCTGCCCTCAGGCATGCCTTTGCACACATGAATGCAGCGCCTGTCTTTCCTCTGGAACCGGCAATAACAAGCACATGGCCATAGTCTCCCTTATGTGAATATCGCCGCCTCTCCGGAATTAAAAGGGACACATCCATTTTTTCAAGAAACTCTACATTAAGTTTTTCTGAGTGAATAAGTTCTTCAGGAAATCCTATATCCTCAATGAAAAGCTTACCTGTATATTCCGCACCGGGATAAAGAAAATGCCCTCTCTTTGGAAGGCCGAATGTAACCGTATAATCTGCGCTTACCGCTTCGCCCATAACCTGACCCGTATCAGAAGAAATACCTGAAGGAATATCAACCGAAACGATAGGCGATTCTGAGTTGTTCAAAAATGAGATAACATCAGCTATTTTTCCTGTTATATCCTTACTCAGGCCTGTCCCGAAGATTGCATCAACAATAATCGCACTGTGAGTATCTTTTCCCGTAATCTCTGTCCTGAACTCTATCGGCACACCTGTCTTTTTTGCTATTCTGTATTGTTCAAGGCAGTCCCGGCTAAGTTTATTTTCTTTAGAAAGCAGGATTACCTTCACATTCCATCCCCACTCGCTAAGATTCCTTGCAACAACAATCCCGTCGCCGCCATTGTTCCCGCCGCCCGAAAGCACAATGACCTTTTGTTTTTCAAAAAGTTCTTTGATCTTCCCGGCAACGGCAAGCCCTGCCCTTTCCATAAGAACAGAGCCGGATATCCCGTAATTTCTCATGGTCTTTCTGTCAATCTCTCTCATCTCTTCTGCAGTAACAACTTTCATTTTAATCACCCTTTTTTTAATACAGGCGGTAATGTTTTTGAACGGTTTTATTTTGCCGATATTCCTTAAAATAATAAGGGATGAAGAGGCAAAATTCCTCTTCGCCTCGGCGAATCCGCCTGGGGCGGAGGAGTCGCTGCTTCAGCCCGGGAATGAGCGAAAAAATGTTACCTCCTGGGTATTGCATTGCCTTAATTTATCTGCTTAATTTATAAACTACCGTTGCCTCAGCCCAATCAGCAGGTTCAAGCTGATTAAGCCTTCTTACAAGGTCGCTTATCATTCCGGTTGATTTGGAATCATAAACCTTAAACATTCCTTCCTGAAATCCGAGCGGTATTATATCCTCCCTGAGCTTTGTTGCTATAATCTTAATCCTTTCCTCAGCGGCATTTTTGCCAAAACCCGGAAGAAATCTTGCCTGAAGTTTTATTTTGCTTTCAGACGAAGGGAATTCATATGACTTGCCGGCTTTTGTATGGTTGTCCTGATTCATGGAATTGGGCAGGAGCAATGTCACTGAGCCATCAGCGGCAACCGAAAAAATATAAACATAGCAGTCATTGCTTGCCTGATAAAATATTTTTACCTCATCGCCCTCTTTTAAAACAGTTTTAGAAAGCAGTATTTTTAGTGATATGCCTTCGCCTTTCTCAGGATAAACAGGCATAACAAGGGCTTTAATCTTAACCCTGTAAAGATTTCTGTCCTTCTCATCCCATCCCTCTTTGACAATATTAACCTTCTCTATCTTCCCTCTTACAGACGCATAAATAAGGTCCTCTGCAAGCTGGCTGTTAGAAACCAGAGTGTGAGACCTTATGAATACGCCGACTGCCTTTTCAACTGCCTTATTCTGTGCATCAATCTTTGCCCTCTCCTTGACCTCTTTCTGCGTCTCGATATCACCCATAACTGCCTCTCCGTCTGCATCAATCCAGGCGGGTTTATCCGCAGCAAGAGAGACGAAGGGAAGAGCAAGAAGGAGAAATATTAAAGGTATTTTTTTCATAAATCTCACCTATGTTTTCCCCCGAACAACTGCGGCGTTTGTTCGTTATTGTACTGCTTTCTGGCAATGCGCTCTACCTGTGGTTTAATGTAGCTAAAGAGGTCATCCATCTTAATCGAGCCATCCTGCCTTGTAACATCCTCGTTCTTGATGCCCTTGAGCATGAAGTAAGTGAATAAGCCGTGCCCCTTCTCGTCATAGGTAGAGCTTGTCTGGTCTCCTGATGCAGCGGACAAAATTGTCAGCTTATCGAAAGCCTTCATATCCTGTTCAAGATTCATAACCAACGGCCTCGCGCCTTTTGCTATTACAGACTTTCCGCCTGCACCTGAAAAACATGAATCAAGCGCAACGATAATCTCCTTTGCCTGAAGTTTGTTAAGTAATTCATAGAGTTTCTTCAGGGGATAGCCGGTCTGTTCAATAAATGACGGGTCTCCGTCATAAGGCACAAGATAGGCATCGCCTGTCTTTGTATTCGGCGCGCCGTGTCCTGAGTAGTACACAAACACCATGCTGTCCTTTTCAACATTATTCGGAAGCCATTTTTCAAAGTATTTTATAAAATCCGTCAAGGACGCCCGGTCGTTCATGAGAGTTACAACATTTTCTTCCGGATAGCCCATTACCTTTGTGAGATATTCAGTTACAGTCTTTGCATCAGCTACAGCATAATCTGCCTTTGGAAGCTTCTGCCGGTAGTTTTCTATTCCGATTACAATGGCATAGGAGTTTTTATTTGGTTTTGCCTTTATTGCAGGAAGTTCGTCAACGTCGGATGTGAGAGTAGGAGAAAGCATAGAGGCTACAGTGGGTTGCTTAACCCTGTCTTGTTTTACTTTTGTGTTCTCAAGTATTTTAATGCCAGATTTGGACTCACTCCCTTTAAGAAACCAAGATTCTAGTTGGGATATAGCTTCATCTACATTAGCCCCTCTTTCAACCAGGAAGCTTACTATCCTATTACATCCCCCATATGCCGCCAATGCCAAGGGACCTACATTCCACGAAGTGTCCTTAGCATTTACATCAGCACCCCGTTCAAGCAGAACTTTTGCCATCTCAGTGCGACATCCAATTGTATTTAATCCCCAGATAGGATCAACAACCGTAACATGCAAAAGCGGTATGCCATAGTATTTTTCATTTATATCACCACCCTTATCAAGAATATCTTTTACAGTGTTAATATCACCCTTTCCTACTGCGTCCCTTAATGGCGTTGTCGCACAACCTGTCATCGCCATAATCGTTGACAGAATAAAGAGCACGCTAATTAAAGAAATTAAATTACCCTTGATTTTCATAACCCCACCTCCAAATAATCTCTTCCGCACTTTAGATCTTCTCAAACATTGCCTTTAATGCTTCCTCAGCTTGCAATAAAATATCTTTTGAAATCCAGAGGGATGTTTTAGAAAGTCTATCGAGCGCTTTCTTCGATTCCGCATAGCTTAAATGACCGACTGCAGCAGACCACAATACTACTCCTAAAGAACCATGCACTTCCATACCCAAAGAATTAGCCAGAACTCTTGCCTCTGTGTCATCAGTTAGAAACCATTTGGGGTTGAGTTTTTTGACCAGAATAATAGCCTCTGCCTCACCAAAATCCAGTAACCCTGAAAAAACTAAAGACTCTGCCTTTTTGATTTCACTTGACGAGAGAGTTTCTATTAATATCCAGTCCGGTCTCTGTTTTTTCCAGAGGTGGTCTATTTCGCTGAGTTCGGTTTCTACCATTTGAGGTATATAGATTTTGCCGGTCTCTTTGAGAAGTTTTAAAAGCCCTGCTTCTTTCAAGTGGATAATTGGGCCGGTATCACAAACAACAATGCTCATTTAGCGCCGGCTTTTATTTTTAATGCCCACTCAATATCTTCCTTCATAAATTTTTCCATCAACTTAAGCCGATTATGACGAATGAATTCCTGCAAAGCAGTTCGCAGAACCTCTGACTCATCAATAAACCATCCGCTTTTTACATAATTCTTAAGCTCCATGCCAAGTTTCTCCGGCAAAACAATCTTAACCGTCTTCATCGTCTCACCCCCAAACTTTTTATATTCTTTAGCTATTTTATCACAAAGCAAAAGAATCTTAATTAAATTAGTACAGCTATTGCTATCTCAATCCTTTAAGAATATCTTCTGTTTCTCGGGCGCTATCAACTGAGGCGTCTGCTCATTATTATAAAGCCTTCTGGCAATCTTCTGAACATTGGGTTTCATGTACTGGTACAACTCCTCTATTTCTATTTTGCCGTCCTCATTCATATCAGCCTCGCCTTTTATGCCTTTAAGCATAAAGTACGTAAACAAGCCATGTCCCTTGTCGTTATAAGTCGAGCTTGTTTCGCTGCCGGATGATGCTGCCATGATTATCATATTTTTTGCGGGAGATAGAGTTGTCTGAAGGTTCATGACCAGAGGACGGCTTCCCTGTGCGAGAACACTGTGCCCTCCTGCGCCCGAGAAGCAGGAATCAAGTGCAACGATTACTCCCTTTGCCTGAAGTTTGGAAAGGTTGTCGTAAAGTTTTTTAAGCGGATATCCTGTTTTTTCTATGAAGTTAGGGTCGCCGTCGTAAGGAACCAGGAACGCATCACCTGTCTTGGTATTAGGCGCACCATGCCCTGAGTAGTAGATGAACACTGAGCTGTTTGGTTCAATGTTCTTCGGCAGCCATTCTTCGATATATTTCTCAAAATCACTTTTTGTCGCCTGCTCATTGATAAGTGTTATTACATTTTCCTCCGGATAGCCCATGACCTTTGTGAGATATTCTGTCATTGCCTTTGCATCAGCTACCGCATAATCAGCCTTTGGAAGCTTCTGGCGGTAGCTCTCGATGCCGATAACGATAGCGTAGGAGTTTCTATTTAGTTTTGCTTTTATTGCAGGAAGTTCGTCAACATCGGATTTGGCAACAATGGAAGGAGGTATATTTTCAGAAAGCCGGATCGCAATTTTCTGCTTTTCAAACTTCTGGAGCAATGCCAGGCCTTCTTTACCACCTCTCCCTTTCATTTTGTCATCTGCCAATCCTTTAAGAACCTGGCTTGCATCATCAACGTCAGCCCCTCTTTCAATTAAATATTTTACGCTCTTAATATTACCATGATATGCGGCTATTGCCAGAGCAGACCCGAACATCTTATTTGCTCTTACATCAATGTCAGCGCCTGCATCGAGCAAAAGTTTTATTGCCTCTGTGCAACCAGATCTTGCAGCCATATGCAAAGGTCTCAACCCTCCACCACTAGCACCATAATCTGTCCAACCTGTTGCATTATTTATATCAGCCCCTTTATGTATTAAATACTTTACCGCCTCAATACGGCAGTAGTATGCAGCTTGGCTTAAAAGCGAGCCATTCATACTACCTCCTACTATAGCGCCTTCATTAATATCTGCACCTTCCTCAATCAGTTTCTGGAGGGCAGAGATGTCTCCTTCTTTTGCCGCCTGTGTCAATGCGGTCCCGCACCCTCCCATCGCCATACCCACAAGCAGGAGAAAGATTACGCTGATTAAAGAAATAAAATTACCCTTCGTTTTCATAACCCCACCGCCTGAAATCATTACTTACTTCCCTTCCCTGAATTTATCCTGAATCTTAATAACATCCTTGCTGTACCCCTTACGCAAGAGGTTCCCCATATACAGCCATTTAAGCCTGAGTTCAGGGGGCTTCTCCCTATACCGCTCTATTGCCTCTTTGCTTAAATAGTAGTCAAAGCCCTGTGTTTTACTTTTTCGCATTTTTCAGTTTCCTTAAGTATCTTATATCTGCCTCATCCTGCTGCCTCTCTGTAATATGTTTCATTTTTATAAGGTCATCAATGGATATTACGGGGATAGAAACATCATGAAGCATAATATGTTTCATCCTCTTATGCCCCTTCTTATAGTCAACAGGTGAATCTATTACAATATCTATTTCTGAGATTGCCCATTCAGTGTTTACAAGATTAAATGCCTTCATATTCTTATTTTTTATCCAGCTTTCCCTGATTTCTTTTTTTGCAAAATCCATAATATCCACAGGAATCTTGGGTTTAAATCCCCATCCCTTTAATAATTGCAAAAACTCCTTTATGTTTTCATCTTCAAGATCAAGAATCAGGTCTACGTCGTACGTCATCCTCGGGATACCATGCAGATTAACAGCAATCCCTCCAACTACTAGATACCGAATCTTTTTTTCGTTCAATTTTTTGAATATAGCAAGATAATCAAGCATTTGTTTTATTTCCTCAACTCAAACCTTCCCTTCAATTTCTCAACATCCGGGCTTATGCTCGGGCTCTGCTGGACATTCAACTGTTTTGCATCATCTTCCACAAGCGGTTTTATATATTCGTAAATCTCTGCGATTGTCTTCTTTCCGCCTTTCAAAGCTTTCAAAAAATAATAAGTGAAAACCCCATGTCCTTTTTCAGAAGATGATGTGCTTATCTGAGAACCCTGCGTTGCTGAGAGGATAGCCATATTGGATGGAATTGTTTTAATATCTGCCACCATTACTAACGGCCTTGCTCCCTGCGCAAGAACGCTCCTTCCTCCAGCGCCTGAAAAACAAGCATCAAGCACTACCGTAACCTCAGCGACTTGCAGCTTGCCGAGGTTGTCATAGAGCCTCTTTAAAGGATAACCAGTCACAGCAAGATAATTCGGGTCTCCGTCATACGGCACAAGATATGCCTCTCCTGTTGCCGGGTCAGGCGAGCCATGCCCTGAATAGTATACAAATACTTTACTATCATTCTTTGCCTTGTTTTTCAGCCATGCCTCCAGGGTTTTGGTTATACTGGAAAGCGTTGCCTTTTCATCAGTAATAAGTTCGATATTCCTTTCTTTAAAACCAAGAGCCTTGATATAGTCTTTAACAAGCTTTGCATCGTCATAAGAATAATCGGACTTTGGCAGACTTTGATAGCCTTCTATGCCAATGATGACAGCGAGGTCGTTATCGCTGATAATTTTTTCTGCAGGAGTAAACGATGGTTTTTCTATGTCGGACTGGACAGAAGAAGGCCGGGCTGCTTGCTTTTGGGTCTTAGCTGTTTCAGCAACGACTTCTTTAATTATCTCTTTCATCTCTTTTGCCTTATTCGCTTCTATTTCTTTGGCTTTTGTAAGTTTCTGTTCTTTTTCTTCTTGTCTTGCTATTTCATCCCGTTTCGTCTTAATCTGCTTCAATGTCGCATAACATTTAGCATAATTGGAACCACACATGAAATCACTTGAGTGCCGTTCACAGTATGACAAAGCGACATCAAAATTGGCACCTCTCTCAATTAGCAAATCTACGATTTTAATGCTGCCTTTTCCTATCATTCCCGCAGCTTCTACTAAAAGCTGTTCATAGCCGCAACCAAAAGTCCCTGAACTATTTGGGTCAGCACCCTTGTCTAACAGTAATTTCACAACCTCATAGTTGCTTCCCTTTACTGCAAACCTAATGGGAGGGAAAACCCCGGCATGGAGATTAGCCCCTTTATCGAGCAGAATCCTAACCATGTTAATGTCTCCGCGACTTGCCGCAATATTTAAGGGACTCATGTCCGCGGATGCATTAGGATCAGCGCCAGTTTCGAGCAGTTTTTTAACCTCATCGATATCCCCGCGCTCTACAGCATTTATTAACGGTGTCGCACAGCCTACCATAGCCATACCCGCAAGCAGGATAAAGATTATGCTGATTAAAGAAATAAAATTATGCCTTTTCACAACCCACCTCTCATAAAAACCTATCGCCCTTCTTCCTCTAATCTTCGCATTTCTAATTCTTCTTCGGCACAATCAGCTGCGGAGTCTGTTCGTTATTGTACTGCTTTCTGGCAATGCGCTCCACCTGGGATTTAAGGTAGGAATGCAGTTCACTGATATCCAGAGAACCATCCTGCTTGACAACGTCTTCGTTCTTAATCCCCTTGAGCATGAAGTAAGTGAATAAGCCATGTCCCTTCTCGTCATAGGTTGAACTGATCTGGTCGCCTGACGAGGCAGACATGACAGTCATGTTCTTTGAAAGCTTTATGTCCTGTTCAAGGTTCATAACCAGAGGCCTTGCGCCTTTTGCAAGCACAGACTTCCCGCCTGCGCCTGAGAAACAGGAATCAAGCGCAACGATAATCTCTTTTGCCTGAAGCCTTCCGAGGGCTTCGTACATCCTCTTCAAAGAATACCCTGTCTGGTCAATAAATGAAGGGTCGCCGTCATAGGGCACAAGATAGGCGCTGCCTGTCCTGGGGTCCGGAGCGCCGTGGCCTGAGTAATACACAAACACGGTGCCTTCCTTCTCTACATTATTCATAAGCCACTTCTCAAAATATTTTTCAAAATCACTTTTTAGAGCCCTATCATTTAATAATGTAATTACATTTTCTTCGGGATATCCAAGCACCTTGGTTAAATAGTCAGTCACTGTCTGGGCATCATGCGTTGCGAAGTCGGCCCTCGGAAGCTTCTGACGGTACCGTTCGATTCCGATAACAATGGCATATGATTTATTACTATTTATCTTTGCTTTTGCCGCAGGTATATCGTCCACATCAGATTTTATAATGCGCAGTTCATCCCTGGATGACGCTTCCACCACCGATTGTTCCGCCTTTGCCAGCATCTGGGAACGATAAACTACAGCAAGCTTTTCATAGTCGGAATCAACCGCCCTCATAATCTGAGATACGATGTCATTGGCCGTCCGTTGGAGTATCTCTTTGGCGTCAGCGTCCCCCTGAAAGCTTGCCCCGAACAGGGTAAACATCGTGAGCGGGTACGCCTGGATGTCATAGGTTCCCGTCGATTGGACATGGTACTGGCCCTGCACCTTCCCATCCCCCGAATATATCGTGACATCGCCCTTGACCGGCCAGTCCGAGTGGTAATGAAGAGGAAGGATCCCCAGTGTTCCCATGCTGAGGAGCCCCAGCCCGATGAGCCGGGACGTGTCGCTCTCATGGGAGGATTTGAGCTCAATCTTCAGGGCCAAGCCGGAGCTGTCCTTCGTGAAGATACTGGAGGCTGGAGGCTGGTTCAGCGCTCTTATCAGAAGGTCGCGGAATCCCGGCCATTCCTCACTCCCACTCCCGCTCTTCTGCTCGCTGACCTGCTCAAGCCTGAGGACAGGCGGCCTCTGGGATTCCTTCAGGTCAACTGCTTGAGGGCCAAGAGCAATAGCGCAGCCGCTAACCATAAAAAACAAGCATAAAGTCAAACCGAGCAAATACTTTTTGATATTCATGATTGCTCCTTTTGCCTGAATGTTAATAATATCTTTACTATAACACTTACGCAAGAGGTTTCCCATATACAGCCAAACCTGAGTTCAGCGGGCTTCTGTTGCCTTTTACGTCTCCGTCTGATTAAGAATTATATTCATCCAGACCACATTAAAAGTATCCCCGTAATCTTTCAGGAAGTTTTCCATACTGCCTTCGGGGTTTTCATTCTTTTTATACCTCTTGAACATCCTCTCTATATATCCAAGAACCAGCTGCTTATCTCCTGCCTTATACGGATAAACACACCCGCTCATAACAGACTTGCCATCCAGCGTTAACAGCCTTGTTGCAAATATGTCGCCCTTTTTTAAGCCTCTTGTCATAGCCTTCTCTCTTAAAACAAATTCTCCGCCGAGGAGCAGGTCTTTGAGGATGATCTTTTTATCCCTGGAGACAGACGCAACCTCATAAAGGCTTATTAAAGAACACCTGATTTTATTCAGAAGCGCAAGCTCCTCATCTTTCAATTCTTTATTGCAAGCGGCATATATATCTAAAAAAATCTCTTTGGCTTCATTTGCCTTATAGTCAAATACAAGCCAGTCCTCAAAATTTATGAACCCGAGAGCAAGCGCAGTGCCTTTAAGAAACTCTTCCGGGTCTTTTTCATCCCAGAAATATTCATACGCCTTATCAATGGCAGCCTCATGACTTGCCCTGACATAATTTATAACTGATTGAACCAGCTTTGCCTTAAGCGTCTCTTCTTTTCCCATGTCCACTTCTCCTTTATGATTTATCTGGCACTATATCACATAATAATACCGGGCATCAAGCAAGCGTTGCTTGATTTCCAATTTCTATACCTGATAAGCTAAAAACATGTTGAAAGACTTTTTCCGGAGCCTCTCGCTGAATAAAAAACTTATACTGATGATGCTGTTCCTCAGCTTTGTCCTGACGTCAATCCTTATGGCCTTATATTCTCAATCCGAAAAAGCAATGTTCAAGGAGTTTGAATCACAGATTGTTGAACTCTCAAAAGCCATACAGGTCGGCGTTGAAGAAATAACGAGCCAGGGTTCTACGGATGAGATGCGGCTTTATCAGTACCTTAAGGGCCTGAATACTAAAGGGGTAAAGGAGATCTCGATAATCAATAATGCAGATGAAATAATTGCAAGCACAAACCTCACAAAGGTCGGCAATCCTGTAGGCCCGAAGAAAAAAGAACTTATCATAAAGGCAGAGCTTGGCGAGTCTGTTTCGAAAGAAGAAGGCAAGGTATACAATGTCATAGTGCCGGTTATAGCCGGTCAGGAACATCACGGGTATATCCACCTCAGGATTAATACAGATGATTTCACAAAGGTCATGCGTATAAATATGATAAAAAGGATAATAGGCAGCCTCGTGGTTTTTGCACTCGGCATTGGCATAGCCATGTTCCTTTCCTGGAGATATACACGGCCCATACATGACGTTGTTTCTGCCGCAAAAAGGGTCGCCGCAGGCGATCTGAGCCAGAACCTTACCACTAAGCAGAAAGACGAGATAGGAGAGCTTACGCAGAGTTTTAATTTTATGGTTCAAAAATTGCGCGAACAACGTAAACTTGAGGAAAAATTACGCGAGGCTGAACATCTCTCCGGCATAGGCCAGCTTTCAAGAAGCATGGCGCATGAGATAAGAAATCCGCTGAACTTTATAAGCCTTAGCGTAGACCATATAAAAGAAAAATACGTCCCTGACGGGAATAAAGAAAGCGCAGAAAAATTCGGGGCCCTTATATCAAGCATAAAACAGGAGATCCAGAGGTTGAACAGGCTGGTAGAGGATTTTCTTGATTATGGAAAACCCATGAGGCTTAATCTGCAGGAAGTGGATATTGACAAGCTCCTTGAGGATATAATTGGAATAATATGGGCAAAGGCCGAGGCAGAAAAAATAAATATAGTAAAAGAATATGGGACACTTCCTGTGCTGAATATAGACCCGGAACTCATAAAGACATGCATATTTAATGTTATATTGAATGCATTTCAGGCAATGCCTGATGGCGGCACATTGACTATAAAGACAGGGGCAAAAGACGGAATTGTTTCGATATACATCAGCGATACAGGCATAGGAGTTGCAAATGATGACCTCTCAAAGGTCTTTGACCCGTTTTTCACCACAAAGAAGAACGGCCTTGGAATCGGGCTTGCACTGACCAGGCGGGTAGTTGAAGAACACGGGGGGAAAGTAAGTCTTCACAGCGTTGTCAGAAAGGGAAGCGAGGTAAAGATTGCCCTCCCCATTCAACAGACAGCAGTTGCAGCAGTTAAAGGAGGATAAGTGCCGGGAATACTCGTTGTTGATGATGAACCTCTGCAGAGAGGCATATTAAAAACTATTCTTGAAGACAGCGGCTATGAGACTTATACAGCGTCTTCAGGTGAAGAGGCAGTAAGGCTTGCAAAGACATTCAATCCCGATGTAATCCTCACCGACCTGAAGTTGGGAGAGATGGATGGGGTAGAGCTTCTCGGCGAAGTGCAGAGGGAACATCTTGCCCCTGCTGTTATTATCATGACTGCTTACGGAACTGTATCGTCAGCAGTTGAGGCCATGAAAAAAGGCGCCCTTGATTATCTCACCAAGCCTCTTGATAAAGACGTACTCCTGATAACTGTCAAAAAAGCATTGGAAAGAACTGAACTGCTGAAAGAAAACCTGCAGCTTCAGAAGGCCTTGTTTGACAAGTTCAAAATAGAAGGCATTATCGGCCATTCCAAAAAAATGACAGAGGCAGTAGTTATCATGAAAAAAGTATCTGCCAGCCCCGCCACCATACTCATACTTGGAGAAAGCGGGACAGGCAAAGAACTTGCTGCAAGGGCCATACACTATAACAGTCCAAGGCGCACAAAACCTTTCACTGCCCTTAACTGTGCTGCAATTCCTGAGAATCTGCTTGAGAGCGAACTGTTCGGATATGAAGTAGGGGCATTTACAGGCGCCGCGTCCAGGAAGATAGGGCTGTTTGAAGCAACAACAGGCGGCACATTATTCCTCGATGAGATCGGTGACCTGCCCCAGATGACCCAGTCGAAAATATTGCGGGTGCTTCAGGAAAAAGAGTTAAGAAGGCTTGGCGGAAGAGACGCCATAAAAGTGGATGTAAGAATTATTGCCGCCACAAATAAAGATATTGAAAAAGAAATTAAAAAGGGAACATTCAGGGAAGACCTCTATTACAGGCTCAATGTTATAAGGATAGAACTTCCGCCGCTCAGAGGCCGTAAAGAGGATATACCAGAACTGGTTGAATATTTTATCAGTAAATATAACCAGGAATTCGGAAAAAGAATAAAAGAGATAGATAACGGCGCCATGAAGGCACTCATCGAATATCACTGGCCCGGTAACATAAGGCAGCTTGAATCAGCTATAGAAAAAGCTGTTCTCATGTGCGATTCAAATTCAATAACACTAAAAGATATAAAAGGCGAACTCAGATTGTCCGGGACGTCTAATATCATTGGCATTGATATACCTGACGAGGGAATAAATTTCGATGAATTCGAAAAAGAACTTTTGAAAAAAGCAATGTCCAAGGCCAACAATGTTGCTGCAAAAGCTGCAAGATTGCTCGGCATGAGTTATAAAACCTTCTGGTACAGATGGGAAAAAATAGGCGCCGACACTTCCTCAAAAAAGGAAGACCCTTCCTGAAAAGGACATTGATTCCCTGCAATATCTATCTCTCACGCATGTTTACTGATGGCATGATATTTGTATAGTCACTGACAACTACAACACAAAATATAGTTGAAGGAGGTGATTTTATGAAGAAGATAATAGCACTTATAGTTGCAGTACTCTTTGTCTTTGCAGTTGGTTCAGTATCTTTTGCAGCAGATAAGGCTGCTCCGGCAGCAGAAAAAAAGGCTGAGCCGGCAAAGGCTGAAAAGAAGGTTGCAGCAAAGATAGTGCAGGTTACAGGTGAGATCGCAGCAGTTGATGCAGCAACAAAGACCATTACCGTAAAAGGTAAAAAGGGCGATGTTGTCATAACTGTTGATGACAAGGCACTTGCAGATGTTAAGGCCGGAGACAAGGTAACAGTAAAATACGCTACAGCAGACGGCAAAAATACTGCAAAATCTGTAAAGAAGGCTCCAGCAGAAAAAAAGGCTGAGACAAAACCTGCAAAACCAGCAGAGAAGAAATAATGTTATTTCTAAAAAATAGGGCGCTAAATCTTTAGTGCCCTATTTTTTTATTCTGCCCTTAACCTTCTGGATGGTATCCTGAACATGGGACTGATAAAAATCCTGAATTTTTTTCAATATATCAGGATATTTTTCAAACATTTCTTCAAGAATAACCCTGTCAAATTCTATAAGCTCAAGTTTATCAATTGCTATTACCGAAGCAGTTCTCGGCCTCCCGGTAAGAAACGCCACTTCACCAAATACATCGCCAACGGAGAGCGTTGCAAGTTCTATCTCTTTACCAAGAATATGCGTAACAACGCTTGCATTCCCTGACTTAATAAGAAAGATTGAATCTCCTGAATCTCCCTCTTCAATTATCCTCTGCCCGGGCGAGAATAACTGTGATTTTATTCTGATGACCAACTCTCTCGCCTCAGCTTCAGGCAGAGATGACAAAAATTCAGGAATACGGGAAACAGGCTCTCCTCCGTTTAAAAAAACATCCGATGCTGCTGGTTCAGTTTGCCCTTCAAATTCCGCAGGCTCCTGTGTTTCAAGCGAAGGCACGCCGTCTACTAACGGCTCTTCATCAAAAGCTGTACCGGCAAAAAAATCGTCCATTTTTTCCGGTGAAGGCTCTGCTTCGCCCTCATAAGATGGCGCTTTAAATAAATCATCTATTTTTTCAGAAGCCTCGGTTTCAATATCTCTTTGGGTTTCCGCTTCAAAACCCGGTTCCACAGGAAAATCTAATTCCCTGCCGGCACCGGCTTCAGTTGTGCTCTCAAACGACGGCACTTCGGGAAAACCCTCCAGATCCGCTGTTGGCTCTTTTTCAACATTTTGCCCGATTTCCATCTCAAAACCAGGTACAGCAGGAAAGCTTAATTCCTCCCCGGCAACAGGCTCGACTGTACCTTCAATCGATGGCACTTCCGGAAAATCCGCTATCCCTGCAGGCGGCTCTACTCCAACATCCTGTAGAGTCGAGTCTGCGACCTGTTCAGCTCCAGGTTCAAAACCTGTTTCAAAAGAAGGCTCAAATCCGGATACAACCAGTTGTTCGGGTTTTTCCTCAACTATAGGTTCGAAAGAAGGGGGCGCGGGCGCCGGTTTCATCCTTGAACTCTCAAGTTCCATAAGCAAATCTTTAGATTTATTGATGGCCTCAGCGTTCTCGGGATCAAGCCTCAGGATTATCTTATAGATAGCAAGAGCTTTCTGTAAAAAACCCTCATTCACAAGAAGCCATGCAGATTGGTGATAGGCACCAATTGCATTGCTCACATCTCCTGCCTTCTGAAAAATGTCCCCGATCTTGAGATGCACCTGAGAATTTTTTGGTTCATCTTTCAGGACAGAGTTAAGGGACTGCATCGCCTTTTCCCAGTCCTGTTTCCTCAGTGCATCAAAATATGTTTCCCAATATTTCTTAGCCATGTTTTATCGTAGTAATTCTAAATAATAGCGAATTTTATGTCAAATTCATATACGCTGAAAGCATTTGTCATACATAATCGTATATAATAGATAAAAAAATTCAGGCCGTAGACTCGACTCTACGAGAAGGAGTTTCTAAATCAATGATATCTGTTCAGCTATCCGACAGGGTGAAAAATCTTCCACCATACCTTTTTGCAGCAATAGACAAGATGAAACAGGATGCCCTTGGGAAAGGGGTTGACCTGATAGACTTAAGCATAGGCGACCCTGATATTCCAACTCCGGAACATATAGTTGACGCAATGAAAAAAGCAGTAGAAAAACCTGTACATCACCGCTATCCCTCATACGAAGGCATGCTTTCATTCAGACAGGCAGTTGCCGGATGGTATAAGACAAGGTTTAATGTTTCCCTGAATCCTGCCAATGAAGTGCTGTCATTGATAGGTTCAAAGGAAGGCATCGGCCACATACCGCTGGCATTTGTGAATCCCGGAGATGTCGTGCTTGTGCCCTCTCCGGGCTACCCGGTATATCCTGTCGGGACCTTGTTTGCAGGAGGCGAGAGTTATATTATGCCTCTGAAAGAAGAAAATAATTTTCTTCCTGATTTAAAGATAATACCGGAGTCTGTTCTGAAAAGAGCAAAACTTATGTATGTCAATTATCCTAATAACCCCACTTCGGCAACAGCGCCGGCAGGTTTCTATAAGGAAGTAATCGCCCTGGCAAAAAAATATAACATCATAGTATGCCATGATGCAGCGTACTCAGAGGTTTATTACGATAATGAAAAGCCAATGAGTTTTCTTGAGCTTGAAGGGGCAAAGGAAGTAGGAGTAGAAATGCATTCCCTTTCAAAGACTTATAATATGACCGGCTGGAGGATTGGCTTTGCTGTCGGAAACAAGGATGTGCTTGCAGGCTTAGGAAAGATAAAGACAAATCTTGATTCAGGTGTTTTTCAGGCCATACAGGAAGCATCCATCGCTGCAATCAATACAGATGATAAAATACTGGCTGAAATCAGAGATACGTATCAGGCAAGAAGAGATGCACTTTATAATGGATTAAAAAACATTGGTTTCCATTTGATAAAGCCAAAGGCAACATTCTATTTATGGGCAAAGGTCCCATCGGGATTTGATTCTCAGAAGTTTGTTGCACATCTCCTTGAAAAAACAGGGGTGCTGACCACACCCGGAGTCGGCTTCGGAGCGCCCGGAGAAGGGTATGTCAGGTTCGCGCTCACTGTGCCGGTAGAAAGAATTAAAGAAGCGGTGGAGAGGATAAAAAAGGTTATTTGATTTGCTAAGCGGGTAAAATAATCTTTTCGCTCATTCTCGGGCGTTGCCCTCCGAGGAATTTTGCCTCTACCCCCTTTAAATTCCCCCCTTGGCAAGGGGGGACATAGAGGGGTGGAATATCGGCAAAATAAAACCGCTCAAAGACTATTCCACCCGCTTTTGTCTTAATTAAAATGAATATCGCATACATAGGCATAGGCTCAAATATCGGAAACCGGGAAGAGAATTGCAGAAAGGCAATACGTCTTCTCGAAGAGAACGGAATTAGCGTAAAAAGACAATCCTCCATGCACGATACAGAGCCGTGGGGAGTAAAAGACCAGCCTAAGTTTATCAACATGGCAATTGAGATAGAGACCAACAAAAATCCTGAAGACCTTCTTGGCATTTTAAAAAATATAGAAAGACAAATGGGCAGGACTGAGTCCGTTAAGTGGGGACAGCGCATTATTGACCTTGATATACTCTTATTCGATGACCTGATTCTTGAAACGCCTCACCTCGAAATCCCCCATCCTTTCATGCACGATAGGGAATTTGTATTAAAGCCATTAGCAGAGATTGCACCTGATAAAAAACATCCTGTTACTGGAAAAACAATAAAAGAGATGCTTAAGGGCTTGAAGCAGCAATCATAACTAAAGGGAGTCTTTTACCATCAATAATTTAACTACGCCTTGCTTACAAAATCCCCGTATCCCTTCAAAATCTTAAGCCCCAGTTCCTGGCTTTTTTCAGGGTGAAACTGCATTGCAAAAACATTATCCTTCCAGGCCATTGCAGTAAAATTAACCCCATACTCTGTTGTTCCGGCAATTATATCCTTGTCTTCAGGCACTACATAAAATGAGTGCACGAAATAGAAGTATGACTTATCTTCTATACCGTCAAAAATAGGAGGCCTTTTCTTTATATCCAGGGTATTCCAGCCCATGTGAGGGACCTTCAGTTCCATTTTTGGAAACCTCACAACCTTTCCTTTAAATATATTCAATCCCCTGCATACTCCAAACTCCTCAGATTCCGAAAACAAGACCTGAAGCCCAAGGCATATGCCGAGAAATGGCTTGCCCTTCCCTATCGCCTTAATAATCGCCTCTGTAAGCTTCATATCAGTGAGATTTTTTATGCAGTCCATGAAGGCGCCGACACCTGGCAGCACGACTCCCTCGGCATTATCAATAGATGCTGCGTCATTTACAATCCGTGCATCAACACCAACCTTAAGAAAGCCTTTTTCAACACTCCTGAGGTTTCCCATTCCATAATCAACAATCGCAATCATATTTTAAGTTACTTTTTAAAGGGGTAATTTGTCAAATAAAGGCTTGACTGAAAAAAGGCAGGGAATTGTGTTTGAGCGGTTTTATTTTGCCGATACTCCTAAACCCACCCCTCTTAAATTCCCCCCTTACCAAGGGGGGAACTAAAGGGGGGTGAGGCAAAATACCTCGGAGCGAAGCGAGAATGAGCGAAAACATTTTTCCCTGCCAAACAGAGAAGTAAAATACTACCAAATACTGTAAAACAAAGTTTATAATGTTCTCACATGAGTACGCTTCATCAAAAAATCATTCAAAGAATAAAAAAAGACGGCCCTATTACATTTAAGTCATTCATGGAAATGGCTTTGTATGAACCTGAACTCGGCTATTACACCTCTCAAAACACAAAAATCGGCAGGGCCGGCGATTTTTATACAAGTTCGCACCTGCATCCTGTCTTCGGCATGATGATTGGAAAGCAGATAGAGGAGATGTGGGATATAATGGGAAAACCCTCTGATTTTAAGATTGTTGAGATGGGCGCTGGCGCGGGCTATGTATGCAAGGATATGCTGGCCTACTATAAAGGGGGCAAGGGGTCGAGGGGTCAAGGGGTCGAGGGAGAAAAAAACATTTTCAATCATATTCAATACATAATTGTTGAACTTAATCCTGTCGTGAGAGAAAGCCAGAAAAATCTTCTTGCTGATTTTTCGGATAGAGTGAGATGGGTATCGTCTCTGAGCGAGCTTAACGGCATCAAAGGCTGTATCCTTTCAAATGAACTCCTTGATGCATTCCCTGTACATCTCATAGAGATGGAAGATGAGGTTAAAGAGGTATTTGTTGGTGCAGACGGGGAAGCATTAAAAGAGATAAAAGAAAAACCAGGCACAAGCGGGATTTCAGATTACCTTAAAGAGTTTTCCATTGAGCTTCCAAAACGCTACAGGACAGAGATAAATCTTGATATAAAGAAATGGCTTAATGAGGCCAACAATGCCTTAGCAGAAGGTTTTATCCTGACAATAGACTACGGCTACCCTGCGTGGGACTATTACAGCGAGGACAAAGACAGGGGGACACTGCTCTGCTATCACAAACATCAAGTAGTAGAATACCCTTATCAACATGTCGGGGAACAGGATATTACAGCTCATGTTAATTTTTCGTCAGTCAAAAAATGGGGCGAAGAACTTGGCATAAAAACAATCGGCTTCTGCCAGCAGGGAACATTTCTCATGTCATTGGGCATTGATGAGGCAATTGCTGAAATCCATAAAAACTCCCCTGATTATTTATTTGAGGTCGCAAGGATAAAAAGATTGATTCTGCCCGGGACTATGGGAGAAACCCATAAAGTGATGATACAGTATAAGGGCAATGGGGAACCAAGGCTGAGAGGTTTTTCAATAAAAAACCAGATGAAAAATTTATAAGATAAACATAAAACAAATGCCCCCTGAACAGGGGGCGTTTGTTTTAAATTCTTTACCTATAGTAAATCTACTCAACCAATTTCATCTCACTGCCGCATTTGCATTTGCCGGGCTTATCGGATATTGACCCGCATTTACAATCCGGCCCGCATGCGCATACATACTTGCCCTTGAGGCTGACCTTTTTGACAGGCTTTCCGCATCCGCATTTGGCCTTGTCAGTCGGGTCTATTTTGCACTCGCAACCTCCTCCGCAGGTGCAGAAAAGCGCTGTGTCGCCATCAATCTCAAGAAGATGCATCTGCCTCATTTTTTTATTGCATGTACAGTTTCCTGGTTTTTTGGACATAGAGTTGCAATTACAGTCCGGTCCGCAATCGCAGACATAATAAACAGGGCTTTTAGCCTTGCCTGCCTGTTTTGCAAAAGAAATGCTCATAGCTCCGAGAACAAAAACTGCTGCCACTAACACTATAAATACTTTTTTCATTGCTTCACCTCCTTTTATGAAAATTTAAATTAAGGCTCTTACCAAAAAGTATAACACTTAAAATTCCAATGTCAAATTTTAATTTGAGGTATATATTTCGCAAGCCTCTCTATGCTCTTTTTTACGTCATCTGCATTATGCGCCTCAAGCGTATAAATACAGTCTTTATTTTCAAGCAAACTGAAAAACTTATCAAAATCAAACGTCCCTTCGCCAATTGGAAGGTGCTGGTCAGAAGTCTTGTTGTTATCGTGCAGGTGGAGTTCGATTATATAGGGATTCAGCGCCTCCATCCAATCTTCAAGCTTTACTTTAGAAAAAAGGTTTAAGTGTCCGGTATCAAAACAAATTCCAAAGCTTTTAGATGACATTTCCTGCATTAATAATTTAAGGTTTGCCGGTTCATCCTCGAATATGTTTTCGATTGCAATTTTAACACCTGCGTCTTCGGCCCTTTTAAGCAATGGCCGCCATGTCTCAAGGCTCGCATTAAGCCACAATTCAGGCTTCAGGGAGTACTTCCATTTTTCATATCCGGAATGGAACACAACAGCCTTAACCTTCAGGTCATTTGCTATATCCAGGGCATGGGAAAACCTTTCGATTGTTACATCCCTGACCTTTGAATCAATAGCACCGGGAGACAAGTCCATAAAAGGGGCATGAATCGTAAGCAGAGGACTGTAATCGAGTTTTTCTTTTAAATGAAGGGTGTCTTGCCTGTTTATGGAATCAAGAACCGCTGAACTGAAATAAATCTCCAGATTAAATCTTTGTTTTCTGATGAATGCAAGATATTCGTTTATCCTGTCGTAGGGAATATGTATGTGGAAATCTGACACTATGCCTTGGCCGCTGCCTCTGTTTTAGTCTCTGTCTTGGTCTCTGCCTTAGTCTCTGTTTTAGTTTCCGGTTTAGTCTCTGCTTTTTTATCTTCTTTTTTCCCTGATTCTATTGCAGTCCTGCTGGCGCTTGATGCATAATCCGTCTTATACCATCCTGTGCCTTTAAGGACAAATGAGGTATTTGAAATAAGCTTTTTCAGTTTTCCCCCGCATTTAGGGCATATAGTCAATGGCTCGTCAGCAAATTTCTGAACCTTTTCGTGTACCTCTTTGCAGCTTTGACATTCGTACTCATATATCGGCATCTCTTAAACCTCCGGACAAACTACTTAACTGATTAATATAACTGAATATAGAGTTTAACGTCAATGACAGCCTGCCTTTCTGCTTACACGCAATAGAATAAGTTTTGATTAGATTTAATCACCTTGACTTTATGTAGAGATGATTTTTATTATTCATAATCGGGGCGTAGCGCAGTTTGGTAGCGCACACGGTTCGGGACCGTGGGGTCGAAGGTTCAAATCCTTTCGCCCCGACCAAGAAAAATTTATTTCAAATCAAATAGTTTTCTGTAAAACGAGAGATTGATATGGGAAAATTCAATTTTATTTGTCCAGATCATTATCCAATGAAGTGTAATCTTTCTTCACCTGACAAAGATTATTTATTGACTCCTGAAAAGTATAAAGCTTTTTTTATATTTCAATATCGTGATCAAGATAAATGGTTGCAACCGACAATAGAAAGATATTTCAGTGAAAGAACATGGCGTTTGTTTAATGCTGACAAGGAAGGGGGTACAGGTACAAAATTTTGCAATATTTGTAGATATGCTTTGGCATCTGATTTTGGAATTGTTTCTCTAACTCCTCTCAATTACAATGTTTTTCAAGAAACTGGATTAATGCAGGGACTAAAAAAACCTTTAATTTTTTTATTAAACCCAGGCCAAAAAGAAAAACTACCATTCGATATTGATGACCAGATTTATATCGAGCATACAGATGCAAAATCTCTTCTCGGAGGTCTAGACAATAAGATTCCATTGCTCCTTGACAAGCTCTTATTGTTGACTGGCTTTGAAACTGAACAAAAAGCATTGATTGTCGAAAAACTCAAGTCAATAAGTCCTAAAGCCAAGAATTTACTAAAACGGTTTGTTCTTGAAGGAAAATTTTCTTTTCGTTCAGACACAGGCAGTGATCTTGATAAGTGGGTCGATGAAACAAGAGAATGGAAAGTTGCTCATCTGAGGGAACTTGAGGTGTGTCGTTTTATCATAACCGAAACCGAGTCTGGCGGTACAAGAACCCTCCAATTTAAGAGGTTTAATGAACCTTATCGTAAGTTTTTAGAAGAACTATTATTTTCTGCTACACAAACAGGGTGAATAAGACGCCGGATAAAACGGCGTTAGGCGTAAGAAAGAAGAAACAAACATTTGGGGTCAAACCTACAAAATACATTTTCAAAGCTCTCAGGTCGTGCAGATAAAAATTAAAATTAATGACAGGACGCAGAAGTTAAATCATAGTTCCCGATAACATCTCCCATCTCTTGAATAATCCTGCAATATGTGGTATTATAAAACTATCATATGACTGAACTTCTTATACATGACAAGGTGGAAGACAAACACGGAGGCATTATTGAGACTAAAGTATGGTCAGTCCCTAAATCACCAGCTAAACCGCATGGGTATAAATACTCGCTGGTGTATATCAGACATGGCAGGCGTGTTTTAGGATATGACAATGCCGAAGGCAAAGGAGACCATCGGCATTATGGCGATAAGGCAATGCCCTATAAGTTTCAGGGAATAGATAAACTTTTTGAAGATTTTTACAAAGACCTAAAAGAGGTGATGAACAATGAAAGTTAAAAATGTAACCATAGGGATTAAGAGCATTGAGGAAGTGCTTGGCGATGCAAAAAGCGTTATGAAAAAGCTTAAGAGCGGAGATAAGGTCAAGAAAAAGAAACCTGGAATATATTTTGACAGCCTGGAAACAATGAGAAAGGCAATAACGCCGGAGAGGGTTAAAATCCTTCAGGTTATCAGGGGAAAACATCCACAATCCATCTATGAACTTGCAAAACTGATTAGCAGAAACCTCAAGAATGTTTCAGACGATGTACATTATCTTGCAGAATTGGGACTGCTTGAGCTTGAAAAAGCTAAAACCAATGGCAGGGAAAAGACAACGCCAATGGTGAAGTACGATAAGATTCTGCTTGAAATAGCGGTGTAGATACACAGACTTGCTTTTGATTTCAAATCCTTTCGCCCCGACCATACTCCAGCTAAAAAGGCAGGATAGTGTTTGAGTGGTTTATTTTGCCGATAATCAGACAGCAAATTAATAAAAATCAAGAGGCAAAATCCTCGGAGCGGAGCGAGAATGAGCGAAAATACTGTCCTGCCTTTATTCCCCTAATTTAATCGTCCTTCCTGCCTTAATTTATTCACTATCTCCTGTATCTTCGGCAGCATTTCAATTGCAGCTTTTTCACCCTCTAAAACAGCCTCATGCCTCTTTGAAAAATCAGCGCTCCCGATATAACCTACTTTGGGCTTTATCACAATATCAGCCCTTGAAAGCTGAATAGCCGCAAGTTTAGAATACATGATATTTATTGATTGAAGAATGGTTTCCATCGTTCCCTGGGGCTGGGATGAGTCAACGTCTCCTGCTATGTCAACGGCAATAACTATATCTGCGCCGTATTTTCTTGCAGCATCAACTGCAACAGGACTGACAACTCCGCCGTCAACATACATTCTTCCTGAAATATTTGCAGGCCTGAATATGCCGGGTATAGAGCAGCTGGCCCTTACAGCAGCGCCTGCATTGCCTGTCCCGAACACAACCTCCCTCCCTGCCTGGATATCAGTTGCGACAGCATAAAAGGGGATTTTCAATTTTTCCAATGGTGTATTTCTCACTGTCCGGTTTACATATTCCTCAAGTTTTTCCCCTTTTATGAAACCATTGTCAGGGATTGCCAGATCAACAACATCGCCTTTCTCAATAGAAAATGAAAGCTTCTGAAGGTCAAATGCATTATATCCATAAGCATACAGCGAACCCACAAAACTCCCTGCGCTTGTACCGACAATCATGTGCACAGGTATTTTGTTTGATTCGAGCACCTTCAGCACCCCTATGTGAGCAAATCCCTTTGATGCGCCGGCTCCAAGGACTACGGCAATCTTTGCGGGTTTCGTGGGAGGTTGAACTTCCGGTTTCGGAACACAGGAGAAAATTGAAAAAATAAAAAATAAAGATAAAAAAAATCCCGATAAATTCTTCATGGCCTATTTCTCCTTCTTAAAACAGTAAGTAGCAGGCAGGGCATTGCGTTTGAGCGAAAATGCTGTGCCCTGCCAAATTTAATATATCTCAGCATATCCTCGGCAATTGCTCCCCTGAAAGCATATCAATAAGGCGTGTCCCGCCGATTCTTGTCTTTAATAAGACCTTTCCTGAAGGTGATTCTACCACTTCTCCAATAATATTTGAACCCCTGCCCAATGGATTTTTTTTCAGGGCATCAAGCATCTTTTCAGCAGCATCATTCTTTACAAAAGCAACAAAAATACCTTCATTTGCAATATATAATGGGTCCAGGCCCAGCAGCTCAGACACACCTATAACTCCTTTGGCAACCGGTATCGCCTCCTCACTGATTTCAAAGCAGAGGCGTGACTCCAGGGCCATCTCCTTAAGCGTAGTGGCAAGCCCTCCTCTTGTAGGGTCTCTCATCGCATGCACTTCTCCATATCCAAGCATTTCCTGTATGATATGATTTAATGGAGCTGTATCACTCAGCACAGGAGGGTTGAAACTCAAACCATTTCTTTCCGCCATAACAGCAACCCCATGATTGCCTATTGTCCCGCTTATGATAATCTTATCCCCGACTTTTATATTTTTAGGAGATATATCAAGTCCGCCTTCAACAACGCCTATTCCTGATGTGTTTATGAACATGCCGTCAGCCTTGCCTTTGTTAACAACCTTTGTATCGCCTGCAATAATCTTTACCCCTGATTTTTTAGCAGCCTCTGCCATTGATACAAGAATTTTCTTCATATCATTTATCAAAAATCCTTCTTCGAATATGAACCCTGCACTGAGATACAAAGGTCGGGCGCCAACCATTGCAAGGTCATTCACAGTGCCGTATACTGCAAGCTCTCCTATATTCCCTCCCGGGAAAAAAAGCGGAGAGACAACATAAGAGTCAGTTGTAAAAGCAAGCCTGAATCGTTCAGCGTTCAGCGTTCGGCGTTCAGCGTTAATAATATCAATAACAGCAGAATCTCCAAAGCTTTTCATCTCGAATTCAGGCGCAAAAAATTCCCTTATCAGTTTATGCATTTTCTTGCCGCCGCTGCCGTGTTCAAGAAGGATTCTATCCATAATTGATGCTATTTTAGCATAAGGAAATATCTTTAACTAAAATCTGCTTGACATTAAAAGAAAGGCTTTGATACGATTCCTTTCATGGAACCGGGGTGAATACCGTTAAAAACATCTCTGTAAACAGCAAAATTCCTCATCTGCCATTGCATGCAGATATTAATACACCTTCACAAAAGTCTCGGCATATAATCACCAAAAACATTTACAAAATCAAAAGTGCATTTTTGTCACAAGAAATACTGGAGGACAGCCAGAGTTGGGATATACGAAATATGGATATTAACGAGTTATGTGCCATTTGCAAGCTAAACATTAGAGAAAGGGTAATATCAAATTGAAGAAACGGAAGTTTATCCAGTATTCAATAACCGTAGGCGCACTTCTGATTGCGACAGCTCATCTGATATGGCCTAGTCTTAGCATAGATGGAGTTGTTGCAATACTAATCATAATTGCCTTAGTCCCTTGGCTATCACCGTTGTTCAAGTCATTAGAACTACCGGGCGGACTAAAGTTCGAGTTTCAAGAACTGGAAAAAGTCGGGCAGGAAGCTAGAGCGGCAGGTTTAATCAAAGAAGGCACAACTCAATCCGAACAAGATGAATATTCATTTCTTTCTGTCGCCGAATTCAATCCAAATTTAGCCTTGACGGGTCTTCGGATAGAAATTGAAAAGAGCCTCAGAAAACTTGCTGCAGAGAACAACATCAATCCTTCGCGGAAAGGTCTTCGTGCCTTGATGAATGAGCTTTCAAAGGGTCAGCTTTTGACTTCCCGAGAGCGATCAACTCTTGAAGATATGATTACTGCTCTGAATGAGGCAGCTCACGGTGAAAGGTTTGATCCTCGTGTGGCTAATTGGGTTATCGAGATCGGCCCCAAGATACTCGCTAGCCTTGACGGTAAGATTCAGAAGCGAGTTGTAGCAAGAGATTCATCATCACCTCACAATATGGATACTTGGGGCCATGAGAAGAGTGAGAAGGCTCTTCTTAGTCTTGCTCGGTTAGTAGACACAATTAAAGCCGAGTATGTTGACAATCCTGAACTACAAGATAAATTCTTTGAACAACTATCGCCAGCGATTTGGAACACAAGCAAGCTTTACTCATTCTTCAACGACACCGAGTGGCAAACAGAAGATAGGGATATCATAATGCGTGAAGGCATCCAAGGTTTTGAAAAACTCAAACATAGATACAATAGAGCTTAGCAAGGTGTAACAAATAAGAATATATTTAAGACGCTGTATCAGTTCCGACAATGTGCAAACGAACGCATAACGTTATCTACTCATTGCTGGTGTTTAAAAAAATAGAATGAATGAAAATTTAACTGGCACACTAATATATAATATTTACACATTGTCCCTCGCTTTATTACAAGGAGCTGATCGTGGGTATTGTTAAGATATTGACAGCGATGCACCTTATTATTACTTTTTCCATTATATCTATAGTCACCGGCTGGGCGTGGTCTGGGCAAAGCCTATCTTTTGCTAACGATCAGGTAGTATCCGCAGACCACCAGAAATTGTCCAACGAGAAACTGAAGCTAGAAAACGAAAAGTTGCGAATCGAAAGCGACAATCTCAAAAGCTTCTGGGGACGACTTCCCGACTATTCGACGATGATAACCGCTCTTTTAGCCATTATCGGTATGATTATTACCATCTTGAAATTAATAAATGAGAGCCGTCTTAATCGAGAGCAGAGGGAAAATGATAATCTAAGGAGAGTTGATGAAAGATTCAATTCGATCATTACAAATCTTGGCTCAGAAAGCGAGTCAAATCGGGCAAGCGCAGCCGTTTCAATTCTGACATTTCTGAGACCGGAGCATCAAATATTCCATTATCAAGTTTTCATGATATTGTTGGCAAATCTCAAGATACGCAATAGCGAAGCCATTTATGACTTATTAATAGAGGGGTTTGAAAAAGCGCTTCAAGTTCAGCTCCCATTATTAAAACAAAGCGATAAAAACTTTGAGTTAAATCTTTCTCGTGCACCCCATCTGAAACGCATCAACCTGTCCGGACTCGATTTGAGCAATTCTGATTTAGGGTTTACCATGTTAAAGTATGCAAATCTGAGTGGCTCAAAGACAAGTCTCTACAGGGCCCGAGGAATTGGAGCAATTTTAGAAAAAGCATGGCTTTCAGAGGCCAATCTAAATGAAGCGAAGTTCAAAAAGGCAAATTTTAAATATGCAAAGTTTCACAAAAGCAATCTTGTCGCGGCAGTCTTGAAGGAGGCAGACCTGAGTTATGCAGAGTTCAATCAAGCTTCAATGCAGTCTGCTCATCTTGAGGGAGCAACTCTTATCGGTACCAAATTTGAACAGGCCAATATTAATGACGCTTTCTTCAATGATTTAAAAGAGATTGATGAGGCAACCCTGAGAAGTCTGTTGAAGACAAGGGATAAAACCTGGCAAAAGGCACATTTTGACAAAGAGATAATGCGTAAGTTGATAGAAATGAACAAATCACTTACATCTGAAAAAAAATAATGCCCGGAGACACCCCTTTTCCAAGGGTGGGTCGTTACCCCAGCTTTCGCTGACACAACGTCACCGTGTATCTCCGAGCAAATTCAGATTAACTTAGTAATTCTCAAATGTCAAGGAGTTGTATTGCTCAATATTGTGAAAAGAACAGAAAAGGGACAATGGGTACATTTATATACCGCAAAAGATTAACATTCAAATCTTTGGGCTTTTTTCCGCCACAGCGATTATACGCCAATTAGGGCAAAAGGAGATTATACAAAACACAACAATAATACATGAATGAAAGTTTCCAATAATTAATCCTAAGGAGGGCATCTATGGCTGACGGAGCAGTTGAGACAGACAAGTCTTACCAAGAATCTATTGATAAGGGTTTGAATGATACATACGAAAGCATCAAAGACAATAGGGAAAGTTTCGATTTTGCAAAAGACAATATAATCATCTTTTCGGATCAGCACAGAGGTGCCCGTGACGGTGCTGACGACTTTTTGGGCTGTGAAAAGGCATATAATGCCTCTCTGGGTTATTATCTGGAAACAGGTTATACTCTGATAATTCTTGGTGACGCAGAAGATCTGTGGGAATGCAGACCGGGGCCGGTCGTAAAGGCATACAAAGATACCCTTTCTCTTGAAGCCGAGTTTCTTAAGCAAAACCGCTATTACCGTATTTACGGCAACCACGATGATTATTGGGAGAAAAAAGGAGCAATCGACAAGTATCTTATGCCCGAGATAACCACACAATCAACCCCTATATATAGAGGCATGATCATTTTTCATAATGGAAATCCTCTCGGAGTGAAGATACTTCTTGTGCATGGGCATCAGGGAACATTTGACAGTGACCAACTTGGACCAATAAGCAAGGTTCTTGTTCGTTACGGCTGGCGCAATATACAGCGACTACTGAAAATCAGGTCGACAACGCCTGCGAAAGATGCCAGTTTGAAAAGTATGCACGATATGGCAATGTACAGTTGGGCGCTGGATAGATGTAAGAATGGTGATAAGCTCATATTAATCGCAGGTCACACGCATTTGCCTGTATTTGCCTCGAGAAATTATGTAGGGAAAATAGAATCTGAACTGAAGACTCTCCAAGATGATCTCTTAAAGCTACGGACTAAAGGCGGTGCGGATGTTGATGACCTTGTCAGGAAGGTTGCGGAAAAACGCGCCGAACTCGAATTCATAAAAGCAAAAGGGGAAAGCAGCGGAATTTCAATGGAAAAACCCTGTTACTTTAACACAGGATGCTGCTCTTACAGTGACGCGATATAACAGGAATTGAGATTTCGAATGGAGAAATCAAACTTGTTAGATGGCCCGATGATCAAGGAAATCCAAGGGCTAAAATCCTCGAAACTAGGAATCTTAAAGAAATTTTCGAGAGCATTTAGAACCTCTCAATGGAAGTTGCGATGAAAATTGACATCTATTGCCACGCTTTTAACAAGACTAGAACTGCCGTAAAATATCGTAGCAACCGAAAAACATTTTTGAATAACATCAAATAAACCCTCCATACTTATAATACGCTGCGCAGCTTCCCTCTGTGCTGACCATGCATGCGCCAACAGGGCTCTCAGGCGTGCATGCGCATCCAAAAAGCGGGCATTGGTCAGGTGTTTTCAATCCTCTTAAAATCTCTCCGCAGGAGCAGCCTTGCGGTTCCTGCGGGCCGAAAGCAAATGAAATATTAATCTTTATTGCCGAACTTATATCCCTGTGCCTGAATTTCTCTCTAAGCTTCAGGCCGCTTAATGGTATTGTCCCAATCCCCCGCCAGTAAGCATCACTCGGCTCAAAATATTCATTCATAAGCTCAACAGCCTTTGGATTTCCTTCTTCCCTTACAACCTTTTTATATTGTATCTCAACCTCTGCCCTGTTAGATGCAATCTGTTCGAGCAGCATGTATATACCCTGCAATATATCCTCTGCATCAAAGCCTGTTATAACAGACGGTTTCCTGTATTTTTCAGCTATAAACTCATACGGCCTGCTTCCTATGATAGTACTGACATGCCCCGGAAGTATAAAGCCGTCAACATTGACCTCACCTGAACCCAGGAGGGCATCCAGCGCCGGAGGAACAAGTTTGTGAGCAGAGTATATGTAGAAATTATCAATCTTCAGTTTGTCCGCCTCAAATAAAGTCCCTGCCACAGACGGAGATGTTGTCTCAAAACCTGTTGCAAAAAATACAACCTTTTTATCCTTATTATCTGATGCAATCCTGAGTGCATCCATTGGAGAATATACAACTCTTACATCAGCGCCCTCTGCCCTGACTTCTGAAAGATTCTTCTCAATGCCGGGCACACGCATCATATCGCCAAAGGTTGTGAAAATAATATCCTCGTTTCTTGCTATCGCCATTGCCTTCTCAACATCTTCAACAGAAGTAACACACACAGGGCAGCCCGGCCCGCTTATAAGAAGAATCTTTTCCGGAAGCAGCTTTCTGATGCCGTGCCTGAATATCGCAACTGTATGGGTGCCGCAGACCTCCATCAGCCTCACAGGTCTTTTTATGGAGTCCAGCAATTTCTTTATATTTTCGATTATTATTACGCCTTCCACTTTTCTGACTTTAGCCTCTCCCTTATTATATACGCCTGTCCAAGTGATATGCCTGCATCATTCGACGGCACCTTCTCGTTGATATAGACATTAATCCCTGCGGACCTGAGCCTATTCATTGTATTTTTAAGAAGATACATATTCTGAAAAACTCCTCCGCTTAAAACAGCATCATATAATTTATAAATTGTGTTTAGCTTCAGGATGACTCTTTCGATAACCGTCACGATAGTATTATGAAACTTTGCAGCGATAATACCCCTGGCAGTCCCGCATGCTATATCCTCTATCAGCCGCAGCATCGTCAAAGAAAAATCAACTATTATCTTCTCCTTGAATATAACATCCACAGGGTAATCATCATCTATTTCATCCGTTGTATAAGATTCAAGCGCCATTGCAGCCTCACCCTCAAATGTATTCCTATCACATATTCCAAGCATTGCCGAAACTGCATCGAAAAGCCTCCCAGCACTTGATGACAGAGGTGAAAATTCCCGGTTATCAATTATTTTCAGAATATTATTCAGGTTATCTTTGCCATATTTTTCAATAAACCCTATGGCTCCCAGATAATGCATAGCCTCATCCCCTGCAATATCTTTTATATAACTCACTGCCACCCTCCAGGGATCTCTGACTGCCATCTCGCCACCCGGCAATGGGATGTATTTAAAATGCCCCGCTCTCTTAAAATCCTCCGGGTCAGCAATTAAGAACTCGCTGCCCCAGAGATTACCATCAGTGCCGTAACCCGTACCGTCAAATGCAACGCCCATGACCTTTTTCTTAATGCCGTTTTCTGCCATCACAGACGCTATATGCGCATAATGATGCTGAATGCCATAAGTTTCAACTCTTTGCCCTTTGCCCTCTGCGCCCTGCGCTAATGCCCATTGCGTTGAAAAATAATTAGGATGCAGGTCATAAGCTACGGCAACAGGCTCGACCCTGTAAACAGCTTTCAGATTCCTGAGGCTCTCTTCAAAAAACTTTACTGTCTCATAATTTTCCATGTCTCCTATATGCTGGCTCGGGATTGCATAACTGCCCTTTGTAAGCGTAAATGTGTTTTTTATGTCAGCCCCGCACCCAAGCACCTCAGAGCCATCGTCATTTAAAAATATAGGGTCAGGCGCATATCCGCGCGAACGGCGGATAAACAGCGGTTTTGCCTTATGCCTTAAAAAGTGACTTCTGACAACCGAATCATCAGTGCGCATGAAAATATCCCTGTTATGGATTAAAAATGCATCTGCTATATCGGATAATTTTGAGATTGTCTCATCATTATCAATAACAATCGGTTCCTCAGAAAGATTTCCGCTCGTCATGATAAGGGCATCGAAATTAGCCACCCCCCTCTCGCCCCCCCTTACCAAGGGGGGGATGGGGGGGTAAGTCAGCCCTGATAAGGAATAATAAAACAACAGATAATGCAGCGGAGTGTAGGGAAGCATAAAACCAAGATACTGGTTATCAGGACTTACTGCCTCAGGCAAAGAATCAGCATCCGCCCTCTTCCTCAAAAGAACAACAGGCCTTTTATTGGAATTTAAAATCTTCTTTTCCTCCTCTGATACCTCACAGTATCTTTCTATTGTCCCGATATCAGGCGCCATAAGCGCAAAAGGCTTGTTGCTTTTTCTTTTTGCAAGCCTCAGTCTTTCTACCGCATCTTTATTTTTCGCATCGCATGCAATATGAAAACCGCCAAGCCCTTTTACTGCTATAATTTTCCCATCTTTTAATAGCCGTATCGCAGTTTCTATTGGATTTTGGTCCTGGCTGACAGCTGACAGCTGATGGCTGACAACTAATTTAACTTCCGGCCCGCAGACCGGACACGCATTAGGCTGAGCATGAAATCTCCTGTTCCCGGGATTATTGTATTCAGCCTCGCATTCAGGGCACATCCTGAAAACAGACATCGTGGTGTTTTGCCTGTCATACGGGACTGCATTTGTAATCGTGTACCTCGGCCCGCAGTTTGTGCAGTTTATAAACGGATAGAGATAGCGCCTGTCGGTTTTATCAAACATCTCTTTGAGGCAGTCATCACATACAGAGATATCCGGAGAAATAAGCGTAGAACTTCCATTGTCTTTGCTTTTAAGTATTTCAAAGCCTTCGTATCCGCAAAAAGGCATTGGCGTGATATCAACATTAATTATTTTTGATAATGGCGGCGCTTCTTTTGAAAGCATCTCTATAAAAAAAGTTACATCATCGCCCTCCACATCAATAGTTACTCCATCAGCAGTATTGGCTACACTGCCTTTCAGGTTAAGGGATTTCGCAAGGTTATAAACAAACGGCCTGAAACCAACGCCCTGCACAAGGCCCTTGATGTTGATGAGAACACGGTTCATTTCACCTTCTTTACCAGCCAATCAGTCCACTCCGATATCCCCTCGCCTGTCCTGCATGAAACCTCAAATATTTTTATTGAAGGGCTTAAAGACATTGCATCCTTTTTTATCTTGTCTATACTTACATTCGTATGCTGCAAAAGGTCAATCTTGTTCAGGATTAAGGCTGATGATTCCTGAAACATCAACGGATATTTCAGTGGTTTGTCATCTCCCTCTGTTATGCTCAAAAGCATAACCTTCATATCCTCGCCAACATTAAACTCAGCAGGGCAGACAAGGTTCCCTACGTTCTCAATAAAAAGAAGCTCAATCTCCTTCAGGGGAAGCTCTCCCAGGACTTCATTAATCATATTTGCATCAAGATGGCAAGCGCCCCCTGTATTTATTTGAATAACCGGGACCCCGAGGTTTCCAATTCTTTCTGCATCCTGAGTGCCTGCAATATCTCCTTCAATAACTGCCACTTTTAACTTTTTATTCAGCTCTTTTATGGTTCTTTCAAGCAGAGATGTCTTCCCTGCGCCGGGTGCGCTCATGAGATTTATAACATATACCCCTGAATCATCAAATATCCTGCGATTATCCGCTGCAATCCTTTCATTGGCTTCAAGTATACGGGTTACAACCTTGACTTTCATAAATTAACCCTCCCTATCACTATAGTTATAAATGAAATGCAGGATATGGCATTTGAGCGGTTTTTTTGCCTGCAATTCATACAGTAAAATTTCTAATAATAAAAGCGGGCAAAACCTCGGAGGTCGAAGACCGAGAATGAGCGAGGATGCTATATCCTGCATCATAATTGTTCATCAAGACACCTCCATATCCAGAATTTCAAGTTCACGCCCTGTATTCACCTTAAACGATAACCCGCCGCATTCCGGACAGCATAAGATATATGCCTCGTCTGTAAGAAAATCCTTGCCGCAGCTGTTGCATAAACCGCCTACCGGAATCTCATCTATTATAACGGTTGCACCTGCTGCAATAGTATCTGCCTTAAGTGCATCAAAGGCAAAAAGGAGGGCATCGGTCATAACACCCGATGCCCTCCCTATTCTCAGCCGTATCGAATCTATTCTGCTATAGCCTGCTTTTTTGCAGTTCTCACCGGCAATGTCAAGCACGCTTTGAGCAATTGAAGCCTCATGCATTATTCATGTTCAGCTCTTGGACAGCCTCTCTCTTTCCTTTTCGTATGCCTCCTTGCCGGCATCAATAGCACTGGCTATTACCGATTTTTTCTGTTCAAAAAGGTCCTTGCCCTTCTCGACAGTTGAGCCAACCCTGTCTTTCATATCCTCTGCAAAATCTTTTATCTTCCGCCTTGTCTCAGGTCCCGACTGCGGGGCCAAAAGCAAAGCAAGCCCTGCGCCCACAGCTCCTCCAAGGAGAAAAGAAAGAAGTACAGAACCTGCGCCATATCCATTGTCGTCTCTCATTGATTGCCTCCTTTTAAAAAAACATTCTTTAACAAAACCTCAAGGGCTGTCCTTATGCCAACCCTCAAGCCCGAAACTTTTATTATGGTTTCTGAACTCACCTCGTTTATGAGTTCGCTTACTTTTTTGAGATTCTGGCCAATATCCCTTGTGCTGCCGGAGATTGTTCTTATATCTCCTGTTATCTCATTTACGTCATCTGTTACTTTTCTAAGGCTTCTGAGAGTAAGTTGAAGTTCTTCCATAGTCGGCTTCAGCGATTCTTCAGTGGTCTTCAGGAACTCAGTAAGCGCCTTTGCAGATTTTCTTAATTCGAGCAATACATAGATAAAAAAACCAACTACAACCAGAAAGGCAATTGCCATAAGTGCAAACCATATCTCGTTCATTATTCCTCCTTAAGTCCATTATATCACATGCCAGGATAAGGTCAATGGGCAAGGGAAAATAAAAGTTTTACTCAAAAAACTCATCCAAATTATTATTTAATTTGATGTATTGGAAAAGAGGTTAATTACCGCAGGTGCTCAATAAGTATTTTTACTCCTATACCAATCAAAATTAAACCGCCTGCTATTTCAATCTTCTTTTCAAAAAAATGCCCTGCCCTTTTGCCGATGTAAACACCCGCAAAGGAAAAAAGAAAAGTTGTAATACCGATTATTACTGAAGGGCTTATAATAGAGACGCTTAACAGTGAAAGGCTGAGCCCGACTGCCAACGCATCAATGCTCGTTGCAACAGACAGAATCAGCAGGGTATAGATATTCAAAGGATCTGTTGGTTCTTTAGCTGAATCCATTGCCCTTGACTCAAATATCATCTTAACGCCTATGATGCTCAAAAGCCCGAATGCTATCCAGTGGTCAACTCCTGAAATAAAGCCCCTGAAACCGAGCCCTGCTGCCCATCCCAGTACAGGCATTATTGCCTGAAACATCCCGAAAGATACTGCAATCTTAAGGGCATTATTGATGTGGAGGCGTTTGATGGTAAACCCGCTCGTGACAGATACGGCAAAGGCGTCCATTGATAAACCGACTGCTATAAATAAGATTGTAAATATATCCATATTTATTTATTAAAACATAAACCACTTTAAAACTGATATAATTAGTCATGATTTCAGAGACAGAGATAATCTTTCGCCTTGTCCTTGGAGCGATATTAGGCGGCATTATCGGCTTTGAAAGACAGGTCCATGGACGGCCTGCCGGCTTCAGAACACAGCTACTGGTAAGCGTTGCCTCTGTGCTCATTATGATAGTCTCTGAATATTACCACCACCTGAGCTATATGAATCCTGCCTACATCCGCGTTGACCCCGGACGTATTGCTGCCGGAGCTATCACAGGCGTGGGATTTTTAGGGGCAGGCGTTATCTTAAGGATGGGTATTACGATACAGGGCCTCACAACAGCAGCCTGTCTATGGATGGTCGCCGCAATCGGGCTTGCAGTAGGCGGAGGGTTCTATATTGCAGCAACTGCAGCATGCGCCATAACTCTTTTTTCTCTTCTCGTACTAAGAGTTGTTGAAAGACAGATGTCGAGGATAGTATTTAAATTTTTGACTATCACTGCAGACGGAGGAATAGAAGAAGAGAAGATTGAATCAGTGTTTAAATCTCGCGATGCGCGTATAGTGAGTACAGACTATGAAAAAGACATCCAAAAGGCTGAGATTACATACACTATCACGATTTCCCTGAAACACGATGTGCCGATGAAGACAATCCTCGATGAAATTTCCGCAATAAAATCTGTAAAGAAAGTTGTTATAAAAGGATAGCTTTACATTCTGTCATTCCCCGGCTTCCTTAATGCTTCTTTTTTGTGCTATATTGTCGCATGTATCTAGGAAAAGGAAACTTTGTATAATCATTGTTAGGCCTTAAAAAATAAAAAGGGGGTTGTATGGACATACTTAATTTTCTTTTAATTCACCATCCGGTACTCACTCTGGTCGTTCTGGGATTCATAGGAACGGTAACTTTAATGGTCTATAAGTCTTTTAAGAGCATCGGACCTACGGAAATCGGTCTGGTGAATAAGCGCTTTTCTATCTCGAAGCTGTCTGATGATAACCCGATCGCTTTTAATGGCGAAGCCGGCTACCAGGAGGAACTTCTGATGCCGGGGCTGAGGTTCAAGCTATGGCCTCTTTACCTCATTGAAAAACATCCGTGGGTGCAGGTCCCCGCAGGTGAAATCGGCATTGTAATTGCTCAGGTGGGCCATCCCCTGCCTATAGGCGCCAAATCGGCCGTATACAAAAAAGAGTTTGCGAATTTCTCGCGCGTAAAGGAGTTCATCGAAAAAGGCGGGCAGAAGGGTGTACAGAGGCCTGTTCTCCCTCCGGGTTCACTGCTGCCGATTCATCCCGTCGGGTTTCTCGTTATCACTAAAGCACAGGTCTACGGCATACCTGTAGCTCCCGAGATAAGGGAACTGGGGGGCAAGAGGGGTAATGAACTCACGCCGGACGCCTTTGGGCTCAAAGCTGAACAGCTCAAGGTTGTCCTCATAGAGCCGAGACTTGATGAGGATAACAAATCAATCGATGTAGTTGGCATTGTAACTGTGAACGACGGCGACCCGCTATCCGCAGGTGACATTGCAAGCAGACTGGGCGGCTTTGAAGACATTTCGAGACTTGAAAGCGCTCAAGCGACTTCCGACCTATTACTTATGGAAACGATTCTTGCGAACAAGAACACTGTCCATAATAACTATCAGGACTTTCAGGCCTTTATCGACAATGGCGGAAGAATCGGGCTTCAGCATGATCCTTTGCTCTACGGTATGTACAATCTGAATCCGTTTCTTGTAAATGTCGAGATCGCGCCAATGCTCGTCATCGAGCAGGGACAGGTTGCGGTCATTAAATCATATGTCGGCTTGCCATCGCAGGATACCTCAGGAGAAGAATTCAAATTTGGCTCGATCGTAAGACCCGGACACAGGGGTATATGGAGAGAGGCCCTCAGAACAGGGAAGTATCCACTTAATTCTCATTGCTACAAGGCTGAAATCGTTCCCACTGCAATCCTGAATCTGAACTGGGCAGAAGCATCGTCACAAGCGCATAACCTTGATCAAAATCTTAAGCAGATTGTCGCAAAATCGCGGGAAGGTTTTGTTTTCAAAATCGATCTGCAGGTACAAATACATATTCCTGATACTCAGGCATCCAAGGTCATCTCAATGGTAGGTTCAGTAAGAAACCTTGTCAACGAGGTTCTGCAGGCGGCTGTCGGTAACCACTTCCGGAATAAGCTTCAGTCGATGCCTGCAATTTCCTTCATTGAAAAGAGAGACGAGATACAGTCCGCAGCTACCGAATATATCGAAGCTAAACTTAAGGATTATAATGTTGAGACAAGGGGCGTATACATTCAGGATGTCGTCCTCCCTGAAGAGCTTGTGCAGGTTCTTACCCAAAGAGAAATTGCAAATCAGGAGATACAGACCTACAAGAAAAAGGAAGAGGCCCAGCAGCAGAGAATTTCTACTGAAAAGGCAAAAGGCACTGCAGACATGCAGGCCGAGCTTGCAAAATCATCTGTCAACGTAGACATCAAAAGGAATGAGGCCCAGCAGGTCAAGATCCAAGCCGAGGCCTACCAGTACAAGAGAGAGGCGGAGGGCCGTGGCGACTCATCCTATGTGACTGAAACCGGCAAAGCAAAAGGCGCAGAGATAGAGGCGGTTGGTTTAGCCCGCGCCAAGGCTGCTGAAGAGCTCAGGAAAGCCGTCGGCGAGCAAGGGACAACACTCGTGAACGCAATAGATGCGGTCATGAAGGGCGACAAAAAGATCATGCCAGAGATCCTTGTTGCAGGCGGAAATGGTTCCATGGACGGCCTTGCGGCGACACTGATGAAGTTTCTTTCGAACAAAGGGGGAATATTGGGCATCAAGGAAGAAAAAAAGGCATAGTATAGATAAACAATGCCGCGTGAGTGGCTGAACTTATCTGGCAAGGAGATACGCCTTTTTGTACTATATTGTCGCATGAATCCAGTAAACTTACATATAGACAGAATAAAGGAAGATTTATAATGCGATGGATAACAATGTGATAAATTGGCCTGCTGTGAAGGATTACGTGGGCATTATAAAAGAAATCATTGTTGCACTCGCAGCTCTATCGGCAGCGATATTTGCCTATTTGGGGTTAAGCACATGGCGTAAAGAGCTAAAAGGTAAATCTGAATATGAAAAAGCAAAAGACGTCTTAAAGGCTGTATATAAAGTTAGAGAAGGGTTCAAACATGTTAGGAATCCAGCAATTTGGTCTTATGAATATCCTGAAGAAATGCGTGATCACTGGGGTCACTTAAAAAGGGGAACTGAATACGAGGGGACGGCGCATGTTTATGAGCAGAGATGGAAAATCTTGAGTGAAGCATTCAACGATCTTGAAGAAAAGACGCTGGAAGCTCAAGTTGAGTGGGGGCCAGAATTTGAAAATGTAATTCGACCTCTAAGGGAGTGTCGTGCAGAACTGATGGTAACACTACAGATGAAGCTTGAGAGGAAAAAACATCCGGAAGAGTTTTCGCGAATAACTGAAGAAGAAAGGCAAAAAGAAACATCAGTTCTTAATTACTTGGGCAACGATTCAGAACATGATAAGTTTACGCCACGAATTAATGCAGCAATTGCTGAATTCGAGAAAAAATTAAGGCCTCATATTCAACGATAATTGAAAGAGTATTCCAAGTCAGGTCTTCCACTTTGATGTTTTAAAGCAATCTCAAATAGTCTCTTGCTCCATGGATAATTCTGTGAATAAGAATTGTCTGTCCTTCAATCGTATAAAAGATAAGATAATCCTGGACAATCAGGTAGCGGTACCCTAATCTGGTAAGTTCCTCTTCCTCAGGGACACGCCCGATAAAGGGATGAACAGAAAGATGTGACAGGTTCTTTTCAATCTTTGCGGCAAGAGCTTCTGCGGCAGTAAAATTTTCTGCGGCGATATAGGTCACAATTTCGTTAAGGTCGTCTTCTGCAATTTCTAACAGCCGAACAGCGTATCTATGTTGTTTCACGAAGTCTCTTCCTCAGGTCTTTCATCACCTGACTTAGAGTCCGCCCCTTATCACCGGATGCCTTTTGGGCCTGAGCAACTGCAAGCTTGCTGAAGAGGTCAATTCTTAACTGAAGCTTGCTGTATTGAGCTATTGACATGACAACCATATCACCTTCGCCGTTTTTGGTGATAAAAATAGGCTCGCTAGATTTGTGTGCGAGTTCTGAGATTTCGTTTGCCTTGTTTCTTAAATCAGATATTGGCTTTATAACCGGCATTGTACCCCCCTCTTTGCTATATCATTATTATATCATTTAAGTGATAAAGTCAATATAGCACTTTCTCAATCCACAACCAAAAACGCACACTTCAGATATTCAGTCTCCGGCATTGAAAGAAGCACCGGGTGGTCATGGTTCTGTGAACGCAGACTGAGAAGCCTCAGATTACGCCCTGCCCCTCGCCCTGCGGAATGAAGCATATCAAGAAACATCTCCCTGCCCATGTGATAGGAACATGACGAGGTTGCAAGTATGCCGCCTGATTTTATCAGCCTCATGCTCATTTCATTAAGCTGCCGGTATGCCTTTACTGCCTCTTTAATTTTGCTTGAGCTTTTTACAAAAGCAGGCGGGTCAAGCACAATAAAATCATACCTCTTCTCGCCTTTTCCAATTTCATCTTTGAGAAAAGAAAAAACATCAGATTTTATAAATCTAACTCTATTATGAAAGCTGTTTAACTCTGCATTTTTCTGAGCCTGTGTTATGGCCCTTTCCGATTCATCAACCCCTGTAACCTCATCAACTAATGAAGCAAGCCTTAAGGACCATGCACCTGTATAGCAGAAAAGGTCAAGCCCTTTACCGCCCTTTATGAAATCCCTCAGCGCTGTCCTGTTTCCTCTCTGGTCAAGAAAGAACCCTGTCTTCTGCCCTTCATAAGGGTCTATCTCAAAGCGCGCCCCATCCTCATTTATAACAGGAGGAGACTGAAGGCTGCCTTTTATAATTTCTTTGTAGAGCGGGATTCCTTCGAGGGAGCGCATACGGCTGTCGTTTTTTAATATTATTATTTCCGGACTGAGCATCTCATCAAGCAGGCTGATTACTGTGCCCTTCAAAGCCTCCATCCCCAAAGTAAGAATCTGCAAGACAAGACAGTCTTTGTATTTATCCACAATAAGGCCTGGAAGATAATCTCCTTCGCTGAAAATCAGGCGCATGGCATCCCTTGTTCCGATAAACCGTTCTCTCAGGCTCAATGCTGCATTTATTCTTTTTCTGAAAAATTCCCTGTCAATACTCTCTTTTTCTCTGGACAGGATTCTTATTGAGATAAGGCTGTGGGGGTTGATGTAACCGATGCCAAGAAACACATCTTTCATATCATAAATCTCGATTATAGAACCGGGGTCATATTTCTTTGGGTTTTCATACAGCTCATTCGAGAACACCCACAAATGCCCGTCAAGAATCCTCTTTGTCCTCTTTAGATGAACCTTCTGCATTTCAATGCTGCTTTTATTATTCAATGGCTTTTAATATCCCCTGAAGCAAGGCCACAGGAGTCGGCGGGCATCCGTGAATAACAGCGTTAACCGGTATGACCTTATCTATACCTCCCAAAGATGCATAGCTCTCTCCAAATATCCCGCCATTGCATCCGCAGTCACCAACTGCAACCACAATCTTCGGGGGAGGCGTGGCATTATAAGTCCTGCGAAGCGCAATCTCCATATTATGTGTCACAGGCCCTGTAACCAGCAGCATATCGGCAAATCTTGGAGATGCAGTAAAATGGACACCGAATCTTTCGCAGTTATAAATCGGGTTGTTTATCGCATGTATTTCAAGCTCACAGCCGTTGCACGAGCCTGCATCAACCTGCCTTATGGTCAGGCTCCCGCGAAAACGCTTTCTGACAGCCTCTTCTAATTTGGCGCCAACCTCTTCCACCTCAGAAATAATTTCAGTTGGCAGAGGCTCTGTTACAATGCCTGTCCGGAATATCTGCTTTAATATCCTTATCATAGGTCATGCCCTGAATAAGACTGATTAAAACTTTTATTGCATAAAGGAAAATCAGGAACTATATTCCCGGGTATTGCCTGCTCAAGCCCAAGCCAGTTAACGCTGGACGGGTCCCTGACCATGCACCTGTTTATCTCGCCTTTCGGCCCTGCCTGGAGCCAGTAAATAATCTCTCCCCGCCAGCCTTCAACTGCTGCAAAACCAGACATGTCCGGAGACGGTGGAGTAAAAGAAGAAGTTATCTCTCCATCTGGAAGATTTTCAAGCATATACCGGATAATCCGGATGGATTCCCTTACCTCCTGGATCCTGACCCATGTCCTTGCATGCACATCGCCGGTAATAAGAACAGGCACACCCAGCTCAATGAGGTCATACTGGTCATAAGGCGGAAAAGGATTGAATATGCGGCAGTCGAGGTTCAGGCCGCTTGCCCTTGCAGCTATTCCGACAACACAGAGTTCCCGTGCTAACTCAGGACGGAGAATACCTGTATCCCTGACCCTGTCTTCAAGAGACGGACTTTCATCGTATATAATAACAAGCTTCTCAAAATCTTTTGATATGCTGTCAAGTTCTGATAATATTTCTTTTTTACCTTCTGAATCAATGTCAACAGCCGCTCCTCCGGGAATAACCTTATCCATCATAAATCTGTGGCCAAAAAGTTTATGGTTGGTGCGAAGTACAATTTCCCTGAGCCTTGACATCTGGTAAAGCATAAATGCAAATGCAGCATCATTACAGATAGCTCCTATGTCCCCCAGATGGTTTGCTATGCGCTCCCTTTCAAGAAAAATTGCACGGAGCCAATTGGCCCTCTCAGGCACATTGCAGTCTGTCATCGTCTCCAGCGCCATGCAATATGCAATAGCGTGGGCAACTGTTGTATCGCCGGACACCCTGCCTGCAAGCCTTGCTCCGTCCTGCCACGACAGAGCTTCAAATTTTTTCTCTATACCTTTATGAACATACCCAAGCCTTTCTTCAAGATTAATTATATCCTCGCCAACTGCCTGAAAACGGAAATGGCCCGGCTCGATAATGCCTGCATGAACAGGCCCCACCGGTATCTCATAGACTCCTTCGCCCTCTGCCTTAATCCATTCATATTCACCCGCAACCCTCGGCAGGGGTTTTGATGCATCAAAGGATTTTCTGAGCGGCCAGGCACCTGCAGGCCAGTCTTCAAATTTTATCCACGGCCTTGCGTCAGGATGACCGGCAGGCGTAATGCCCATGAGGCTTTGTATCTGCCTCTCAAACCTGTAGGCAGGAATATATCTCCTTGTAAGGCTTGGGAACTGAGGATTATCTGATGGCAACTCTGACCTTACGATCAGGTATTCCTTGCCCCAACGGTAGCAGGCAAAGACACAGAATCCCCTTCCGAAAGGTGTCTCATCACTGGCCCATTCAGCAGCAAGAAGTGCAAATGCCTTCTTTTTCAATACCCAGGCAGCTTCTGCAAACTTTTCTACCGGCACAGTACAGCAGATTACCGAAGACGGGTATTGCCTTTTGTCAAACTGAATATCAGTCCCAAGCGCCGATGTTATTGCATCAGTCAATACACTCATTTCAGCAACTCCACCGCTGTATGAAACCACCGATTAAGAAAATCAGGCATATAAATTCCGATAACAAGGACCAGCGCCATATGCAGCATTACCGGTATATGTGCAGCCTTAAGAGGCCGCTGGTACGAAGGCACAGGGCCGGTAACCATAGGCTGTACCCTTCTGAACAATGCTGCAAATGCTACTGCAAAACCCAACAGCAAAAAAGGCGTTAAGAAAGGCGCATCCTTCATTGTTGCGGTCAGTATCAAAAATTCGCTTGTAAAAACGCCGAAGGGCGGCATACCGACAATAGCCATTACCCCGAACATAAGCCCCCACCCTACCAGAGGGTTTCCCTTAATAAGCCCCTTTATCCTGTCCATCTCCTGCGTCCAGTGCATCTGTGAGGCATGGCCTACTGTGAAGAATATGGACGACTTGGTAAGGCTGTGTACGAGCATATGAAGCAGAGCGCCGAAGGTGGCTATGGGGCCGCCAAGGCCAAAGGCAAAGGTTGCTATGCCCATGTGTTCTATTGATGAATACGCAAACATGCGCTTTATATCCTTCTGCCTCAGTAGTGAAAAAGCAGCCACTATAATCGAAAGCAGGCCGAACCCCATCATTATGTCGCCTGCGTGATGCGTTCCGGTAGAACCGTCCACAAGCACCTTGCATCTTACCAGAGCATAGAGTGCAACATTTAACAGCAATCCTGAAAGTACAGCCGAGATAGGCGTCGGCCCTTCGCTGTGCGCGTCAGGAAGCCAGTTGTGTACAGGGACAAGCCCTACTTTTGTACCGTAACCCACCATCAGAAATACGAATGCCAGAGACAGAACTGTCGGCTCAAGTTTACCGCTTACCTGACTGAGATTGGTCCAGAGCAAGGCCTCGCCTCCTGCACCCAGCACTTTTTCTGCTGCAAAGTAAAGGAGCACTGTTCCAAAAAGCGCCAGTGCAATTCCAACGCCGCAGAGTATAAAATACTTCCAGGCAGCTTCGATTGCCGATGGCGTGCGGTATAGGGAAACCAGCAACACCGTAGACAGTGTAGCCAGTTCCATTGCTATCCACAGGACACCGACATTGTTCGTAAGAAGACAGAGAAGCATCGCAAATATAAAAAGCTGGAACATAGCATGGTAAAAGCGCATGCGGATAGGCCCCACATGGCCGTCCTGCCTTTCCTTTCGCATATATCTCCTGCTGAAAATAGCAGTGGTCATAGATACAAATGAGGTTAAAACAGCCAGATAAACATTGAAGGCATCAACAAAGAAAAACTTTCCTCCTGCAAGCATCGGCCCTTCCGCATAGACCTCTAATGCAAGGCTTATCCCTGCTGCAAACGTGGCAGCAGAACCCAGGATATTTATTTCAGGCGCATATTTCCTGTCACCGATAAAGGCAAGGACAATTGCTGCAAACAATGGCACGCTCAATAGAATCAAAAGCGGCATCTCTAATCCCCTTCCTTCAATCTTGCCATCTGGTCCACGTCAAGGCTGTCAAATGTTTTGTGAATATGGAAAAAGAATATGCCGAATATGAATGCGGCAATGAGTATGTCAAGCGCAACGCCAAGCTCTACTACAAGCGGCATACCGTAAGTTGCGCTTGTAGCTGCAAAAAAAAGTCCGTTCTCCATAGCAAGAAACCCTATTATCTGAGTAACAGCATGTTTCCTTGTAATCATCATTAAAAGCCCGAGCATAACAGTGGCAAGGGCAACGGCAAGGGTTGAGCGGGTCATAAGTGTTGACAGCTCCCTGACAGGCGCGGTCAGGTGGTACGAGAAAATAACAAGGGCTATGCCTATCAGCATTGTCATGGGTACATTTACAATAGTTTCCACCTCTTTGTGTATTTTCAGCCGCTGGATAAGGACATGCAGGATATACGGAAGAAGAATAACTTTCAAAGACAGTGTCAGTATGGAAGATATATAAAGATGATGCGCTCCGGCAACAAAACCGACTATGGCGGTGCTTATGGAAAGAAAAAGCCCCTGCCATGCAAACAGGTGTATAAGCCCGTACATCCTTCTCTGCACCAGCATGCCAAATGCTGTCAGGAGTACCATTGCTGCAAGAAAACTGTTTATCTGCGCTGCCAGGTTCGTATGCATTTCACTCCAGAATAAAATAAGATAACATTCCAAGGGTTGCCAGTAAAAAGGCAGACCCGAGGAATTCAGTTAAACGGAACAGCCGCATCTTTGCCAGGCCTGTTTCTATCAATACAAGTCCGGCTCCTGCTGCCGCAAGCTTCAATATCATAAAAAGAAACGCTGCCGGTATTGCTGCAAAATCACCGGATGCTTCAATGCCCCACGGCGCAAAAACAGCTACCCCCAGCATCACAAAAAGGAATAGTTTCATCATACCCGCCCATTCAAGGAGGGCCAGATGCCTTCCTGAATATTCCAGTATCATCGCCTCATGTATCATTGTAAGCTCAAGATGCGTTGCCGGATTATCCACAGGTATCCTTCCGGTCTCGGCAAGGGTAATAAGGATAAACGCAAGCAAGGCGAATGCAAGGGACGGCCTGAAAACAGACAGCCCGCTGTAAATTACCTGAACCATCTCTGAAAGCGATGTAGACTTGCTTGCCAGAGATACGGTGAATATAGCCATAAGCATTGCAGGTTCAGCCAGGGATGCGATTGTCATCTCACGGCTTGACCCCATGCCTCCAAATGCCGTACCGATATCCATTCCGGCCAAAGCAGTAAAAAATCTTGCTATTGCAAAGAGCGCCACTAATGCAATTACGTCTGCTGTAGCAGCCAGAGGCAGGTCCACAGACAGCATAGGCACGATTCCTCCTGCAAGAACAGCAACTCCAAAGACAAGATACGGGGTAAAACGGAATATCCATGATGCGTTCCCGGCAATCACCACATCTTTTGAAAAAAGCTTTATGATGTCCCTGTAAGGCTGAAAAAGCCCCGGAGATGTACGCCCCTGCGACCAGCACTTCAGCATCTTTATCCACCCCGCAAATACAGGCGCTAGCGCAAGGATAATCAGCAGCTGCAAAATCTCTATTATGAATGGATACAATATCATCCCTGAAATACCAGAAGTACAATGATAGTCACAAAAGAATATATAAGGTAAACCTGTATTCGTCCCTGCTGGAGCTTGCCGACCTTCCGCGATACCCAGAAACTCACTTCGATTACAGGCTTATACAGCCAGCCCCAGAAAAGGTCTCTTATTCTGAGGTGATAATGCAACTTTTTTGGAAAGGCCTTATGTCCATAATGGGAACCCATCCTCACTTGTTCTTTTATGCTGAAGAAAAAACCGAATATCCTGCGTATCGGCATTGAAAAAGATGTGGCATTATATTGCATCCTCTGATTTATCTTTTCAAACCCGCAGTCCCATATCGGCACCCTTTGTATGGCAGCAGGACGCACATGCAGAAAGATATAAGCCAGAACCACAACTGCCATTATGAACAGGAAAACTATCGGGCCTGAGTAAGAGGCCCTTTCGTGCGCAATCGGGGTAAGCCACATCCAACCGAGTCCTGTTGCTGAGGTTGCAATCTTGGCGCCTACCAGCTGTTCGGATATCACGTCCATCCACTCAATAAACAGGGTTGGCAAAACTCCAAGGCCAAGGCATGTTAAGGCAGCAAACATCATCCCTGTACGCATGGGCCAGTCTGCCTCATGGATATTAGGGTTATGATGGCCGCGCCAGTGGCCTAAAAATGTTACACCGAATGCCTTTACAAAACAGGCAGCAGCCAGAGCGCCTGTCAGCGCGAGAAGCGCTGCTCCCATAGGGATCAGCAGGTTCAGCAACGGGTTTGGTAAAGACGGCGAAAGTAAAAAAGCCTGGAAAGTTAGCCACTCTGATATAAACCCGTTAAATGGAGGCAAGGCCGAAATGGAAATACAGCCGACAAGAAAAAAAGCAGCAGTCCATGGCATCTTGTGGATAAGGCCGCCCATCTCTTCCATATTACGTTCATGCGTTGCATGAAGCACAGCGCCTGCACCCATAAAGAGAAGCCCTTTGAACATGGCGTGGTTCATGGTATGAAAAAGTCCTGCTGTAAGGGCCAGGGCAGCCAACAATGGCATCTGAAAAGATGTGAATATCATTGCAAGCCCGATGCCTATAAGTATTATGCCTATATTCTCTACAGAGTGATACGCAAGAAGCCTTTTTAAGTCATGCTGCATTAAGGCATAAAGAACGCCCAGGACAGCAGACACCAGCCCGAATACCAAAACTATAGCTCCCCACCACCATGGAAAGACCTTAATAAGGTCAAAAGTTATCCTGACTATCCCGTATATTGCGGTCTTCAGCATTACACCGCTCATCAAGGCAGATACATTTGACGGGGCAACAGGATGCGCCTCGGGCAGCCAGACATGCAAAGGGATTACCCCGGCCTTTGCAGCAAAACCGAAAAATGAAAGCAGAAAAGCAGCAGTTGCCCATCCCAGGGGAAATCTTGTCGCACGCATTGCATCAAATGTATATCCGCTAAAACCTTGAAAGCCGGTTGTAAGACCCGCCATAACACCGAACGACAGAAGTATTGCAATAGCTCCGACATGGGCGACTATCATATAAAGAAAGGCCGCCCTTCTGTTTTCAATTTTTTCATCCTCAAACATAACCAGAAAATATGAAGCTGCAGCCATCACTTCCCACGAGATAAGGAAAAACAAGGCGTCGTCCGCAAGAACCACCATAAACATCCCGGCAATAAACAGGCAATAAAATATAATAAGGCTTGTTACTGACCTCTGTCCCAAAAATCCTTTTACATATCCGAGAGAATAAATGGATACAAAAAAAGCCAGCAGGCCGATTACCGTAAGAAAAAAACCTGACAACGGGTCCAGCCTGAGATGAAACAGAAGGTCAGGAAGGCCTATGGGCAGGATAATCTGATTGGTAATGCCTTTCCCAACAGTCCAGCCTCCGGCCGCAACCATAAGGAGTGAAGCTATTGTTGTCATGGAAAAACTGATAGTAATTAAAAATTTCTGGTAGCGGTTAAATAAAAAAGCCAATACCGCGATAAGGAAAAGCAGAAGAATTGAAGACAATGCAATATCTATAGGCGATAAAATCACTTTTCTGCCACCCTGAATATCTCGGTCTCCCTGCGCGCAAAGACCTCATAGAGATTATCCGCAGGAGAGAAGTTTTTCACGGCAGCTATGACCTCTTCATCCTTCAATAGCCTTGAGAGCTTGGCGAGTATCCTCAAATAACGCCTCTCATTTCTTGGAAATATAAAAAAAAGCGTATTAACATCCTCATTGTCCAGGGCGCCAAAAGGTATGGGTTTGTCAAGATAACAAAGCGCAATGGAAGAAAACCTTGATGCAAACTCTTTGAAGGGCATCGGGTGAGGGAATGCGGTTCCGTGCCCGACAGCAGTGGAACATAACTTCTCCCTTTCCATGATGGCGCTAAACAGCCTTCTTATATCCATTTGAGGAACTTCTTCCTTGATGAGAGCAAGGCAAAATGATATGGCATCTTCTTTAGTATTAGCAGCGACATTATAGTAAATGCCCCCACGCCTGAGGAATTCCGATACGGATATTGACTCTTCATCAACAAAAGAAGATTTCCTTGTTGATGCATGGAATGGGATATCCCTTGTATCTTCTATCCATGAAACAATCTCGCCCCTGTCGAAACGCCACTGGCCGCCAACCCTGAAACACGGGATAGTCTCATTCTTTATCATCCTGTATATGGTCTTCTGTGATATGCTCAGCAGACCGGCAACATCCTTAACACGAAGGTTCATCTTGTCCTTTTTTGTCCAGTTTTGTCCAAAATTGGTCTTGATTGTATAATTTTAGTTTGCGGGTTGTCAAGCAGAAGGGAAAAAGGTGTGAAATATTGCGACTTAAATCCAAGAAATCGAACCCGCTCACTTCAACCTCTGCCAGCAGGTTGTGCAGAAAGAGGTGGTGACAAAATTTTCTTTTCCGCAGTAAGTGCAAGAGATGTTATGGATATAGACTACTGAGTGGCTTTTTTGTCAAATGAATTTTAAAGGTGTGCCTTTACCATACCCCGGTCTTAGGCATAGACCTTTTTGACTGAAGGCAAGGGCAGTTTTTTACCCTGCTTTTGTAGCGCTTCCATGTGACAAGCGAAAGCTTCTTTAGCGTTCTTGATTGCTTCATCTATAGTGCTTCCCCCTGTAAGGATTTCAGGGATGTCGGGAAATCTCACATAAAGCCAGTGTTCATCTTTGTCTGATGAAGGAAATATTACTATCTCATAGTCTTCTATTGTAAGCATAGCCTTATCACCGCCTTTACGTCATGCACATGACAAAACTTATTACTGCCATGTGGTCTCACAATGGTTAAAGTCGTTTCACCATTAGAAAAAGAATAATGGCTCCCTTTAATATTTATTATATCATACCCCCCGTCTTTTAATACCTTTATCAAATCTTCAAACCTTACATGTTTGGGATTTGTTTTAATCTTATCAATTAATTTTTCTCTCTTTCCCAATACTTATTATCCTTTGTCTTACTTTTTTACTAGCTTCAACAGGATACATCCTTAGTATTAAGAAATTCAAGTCTTCCCCCTTTTTAGTGTCAAGCCAATTTAGAAATGTCCTATCGGTTCCGATAGTCTTTATGCCATTATCAAAAGTATCTGTGATGCTTTTAATCCAATGCGGAAACTTCACAATATTTGACATGGAGGTATCTCCTTATGAAAAAAGCAAAGAATCTTAATGCCCGAATAAACCTTGAATAGGTCCAACTGCCGTAATGCCAGGGGTTAGATTGTCTGGCGTGATTCCGGCGGCTTTGAGTGTTTCCTGATTGCAAAAAATGGCTATGCCCACAGCTTGATGATAGCAGGCATGTCCAGGATCGACTAAATTAGTAATAACTACCAGATTCGCCCCTGATACACCTGCTTTGTTACGAAGATCAACGCCCAAATCTTCTACTGAGCGGCAGCCATACGTATATTCTGTCGCAAGGTGTGAGATTGTTTTACAACTATCAAAAGGGTGCCCAGGAAGGGCCTGGGCTGTATCAGCACGCATTGCGGCAGTCTGTACACCTTGCGGGGTGAGCATTACAGGCGCACAACCAGTGATGAATAATAGAAGAAACATACCAAAAGATTTTTGCATAAGAATCTCCTTTCAAACATAACCAGTTATTAACTAGTTACGGAACTATAGCAGAAAGTTTTTGAGTCGGTCAATCACCCAAAAGGGATTATTGACTTTTAATAACTCTCAAAACGCACCTCAAGTTTAAATTTGTCATGACGGTATTGTCACAGGGATTTTACAGGGGATTTTACAGGCAAATGTAGATACCCACGGGCAAGCCCGTGGCACTTTTTCACAGAACAAGCTTCGCTTGACCTGAATCCTGGCTTTCCTGCCATTTCACGTATTTGATTA
>WPIF01000016.1 GCA_009773185.1 Nitrospirota bacterium | reverse complement strand
AAATAACCTCCTCATTCCGTCTATCCGAAAAATATGCTTTCACTTCCTGATTGCAAACTCAAAAAATGCGTCCTCCCTCGCTTATCAGGGAATCAAGGATATTTAAGAAGATATTGGATAGTATTTTCGCTCATATTGCTATTTTATGCAACTTTTCAGATAATGGAATAAAATGACAAACGATACTATTCAGGGCATATTTCTAAGGACAGCAGAAAAATGCAGGGGCAAAGTCGCGTTCAATTATTATGACCAGACATGGAAGTCTGTAACTTATGAAAAGTTCAGCGCAGATTCCAGGGCAATCGCAAGTTATCTGATTAATTCAGGAGTAAACAAAGGCGACCGCATTGCGATAGTTTCGGAGAACAGGCCGGAATGGTGCATCGCATATATGGGCATTATGCTTGCAGGCGCAATTGCAGTTCCGATTGACGCACAGCTTAATCCTGAAGCTGTAAGGAATTTTTTGACTGACTCGGAAACAAAGCTTGTTTTTTGCAGCTCAAAAACAGCGCTGACTATAAACGAGGCAACAGAAGGTCTTGAAATAAAAAAAACAGACTTTGACTCGCCTGTCTTTAAAGAAACCCTCAACTTCAAAAAGACAGAAAAATTTCCTGATACTGACGCGGAAGACATCGCTTCTATTATTTATACCTCAGGCACAACAGGGATTCCAAAGGGCGTGATGCTGACTCACAAAAATTTTATTTCTGATGCAAAGGCTGCAATAGAAGCGGATGTTATCTCTGAAACAGACAGCGTGCTTTCCGTCCTTCCGCTGCATCACACATACCCTTTCATGTGCACATTCCTCATACCAATAATCCTGGGAGCATCAGTAACATATTCCCCGAGCCTCAAGGGCACTGACATCATTTCTGCAATAAAAGACAAAGGCGTTACAATTCTTATAGGCGTGCCTCAATTGCTTGAGCTTATCAGAAACGGAATCATAAACAAGATAGAACAGCTTCCTTTCCCCTTATCGTGGATAATGAAAAACATCCTGGCCATCTGCAGCAGCGTAAGAAGACGCACGGATATAAATATCGGGAAGGTTATATTTAATTCTGCACACAAGGCGCTTGGCAAGCAGTTCAGATTTTTTGCAAGCGGAGGCGCAAGGCTCGACCCTGAGGTAATGAACGGGCTTGAGGCAATAGGTTTTACTGTGCTCGAAGGATACGGGCTCACCGAGACATCGCCTGTTGTCGCATTCAACCCCATGAAAAGGCGCAGGGCAGGTTCTGTTGGTATATTGTTTTCATCAGCGGAAATAAAAATAATAAACCACGGAGATGGCAGGGAGGCGGGCATAGGAGAAGAAGGCGAGATTGCAATCAAGGGGCCTATGGTAATGAAGGGATATTATAAAAATCCTGAGGCAACGGCACAGGTTATAAAGGGCGGATGGTTCTTCAGCGGTGACCTTGGATATATTGATAAAGACGGATATGTTTTCATAACAGGCAGGATAAAGGAGGTCATAGTCCTGAGTTCAGGCAAAAACATCTATCCGGAAGAGATAGAAAAAGAATATCTGAAGATTCCCTTGGTTAAAGAGATATGTGTCTTTGGCCTTGAGGAAAAAGGAAAGACTGAATCACTGCATGCAGTTATCTTCCCTGACCTTGAAAATGCAAAAAAACTTAAAATCAGCAATATTCACGAGACATTAAAATGGGATATAAGCAGTATTTCAAGTAAGCTTCCTCTATATATGAGGATTAAAGGATTTGACCTTTATCCGGAGCCATTGCCCCGAACACCTCTGGGAAAATTAAGAAGGTTCATGGTCAAAGACCTGGTGAGCGTTCAGCGTTCAGCGAGAAGCGTTCAGCGAGAAGAAGACAAAACATTAATCAGTGATGAGACAGGAAGAAAAGTTGTTGAGTGCATAAAGCCGCTGCTAAAAGAAGATATTCAAGTACAGTCAACGGACAATCTTGAACTGGATCTTGGCCTTGATTCATTGAACCGAATAGAGCTTGTCGTCAGCATCGAGAAGGAATTTTCCATAACGCTCCCTGAAACATTTGCATCAGATATCCAGACAGTGGGAGATTTGGTCGAAAGGATAAAAGAGTCGGCTCTCAGCTCTCAGCTCTCAGCTCTTTCGCCTCAGGCGAACCCGTCCGAGGCGGGCAGCTCTCAGCAGAAAGGCAAAGGTTTTTCTTCTATCCTCTCACAGGAGCCGTCTGAAAACGAAAAGAGAGCTATTGGTATTAAGCAGGAAGCAGTTGAATGGCTCATCGTCTCAGCATTGATGGGAACCATTAAACTATTTTTCAAAATATTCTTCAGGCTTGAAATTAAAGGCAAGGAAAATATTCCCGACAGCCCGTTTATAGTCACTCCCAATCACTCTAGTTATCTGGATGCGTTTGTCATTGCTTCAGTCCTGCCAATGAAAATGCTTAAGAATTTCTATTTCCACGGGTTTCAGCAATATTTTGTAAGCAGGCCAACTGCGTTTATTGCAAGGCTTGCACATGTGATACCTATTGACCCTGATGCATTTCTGGAAAAGGCGCTTCAACTTTCAGGATATGTATTAAGGAATAATAAAAACCTCTGCATTTTCCCTGAGGGCGGGAGGTCTTATGACGGGAACCTGATGGAATTTAAAAAAGGCATAGGCATTCTTGCACTGGAAATGGATGTGCCTGTTGTGCCTGCTTTGATAAAGGGCAGTTTCGAGGCATTGCCTAAAGGCTCATATAAACTCAGGTTTAAAAAAATCACTGTGATATTCGGGAAGCCCTTTTATCCATCAGATCTGGACAAACTTAAAAAACCTGAGAAAAAAGAAGCGTATCAGTTTTTTGCTGATGAACTAAGGGAAAGGGTGAAAGAACTGATGCATGTCGGAGCGACCCTTCGCGTAGACCCGCTTCGGGATTCATGATGCACGATGCGTGATACAAGATGTTTGTTTATCCTGCATCCTGCATCTTGTATCCTGTATCCTGTATCTTTTCCCCTGAAACGTGTCTCGCTGAACAAATCTCTTTTCTATATCTCCTGTAACCTCGTAACGGCTCTTATCCCACCTCGGAACAATGAGTATGTCATCAGGCGCTGTTGCAAAGAGCCTCTGAAGGACAATCTCAGGAGAAAGCCTTTCTATAAAGTCTACAACAAAATCCAGATATTCTTCGTATTCAAATGTATGAAAGGGTTTTTCTTTATACATTTCCGCCAGAGGCGTGTCTTTGATGACCTGAAGCTGGTGTATCTTTAAAAAATCAGGTTGAACTGTTGAAATCTCATCAGCCATTGCAAGCATCTCATCTCTTGTCTCTGTCGGAAACCCGACTATAATGTGAGCGCCGATGAGAATGCCTCTGTTGCGGGTCAGCGAAACAGCATCCAGAAAAGTCTTATAGTCATGCCCTCTGTGTATAAATTCAAGGGTCTTATCATAAATAGACTGAAGGCCATATTCTACAAGGACAAAATGGCTCGCTGCCAGAGATTCAAGGAGTTCGAGTTTTTCTCTGTCTATGCAATCAGGCCTTGTGCCTATGGCAATGCCGATGACTGACGGTACACTTAATGCCTCTTTATAAAGTTTTTCAAGCTCCTGAACAGGTGCATATGTATTTGAATAGGGCTGAAAATATGCGAGGAATTTCCCGGCCTTGTACCGATGGCTGAGATAGGCAATCCCATTATTTATCTGCTCACTCACAGAAAGAGCAGGCTTGCAGGAGCTTGGCCTGAAACTGTCATTATTGCAGTAGATACATCCTGTCACACCCAATGTCCCATCTCTGTTCGGACATGTAAAACCGGCATCAATATTAACCTTATAAACACTTGTGCCAAACTGTTTTTTCATAAACGGGCCGAATGAGTTGTATCTCTGTGTCATTCTTAATTATTGACCTTTCTAAAGAGTTCTGTCAATTCAACGGGGCAACCTGTCCTCAGTGATGTTATACTATTTGCACTATGGGAATGCTTTCTGTCAGTTCTGCAAAGGAAAACGCACTCAGAGAAAAGATGCTCAGCCTTAATATCCGTGAAAGCGATATAGAGGAATCCTTCATCCGTTCGGGGGGCAAAGGCGGGCAGAATGTAAATAAAACCTCCACATGTGTTTATCTCAGGCACGTCCCGACAGGTATCAAGGTTAAATGCCAGAAGGAGCGTTCACAGTCCCTGAACCGTTATCACGCCAGAGTGATCCTTGTAAAAAAGGCAGAGCAGCTGATAAAAGGGAAGGAAAGCGAAGAGATGCAGAGGATAGAGAAAATACGGCGGCAGAAGAGGAAACGTTCGAAAAGGGCAAAGGAAAAGATGCTCGCCGGAAAAAGAATCATATCTGAAAAGAAAAGGCTGCGTTCTTCCAGGATTGATATTGATGAGTAGATTTCAATGGTGGAGCTGACCCCGATGAATCGGGACGACCTCTTGAATTTCAATGGTGGAGCTGATCGGGATCGAACCGACGACCTCTTGAATGCCATTCAAGCGCTCTCCCAACTGAGCTACAGCCCCGATAAAATAGTTTTTAGTTGCCAGTAAAAAAACTATCTGATTATATCATGAATTGTAAATTTTAGTCCGGAAGCTCAGTCCCTTATCTGGGATGGTCATTCTTCCTGGGCATTATTTCCCGATAGCATGGAGCATTGCGAATATTATCATATGTCTTTGACGTCCTGATATAATCCCAGTTGTTATATCCCTTTTCTATGGCCTGCTTTAACCATCTGCACGCCTCAGCAGATTCATTCCTTGCTGAATATAGTTCTGCCATGCTGTTCAGCGCATATATGTTATTCGGATTCAGCTCAAGAGATTTTCTTAAGTCTCTTTCAGCCTCTTCAAGTTTACCCATCAGAAGAAAGGTAAACCCCCTGTTATTATAGGGCATGCCATTTCTCGGATTTAACTCAATTGCCTTCTGATAATCAGCGATTGCGAGTTCGTACAGGCCCATTTCCTGATATACATTCCCCCTGTTGTTATAAGCCACAATGAATTCGGAGTTCAGCTCAATGGCCTTTATGTAATCGGCAATTGCAAGGTCATACTGCTTTTTTTTGTAGTAGGCGTTGCCGCGGTCTTTATATGCCAGGTAATCTTCCGGGTTGGCCTCTATGGCCCTGCTGAACCTGGCAATATTGAAATCATATTTCCATGTTTTTTTCATAATGGATATCTTCTCAATGAATGTTACATTTTACAGGCTGAGGCTGTCAAATTTTAAATATCATATATTCAACTCTCAATACTTGGTTATAAGGTACTGTTGCAACGATTCACACCCCGTTGCATAAGAGACACATGTCGCTGCAGATTAAATCCTTTATTTTCAATATCTTAAGTTTGGCATATTTGTTGCTGTTTATTGCCCGGTATTTTGCTCTTTGAAATTATGTATACGGCCCGGCACATTTTTGCGGGAATATTTACCTTGACAAAAATGGCTTGGCCAGCTTAAAATTGCGAAATATTTATAACTTATGTTAAGCCGGTCGTTACGACCTAACACTAAACAACGAAGGTGGTGGTGATAGCGGGAGGTAAGGATAAATAAGAGGGAGATTGGAAGTAAGTAAGTCCCGCCTTGCGGGATAAAATACTGAACTAACCATAAGGAGGTTAGGAAGTGAAAAAATATTTAGTATTAGTCTTAGGCATGTTGTTCATTCTCGGTTTTACAGCCAGTGCCTTTGCCATTCATTCTGAGATTCCTTCAGAGACTCAGGCAATAGTAGCAAAGGGCACAACCCAGGTAACAATGGGCGGTGAGTTAAGGGTAAGAGGCTGGTATTTAAAGAATGCCTCAGGAATCAGAAGGGCGCAGTCAGTCCCAAGTGATTCGAACACCCAGACATGGTATGACCAGAGGGTAAGGCTCAGCCTCGCTATTGAAACCAGCAAAAACACCAGCGGCTTTATTCACCTCGAGTCAAATTCCGGCAGCAGCCAGATATCTGACACATATACATGGGGCTCTTTAAACCAGAAAGCTTCAGGAACAGGATATTCTGATCTTGATTTCCTTGAGGCATGGATTCTGTATAAGGGCACAGGCCTTGGAATTCCGGCAGGACTCAAGATCGGCCATATGCCTTTGGCACTTGGTGAAAAGCAGTTCCTGGATCACACAAAGTTCGGCGATGACGCAATAGTGTTCTTTATGGACCCTACAAAACAGCTTCATGTCGGGCTCCTTACAACAAAATTTGTTGAAGGTTCCACAGCAGCCCAGACATCCGGAACATCAAATGACATTAATGGTTATGTAGCGCTTGCTACATACAAGGTAGGCACCAACACCTTCGGTGTTAACTATACTTATGTTGATGACCAGACCGGCGCTGTACTTGCAAACCTGCAGAACATAGGCCTTCATGCAAGCGGCAAGGCAGGAATCATTTCTTATAAGGCAGAGTTTGACAAACAGTTTGGCGATGCACCTGATGGCGCTGATGCCGGTGGTTTTCCTGACAGATTCAAGGGATATGGTTATGTGTTAGGTCTTGGCGTTACACCTGCCCCTGTTGTAACAATAAGGGGTGAGTATGCATTCGGTTCCGGCGATAACGTTACCAACGATGGCGATAACGAGGCATTCCAGACTACACTCGGTAATGATATCCACTATACACAGATTTTTGAATATACAACAACCACACCGGGCGGCGCCCGTTCAACAGGTCTGAATGGCGTAACATATTACAGGGCAGGAGTTGATATCAACCCGACAAAAGACCTGTCAGCATCTTTAGACTATTTTGTTCTCAGGGCCACTGAGCCATTAGGAAACGGAACAGTAACAGAAAGAGCTCCTAACTCAAAGAGGATTGGCACAGAGACAGACCTGAAGATAAGCTATAAGCTTGACAAGAACCTTACATACTTCATTATGGCAGGTTATCTTGATACAGGCGGATGGTGGACAACTAACACAGCGACAGGGACTACAGTAGCCAATGACAAGCCTATCACACAGGCTGTTCACGGCCTCACACTCAGCTTCTAATTGTAGCACCTGAATTTGGTTTTCAAGGCGGGTCGCAAGACCCGCCTTTTTATTTTGTGTTAAAATTATCTGCATATGAAAAATACTAAAGGAAAAGTCTATCTCGTCGGTGCAGGCCCGGGTGACATCGGCCTGCTTACAATCAAAGGCATGAAATGTCTCCAGAAGGCAGCTGTGGTTATCTATGATTTTCATCTTAATGCGCAGGTCTTAAATTACATAAACCATGATGCAGAATTCATATATGCGGGCAAGCGGGGCGGGCATCATACAATGACACAGGATGAGATAAACAGGGTATTGGTTGAAAAGGCAATGGAAGGCAAGGTTGTCTGCAGGCTTAAAGGCGGGGACCCTTTTGTATTCGGAAGGGGCGGCGAAGAGGCAGAAGAGCTTGTAAAAAATAATATTGAATTTGAGGTTGTGCCCGGCGTAAGTTCTGCTGTTGCAGCGCCTGCCTATGCAGGGATACCTATTACGCACAGGTTATATTCCTCGTCATTTGCAGTTATTCCGGGTTATGAGGACACGACAAAAGATGAGTCTGCAATAGACTGGGCAAGGCTTGCAACAGGAGTCGGGACCCTTATTTTTCTGATGGCTGTCAAAAACATAGATGTGCTTGTAAAAAAACTTATCGAAAACGGAAGAGGCCCTGAGACGCCGGTTGCCGTAATAAGATGGGGCACAAGGCCTGAGCAAAAGGCAATAGTCGGCACATTGGATAACATCGTCGGCCTTGTAAAAGAAAAAGAGATAAGGCCCCCGGCTGTTATGGTGGTTGGAGATGTGGTTAGACTAAGAGACAAGCTTAATTGGTATGAGAAAAAACCGATGTTTGGCCACAGGGTGCTTGTTACGCGGGAGCACTCAGCAGGATTTGAGCCACTTGAAGAATTAGGCGCTGAGATAATTGAGTTCCCGACAATAGAGATAGCGCCGCCTGAAAATTATAAGGAACTTGATGCTGCGATTGATAAAGTCGAAGCTTATAACTGGCTGATATTTACCAGCGCTAACGGCATTAAATATTTTATGAAAAGATTTATTGAACGGGATAAGGACATCAGGGATTTAAAAGGCATAAGGATATGTGCGATAGGAACAAAGACAGCAGCAGAGATAAAAAAGTACGGCATTAAGGTTGATTTAATGCCGGAGGAGTTTAATGCGGAAGGATTGATAGAGGCATTCGCCTCGAAGCGTTCAGCGTTCAGCGTTCAGCGTTCAGCGACAAAAAAATCCAAACCTAGAATTCCGCACTCAGAACTATTAAAAGGGATGAAATTTCTATTACCGAGGGCTGAAAAGGCAAGGGAGATATTCCCTGAGAAGGTCAGAGAACTCGGAGGAAAGATAGATGTGCCTGTAACTTACAGGGCAATAAAACCAGAGATACACGGGAAAAGATTAAAGAGATTTCTCAAAGAAGGCCGCATATCAATTGCAACATTTACAAGCGCTGCAACATTTAATAATTTCAGGGAGATTATAGGAGAAGACGCTGATGAGCTTCTCAGAGACGTGGCAATTGCTGTTATCGGCCCTGTAACTGCAAAGGCAATTGAAAAGGCAGGCTTAAAAGTTCACATCATGCCAAAGCAGGCAACTATTGAGGCAATGGCAGTGGAGATAGTAAATTGGGCAGCAGGAAAAGGTAAGCCTGCTGTTGAGAAGTGACACTGATAAATGTTATTATTTTTAACTTATAACGCGTAACTAATAGCTATTCACTGTCGTTGACGCCCCCTTAGCTCAGTCGGATAGAGCACAGGTTTCCTAAACCTGGGGTCGCAAGTTCGATTCTTGCAGGGGGCACTTTATTTTAATGAACTGTATTCCAAGTCAGGATATAACATTCTCGCTCATTCCCTGCCTGCCGGCAGGCACGGTCGGTCGCCGAGGAATTTTGCCTCACCCCCCTTTTAGTTCCTCCCTTGGTAAGGGGGGAATTTAAGATGGGTGGTTTTAGGACTATCGGCAAAATAAAACCGCTCGAATGTCATATCCTGCCTGGCAGGTTTAATTTTATAATTTTAAAGATATGAAAAATCAGATTAAATACCTTCAGAATTTGTTCTACGACCTGTTGAATGATTATGGCCGGGTTTACATAATCGTAAAGTACTCTGACCGCACAGCATTAGGCAACAGGAAATTTACAGATGAGGAAAAAGAAAAAGGGCTAATCCTGGTATTCAATAACAGAAATTCCAGGGCAATTCAATGGGCTGAAGACGGAAGTATTATAACCACACTCGGATTTGGTGTGGGCAATAAGCCGGAGAACTGTTTTCTTCACTGCGATGATATCGTAGCTGTTTACTCCCCTGATGCAAAAGTAAAGCTTGACAGGTGGGATATGTTGAGCGCGGGGAATACCTTTGCAGAATCCCAAAATATCAAAGAACCTCGACAGAGAAGGCCGGCTGATAGAAAAAAGGTAGTATCCATAGCCAGTTTCAGGAAGGCAAAAACCTGAGAGTTGAGTCTTGTTTTATTTAATTTGCAAGGAGTTATTTCCAAAAAATTATTTTGTTGAAGTGCCGGCTGACTTGTGATAACTTTTTAGGTATGCAGGACAATAGACGGCATAAGAGGGTCACGGTTGAGGGAGTTTACGGGAGTGTGCTTTTTGCCTCTAAGGCGGAAATCACTAATATAAGCCTCGGCGGTGCTGCAATACAGGTTGATACAAATCTCAAGATCGGTAAAGAATATAACATAAGGTTAGAGGGGAAGAATAAACATATAGAGATTAAAGGCATTGCTGTATGGTCTGTGCTAAGCGAGTCCCAAAAAGGGCCTCACGGCGATGTGATACCGATATATCATGCAGGCATAGAGTTTAGTGATGTATTGACGAACAGGACTGCCGAGCTTATTGATTTTATAGAAACCCACAAGGTTAAAGGGACCGAGGACAGGCTGAGGGGCCTCAGATTTAAAATTCATATGCCTGAAAAAGCAACCGTTGATTATTCCTTCGGATACAGAGTCAAGCTTATCAGTTTGAGCGGAATGCTCATAGAGACCATGCAAATCTTCAAACCTGAAGACAGGTTCTCTATGGAGATAGCCCTTAAGAGCGGAAGTGTTATAAGGTTTGTCGGAAGAGTTGCCTCATGCATAGAGATTGCGGACAAGCATCCGATCCACTATGACATAGGGGTTGAGTTTATAGAGATGCCTGATGAAGATAAGATGCGACTTGATGAATTTATCCGCTCGGTAAGCAGATAAAATTTTCCCTTTGCAATTATTATTGTACTTGATATAATTCTTTAAAAGGGGCGTTAAAGCGTTTATTCAGACATGGGCTGTTTTCTTCTTACAGAAAACAGCTGCTTAAACCAGATTGCTTTTTATAAAGAGCATGGGCAGTGCAATTAAGAATTTTAGGAGTGCAATCTCAGGGAAAGAAGGGGGAGTGAACAAAGGGAGATTCGTTGATTATTCGGCAGCAAAGCAATAGTTGTTTAATTAAGTAAAGAGGAGGAAAGAGAATGAAGATTAAGAGAAGAGACTTTCTCAAGGCAGGCATTGCAGCCGGTGCAGCAATGACTTTGGCCGGACCTTCGCTCAATGCATTTGCAGCAAAACCTGCTGCGCTTGCCGGCGAAAAGGTGAGTGGCAGCACAGACGCAGGCAAATGGATTCCATCCACCTGCCAGGGTTGCACAGCCTGGTGTCCGGTGGAGTTTTTTGTTCAGGAGGAACGAGTCGTCAAGGTGCGCGGCAACCAGCTAAGCAAAGCCAACAATGGCTATTGTTGCCCCAGGGGCCACATGATGCTCCAGCAGACCTATGATCCTGACCGTATCAAGGTTCCCATGAAACGAACCAATCCGGAAAAAGGGCGCGGCATTGATCCCAAATTCGTGCCTATTTCCTGGGATGAGGCCCTTGATACCGTCGCCGACAAGATGATAGAGCTGCGCAAGGCCGGAACTCCGGAAAAACTTGCCTATATACGTGGTCGTTACTCTCCTACATCCACCGAACTGCTTTACGGAACACTGCCCAAAATCTATGGTACCGGCAACTATTTCTCGCACAGCGCAATCTGCGCCGAAGCAGAAAAGATGGGCCCCGGTTATACCCAGGGGTTTTTCGGATACCGTGATTATGATTTTGCCAAGACCAAGTGCCTAGTAGCATGGGGAAGCGATCCGCTCTCCTCAAACCGTCAGGTGCCGAACACCATCAACAAACTTGGCGATATATTCGACCGTGGCACAGTTATCACGGTTGACCCCCGTCTCTCCTCAATCGCCGCCAAGTCCAACGAATGGCTGCCGCTTAAGCCAGGGGAAGACGGCGCTCTGGCATCTGCCATTGCGCATGTGCTGCTGACAGATGGCTTGTGGAGCAGGGAGTTTGTAGGTGACTTCAAGGACGGCAAAAACCTATTCAAGGCCGGCTCAACTATTGATGAGGCTGCCTTTGAAGAAAAACAAACCCACGGAGTTGTTAAGTGGTGGAATATAGAGCTTAAAGACAAGACCCCTGCCTGGGCCGCCAAGAAGTGCCTGATTCCGGCAGAGCAGATCATTCGTGTTGCCCGCACCATGGGCAAAGCCGGTTCTGCCTGTTCAGTCTACATGGGGCCTGGCGTGGCCATGACCCCCCGCGGCACCTATGCTGCAATGGCAGTGTATGCGTTAAACGGTATTCTGGGCTCCATCGAGACAGCAGGTGGGGTATTCCAGTCATCCAGTTCGCCTACCAATAAATTCCCTGAGATCAAAGACGAATTTGTCGATGAAGTGGCCAAGAAGGGCAGCAAGGGCAAAAAATTGGACGGCCGCGGCGCCAAGGATATGCCTGCTATTATGGGTGGCTACGATTCAAAGACTGACAAGGACGGGAAAGTAACTGAAAGCGCAAAGGCGAATGTAGTCACAAACGCCATAGCCGATGGCATGCTGAAGGATCCGGCAGCCTGCCAGATCATGATAAGTTCCTGGACCAACTTCACCTTCTCCTGCACAGGAGCACAACGTTGGGAAAAGGCTATGGCTAAAGTTCCTTTCTTTGTGCATATGGTAACCAATGCCTCGGAGATGACCCAGTTTGCCGACATAGTATTGCCGGCCACATTTGCTCCTACAGAGAAACTTTCCATTGTTACCAACATGGCCAATCTGCATGGTCATGTTTCTATTCAGCAACCGGTTGCCAAGACTCTCTGGCAGGTTAAATCCGAAGAGACCGAAGTGATGTGGCTGCTGGCAGAGAAGTTGAAGGCTAAAGGCTTCGCCAACCTGTATAACTACTATGCCTCTTTTGAAGATCCTGAGACCAAGAAGAAGCCGATAAATGCCGCCGAGTTCTGCGAAATAGCCGCAAAAATTACCAGTTCGAAGGTGTGGGATGGCAAGGAGAAGATGAAGGGCGATAAGATCGATGGTTGGGAGGATTTTAAAAAGAAAGGTGTCTACAACTCCGAGACCTATGCATACAAGAAGAACTGGGGCAAGGTGAATGCAGAGACCAAGAAGTTTGAGGGCAAGTTCAAGACCAAAACAAATAAGTTTGAATTCTATAGTGAGACATTGAAGAAGACCCTTGGCCTTTTCGCCGAAAAGCACAAGACCACCATCGACGAAGTGTTAAAAGCCAGCGGTTACGAGGCTCAGGGCGAACTGGTATTTGTTCCTCACTACGAGTCACCAAAGCGTCACGGCAGCGAGAAGGATTATCCCTTCACCTTCATCGACTACAAATCGAGACTCAACCGTGAGGGAAGAAGCCAGAACACAACATGGTATCAGGAGTTCAAAAAAGTGGACGTGGGTGACAAGAGCTGGGAAGATGTTGCCAAGATCAATCCGGTTGATGCAAAGAAACTGGGGATCAAGGATGGCGACAGGATCAAGCTGACATCCACAAACGGCTCCATCACCTGTTCAGCCCGTCTCTGGGAAGGTGTGCGTCCCGGAACCGTGGCAAAGTGCTACGGTCAGGGTCACTGGGCCTACGGGCGCGTGGCTGCCAAGGAATATGGCAAAACAGCGCGTGGCGGAAACAATAACGAACTTATGCCGTCAGATTTTGATCGGCTCAGCGGTGCTACAGCAAGAAACGGCGGCTTTACCGGCGTAAAGATCGAAAAAATATGAGAAAGGAGGGAAAATAAATGTCTAAATACGGAATGGTAATAGATCTGCAAAAATGTGTAGGCTGCGGCGCATGCGCATTGGCATGCAAAACAGAAAATAATACTCAGGACAGGACTAAAGGGCAGTCCTTCAATTGGGCAGACTTCATCATGAAGGAAGAAGGGAAATTTCCGAATGTGAGATTTACGGCGAGACCTGTTCTCTGCAATCACTGCTCGGATGCGCCGTGCGTAAAGGCGTGCCCTGTTACGCCGAAAGCCATGCACAAGCACGAAAACGGCATGACGATCCACAATCAGGAAAGGTGCATCGGCTGCCGCCGGTGCCAGAAGGCATGTCCTTACAGTTCAGTGGATGTGGACAAGAGCAAGGCAGCATACAGCGTCATAAGCTTCAACGACTTTGAGGATGCTGTTCATCCTTTTTACAATGATAAGAAGGAACTTATACCAGGATGCACGTCATCAGGCGCCGATGTCTCAAAGACTGTCGGAAGCGTGCCTCCGCACCGTTCAATGTACAAACACTCTGACTACGCAAACGTAAGGGAAAAGGGCAAGGTCGAAAAGTGCATATTCTGCGAGCACAGGGTAGTAAACGGTGAACTGCCTTATTGTGTTATCTCATGTCCTGCAAAGGCAAGGATTTTTGGAGACATTTCAGATCCGGCGAGCGAAGTAAGCCAGCTTATTAAAAAGTACAAAGCGGTTAGCCTGAAAAACAACAAAGGCGAGCTGTTAAAGCCGGGCGAGAAGGGCACGCAGCCCAATGTTTATTATATAAGAAGCTTTAAGGCCGTAGCCAGGAAAGCGTAGATTTGTGAAGTCATTGCGAGAAGGTCGTATCGACCTTCTCGCAATGACAATTGTGAAATAAGAGGTGACGATGGATATCAAAGAATTTGTTTGCCGTGAAAAAAAGAGAGGCGACTGCTATAGACTTCTGTCAGCATGCTTTTATCAGCCTGAGAAGGAAGTTTTTATTAAGGAGGGTATTTTTGAAAATCTTGCATCATTGCTGAAAGAGGTCTCTCCTGAGGCTTCAGACTTTGCCGCTGAAATGGGAAAAGTATTTTTAATATCCGGCGAAGTAGAGCTTAATGTGGATTATGCAAAACTCTTTGTTGGGCCGAATGAGCTTTTAGCCCCGCCGTATGGTTCAGTGTATCTCGACGGTGAAAGGAGGGTCATGGGCGATTCTACTATGGAAGTCATAAAGATGTATGAGGAGCAAGGGCTTTCTATAGACAAAGAATTCAGGAATTTGCCTGACCACATAACCGTGGAGCTTGAATTTATGTATTATCTGATATTCAGGGAGACAGAGGCCCTTGAAAAGTCCGACATAGCCACGGCGCTAAATTCTATAAAGATTCAGGAACTTTTTTTAAACAGATTTCTCAATCAGTGGATACAGCCTTTTTGCAACAAAATGAGGGAAGGCGCAACCAACGGGTTTTACAGGTCGCTTGCGGACTGCACCCTCACCTTTATTAACAGCTTTCATCCCGGAGATGTACTCCCTGAGGAACTTCTGAATGCAAATGCTCAAGTTTAGGCAGTGTTAAAAGAAAAAATCGCAGAAAGGTTCCTGAACAGCGCAAAGAGCATTGGGGCCGACCGCTCAAGATGCCTGAGAATGCGCTATAACCGCAATTCGTGTTCAGAATGCACAGGCATGTGCCGCCCTGGGGCAATATCAATTGATGAAGATGTGCATATCATTTCAGAAAACTGCTCTGAATGCATGCTCTGCGTATCAGCCTGCCCGTCAGACTGTATTGATATGCAGTCATTTGATTTTTATTCCGTGCTCGCGCGGCTAAGAAGGATTAAGAATTTGGTGCCTGTTCCTGTTTTGGGCTGCAATATAAAAAGCGATATGCAGGCGCATGTCAAGACTCCGTGTTTGGGTTTTTTGTCAGAGGAGCATATATTGTCCCTCTCGGTTTTTCTGGATACAGGACTTCACATTAATATGACTGAATGCGGACGCTGTAAAAACAGTTTTATTGTTGATGTAATAGAGGAACGGGCTAAGAATGTTAAGGCAAAGAATTTAAATCTGCCGGGAAATATAAGCCTCATCAATGACAAAAAAAATCTCGGCTACGGAGATGCGGGGTACGACCGCAGGGGATTTTTCAGCACTGTTAAAAATCTTACATTTCTTCAGGCAGCGGAGTTTTTTGAAAGGGATGACACAGTCCGGGCATCTCAGTCATATTCGGACAAAAAGATTCCTGCTAAGAGGGAATTTTTGAACAGGATTCTCGCTTACAAAAAATCAAATAACAGCGGGTTGCTTGAAAATTATTATTTTACTGTTCATGCGAGTGAAGACTGTGATAACTGCTTTGCATGCGTGGGCATGTGTCCGTCAGGGGCATTAAAGATTGAAGCCGCAGGTGAAGGCAGAAAATTGTCTTTCAGCAGCGCCTTGTGCAATGGCTGCAGCCTTTGCCGTAATTTTTGTTTTCGTGGCGCTCTGCGTATAGAGAAGGGTTTCTCAGGTGTGAATCCGTTTGAGTACGTATCATTGCATATCAGCACCAATGACAGGAGTACAGGAGAATATTGAAGATATGGATTTCGATTCTCTGCTTGATGAATCCGCAAAAATTCACGGGCATCTCTGTCCCGGGCAGGTGCTCGGGGTAAGGATGTCCATGCTCGGCCTGAAAAAGATTTGCATCAAAGAACCTAAAGGCAAAGACAGGAAAAATATAATTGTGTTTGTAGAAATGGACAGATGCGCAACTGATGCAGTCCAGTCAGTTACAGGATGCAGTCTCGGGCACAGGACAATGAAGTTTATGGACTACGGGAAAATGGCTGCGACATTTTTGAATCTCAAAACAGGGAGGGCTGTAAGGGTAATCGCAAGAGAGGATTCGAGGGAGAAGGCAAAGGAATATTTTCCTGAAATCGAGAATAAATATACAGCTCAGCTTGAAGCTTATAAAATAATGCCGGACGAAGAGCTCTTTAATATGATGGATGTCAATATCAGCATCAGGCCCGAGGACATGCCGGGCAGGCCGTTAAGCAGGGCTAAGTGTGAAAATTGCGGCGAGCATGTACAGGATATGAGAGAGATTCATCGAGAGGGGGAAGCCTTATGCAAACCATGTGCAGATGGCGGATACTATATGCCCGGGACTGATTTTTTATTGCCTCGCGCTGTGCAAAAAAGTCATAACGGTTTAAAGATTAAATCAAAACTCTGGATAGAGGTTGAAGGAGAGCCTGTATTTGGCAGGGGGAGAAGGTTCCTGCTTGAGGCGATAGATAAACACGGCTCCCTAAATCAGGCGGCAAAGGAGATAAGCATCTCTTACAAAAGGGCATGGAGTTATATAAAAGCGATGGAAGAAAGGCTTGGCGTTAGTCTTGTTGAAAGAAAGACAGGCGGGAAAAATGGCGGAGGCGCAACCCTGACAAACGAGGCAAAAGAATTCCTGAAAAAATATGAAGCATTGGAAAATGGAATAAAAGAAATCGTTGATGAAAAGTTTAAGAGGATATTTGAAAGATGAATAATTTGCAGAAGGGAACAATCTTTTCGCTCATTCTCGCCCCGGCCTGTGTCGGGACTCCGAGGTATTTTGCCTCTTTATTATCTTATGTATTCTGTTTGCATATCGGCAAAATAAAACCGCTCAAAGACAATTCCCTCCTGCAATTGAAAATCATAGGAGGCTCTTATGTGTGAAACAGCAAATGGAAAACCCAGTCATCCCGGCAATAATGTTAAGACAATCCCTGTAAATGAAGCTGTGGGGACTGTCCTTGCCCATGACATAACAGAGATAAGGCCTGGTGAATTTAAAGGCCGGGCTTTCAGAAAGGGGCACATCATACGGGAAAAAGACGTATGCCATCTCCAGAGGCTCGGGAAGGAACATCTGTTTGTCTTAAATATTGCTGATGATGAGATGCATGAAGACGATGCTGCGCATGCAATTGCAAAGGCTCTTATGGGAGCAGGAGTTGTGATAAAAGGAGAGCCGAAAGAAGGCAAGATAGATATAATTGCTGCAAGAGACGGACTTCTAAGGGTAAATAAAGAGGCTCTTTTAGAATTCAATATGATGGGTGATGTTATGTGCGCTACTCTTCATGATAATACAGTAGTTAAAAAGGGGCAGACAGTTGCAGGCACGAGGGCGATACCGTTAGTGGTGAAGAAGAAAGTGATTGAGGCGGCGGTAGCGATTGCAAATAGTGTCAAAGCGTCAAAGTATCAAAGTATCAAATACTCTGACCCTGTGACCCTATGTCACTCTGACGCTTCCTGCTCTGGTGTTGTTGAAGTCAAGGGTCTGCGTCGTCCGCGCGCCGGTATCGTCATCACAGGCAATGAGGTTTATTACGGCAGGATAAAAGATGCCTTTGCGCCGGTAATCACAAAAAAGATAGAGGAAATGGGCGGTGAGATTGTTGGAGTGTATTATGCGCCTGATGAGGAAGAATTCATAAGCGCGAGGCTCAGAGAATTAATCGAAATGGGCGCAGACCTGCTCATAACAACAGGCGGCATGTCTGTTGACCCGGATGACGTAACAAGGTTTGCCATAAGGAAACTTGGGGCAACTGATATGACATACGGCTCGGCAATGCTTCCGGGAGCGATGTTTTTGGTAGCGTACATTAGCAGAGAGCAGAGAGCAGAGGGCATAGAGCATAGGGATAATATTGTTGTGCCATGCGCCATACGCCATGCGGTGATTCCCATCCTGGGAATCCCTGCCTGCGGGATGTACAGCAAAACCACAGTCTTTGATATAATACTTCCCAGAATTCTTGCCGGCGAAAAAATTGGGAGGAAGCAATTGGCAGAACTTGGACATAGCGGTCTATGCATCAGATGCGATGTCTGCCATTATCCCTTATGCCACTTCGGAAAAGATTGAAATGCAGGATTCATTCGAAAGACAGATAGATTACCTTAGAATATCCATAACTGATAAATGTAATCTGAAATGCATATACTGCATCCCTGACAAGCAACCGGGGTATTTTGAGCAGTCAGAAATTTTGACAGATGAAGAGATTACAAGGTTTGTCCGTATTGCTCACAAACACGGCCTTATGAAAGTGCGTATAACAGGCGGTGAACCTTTAATGAGAAAAGACATAATATCAATTATCTCCGGGATTAAGGAAATCGGGATACAGGACCTCAGCATAACCACAAACGGGACTATGCTGGCTGATATGGCTGGTGCACTAAAAAAAGCAGGGTTGGACCGTATAAATATAAGCCTCGACACCCTCGATGCCCGAAGATACAGCAATATGACGCAGGGCGGCAACATACAGCATGTCTGGGAAGCGGTGAATGAAGCGGAAAGGGTTGGCCTTGACCCGGTAAAGATTAATGTTGTTCCGATACGCGGAGTCAATGATGATGAAATACTTAAATTTGCGTCTCTTACTTTTGATAAAAACTATCACATAAGATTTATAGAACTCATGCCTGTAGGCCGTAACAGGAGATTTAAACCGGATGCATGTGTAAAAAAATCAGAACTTATCGAAAAAATATCCTCGCTTGGCGAACTTATCCTTCTTGAATTTAAGGGCAAGGGCCCGTCAAGAAATTATCGTATAAAAGGGGCAAAAGGGATTATTGGTTTTATCAGCCCGATAAGCGATTGCTTTTGTGATTACTGCAACAGGCTCCGGCTGACTGCCCACGGGAGAATAAGGCCGTGCCTTTTCTCTGATATCGAAGTGGATATAAGAACTCCCATGCGCAATGGCATATCCGATGAAGAACTCGAAGCCCTGTTTTTCAGGGCTGTGACCGTCAAGCCGCCCGGACATTATTTCAGTAAAGACAATCGTCCTTTTTCGGCCCCGGCCTCCATGTCCAAAATAGGGGGCTGAGTATCTTTTTGTTGCATCATTGGCATATCAGATGCTATAACTAAGCATGCATACAAAAAAAATATTGATAGTTGATGACGAACCAGACCTGGCAGAGCTCGTTTCTTATAACCTGAGAAAAGAAGGGTTTGAAGTCTCATCTGCCTCAGACGGTGAAGAAGCCCTGAAGAAAATACGCAAGGGTAATTTCAATCTTGTTATTCTCGACCTCATGCTTCCAGGTATACAGGGCATGGAACTTTGCCGTATCCTCAGAAATGATCCAAAGACAAAACACCTGCCGATAATCATGCTTACCGCAAAAGGAGAAGATGTGGACAAAATCCTGGGCCTCGAGATGGGTGCAGACGATTATATTGCAAAGCCCTTCAGCCCAAGGGAACTTGTAGCCCGCGTAAAGGCTGTCTTGAGAAGGTCCGGTGAAAAAACCGTGGAAGAATCTGTTATCCGGATAGCAGGCCTCGCTATAAATAGAGAAACCTTTGCAGTCTTAAAAAAGAATATGCCGCTAAATCTCAGCGCAACTGAGTTTAAGCTCCTCTTATATCTTGCCGAAAGGAAGGGCAGGGTTTTCAGCCGCGACCAGCTTCTTGATGCTGTCTGGAAAGATGAAGCATTTGTGGAGCCAAGGACTGTTGACGTGCATATAAGGAGGCTGCGGGCACAGATAGAAGACGACCCTTCAAATCCTTTATATATAAAAACCAAAAGGGGAATAGGTTATTATATGGATGCAGACATATGAAATCCGGCATCTTTAGGCGAATTTTTATACTGTACGCCGTCATGATATTGCTGGCGGTTCTATTTGTCGAGATATATATCACATCCGCGGTCAGAGAAAATTATATAGATAATCTTAAGAAAAATCTTGCTGTCCAAATAAGCCTCATCTCGAAAAGCATATCTTTCAGGCAAACCAATCTGGACGGCCTCTGCAGGCAATTGAAAAAAGATACCAATGCGCGTGTGACAATTATTGCAAATGACGGGAAGGTAATAGGCGACTCGGATACCGATTCTGCTCTTATGGATAACCACTTACACAGGACAGAGGTAGAGCAGTCACTTCTTTTTGATACTGGCATGGCAATACGGCACAGCGATACTCTGAAACATAATTTTCTTTATATTGCGAAAAATATTTTACAGAATGGAAAGGCGACCGGCTTTATAAGGATGGCGGTACCGTTGAAAGATGTTGATAGTTCGATTAATCTTCTCAGGATGAAGATTAGCCTTGTTGTTCTCATAGTCCTGCTGGCGACATGGATATTTTCAGTCTGGCAGACAGACCACCTGAGAAGGCTTCTTAAGCAGATAACGGATTTCTCGAGGTCATTGTCCAGGGGAGAGATAGACAAGAGGCTCTTTCTGCAAAATGCCGGGGAATTCGACGAAATTGCGGGAAATCTTACTGCAATGTCTGAAAAGCTTCAGGACATGATAGCTAAAAATGAGGAAGAAAAAAACCGCCTTAGTGTAATTCTGCGGAGCATACCGGATGCGCTTTTAATAATAGACCCCAGAGATATTATTCTCCTCTCAAGCGCTGTCTCAAGAAAATTCTTTGGAGACACCCCTGTAAGAGGGAAACCTTTTATTGAGGTTGTCAGGAACCATGATTTTTTTTCTTTGATGGACAGCGTGCGTAAAAACCTCTTGCCGGGCATAGCCGAGTTCGGGCTCGACTACCCTGAAGAGAGGCATGTTGTAGTAAGGGTCTCTCCTCTGTTTTATAGAGAGAGAGAGCTCGCAGGTTTTGTTGCCGTATTCCATGACATCACACAACTCAAAAAACTGGAACAAATGAGAAAGGATTTTGTTGCAAATGTCTCGCATGAGATTAAGACGCCTATCACTGCAATCAAGGGTTTTGCAGATACTCTGCTGGAAGGCGCGCTTGACGATAAGGAAAATGCAGTTAAATTCCTTCATACGATTAAATCCAACAGCGAGCGCATAGACAGCCTTGTGGATGACCTTATGACCATCTCGAAAATAGAACTGGGCGTCATCAAAGTTCAAAAATCCGTAATAGATGCTGAAGATGTCTTTGAAAATGTATTAACCATCCTTAAGGGCAGGGCAGACGAAAAGAACCTTTACCTGAAAACAACTATAAAACCAGAATTCAGGAAACTCTCTGCTGATAAGGAAAGGCTTATCCAGATATTTACCAACCTCGTGGATAATGCAATAAAATTCACTGAGAGCGGAGGTGTGACCATCGGCATAGGCGAAGAAGACAGCAAACCATGTTTATTTGTTGAAGACACCGGCATTGGAATCACGGTAAAGCATCTTCCAAGACTGGGAGAGAGATTCTACAGGGTAGACCCTGCCCGCTCAAGAAAAATGGGCGGAACAGGGCTCGGGCTTGCAATAGTCAAACACCTTGTGAAAGCGCATGGATGGAACATGCATATAGAGAGCGTTTCTGGCAAAGGCACGAAAATAAAAATCTTCCTGTAACACGCGGGTCACGCGCCGCTTTTTGGCGAGTCGATGTGGACGCTCATGTTGTTGGAATAGTCGTAGTGATCGTTGCAGCTGAGGTTAGGCGACATCCACGCTGAAAGTACAAATGATCGTATATCACTATTTATTGGTAGTTGCTGGGAATTCAATCTTCCTGCTAAATCCTCAGAACGTGAAGGCCATGTGTTAATATGGAATTGCATAGGTAGATCAGGTATAGGTGTAGGTTCCCATGTGCCTCTTACATGTACTAATTCATCATCAACAAACCAGCGAATCTCGTCAGATTCCCACTCAATCGCATAACGATGGAAGTTATCAGCCGCATCGAAGCCAAGATTGATAAGGACTGGTGTACCTCGGTTGCCATAGTTGTAGTTGGTACCTTCTTCGCCAGGATTATAGTAGACGTTGACCAAAATTCGGCTTGTATCTTTGCCCAAAAACTCAAGATCAATCTCTTGCCAGGGATCATTTCGGTGGAGAAAAAATGCAGTTAATACTCCTTCTGCCTTAGCAGGTTTCAGTTCAACTTCGAAGCGACCGTAACGATACTTCGCATTGCTTGCGATTGACGCTGAAGTGTAATCACGGTTTCCTGATTTTTGTTTTCGTAAGATCATCCGAATCCCACCTTCATCCAAGAGACTTAAATTCTCAGATTGGAATCTTGCAAGATTGGAAGGAAAGGTGTTTTCAAGTATTTTCCAATAAGCAGCATTGATATATTCGAAATTATCTGAGTAACAACGTGTAAACGAACCTGTTCTTGTACCATATCGAGTTATTTCAGTTTGACCAAAATTAGATAGTTTTGCAGCCGGCATTATCCATGGATGAACATCATGTTCTAGAAGATCGCAATCGGCAACCTTAATAGGAACCTGGCCACTTACATTAATATTTAACTTATCCATTTTCGGAAATGGATCCATATTAGGAAACGCAACGTCAGGTACATCACATCCGAGGAAATTACAAAGCCGGTCCCAACCCTCAACGTTAGAGCCGTTAATGATCAATAACTTTTCTGGTCGATTACTAAAATAGTTCAGGAAGGCACCATGATGTTTGCGCCGCTCCGCGATCTTTGCGCTCATGTCTGATATTGCTTCTACTGTATTATCAACTGCGTTCAGATTTCGTGCAGTAAGAATAAAGACGGCTTCCGGATATTGGACTTCCAGTTGCTTATATCTACTGACAATACCAGCCACATCAATATAGGCATCGAAAGGTAGTGGCTGTGCGTTATCGATCAATCTCGCTGTATCTTCGAAAAACTCATCACTAACCAAGTTGCAGCATCTGTAGCCAAGAAGGCTTAGAGCAATTTGTAAACTTGCTCTTTCAGCATCGTCTGAGCTGATTGCGAATATTGGTTTACTTCCAACCTTTCGTTCAAGAAGTAAAAGAGATTTATCAGATTGTATGCCAACCTGAGAAAGCACTGGCAGGATTGAATATTTGTTGTCTGATTTCCAATCCAACCGCTGAGAGATTATTGAAATTGAAGTTGCGAAGACATCCAACTTATTAAACTGATGGTTTATCCATAGATCGACTGGCCCACGAATTGGCAGTGCATTAAGCAACTTTATTGCACCCCCATATGAAAGAACATAACCGGATAGCCACCATAGACCGCGAACTGGACGAAACAGGTTTATTGAATGGATATTCTTTTCTGCTCCTCGATCGACTTCTCGGTATGATAAATAAAGAATGTCAAATCGATAGCCGTCTTCTCGTTGTTGCGGCAATTCTTGCCATACTAAATTTGCTTGCTCTGCAAAATTATTCTCAAAGAATACGTCGTCCTCGAGAATTAATGCATAAGATATATTCTCATTAACCATTTTGTTCCATGCTTTAAGATGTGACTGTGCAACGGCAATCTCTTCCGGTGTCATACTAATAACAATGTTATTGTTTACTATGTGTATCAGGCGCGGGTCCGGATCCACATAGAATTGTTCCTTCAGGTTGTATGTTTTATCAATATCCGATGATATAACGTCATCAGTCTTAATAGCACTGCCGTCCACAGCTGCAACTCGTTCACAGAAGTCGAATAAGTTTCTTTTACCTGATATCTTTTGAATTCGTGCCTCTTTTGCAAATTGTTCCCATCGTTTCTTCTGGCGAGTAAGGTTAATTACGTATACTAGTCTAATGCAATCGTTCGCACCATCTCGCTTGAGTCCGAATATATTAATTTCGGTTCTTGGGCTTATCCTCCTAGACAAGCTTTTTAACCAAAATATTAACTTCATTATAATTCTGTTACTCTTGATAATATTCATCTTGTAAATCGCGGAGTATTCAAAAATCTCCAATTCCTCTCATCATTTCGATAGCTTAAAGACCACTGGCAGACAGAGGTATACCTCCAGTTCGGTAGAATCAGGAAATCCCATTCTCTACATGCCAATTTGGTTCTGATTGCATGGTTTACCAAACTGGCAGATAGGTTCCCGGGACCTGTAGTCGATTGAATTTCTGGCCTCTCCGAACGCAGAAGGAGAATGCGAGTGGACCGCTCAATGGCTAATCGTATTAGTTCGTGTCCTGCCGGCCCTATGATCGGATCATTGGCGACGTAGAAAATTCGACTCGAAGGGTAGCTGGTGTCTTTCAGAAATATCTCATTTCTTACCATTGCGTCAGTTGCAGTGTCATAGCAGAGAGGCCGTATTTTGAGCTTGTTGTCATTGAAGAAAGCTTCACATCCCGTATCCTGATATACCTCGTCGGCGTCTACATAAAAACCGCCGTATCTGAAGATGTAGCAAAGTCGAAAGTAATCACAGCGCATTGCCGGATGGTAACAGAGGTCAAACGCTTCGACGTGCTCTGCGGAAAAGTGTTTGCTTATGAACGATCGGGCACGCTCGTCATCAAATATAAGTCGCCTGAAGCCGTGGTTTCGAAGAGATTCCCAGCTGTTGAGACACTCCTGAACATCGTCGGGTACGTGATTGAGATCGTGCCAGTATTGGACTAATACTCTTGGTATTGGCTCCTCACCAATTTGCGTCGGCCACTGCGGTGGTGGTTGGTGTAGGAGGCATTGAATGAATCGTGAGCGAAACTGGTCGTCCTCCGCAGACCCTGAAAAATCAGGAAGCGGAAGTGTCACGTGGCAGCAGTTATGTTTAGGATGTTTAGATTCCAATTCCTGACACCTTATCGAGCCTTCCACTGATTATTGAAACGTTCTCGTTAATTCGAGCCATTTATAAGTAGAGTTTCTACCGCAAGTGAGCTGCTATTCGGATTGCGCTCTATGACTACGCTCGCAAGAGATAGCCTAACGTCGCCGTGAGGGGCGCGGTTTTAAGCGACCCTCTCGACGGCGTGGTTAAATTAACTTGTGTTCTACTCTCAAGAGCTCGACCTCATCTAAGTGAAATATCTTATCGTAAAGCAGTTCTCTGAATTCTTTATATGACTTGTCCCTCAGAGACCGAAAATGGTCATCATTCGTGAAGAAAATATCCACGAAGGGCAAGTAAATAGCATGTAGCCCATCATGGAATGCGCCGCGACTACTAAGCCCGGACCGAGCAGACTGAATGAATATAGCATTAGCGATGTTCCAGAAAGGCCCCTGTCGGACAATCGCAGCGTACTTCTCCATGAGATAGGTAAGTCTTTCAAAAGGGTCTTCTATTGTCGTCTTTCGCCAATATTGCTCGACAACATCCCTGGTAATGTCAAGGCTAAGGCATAATTGGAGAAATACGACTAGCAACGCAATTTTTCTTAGCCAGTTGGTCAACGGAGGAACGTTATCCGAGAAATACTTGTCGTAGATTTCATCAAGAAATGAAGCAAGACCCCTAATGCTATCATCGAGAGTAGGCTTGTAATTCTCGCGCTCACCTGCGAGATATCTAATGTGCCTTGATATTCTCTTAAGCTCTGAAGTTACCTCTGTGAATGCTTTGTCGTCCACAAAGAACGAGTAGGACTTGTCCTTGCAGGCACGTTGCCAACTAAGCCCAAGCGTTGAATCGGTAAAAGGCGAATCTAGAACTAGGTAATCTGGCATTCCTCTTTCAATGTAGTCAATTCCGATTTCTGCAGCAGACTTGAGCAGCCGATCATGAAACAGATATGATCCGAGAAAAAGACATGCATCTAAGTCTCTTCTTTCTACGATTTGAAGGACTTCCCAGAGTACAGTTGTAGAAATGAACCAATGACGGCCCTTTGAAAGCTGAAGCCTTCGCGTTGCTTCTGCACCTTCCCCATTGAGATTATTCAAGAAGTAGTTTGCTGCAGACGTTTCTATATAGACTTTTGTCATGCTTTTCATAAATTAACCAGTAATTAGACCGTTAATGGCACTAACAACGGAAATCCGATGTTAGTCACCCAGTTATTAGACGGAAACCGCCCCGATAATATCGGAATTTGCATGTTAGTCAGATAAAACTCGACTTTCCCCATAGTTGATTACCAATAATAAGTTACACTATTTTCAATTTTTTGAAAAGCGCGGATTTCAGGAAGTACTTCTTCCTAAGTGGTTGAGGAAATAGGGACACAGAGCCTGTCTAAAAACTCAGTATTTGTCATCCTCCGGCTTGACCGGGGGATCCAGACGCTGTCCCCTTGCAGAAGGGGAACCAGTACAACTTCAAAAGGGACTGGATTCCCGCCTTCGCGAGAATGACGACTTTATGTGGGAATGGTAGTTTTTAGACAAACTCCACATGTTCATGCTCAGTAATTAGATACTCTGATTAAATACTTTAAAGTTGTAACCAAATCTTAACATTCCCTTCATATTGCGGTAACATCTGTTGTATACACTATCTTCAGATGCAGAAGCATCAATAAGGCCAAACAAAAGGAGTGCATATGAAATACGTTTTGAAATTGGCAGCAGTAATATTGTTAGCCCTGTCATTCACGGATGTGAATGCCGCTGAAACCCTTAATGGTGCCGGAGCAACTTTCCCTTATCCCGTTTATTCGGCCTGGGCTTATGAGTATAGCAAGATCACAGGCGTAAAGCTCAATTATCAGTCAATAGGTTCAGGCGGCGGCGTTAGGCAGGTCACAGAGAGGACCGTTGATTTTGGCGCATCTGATGACCCTCTTAAGCCCGAACAGCTTCAGAAAGACAAGCTTTTGCAGTTTCCTGCAGTCATCGGCGGCGTTGTTCCTGTCGGCAACCTTGAGGGTGTTAACCCCGGCCAGCTTAAACTTGATTCGGACATGCTCTGTAAGATATTTCTCGGTGAAATCAAATCATGGAATGACGCCGGCATCAGGAAGATGAACCCCGGCCTCAAAATGCCTCAGGGCGAAATTACGGTTGTTTACCGTTCTGACGGCTCAGGTACGACTGCCATCTTTACTCACTATCTGGCAGAAACCTGCCCTGCATGGAAAGACAAGGCCGGAGCTGGCAAGGCAGTGAAATTCCCTGTTGGAATCGGGGGCAAAGGGAATGAAGGAGTAGCGAATTATGTGAAGAGAACACCCAACTCTATCGGATATGTCGAATTCGCTTACGCAAAGCAAAACAAACTCGATTATACACAGCTCAGAAATTCAGCGGGTAATTTCGTCGCGCCCGGATTTGAGAGTTTTGAAGATGCTGCCGAGTCTGGTGACTTTGATCCAAAAAAAGATTTCTATCTCTGGCTTACGAATGCGCCGGGTAAGGGTTCATGGCCGATTGCAGGAGCAACTTTCATACTCCTTGCAAAGGAGAAGACCGGCTCAAACAAGAATATCATTAAATTCTTTGACTGGGCGTTCAAGAACGGAGATAATAAGGCTAAGGAGCTTATATATGTTCCTCTGCCGAAATCTCTGAAGGAGAAGGTCAGGGCTTACTGGAAGGCAAACGGGATTTATTAATATGGATATCAGGAGGACTTAAATGGCAATGTTCTCTAAAAAAAATCCTGTTGACCTGATATTCTCCTTTATTACAGCCATTGCATCTTTTTCAGTAGTCATATTTATCATCGGTATCTTATTTGTACTTGTTAAAGAGTCCTCCCTTTCGATAGGAAAATTTGGAATCATAAAATTCCTCACGTCAACGGACTGGGACCCTGTAAAAGAGTCCTTCGGCGCCTTGACTAATATCTATGGGACATTCATCACAACGTTCCTTTCCCTTATAATCGCAATCCCTGTTGCCATAGGAATTGCAATATTTATTACGGAAATATCCCCGAATTTTCTCAAAGGGCCTATCGGCATAGCCATAGAGCTTCTGGCAGCAATACCGAGCATCATCTACGGCATGTGGGGACTCTTCACGCTTTCTCCCATAATGAGCAAGTATATAGAGCCTTTTCTGAAAAAGATTGCCGCCGGTATTCCGCTTGTAGAAATACTCTTCAGGGGCACTCCAATGGGGATTGATATTTTAACGGCAAGCGTAATCCTGAGCATTATGATAATACCTTTTACAGCAAGCATATCAAGAGATTCTTTTAACCTTACTCCTTCTGTTGTCAAGGAGTCTGCATATGCCATTGGAGCTACGAAATGGGAAGTTATAAAAAACATAGTAATACCATATTCGAAACTTGGAGTTTTCGGCGGGATAGTTCTTTCTTTGGGAAGAGCACTCGGCGAGACTATGGCAATTGCGTTCGTTCTCGGGAACAACCACAGGATAACCACATCGCTCCTTGATGCAGCCGCAACTATAACTGTAACCCTTGCAAATGAATTTGCAGAGGCAGACAAAGATATTTATCTTTCATCGCTTTTTTATCTGGCGCTTGTACTTTTTGTGATGAGTTTCATCACACTTGCTATTGCGAAATTTTTTCTGCTTAAGGCAGAAAGGAAGTATTCAAGATGAACTCTAATGACCGCTTTGAAGAGTTCAAACCGTTTGGACCGTTAAAGTCATGACACGAGAACAAAAAAGAAAGGCAGAAGGTGTTATTGCCATGACACTCAGCACCCTTGCCGCTCTTACAGGTCTTTTCTGGCTTGTCTTTATCCTTGGTGACGTACTTGTGCATGGGATAAAGGCATTAAATCTGAGCCTGTTCATCGCCGACCCTGCGCCTGCCGGAGTTGAAGGAGGCGGGTTGAGGAACGCTTTTATAGGGCAGTTAATGATAACAATATTTGCAACATTGATAGGCGTTCCCATCGGCGTGCTCGGAGGCACATTCCTTGCGGAATATGCAAGGGGGAGAAAGATTGCAAGGCTCATAAGTGTGCTCTCCGATATAATGGTAAGCGTTCCTTCAATCGTCATTGGAACCTTTATCTACGCAATCCTTGTAAGGCCGATTGGGCATTTCAGCGGATGGGCCGGGGCTATTGCCCTGTCAATAATAATGATTCCTGTTGTGCTTAGAACCACGGAAGACATGCTCACCCTCGTTCCATGGACATTAAGGGAAGCTGCTTTTGCTCTTGGTGCGCCATACTATAAGGTTATTATACAAATTGTTTACCGGGGAGCAGCTGCTGGCATATTGACCGGGATTTTGCTTTCTATAGCAAGGGTTGCAGGCGAGACCGCGCCGCTTTTATTTACATCCTTTAACAATTCCTTTTTCTCAACAAACATGAATGGCCCTGTCTCTTCTTTAACTGTAACTATCTTTCAGTATGCGATGGGCCCCTATGATGACTGGCATGCCCAGGCATGGGCTGCATCATTAATGATTACGATATTCATACTCTTCCTCACCTTGCTGGGAAGGTTTATCATAAAGTGGAGGTATAAGGGTTGAGCAAAAATATCGAGATAGAAATACGGGACCTGAACTTTTATTATGCAGGAAATGTGCATGCCCTTAAGGGTATAAGTTTATCGGCCTATAAAAATGCGGTCACTGCATTAATTGGCCCCTCAGGCTGCGGCAAGACAACCCTCCTTAGATGCTTTAACAGGATGCATGACTTATATCCCAAAAATAAATATGAAGGAGAGATAATCTTTCAGGACAGAAACATCCTTTCCAGTGACATAGACCTTATTACACTGAGGAGCAGCATCGGGATGGTATTTCAAAAACCCACCCCTTTCCCCATGACAATATATGACAACATTGCATATGGGCTCAAACTTAAAGGAGTCAAAAAGAGGCCGGAACTTTCCGAGAGGGTTGAAAGGGCTCTTAAGCATGCAGCTTTGTGGGATGAAGTAAAAGACAAGCTGAATGCCAGCGCATATGACCTTTCAGGCGGACAGCAGCAGAGGCTTGTTATTGCAAGGGCACTGGCTGTTGAGCCCGAGGTTTTGCTTTTTGATGAGCCGACATCCGCCCTGGACCCGATATCCACAGGTAAAATAGAAGAACTTCTTATAAACCTGAAAAAAGATGTTACGATTATTATTGTTACTCATAATATGCAGCAGGCTGCGAGGATATCCGACTGGACAGGATTTTTGATGCTTGGTGAGCTGATTGAATTCGGCAGGACTGATAAGATTTTCACAGCTCCTTCTGAGAAACTTACAGAAGATTATATAACAGGGAGGTTTGGCTGATGGCTATTTTTGATGAAGAATTAAGGGCATTGATAGAGAAGGTCTTGAAACTCGGATCTATGGTGGAGCAGGCAATAAACGACTCGATAAAGTCACTTGTTGAGAGGGACTCTGCAATTGCCATGAATACCATAGACGATGACCATGCAGTAAACGCGATTGATGTAGAGATAGATGAGGAATGCATAAGGCTGATTGCATTAAGACAGCCCCGTGCAAGAGACTTAAGGCTGATAACAACAGCGATGAAGATTACAACAGACCTTGAAAGGATAGGAGACCTTGCCGTAGATATATGCGAAAGAGCACTGGAACTTAATGAAGAGCCCCAGCTTAAACCATATATAGATATACCGCGTATGGCTGAGATAGCCCAGAAGATGGTAAAGGATGCCCTTGATGCATTTGTGAAAAAAGATTCTGTTTTGGCAAGGGATGTGCTGACACGGGATGATCTGGTTGATCATCTTAACTATCAGGTATTCAACGAACTTCTTCTGTTTATGATACAGGACCCAAAGACCATATCGCGCGCTGTCAAGATAACATACATATCAAAATATCTCGAGCGGATTGCAGACCATGCAACAAATATTGCAGAGATGGTGGTCTATCTCGTTGAAGGGAAAATAATAAGGCACATGGCAGTTCCGGAGGAGAAAAAGAAAGATTAAACTTATTTTGCCTGTTTTAAGTTAATCTACGAATATGGGTATCCAGGACGAAACCAGACATCTCGAGGAAGCAGACAAAAAATACATCTGGCATCCCTTCACACAGATGAAGGAGTGGGTTGATGAGAAACCAGTTGTCATTTCTGAAGGCAGGGATTGTTTTATAAAAGACATTTATGGCAGATGGTATATGGATGGCGTGTCTTCAATATGGGTCAACATACATGGACACAGGAAAAAAGAGATTGACGATGCCATCAAAGAGCAGATAGATAAGATTTCCCATTCGACAATGCTTGGCCTGAGCAATGTGCCTGCAATTAAATTAGCGGAGAAACTGATAAAAATAGTACAGAAGTCAGAAGTCAGAAGTCAGAAGTTAGATAAAAACGCTGAACGCCGAACGCTGAACGCTAAACTGACCAAAGTTTTTTATTCCGATAACGGCTCTACCTCTGTTGAGGTTGCGCTCAAGATGGCATTTCAGTACTGGATACACAAAGGCATAGGCGGGAAAAATACTTTTCTGTCTCTTAGAAATGCATACCATGGCGATACACTGGGAGCTGTAAGTGTCGGAGGGGTAGAGACATTCCATAAGGCCTTCAGCCCTCTGTTATTCAAGGCATACTCAGCTCCGTCTCCATACTGCTACAGGTGTGAGGCCGGACTCTCTTGCCCCGGCTGCAAGCTTGCCTGCCTTGAAAGGATGGAAGACATGCTCAGAGAAAATTCTTCCGGGATTGCAGCAGTGATAATTGAGCCGCTTGTTCAGGCAGCAGGAGGCATGATTGTCTCGCCAACCGGCTATCTTAAAGGTGTGCGTGATTTATGTACAAAGTATAATGTCCTTATGATAGCTGATGAGGTTGCAACAGGTTTCGGAAGGACAGGCAGGATGTTTGCGTGCGGGCATGAAGATGTAGCCCCTGATATAATGTGCCTTTCAAAGGGCATCACAGGCGGCTACCTTCCCCTTGCAGCAACTATTGCAACCGATGAAATCTTTAATGCGTTTTTAGGCGAATTCAGGGAGCTGAAGACATTCTTCCACGGGCATTCATATACAGGCAACCCATTGGCATGCGCAGCAGCCCTTGCATGTCTTGATATATTTGAAAAAGAAGAAACATTGAAAAAACTTCAGCCTAAAATTCAGATCCTTGAAAGCTGGCTCAATGAGATATCCGGATTACCTCATGTTGGTGACGTAAGGAACAAGGGGCTCATGGCAGGGGTTGAACTTGTAAAAGGCAAGCAGAAAAAAGAACCCTATGCATGGGAAGAAAAAATCGGGTGGAAGGTTGCGTACCATGCAAGAGAGAACGGGGTTTTTATCAGGCCGTTGGGAAATGTCGTTGTCATAATGCCGCCGCTAAGCATCAGCCATGAGAATCTGCTTCAATTGCTGAAAGTAATTAAAGACGCAATAATTGCCGTGACATAAAATAATTACTGCTTATAATCTGTCTTATCCTGCGGAATTTCAAGGTCAAATATCTCTGTGTCCTCTGAATAAACCTTTGTCTTATATTTGGTGATACTCAGCATCCTCCTTATTATTTCATCCATTTTATAACACTGCTGAACTACTATTTCAAGTTCTTCTTTTATGGGTTCGTGCTTTGAGGCCTTATCTCTCAGCAGTTCTGCATATCCTATTATCGCTGTCATCGGCTGTCTGAGTTCATGGGCTGCAGCTCCTGCGAGCTGAATGGCGGTCTTCAGCCGCTCGTTTTCCATTTCTCTTTCTACAGACCGTATAATCCTTCTTGAAAAAATCCACGTTATAGCGACTATAAAAATTAATGTAGTCGTCCCTATAGTGCTGAAAGCTATCAGGCTCCTTTTTGTCTGCGCCAGCTGAGCGCTTATCCGAACTTCCATAGGGATATCCACGCTTATTCCTCCCCTTACATCTCCCAGCTTGTAGCCAGATTTTTCGTGGCATTTGAAACAGGCCGCTTCCATTAACAAGGGAGCCATATACCTGAACCTCGTTCCCCTGTTATCTGTAACCACTTCATAAGCCTCTTCTTTTTTACCCTCTTCGAATAAAGATAACTGGCGGGTTTCCCAGCTATCTGCCTTATTCGTTGGATTTACAGGCTTAAGGCTTGTTATATGGAATTTGTATCTGCCCTTCTGATATGCTATTTCCGATATCTGTCTGGTCATATATGCAGGATTTATCTTTGTATACTTTCTGCCGTCTATCGTTGCTATGTCCCTTTCAGGATCATCTCTGAGATACGGATTTGGCTGTGTTTTATTGGTAACCTCAACATATACACCGCCATGGTTGGCATTCCAGAGCCTGGTAATGAGTATCTGCTCGAAATAAGCCCTTGCCGTCTCTCTTAATTCAGCCACAAGTTCCTGCTCCCGGCTTTTTTTCTCCCATAAAATCAGGGCTGTAAGGAGCGATATGAATATTAAAACAAACGGCAGGGAAAATATTAAAGTGAGCTTCAGCGGGCTTTTCGGAAAAGCAGAAAAACCTTTACCGCTGACTTTTTTTGACTTCTTTGATAAAATCTTCATAGGCATAAATCCTTTACAAAATTATAACTGAAATTCTATATATATCAAAGGAGAAAAAATGGAGAAGGAAACATTAGACCTCGCAGGCTATAAAGAAAAGATACCGCCTGTTAATAAGGGTGCCTTGACCTGGGAGAAGGAGCTGATATTTCATGGCAGGACCCAGCGCGGCGAGGAGGTTGATTATGATGCCACGTTTCAGTGGGGGTGCTCGCCCACGGAAACATTGTTGATGAGCGTTGCAGGATGCCTTGCAATAGACGTTGTATCATTCCTGCAAAAGATGAGGGCTGAGATAACAAGCTTCAAGATTGATTATTCGGGCGAAAGGAATCTCACTCCGCCTCAATACTATAAATCAATGGAGCTGATTATAAATATCTCGGGGAAGGGCATAACTCCGAAAAAAATGGACAGGGTCATAGCGCTCTCGCAGGAGAAATATTGCTCGGTTTATCATTCGCTGAGAAAAGACATCAAGGTGGATGTGAAGTATAATATAACCAGTGAGGAATAAATGGGAATAAGACAAGATACAGCATTCTCGCTCATTCTCGTCCCGATAAGAATCGGGACTCCGAGGATTTTACCTCTTGATTGTTCATATATAACCTGTCGGAATATCGGCAAAATAAAACCGCTCGAGCACTATATACCGCCTGCTTTGTGAAAATAAAATACCATGAGCAAAAAATCAGCCATACTGCTTTTTCTTTTAATCCTCGCTCCAATAATCATCTATTTTTTATGGCCTTCGGACACAGCCAGAATTAAAAAACTTATTAAGCAGGGAGCAGCGGCAATAGAAAAAAAAGAAATTGATAATATCATGGCAAAGGTCTCGTTTAATTATCAGGATGAATATGGGCTCTCATATGCGCTGCTGAAAAGGGTTCTTGAAGAGCAGTTCAAGGTTATGTCGGACATTAAAGTCGAGTATGAAAATCTGAAGGTCGAGGTAAAAGAAAACTCGGCAACTGCCGGGGTGGATGTCAGGGTTGTTGCCACCATTGGAAATCAGACAGGCATTATTGTCGGCGACCCCAAAACTCCTGCGCATCTGAAATTCACATTGGCAAAAGAACGCGTGAAATGGCTTGTTACAAAAACAGAGGGATTGCAACCCTCTCTTTGATTTTTACAGGCAGGGGTTAGTGCCAAAGAGATTATATCTTCAGCTTCACTGCCATTTTTATCGCCTCAATCATGCTTGAAGAATTGGCAATTCCCTTCCATGCAATATCATAGGCAGTGCCGTGGTCAGAGGATGTCCTGATAATCGGCAGGCCGACTGTAACATTTACTCCCTGCTCAAAGGCAATCATCTTAAGTGGAATCAGTCCCTGGTCATGATACATGCAGACCACAATATCAAATTCGCCTTTATAAGCTTTATGGAAGATCGTGTCAGGGGGCAACGGGCCTGTTACCTGAATGCCTTCTTTTTTTGCATCCTCAATGGCAGGGATAATCTCTTTGATTTCTTCATCCCCGAATATGCCTGCTTCACCGGCATGAGGGTTAAGCCCTGCCACTGCTATTTCCGGATTTTCTATCTCCATCATGTCGCATGCTTTTTTTGCAAGCCTTATAGTTTTCAATACCCTTTCTCTTGTTATCATCTCAGGCACGCTTTTAAGCGAGGTATGTATCGTAACAAGTATTACCTTTAAAGGCCCTCCAGCTAGCATCATCGCATAATAATCTGTGCCTGTGAGTTCAGCAAGCATTTCGGTATGCCCCGGCCATCTTATCCCTGCCATCTTCAATGCCTCTTTTGATATTGGAGCCGTAACAACCGCATCAACTTTTTTATCAAGAGCTAGTTCAGCAGCCTTTTTGATATAACTTGCGCAGGCCCTTCCGCCTTCAGCAGTCGGTTTTCCTCCCATGAATTTGCCGAGCAATTTCATATCAATCAAATCAATTGTCTCTCTTTCCCCTCCGGATTCCTCAGGCGATTTGAGTACCCTTAACTTTAATGGCAGATTGAGCATATGCATTGCTTCTTCGATTACAAGCCTGTCGCCGATAACAACAGGGATACAAATCTCCCTTATCTCAGCAGATGAAAGGGCCTTTACGATTATCTCCGGCCCAACTCCTCCGGGGTCACCCATTGTTATTGCGATTTTTTTCATAAACAAATAATAACAACTCTTCTTTGTTTACTACAAGAGTCAGGACTAAGATTTGCGGATCGGAAAAAGAAGGGTATAATTAAAATACGGTATGGAGAAAAAGAAACCGCTAAAGAAATATCCGTGTCCTGACTGCACTTTTTGCCAGTGCTGCAGCGAGACCCGCTGTGCCGTATGCCATCAACCGGCCCGTAAAAAAAGCGGGAAAGACAAGAATAAAAAAATTCACAAGCCGCTGTTCCGTTCATATTGAAAAAGATATATGCTAAGATTAGCTTATGGCTAATAAAAGACAGCAAAAAAGATTTATATTCCGCTGTGAAACGGAATTTATTGCAAATGGTGTAACTTACAGGGGAATAGCCAGTGATTTTTCTTTAAACGGGATTTTTGTAAGGACAACCCACCCCGTTGTTCCTGATACGATAATTGACATGACGGTTTATCTGCCTGAAGGCGCAATTTCAAAATTAACAGGCAAGGTCAAAAGGGCCCTAAAGCCCTCTATGGGGAGGGTAGTCGGAACGCCTGTCAGGGCTTTAAAACATGGGATGGGAATCGAGATAATAAAAAAAGATATCAATTATCTTAATTTCATCAGGTCATTGCTTGGCTGACTCCAATGTTATGCCCACCCAGTAAACCAACTTGACAAGCATCGGCTCAACTGCTATTATATGAACAACAGTATTAGCCTGACATTTATTTACACTATTAAAATGAGGCCCGGCATTTGATAAAGTTATTGTAAGGGCGAGCGGAGGTGAAGATGCCGTCAGCAGTTAAAGACTATTATGAGTTACTCGGAGTAAGCAAGGACGCATCTCAGGATGAGATAAAAAAAGCCTACAGGAAACTTGCGCGTAAATACCACCCTGACCTGAATCCCGGCGATAAGGCCTCAGAGCAGAAGTTCAAGGAAATAAATGAAGCCTACAGCATTCTCGGTGATGAAAAGAAAAAGGCAGAATATGACCGGTTTGGAAAGACTCCTTTTGAGGCAGGCGGGCCATGGTTTGAAGGTGCAAGGCCTGACTTTGGCGAATCCTTTGAATTTGGCGATATATTTTCTGACTTTTTAGGGGGAGGCAGAAGAGGAGGGTATGAGCATTTCCAGCGTAAGGGCGCTGATATGCTCATGTCTATTGAGCTTTCCCTTGAAGAGGCGTTTACAGGCGTGACAAGGCCGATAACATTGACACGTGAAATCCCCTGCAGGGCATGCAACGGCACAGGCGCAGAGGCATATCAGACCTGTGACAGATGCAAGGGAAGCGGAAAGTTTCAAACATCAAAGGGATTCTTCAAAATATCTCAGACATGCCCGGTATGCAGGGGCAGCGGCAAAAAGGTTACTAACTTATGCAAAACCTGCAAGGGCAAAGGCAATATATTGCAGACAGAAACAATAAAGGCAAAGATACCAGCCGGCGTTGACACTGGCTCAATAGTTAGGCTTAAAGGCATGGGAGAATCAGGTGAAGCAGGAGGGCCTTCCGGAGACCTGAGGATAGAGGTTACAGTAAGGCCCCATCTGTTATTTGCAAGAAAAGAACAGGACCTTCTTATAGATGTGCCGATAACTTTTGGTGAGGCAGCCCTTGGCGCAAAGATCGAGGTGCCTACAATAGACGGCAGCGCAGTAATGACAATCCCTCCGGGGACACAGGGAGGCCAGAAATTCAAGCTGTCAGGGAAGGGGTTCCCATCACCCAAAACAGGCGCAAGAGGAAGCCAGTATGTTGTTGCAAAGATAATTGTTCCAAAGGACCTTAATGCCAGGGCTAAAGAGGCTATAAAAGACATAGAGGCTTTATATAATGAGAACCCCAGAAAAGATATTATGAGGGGAAAATAATGGTAAATAAAAAAGATAAAAAACAGCCCTTGTACATGATAAGTGTTGTATCAGAAATGCTCGGGGTCCATCCGCAGACATTGCGTATGTATGAGAGAGAAGGGCTTATAACACCCCGCAGGATGAAACGCTTAAGGCTTTACTCGGAAGATGATGTTGAAAAACTTCATCTTATACTGAGCCTTACGAGAGAGATGGGAGTAAATAAGGCAGGCGTGGATATTATCCTGAGGATGAGGCACAGGCTTGAGGCCTTGCACAGGGAAGTGGAAGAGATGATGCTGGCACTGGATAAAAATATGAGAGATGATTTTGAGGAGAGAATCAAAAGGCTTTTTTCTGCCAATGGCTCGTATAGAGAGGAGGACTAACCATGAGGATGGATAAATTAACAATAAAAAGCCAGGAGGCTGTTCAGGAGGCACAGAGGTTTGCTGAAAGCAAGGGGAACCAGGAGCTTCAGCCCGAACACCTGCTTTTTGCTTTGCTTGAGGATTCTGAAGGCATAGCCCCGCAGATATTGAAAAGGCTCGGTACTGACCCGAAAAATATCCAGGCAGAGATAGAGAAGGAGATAGAAAAGTTTCCTAAAGTTCTCGGGGCAACTCCGGTAGGGCAGATATATATATCGCCGCGCCTGAAAGATGTCATAGAGAAGGCATTTAAAGAAGCAGAGCATCTCAATGACGAATATGTGAGCGTTGAACACCTTCTCTTATCCCTCATAAATATCGGGGGCCCGAGTTCAGAACTCCTTAAGAGATATGGCATTAATTCTGATAAGGCATTGTCTGCCATGCGGGAGATAAGGGGCAGCCAGCGGGTAACAGACACTAATCCTGAGAATAAATATCAGGCAATTGCAAGGTACAGCCGTGACCTCACAGAGCTGGCAAAAAAAGGAAAGCTCGACCCTGTTATCGGAAGGGACGATGAGATAAGGCGCATTGTTCAGGTGCTTTCAAGAAGGACAAAAAATAACCCTGTGGTTATCGGAGAGCCCGGGGTCGGCAAGACTGCCATAGCAGAAGGCCTTGCACAGAGGATTATTGCGGGCGATGTCCCCGAGACCCTGAAGGACAAGAGGGTAGTTGCCCTTGATATGGGAGCCCTGGTTGCCGGGGCAAAATTCAGGGGTGAATTTGAAGAAAGGCTTAAGGCAGTGCTGAAGGAGATAGAGCAGGCAGAGGGCAGGATTATACTTTTCATTGACGAACTTCATACTGTTGTCGGCGCAGGCGCTGCGGAAGGCGCAATTGACGCATCGAATATGCTGAAGCCAGCGCTTGCAAGGGGAGACCTGAGGTGTGTCGGAGCTACAACGCTTGATGAATACAGAAAGCACATAGAAAAAGACCCGGCGCTCGAAAGAAGGTTTCAGCCTGTTTATATAAAAGAACCTACAGTTGAAGACACCATATCCATCCTCCGCGGGCTCAAGGAAAAATATGAAGTCCATCACGGAGTAAAGATAAAAGACTCAGCTTTAATATCTGCCGCTATTTTATCTCACAGATACATTGCCGACAGGTTCCTGCCTGATAAGGCGATAGACCTTATAGATGAGTCTGCGTCAAAACTGAGGATGGAGATAGACAGCATGCCTGTTGAGCTTGATGAGCTTGAAAGAAAACTCCGGCAGCATGAGATAGAAAAGCAGGCTGTTATGAAAGAGGATTCTGATGATGCAAGACAAAAACTTGAAAAGATTAAAAAGGAGATGGCGGAGCTTCAGTCCAGAAGAGATGAACTCAGGGCCCAGTGGCTCAGCGAGAAGGAGATAATCTCAAAGATAAGAGATGTTAAAGAGCAGATAGAAAAAACAAAGATAGAATCAGAGCGTGCAGAGCGTGAAGGCGACCTGACAAAGGCGTCTGAATTACGATACGGAAAGCTTCTTGAACTCCAGAAATCCCTTGAGGCAGAGAGCAAAAAACTTACAGGCGTACAGGCAAGGAGAAAGATGCTCAAGGAAGAAGTTGATGAAGAGGATATTGCCGAGGTTGTTTCCAAGTGGACAGGGGTGCCTGTTTCAAGAATGCTCGAAGGAGAGATTCAGAAACTTCTTAAGATGGAAGAAAGGCTTAAATTAAGAGTTGTCGGGCAGGATGACGCAATCAGCGCTGTATCAAATGCTGTAAGGCGTTCAAGGGCAGGGATACAGGACCCGAACAGGCCCATTGGCTCATTCATATTTTTGGGGCCGACAGGAGTCGGGAAGACAGAGCTTGCGCGTGCCCTGGCAGAATTTCTGTTTGACGATGAAAATGCAATGACAAGGATTGATATGTCTGAATATCAGGAAAGGCACACAGTCTCAAGGCTGATTGGCGCGCCTCCAGGTTATGTTGGTTATGAAGAAGGAGGGCAGCTTACAGAGGCTGTTCGAAGAAGGCCCTATGCAGTAATACTCTTTGATGAAGTAGAAAAAGCGCACCCTGAGGTCTTCAATCTCCTGCTGCAGGTATTGGATGACGGAAGGCTCACAGACGGGCATGGGCGCACTGTTGATTTCAGAAATGCAGCCTTAATCATGACATCTAATATTGGCAGCACTCACATACAGGAACTCCTTACAGAAAGGGCCGGGAGGCCCGTTGCATACTGGGGCACAAGTGAAGGCGAGGATAACAAGGATTTAAAAGACAAGGTAATGGCAGACCTCAAGGCATTCTTCAGGCCTGAGTTCATTAACAGGGTTGATGAGATTATAATCTTTAATCCGTTATCAATGGCGCTCCTGAAGCAGATTGTTGTGATACAGATAGAGCGGATGAAAAAGTTTATAAAAGAAAAAAACATTGATATAACCCTGACAGATGCTGCAAAAGAGCATCTTGCAAAGATAGGGTTTGACCCTGTCTATGGCGCAAGGCCGCTGAAGAGAGTCCTGCAGAAAGAGATTCTTAATCCTTTGGCCCTTAAGATGCTCGACAGGACATTCAAAGAAGGTGATATTGTTGAGGCTGATTTTAAAAAGGACAGGTTTGTTTTCAGCGGTCTTGCTGAGGCAAGGCTGAAGAAGGAAAAAGTAGAAGCAGCGTAAATATTTTCACGGGCATCTATGTTATAATTTCAGAGGTTATGCAAATATTTTCATAGCCGTGCAGGTTAAAAATATAATATGAAGATAGCTCTTATTATTCCAAGAAATACCGATGAAGGCGAAAAGAGTTTTTATGACTATGAATTCTTTTCCACTTTCCTGTTTTCCAAAAAATATTTTTCATATCTCCTTGCTCTCCCCACATTGGTATCGCTAACGCCTCCGGAACATGAAATCAGGGTATTTGATGAAAACATAGAAGATGTGGATTATAACTGGCCTGCGGATTTGGTTGGCATCACTGTAAGGACCCTGTTCGCAAAGAGGGCCTACAAGATAGCTGATACTTTCCGCGAAAAGGGCGTAAAGACTGTCTTGGGCGGCATTCATCCGTCAATGTGCACGGACGAGGCGCTGGAACACTGTGATACCGTTGTTATCGGCGAGGCTGAATATGTCTGGCAGTCTCTTTTGCAGGATGTCATGAGCGGGAATCTCAAAAAGACTTATAAGGCTGACAGGCAGGCTGACCTGACAGCTTCTCCGCTTCCGGGCAGGTCGGCTCTTTCAAAGGGCCAGTATTTTGCGGATATTGTGCAGACCACAAAGGGGTGCCCGTTTCATTGTGAATTCTGTTCGGTCCATGCCTTTGACGGAACCAAAATCAGGAATAAAACAGTTGCTCAGGTCATAGAGGAAATCAGGGATATAAGTAAAGATACGCCCCTGTCGTTCAAGAAAAGATCCATATTTTTTGCTGATGACAATATAATTGCAAACAGGAAATTTGCACGTGAATTGTTTGCGGCATTAAAACCTTACAATCTAAACTGGTCGTGTCAGGCATCCATAAATGTCGGGCAGGATGACGAGACTCTCACTTTAATGAAAGAAAGCGGCTGCGGGGCTATTCTGGTCGGCTTGGAATCCATATCTGAAAAAAATCTGTCCTGCATGGAAAAAGGGATTAATCTCAAGCATAATTATGCAGATGCGATAAAAAATATACAGGCGCACGGAATTCTCGTCCACAGTTCATTCATACTGGGATACGATTTCGAGACGCAATCCACTTTTGACGAGTTGATTAATTTCATAGAGGGAAATAATTTGCTGATGCCGTTAATCAATATACTTACGCCCTTCCCGGGAACAAAGCTTTTTAAACGCCTTGAACAGGAGGGCCGGATTCTTCACAAAGACTGGAGCAAGTATGACGCAAAAAATGTTGTCTTTAAGCCGTCCCTGATAACAAAAGAGGAGCTGCTTGAGGGGCACAAAAAGGTGATTCAGGCTGTTTATTCTTTTGATGCCATCTACAGAAAATTAAAATACTACTGGGACATTGATTTCTGGAAGCATTCCAATGAGATTGACCCGTTAAAGTTCAAATATCGTTTTCTCTTTGCCATCAGGCTTTTGACCCTGGCTTTTTCCTTAAATTTCAGGAGGACAGGGTTTATATTTAAAATACTGCCGAAGGTGTTTAACAAACGCGTGAGGATTTCGACAATCCTGACGCTGATGGCCTATAACGACTACGCCTACAGCATGTAAGCTGCAAACGCCAGATAGCGTATCTTTGTTTCCAAAAGTTCCTTCAGTCGGCATGGGCCTGTTGAAACCATAGCCGGAAGCGGCCATCTTTGGGGCTGTATACAACGCAATCCCAGTTGTTATAGACATCGTCAGTTGCAAAGCAAACAGGCTTATTGTTTAAAAGCCCTTTTCCTTGCAAATTAAAGAAAGGTTTGTCACCAAGCGCATAAGTAAGGTCTGAATCGCCGCTAAATTCAGACTCTATACCGCACTTCATTCTCCCGGAAAAACCCTTCTTGTTGAACGTGTACTGCCACTGCATGGGAAACGACCGGCTTATTTCCTTGTCTTTTTCAATTTCATCATCAATGACATGAACTTCCCATGTCTTCCCATTCCATATTAATCCAACCCGGTGGACTTCGCGCTTCCACCGGTTCTTTGACCCCGCAGGTTTCCAAATACCCAACACGACTTCATCCCGGTCAGCGCCGCTAAAACGGCCGGAACAAAGTTTAAGGATACGAAAATCAGGATACGTGCCGGATAAAGTATTTAACTGATCCGGGGACAACTGTTTTATGAACTCAATGTGATTTTTTTGGTCAGTCGGTGTGAGTGCGTGTTGTGTTACATCTTCTGCTCCGGCTATTTCTGCACTAAGTACCAGTATGATCAAAAGGACAAAATAAGAATGATTATTGTTCATCGAAACACCCCTATTCTTGCCGGTCAACCAGTTATTAGCTAGTTACAGGACTATAGCAGGAAGTTTTAATCTGGTCAATATCCCTTAAAGAATTTATTGACATATCTTATGGCTATCATTATATTTTTAAAATGACCAATATGCTATTGCTGAACTTAATTCTCGCGAGGGAATTGCCGGCAGCAAACTTTTTTCTGCGATGAGGATTATCGCATATGGTTAGATGGTGATTGCAAAAAAGAGCGAATTGTTTTAAATTCTTATTATATGAGTCCGTCAATTTTCAGGGAAAAGGGATATAGATTTTATTTTCTTTCAAATGAGGAGGATAGAATCCATATCCATGTAACATGCGAGGATGGAGAGGCTAAATTTTGGCTGGAACCCATAATATCATTGGCTTTATCTCATGGGTTGAACCCAAGAAAACTGAACGAAATTCAAAAGATTGTGGAGGAACATAAAGATGAAATCATTAAAGCATGGCAAAAGCATTTCAGTAAGCGTTGAAAATATAACGCCTTTTGGTATCTGGCTTTTTGTAGAAGAAAAAGAATACTTTCTGAGTTATAAGGATTATCCTTACTTTAAAGACCAGACATTGAATTCCATACAGAATGTTCAGCTGCTTCATAGCTATCATCTGTACTGGCCTGAATTGGATGTTGACCTAGAAATTGACAACCTCGAAAATCCCGAAAAATACCCTCTGCAGTCTAAAGCAAGTATGCATCTAACAACAAAAGCCAGATGACGGGAAAGTTTTAATTCAGAAACCTCTCTATCTCTTTAACTGCCCTCTCTACGGCCCCTGCTTTTTCATTATATAATTCTTTAGCCTTATTGCCGAGGGCGTTTCTTTTTTCAGGAGATTGCAGGAGCTCTTTTAATTTATTGACAAGGCCTGATTCATCAACTTCTATTGCAGCGCCTTTTTCATAGAATTCTTTTACAAACGGGAAGTTCTCCATATGAGGCCCGCATATTACAGGCTTGGCCCAGTATGCCGGCTCCAGCAGGTTCTGGCCGCCGTGGGTTATAAAGCTGCCGCCCATGATTGCGATGTCACATGCTCCGTAAGCAGATGAGAGTTCTCCCATTGCATCGAGAATAATCACAAGCCCGGAAGCGCGGAAGCCGGGAAGTTTAGAAGCAAGAACAGATCTTTTAATATACGGCATATTTTTTTTATGTATAAGTTCCTCAACCTCTGCAAACCTCTCCGGATGCCTCGGTGCGATGATTAAGTTTAACTCGGGGAATTCAGTCTTAAGCTTTGTAAAGGCAGCAATGATCAAATCCTCTTCTCCCCTGTGGGTGCTTCCGGCCACAATAACAGGCCGGGCTAATAATTTTGTCCATTCAGGAATATTCCCTGAAGGTTTTGTATCAAATTTAAAATTGCCCAGAACCTGTATCTTATCTTCAGGCGCGCCAAGGGCCTTTATCCTTTGGGCATATACAGAATCCTGCATTCCGAAAAGGTCCACACATTCAATAACATCCTTCATGAAAAATCTTATCTTTTTGTATCCCCTGAATGAATCATCCGATATCCTGCCGTTCATTATCATTACCGGTATCCCCTGTTTTTTAATCGCCCTGAATAAGTTAGGCCAGAGTTCTGTTTCCATTGCAATAAAAAGAGAGGGCCGGATTTTTTTTAATGCCCTCTTCAGTATAAAGCCGAGGTCAAACGGGAGATATATAACCTTTGTGTTCTCAGGGGTCTTTTCGAGCGCAATCTTCTGGCCTGTGTCTGTGATTGTGGAAACGAGAAGGTTTGCAGAGGGGAATCTTTCTTTAAGCCTTTTAAGTAAGGGTCTTGCCGCCATGACTTCACCGACTGAGACAGCATGAATCCAAATCAGCCTGGAAACTCTTCCTGACTTTATCTTTCCAAACTTTTCTCTGAGCCATCTGTGCCTGAATTCTTTGGGCCTTTTCCTGTATTCAAACGGCAGAAGGAAGAGCAGGGCAATAAAATACAGTGCGCTATAAATCAGTCTTGGAATCATCAAACTGAAGGTCATGGAGTTTTTTGTAGAGGCCGTTTGACTCAAGAAGTTCACTATGTGTCCCTGTTTCAACAATCCTGCCCTTATCCAGCACTATTATCCTGTCTGCCCTTCTTACAGTTGAAAGCCTGTGGGCAATGACGAAAGTTGTTCTTCCCTCCATGAGTGTTTCAAGGGCTTTCTGAACCATCATCTCAGAGGCTGAATCAAGAGATGAAGTTGCCTCATCGAGCACAAGTATCGGCGGGTTTTTAAGCACTGCCCTTGCTATGGAGAGCCTCTGTTTTTGGCCGCCGGAAAGCCTTATCCCCCTTTCGCCTGTAAAGGTGTTATAGCCCTGTGGAAGCTCAAGTATAAAGTCATGCGCAAATGCCGCCCTTGCTGCGCTTATTAGCTCTTCTTCAGTTGCCCCTGTCTTGCCATAAGCTATATTGGAGCGGACTGTATCGTTGAACAGTATTATATCCTGACTTACAATGCCTATCAGGGACCTGAGGGACTGGAGAGTAACACTTGAGATGTCAGTGCCGTCTATAGAGATTGTGCCCTGAGACGGGTTGTAAAACCTTGATATAAGATCAACAAATGTTGTTTTGCCTGCTCCGCTTTTGCCTACGAGAGCGATGATTTCTCCTTTTTTGGCCCTGAAATTAATGTTTTCCAGTGCATCTTCTTTTGTGCTTTCATATCTGAAAGAGACATTATTAAAGGATAGGTCCTTGTTTATCTCTTTTATCTCTGTCCTGCCTTCGGCCTCTTTCCCCTCGGCAAGCAGTTTATCTATCCTCTCCAATGGCGCCTTTGCCTGCTGAAGGGAATTATTGACCCCTACAAGCCTTTTTGCAGGGGTATATATCATGAATATTGCCGTAAGAAAGGAAAAGAACTCTCCTGGAGTAATTGCTGACTTTATGACAAGTTTTCCGCCATACAGGAACACGAATGCAATTCCGATCCCGCCGACGAACTCCATCATAAGAGAAGTTGCCTCAATTATTCTTGTAGACCTCATCAGCTCCCTGTAAAAGTCCTGATTCTTGTCCCTGAAGCGTGATACCTCGTCTTTTTCGCGGCAGAATGATTTAATAATCTTGATGCCCGAGAAGCTTTCAGCAAGTATCTCGGTTATCTGGGATATTTTTTCCTGTGCCCTCATGCTTACGTTTTTAAGCCTTTTGCCGAGCCTTGAAACGGCGTACAGGGCTAACGGCAGAATAATAATTGCTATTAATGTCAGATCCCATCTCATATACATGGCAACCCCGATAAGTACGACTATGGTGCAGCTTTCCACAAACAGGTCTTTTATCGTGAAGGCAAGCAGCCCCTGAAAAGCGCCTGCATCATTTATTATCCTTGAGATCATGGCCCCTGTGGAGTCTTTCCCGAAGAAATTCATCGGCAGGCCGGTTGTATGGTGATAAAGATCGTTTCTGATATCCCTTACTATCTTTGCGCCCGCAGACCTCATCAGATAGGACTGGATAAAAGAAAATATACCCCTGGAAAGATAAACTACAAGTATTGCAGATGAAATCAGCAGCAGGGCTTCGCTGTTCTTTTCCACAAATACCTTATCCACTGCCGGTTTGGCAAGCCATGCCAGAGAACCATTGAGGCCGGAGACAATAATACTGCAAACGCCTGCAAGGGCTATCCGCCCCCAGTACGGCCTCGAAAGGTTCAGTATTCTTTTAAGGAAGTTCATGCTGCCATCTCACATATTATTTCTGCTACTCTTGCTGAAGGCCTTTTGCCTGCAAAAATATCCTTTACTGCCCTGAACTGTCCTGTCATCCGGTCTCTGTAATCTTTATCCCGCAGTATCTTCTTTAATTCTGATATGATGTCTTTTGCATTCGCCCCGGACTGGAGAAGCTCTTTTACGACTTCCCTGTCCGATATCAGATTTATAAGCGAAATATATTGTACATTTACCACTAGTTTAGCAATAAAAAATGAGAGAGGCGAAACCTTATATATCACAACCATAGGTGTTTCAAGGAATGCAGCCTGCAAGGCTGCCGTGCCTGAGGCAATTACAGCCATATCAGATGCTGCAAGCGCATTTACCGCATTTTCTTTTTTGATGATTACGCCTTTATTTTTCAGCTGCTCAAGCTGGCCTTTATATTTTTCCATATCAATATTAGGGGCAACAGGCATTATAAACTGATAGTTGTAACCTGAAAGCTCTGAGGCGAAGGCCTTTACCACATCCAGCATAACAGGCAGGAGACTCTTGAGTTCATGCGGCCTGCTGCCTGGAAGCAGGGCAAGTACCGGCCTCTCTGCTGTTAACCCGAGCGACATTTTCAGTGCGGCCTTATCCTGTTCCATGGATTCTATCTCTTCCATAACAGGATGTCCCACAAATTCGCACTGAGCGCCTGTATCCCTGTACATAGCCTCTTCAAACGGCAGGATAACTGCAATCCTGTCTGATACCTCTGCAATTGTTTTTACCCTTCCTTTGCGCCAGGCCCAGACCTGCGGGCTTACATAGTAGAAGATTTTTATTCCCTTTTCCTTTGCAATCTTTGCCAGACGGATATTGAAGTCAGGATAATCTATGAGAACTATTACCTTGGGAGAGAATTTTACCATTGCGCTGACGGCCTTTTTGAAGGTTTCTTGCAGGGCCTTGTAAGATGAGACTACCTCTGAGATGCCGAATGAACTTGCTATGCCTGCTATGAGGTCAACCCCGGCCTCCTTCATCTTCTCGCCGCCGATGCCGATTATATGCAGGTCAGGGCATCTGGTTTTCAGGGCCTTTGCTAATAATGAACCGTATAATTCGCCTGAGCTTTCGCCTGTGACTATCATGACAGTTTTCATAGTCCTGTCTTATTGACCATTAATTATTTCTGCAATCTCTTTTATTGTTTTTTCCTCAAGTCCGGGATACATCGGCAGTGAAAGGACTTCTCTTGCTGCCTTTTCAGCAACAGGGAAATCTCCTTCTTTATATCCCAGAAAACTTAACGCCTCCTGAAGGTGAAGCGGTATCGGATAATAGACAACAGATGAGATGCCGTTATCCTTTAATTTATTCTGTATCTTGTCCCGTTCAGGAGACATTATTGTGTATTGATGATACACGTGATAACAACCATTTTTTTCCTTGGGGCATTTTACTTTATCTGACAGAAATTTATTGTAAAGGGCTGCATTCTGCCTTCTCTTTGAGTTATAGTCATCAATCCGCTTGAGTTTAATAAGAAGTATTCCCGCCTGTATCTCGTCGAGCCTGCTGTTAAACCCTACTGATTCATGCTTGTAAGCCCCTCCGGAGCCGTGGTTCCTTAACTTTTTAATAGTATTGGCTATAACAGAATCATTAAGCGTTATCATCCCGCCGTCACCATAAGCGCCCAGATTTTTGCTGGGATAAAAACTGAAACATCCCGCGTCTCCAAAGCTGCCGACTTTTTTATTATTGATAGCAGCTCCGAATGCCTGTGCGCAGTCCTCAATTACTTTAAGTTTATGTTTTTTTGCTAACTTCTTTATCTCTTCCATGTCGGCAGGATGGCCGAATATATGAACAGGAATAATTGCCTTTGTCTTTTTTGTTATTTTTTTCTCTATCAGGTTTACGTCTATGTTTAATGTGTCCGGCTCTGCATCAACAAAAACAGGCGTAGCGCCCGTGTAAATGACTGCCTCGGCAGTTGCAAAGAACGTGAACGGTGTTGTGATGACCTCATCTCCTTCTCCGATGCCCAGGGCATCAAGGCTGAGATGGAGGGCATCCGTGCCTGATGCAACGCCTATTGCAGCAGCGACACCGTGGTAGTCCGAGATCTTTTTTTCAAGCTCAGAGACCTTGGGGCCGAGTATGTAGTGCGAACTCTCCAGTATCTCTGTCAGCATCTCAAAGACCTCTTTTTTAATTTCAGTAAATTCTTTTTTTAAATCAACCATTGGGATCATTAATTTATCTCTCCATTTGTATTTTTTATTTTTTCAGTTATATCCAGAGCTATTTTAAGCGCATTTCTTCCTTCTTTGCCGCAAACCCTAGGTTTATTCCTTTGCTTTATGCAGTTTACAAAGTCAATGAGTTCTTCTTTTAAGGGCTCTTTTTTTTCCGGCTGTATTACATCAAATGCTATATCTCCTGCCTTTTTGAAATAAGACCTTACCTCACAGCTCTGATAATCAACAGACAGGTAAGAGTCTTGCTGGTAAATTTTAAGCCTTCTCTGCTTTTCAGGCGAGAGGCGGCTTGCAGTTAATAATGCTGCGCAGCCATTTCCGAACTCAAGCCATGCCTTTGCAACATCTATGGTATCCGTAAGAACACTTGCGCCTGTGGCCTTTATATCTATGACAGGAGATGACACAAAACTGAGTATAATGTCTATATCATGTATCATCAGGTCAAGTGTTATATCCACATCAATCCCCCTGCCCAGAAAAGGAGAAAGCCTTTCTGCTTCAAGGAACCGGGGTTTTTTTATCATCCCTGATACAGCGAGCACAGCCGGGTTATATCTTTCGAGATGCCCGACCTGGAGTATGAGTTTTCTTTTCTCAGCCTCGCTGATGAGTTCATCCGCTTCGGAGACTGTTACGGTTATTGGTTTTTCAACGAGCAGGTCTTTGCCTGCCGTCAAACAGTCCAGAGCTATCTTATGATGATAGATAGTAGGGGTGACAATACTGACTGCATCGAGCCTGTCAATGATATCCCTGTAATCAGAGTATGCCTTGCAGTTATATTCATCTGCGAGTTTCTTTGCCTTTTCCAGATCAGTATCAATAAGGGCGACAAGCTCTGCCCCCTCTATCTCCGAATAGATTCTTGCATGATGCCTGCCCAGATAGCCTGTTCCTATAACACCAACCTTAATTGGCACAAAATACCCCCCTCATAAAAGTATCTGATATTTTGCACTAAATGAAGATGTTTGGGCAAGCCTTACAGCGAGTTCGATACCTTTTTTATCTCTTCCAATTTTTTCATTGCCCTGCCTGAATCTATTGCCTCTGCTGCTATTGTAGCGCCGGCCCTGAAATCCTTTGCCTTTCCTGCTACAACAAGGGCTGCGGCCGAATTCATAAGAACCACATCGCGTTTGGGCCCTTTTTCTCCATTCAGTATTGAGAGTGTTATCCTGGCATTGCTCATTTTATCGGCTCCGACAAGGTCTTCCAGTTTGCCTCTTTCGATGCCGAAGTCTTCAGGGGAGATGATGAAGTTCTCTACATTATTGTTCATATATCTTGATACTTTTGTTCCGTCAGTGAGTGTTATCTCATCGAGGCCGTCTACGCCGTGCACAACCATTGCATCACTGGCGCCTAAATTCCCGAGCACTCTTGCCAATGGCTCTGTGAGTTTCTCTGCAAAGACGCCGAGCACCTGTTTTTTTGCCCCTGCGGGATTTGTTAAGGGGCCGAGGATATTAAAAATGGTCCTTATTCCCATTTCCCTTCTGGGGCCTATGGCGTACTTCATCGCAGGATGAAAGAGGGGAGCGAATAAAAATCCAAATCCTGTCTCGAAAAGGCATTTTTCAACTTTATCAGGAGGCAGGTCTATTTTAACGCCGAGCGCCTCAAGCACATCAGCGCTTCCTGACTGGCTTGATACAGAGCGGTTCCCGTGTTTTGCAACAGGCACCCCGCATGCTGAAACAACCAGCGCTGTTGTTGTTGATATATTAAATGTATGTGACATGTCACCGCCTGTTCCGCAGGTATCCAGAACCCCTTCAGGCGCCTTAATGGTTGAGGCCTTTTCCCTCATGATCCTTGCTGCGCCTGTTATCTCCTCAACGGTCTCGCCCTTTATTCTAAGGGCTGTGAGAAGTGCGCCTATCTGGGCATCTGTTGTCTTCCCCTCCATAATTTCTTTCATGCACTCCGCCATCTCGGCCTCGGACAGGCTTATTCCGCTTACAATAATATTAATGGCTTCTTTTATCATCTCGTCTGATAAGCTCCTTTATTAAATAACTTAAAAATAATTTTATCATAATACTTGACATATTTCTATTTTTAATGTTAAAACTGATAGGCTTTTTGCCAGCTATTCTCCTTAAGGAGGAATTTTAAAATGGCTCTCGCAACGTTTAAGGGCGGAATACATCCCCCTGACAAGAAAGAACTCGCAAAAGACAGGCCTATCTCAGAAGCAAAGCCCCCGCAGAGAGTCGTGATCCCGTTAAGCCAGCATTTGGGAGCGCCGTGCAAACCAATAGTTACAATAGGGCAGGAAGTTAAAAAAGGTGAAATGATCGGTGAACCCGGAGGTTTTGTATCAGCCCCTGTTCATTCCTCTGTATCCGGAAAGGTGATTGCAATAGGAGAGTTCCCCAATGCAATGGGCAGGATGGTGAATTCTATTGTTATAGAGAATAACGGTAAAGAGGAATGGGCCGCGCTTAAGGATAACCCTGATTATATGAAGCTTTCTCCTGAAGAGCTTAAAGAAAAGATAAAGGCAGCGGGCATTGTCGGAATGGGAGGCGCTGCGTTTCCTACATCGGTGAAACTTTCGCCTCCGAAAGAAAAACCTATTGATACGGTAATAATCAACGGCGCTGAATGCGAGCCTTACCTTACCGCAGATTACAGGCTGATGGTTGAAAAACCGAATGAGGTCATTGAAGGGCTGAAGATCCTGATGAAGGTGCTTGGCGTGAATAAGGGCTTTGTCGGGATAGAGAACAACAAGCCTGATGCAATAGAGAAGATGAAGGCAGCGGCAAAGAACGAACCCGGCATAGAGGTATGCGCGCTCGAGGTTAAGTATCCCCAGGGCGCTGAAAAGATGCTGATAAAGGCTACAACCGGGAGGGAAGTCCCGCCGAGGGCCTTGCCGATGGATGTGAGGGTTGTTGTGCAGAATGTCGGTACAGCCCTTGCCGTATATGAAGCGGCAAGATATGGCAAGCCTTTGATAGAAAGGGTTGTGACTGTAACAGGGGAAGGCATAAACAGCCCGGCAAATCTGGTGGTAAAAATAGGGACTATGATTTCAGAGCTTATTGAACAAAGCGGTGGTTTCAAGGGAGGGGCCGGCAAGGTTATATCAGGCGGGCCCATGATGGGGTTTGCCCTTTCTTCTCTTGATGTTGCAGTGACAAAAGGCACATCAGGGGTGCTTGTTATACCTGAGGAAGGTGTTGTGCATGCCGGAGATTTCGGCCCCTGCATAAGATGCGGCAGGTGTATTGATATCTGCGCAATGGGCCTTATACCGTCAATGCTGAGCATACTTTCAGAGAAAGGCTTTTATGAAGAGGCAAAGGAATATAATCTGTTCGACTGTTTTGAATGCGGTTCATGCGCCTTTGTCTGCCCTTCAAAAAGGCCGATAGTTCAGCTTGTGAGGTTAGCTAAGTCGCAGACGAAACCGTAGTGCGTTAAGCGTTATAGCGTGGAGCGTTAAAACGCCATAACGCAATAAACGCAATAGCTCATTATGATGTTTGGAGGTTAAATGGCTGAAATAAAAAAAGAACATGAACTGATAGTTACGGTAAGCCCTCATATTAAGAGCGAGGAATCTACCAGCAGGATAATGTGGAGCGTAAATATCGCTCTTTTGCCTGCTGCGGTTATGGGAGCTTATTTCTTCGGCCCAAGGGCAGTGCTTGCAATAGCTCTTTGCATAATCTCTGCTCTTCTATCCGAATATATTTATCAAAAGGCGCTTAATAAAAAGGTCAGCATAAATGACGGCAGCGCTTTTCTTACAGGCTTGCTGCTCGGGATGAACCTGCCCGCGTCTGTGCCTTTTTATATCCCGGTTGTAGGTTCTTTTGTTGCAGTGATAATCACTAAGCAGCTATTCGGCGGGCTCGGCTACAATGTCTTTAATCCTGCGCTGATAGGCAGGGCGTTCCTGCTTATATCGTTCCCAAAGCTCATGACCATCTGGACCAAACCCGAAGCTGCATTTGTTCAATTTGATGCAAAGACAACTGCCACACCTCTTGGTATCCTCAAAGAAGAAGGCCTTTCAAAATTAATAGAGGTATTCGGCGACAAGATGAACCTTTATATGGAACTGCTCAAAGGCCACAGGGCAGGTTCTATCGGAGAGACATCTGCTATCGCGTTGATAATAGGCGCTGCCTTTCTTTTCTACAGGGGATATATCACCTGGCATATACCTGTATCATTCCTCGGTACTGCTGCTGTGATGGCATGGATATTCGGCGCTAAAGGCGCTTTGTTTGCAGGCGACCCGGTCATACACCTCTTGAGCGGCGGTATGCTTTTAGGCGCATTTTTTATGGCAACGGATTATGTCACATGCCCTTCGGTTAAAAAAGGCCAGATACTTTTTGGTATAGGCTGCGGATTTTTAACAATGTTAATAAGGCTCAAGGGCGGGTTTCCTGAAGGCGTAATGTTTGCAATACTGATAATGAACTGTTTTGCGCCTTTGATAGACCGCGGATTTAAATCAAAGGTCTTCGGCGCTTTAAAAGAAACAAAGGCAAAGGAGATAAAGAAATGACAGGCAAGGATATTATAAAGGTAACCCTGAACCTTGTTATTGTATATCTCATAGGCGGGCTCATCCTTGCCTTTGTATTTGCAAAAGCGTCACCGAAAATATACAAGAACAACGAAGAGGCCGAAAAAAAGGCTTTAAAAGAGCTTATGCCTGAGGCGGATGACAGCATAAAATTAGGAGATTGGTCAATTCACGACAAGCACGCAAAATATTTTGTTTCAAAAAAAGGCGGCGATACAATCGGATATATTATCCAGTCTTTCGGTAAAGGATACTCAAGCTACATTAATACCTTTGTCGCGGTTGACAAGGATTTCAGAGTTCAGAAGATAAATATCCTTGCACACGGGGAGACGCCGGGATTAGGGGACGAGATAGAGACGGATGATTTTAAAAACAGGTTTAAAGGCAAGGATCTGGAACATCTTAAGGTCCTTAAGACTGATACAACGGAATTCGTGCAGGCAATCTCGGGTGCTACCATTTCCAGCAGGGCTGTTACCGAGGATGCAGTAAAGAACGGTGTAGCATTTCTGATAAAGACAGTCAAGGAAGGAGGCAATACTGATGTCCAGCAACAGCACTAGTCTCAAGGAATTATTTTTAAACGGGATTATTAAAGAGAATACAATCTTCAAGCTCGCCCTCAGCCTCTGCCCCTCAATAGCTGTCACAAATAATCTGAAGAACGGGATATTTATGGGACTGGCAGTACTGTTTGTCCAGACTATGGTGAACATTACCATCTCCCTGATGAGAAAGGTCATCCAGCCCAAAGTGAGGCTGCCGATCTTCATGCTTGTCATTTCAGGGTGGGTCACGATAACGCAAATGATGATGGCCGCTTTTGTCCCGGACGTTTATGCCAAGGTGGGGCTCTATATTGCCCTGATCGTTGCTTTTGCATCTATTCTGGCAAGGGCGGAGATGTTTGCAAGCAAGAACAGTATTATGCCGTCAATGGCCGATGGCCTCGGTATGGGTGTCGGGTTCCTGTTTGCGCTTACAGCAATCAGCTTCTTCAGAGAGTTGGTTGGCAAGGGTACGCTGACCCTTCCTACAGGGTTGGCAACGCAGCATGTTTTTACCTTCGTTAATACAAAACCGCTGCTGATAATGGTCCTGCCTGCAGGAGGTTTTCTGGCGGTGGGGATATTGATGGCAGCCTTTAACTGGCTTGATACCAAATATATGAAAAAGGCCTCGCATGGAACACATTAATAATTTGATGCAGGATGCAGGATGCATGATACAGGCAAAAGGAATAAAGGCCGTGCATCTTGTATCGTGTATCATGAATCGTGAATTAGGAGGAAAAGATGGGAAATGAATTCATAAAACTTTTTGAACTGATAATATCAGCTTCATTAATAAATAATTTTGTCTTCACAAGGTTTCTCGGCCTCTGCATATTCTTTGGTGTTTCCAAAAAAATGGAAACTGCAGTGGGAATGAGCATCACCTTTACTTCAGTTATGATGATAAGCGCGGCAGCCAGTTGGGTTATCTTTACCAAAGTCCTGGTCCCGCTCGAGATTACATTTCTGGAGATCATCGTGTTCATCGGAATTATAGCCGGCCTTGTTCAGGCCTCGGATACAATAATGAAAAAGATATCGCCGGGGCTTTATTACAAGCTGGGTATCTATCTTGCCCTTATATCAACAAACTGTATCATACTTGCGGTTCCATTGATTAATGCAGGAGAGAAATACACCTTTATCCAGAGCCTTGCATTCGGCCTGGGTTCAGGGCTTGGTTTTTCACTTGCACTGATAATAATGGCGAGCATCCGCGAAAAACTCGAGCTTGCCGAGGTGCCTGTACCTTTCAGGGGACTGCCGATGGCATTTGTCGTGACAGGGCTGATAGCGCTGGCATTTACAGGTTTTTCAGGATTGATTACGTTATAATAAAATAGCCCTAAGCTGATAGCTGACAGCTTAAAGCTTTAAATTAAAGGAGCAACGATGTTTAGAAAACTGCTTATAAAGAAGAAAAATATAATAATTTTGGCGCTTCTGCTCCTTTGTACTTTGATACTTTGGCACTTTGGCGCTGTTGTTTATGCCGGCGTCGGCGGCGGGGTTGAGGCAAGGGAGAAGGTTGACATTGTTCCTCTGATTAAGTGGACACTGGTCTTCCTGGCAGGGCTTGCTGTTGTATTTGGCCTTGGCCTTGCCTTTGCAGCAAAGAAATTCGCTGTCCAGGTTGACCCAAGGGTAGAGCAGGTGCTGGATGTCCTTGCACACGCTCATTGCGGTGCGTGCGGATATGCAGGCTGCGAGCAGTATGCGGAGGCAGTTGTTAAGAACCCTGATGTCTCGCCCAGTCTTTGTATTCCTGCCGGAGCAAAAGGCGCAGAGGCAGTTGCAAGGATAACAGGCAAGGCAGCAGCAGCAATGGAGCCTCAATTTGCAAGGATAATGTGTCAGGGCGGCTGGTCAAAAGCAACAAAGAGATTCAAATATGAGGGTGTTCAGGACTGCAGGGCTGCAATACTTGCTGGAGGCGGGGACAAGTCTTGCAGATACGGCTGTTTAGGTTACGGCACATGCTCAAGGGTATGTCCTTTTGGCGCAATAACAATGACAGAGGACCACCTCCCATTTGTTGATATAACGAAATGCACAGGCTGCAGAAAATGCGAGGCAGCATGTCCTGTGAAGGTCATAGAAGTGCTTCCTGCATCAAAGCAGGTCCTTGTTACATGCCATTCAAAGGACAAGGGCGGAGACACAAGGAAGAACTGCCAGGTCGGATGCACCGGATGCGGGATATGCGTGAAGACTTGTCCCTTTGATGCCCCTGCTGTTGTGAATAATTTTTCGAAGATAGACATTAATAAATGCAGGGTATGCGGGCTTTGCGTAACAAAGTGCCCTACAAAGGCAATCACTGATTTCATACCTCACAGGTCAAAGGCGGTTGTTCTGGATAACTGCATCGGATGCCAGATATGCGCAAAGGTATGCCCTGTCAATGCGCCATCAGGCGAGCTAAAGAAAAAGCATGCTATTGATAAAAATAAATGCATTGGCTGTGGTATATGCACTGCAAAGTGTCCTGTTCAGTCAATAGACGGCACATTCAATGCACAGGAAGTTTTTGCGGCTGCTGCTGAGAAAAAGAAGAAAAAAGCCGAAGCAGCGTAATAGAACCATAGTCTCTTAGTTCAAAAGTGCCAAAGCATAGAAGCGCAGAGTTAAAATCTGCGCTTCTTATTTTTTATGATATTGGCCTTCCACGCTGAAAGGGCTTGTCTTAAAATCCCGTCTTTTGATATTATTAATACTCTGATTTAACTATGGTGCTTCTGCTCTTCTGCACTATGGCGCTATTTGGAGGGGTGGCCGAGCGGTTGAAGGCGACGGTCTTGAAAATCGTTGTAGGGGTAACTCTACCGTGAGTTCGAATCTCACCCCCTCCGCCATTTTTTTCTTTTTAAATCAATATTCTTGTTTCAAATACTTTACATAATAACCGTGAACAAACCGTGAACAGAATCATTTTAAAAAGGATGTTTTGTTGATTAAATTTTCTTCCTGAACTGAACATCTTCAAAACCTGATATAATGGTGCATAGTACAGGTAGAAGTGGATGCTTCAGTAAAAAATTTTTTAGGAGAGGAGGTTAGATACATGGATTGGAAATCGGCAAGTAAGAATGATCAAGGGCTTTATAAAATACCTAAGAGATGGCTCCAGATTCATTACTATGAGGCGTTAAATATTAAGAGAAGTCACGTTAAGGAAAACATAAAGTCTTATCAAGAACTTTAGCAGTACCTTTCTTATTGATTTTACTTAAATTAATGTGTTAATTTTTTTTATGAATAAAAAGAATATGCTTAGTTGTCTAGAAAGAGTATTTGTGGGGAAGTTCGGTGTTTTTGTGCTTCTTAGTGTTGCTGTTGGTGTGTTTACATTATGTCTTACTTACCAAGGGTGCATTGCTAAAAAATCATATCGATTTGCAGTTCTTGCCGAGATACAAAATGCCCGCAACAGGTTGGATAATGTCCTTGCATGCGACCAGCAAAACTGGCACGTTACCTGTAATGTAGAACTGAAATATAAGGATCGCCTCCCAGAGATTTTTGCTGGCAACGATGCTTTAGTGAGGGAACTGCACGGGCTTTATGATTCACTTGGGGTTGGGATATCTAACGCCAAGGAACTTCGACAAGCGCTCTTAAGTAAGGAAACTATTCCTAAAAAAAATCTACAGAACCTCAAAAATTCTATTCGTGCTGTTGTTGCGGAAGCGGATTGTGTTGGACCTAAGTTAGCTGAAGAGATTGGTGGAACATGGCAGGAACAATCGAAAAATCTTACGTCAAAAGAACGTGCTAATAATTATCTTCACGAAATAAAAGAAGCTACCGGATCCTCTATTATTGTTAAACAAAAAATATCAAAATAGGGAGAGCGGCCATTAAAAGCAAAAGCCGTCTAGCAAATCACTAAAACGGGGGCTGATAGCTGCCATAATTTATCAAAATTCATGACAGGAAGCAAATGAACTAAATCATAATTTCCTCTGAATAGTTCTGTAAATGTCTTGACTGTTAAATTTACCCTCGCAATTTTCAAAAAATCTTGACATTTTTAGCCTCTCCTAATAGTATTAACACATAAATAGCAGAGGGGAAAATTGAGAGGTGGGAAAATGACTGGAGAACAAGAAAAGGTCAAAATTAAAAGATGCCCTTTATGTGGCGGTGAGTTGAGAGACGGGAATACCACAATCCCATTTCTTATTGGTGAAAGAGTCATCGTTATTAGAGATGTTCCGGCTGAAATTTGTTCAGAATGTAGCGAGGCATATATGAAAAGCGGTGTTGTTGATAAGGTTGAATCTGTTCTCGATAAACTCGAAGAACTGCATTCTGAGATGTCTGTTGTTCACTACGAAGCTGCATAAGGGCAAAAAAAAGTTAAAGACAATGGATGATACAGAGATAAAATTTAAAGGGATCGAGGCATTGAATAAAACCCTTGGGCCTGCTGCTGCCCTTAAATTTCTTACGCGCTTTCACCGTGAACCAACCGATTATGTAGAAATCTCCAAACGGCTTTATGGAAAACAGACCATTGATGAGATATTCAAAAGAGCCAAAAAGCACTGGAAAGACTAGTTCGTTCTCCCCGGCGAATCCGCCGAGGCGGAAATCTCACCCCCTCCGCCAGTTTTTTCTTAATCTCTTTGCGACAAGGGTTATATACCTGAAATTACCTTATGCAGCATCTGGCGCAGCTCAGCTATTTCATATGGTTTGGCCATGGCATCCTTGAACCCGTATTCTTTAAAGTTTGACAGTACAGGATCGTCAGAATAGCCGCTTGAAACAATGGCCCTGATATCCGGGTCAATCTCAATCAGCCTCTTAATGGCCTCTTTGCCTCCCATGCCAGCAGGAATAATTAAATCCATGATAACGGCATCAAAGGGCTGGCCGGTTGCTTTTGCCTTTTTGTAAAGGTCAATTGCCTTGTCCCCGTCTTCTGCAAATTCTGCCTCATACCCGCATTGGCCCAGCATGCGGCCCACAACAAGCCTGACTGTGTCATCGTCATCCATCACAAGGACCTTTCCTTTTCCTCTGCTTGCAGAAGATATCCCTGTATCCTTAACTATCGGAATTTTTTTCTCTGAAGCCGGGAGGTAGATATAGAAAGTTGTTCCTTCTCCCAATTTGGATTCTGCTGTAATATGCCCATCGTGTTTTTTAATAATAGAATAAGCGGATGCGAGCCCGAGTCCGCTTCCTTCCTGTTTTGTTGTGAAATACGGGTCGAATATTTTAGCGAGATGTTCTTCCGATATCCCAATACCATGATCTTTGATGGATATCTTCAGATATTTTCCGCCTTTCAGCGGCAATGGATGTTCTGCATCTGCAGTAATATTTTCAGCCTTTACCCTGATTATCCCGCCTTCCGGCATTGCCTGCTGTGCATTGATAATCATATGATGGATGACCTGGCTTATCTGTCCTTCATCTATTTCAACCGGCCAGAGGTTGTCAGGTGATGAAATCTCACATTTAATCTTGGAGCCGCTTAAGGCAAAACTGCAAGAATCTTTAATCAGTTTTGGTATAGAGCTTAACCTTTTAACTGGTATGCCGCCTTTTGAAAAGGTCAGCAATTGTGTTGTCAGATTTTTTGCGCGAAGGGAGGCTTTTTCAGCCTCTGTTAATATATCAAAGACCTCTAACCCGGGTTGTGCATACATTTTTGCCAATGAGATATTGCCGGTGATAGCGGTTAAAATATTATTAAAATCATGTGCAATCCCGCCTGCCAGAATCCCGAGGGATTCCAGTTTCTGTGCTTTCTGAAGTTCTGCTTCCATCTTTTTATGTTCTGTGACGTCCTTGACAGTGCCCATGCTTGCTGTTCTGCCCTGATAATCAACAAGGCCGACAAGCATATTGACAATAACCCTTGTGACCCCGTCTTTGTGCAGCATCAGAAATTCATATTCCTTGGGGACATCTCTACCTGCCAGCCTCTGTTGATAGCGGTCCATGACTATATCTAAATCCTCAGGCGCTATGAGTTTCTGTATATCTATCCCGACAAGTTCCTCTGCTGTATAGCCAATTATTTTTGCAAATGCCTCGTTCAAGAATTTGATCTTCGCATCCTGAATAATAAATACGCCATCCTGGATATTTTCTATCAGCATCCGGTATTTTTCTTCGGATTTTTTAATAGCCTCCTCTGCTTTTTTAGTCTCTGTAATGTCACGTGAGATACCAAGAACAGAGTTGACCTCTCCGCCTTCATCTTTGATGGGTACCAGCATTGTACCAATCCATAGCTTGTGGTTCTTGAACTGGGTTTCACTTTCAGAATAGAGGGGTGCCCCGTTTTTAAAAACTTTTTGTAAAAAAGACCTCTGCCGGGAAGTTGTGTCGGCCGGAAACAGTGTTTCCCGTGGTGTTCCGATAATATCTTCCGGACTGTATCCGAGGCTCTGTGCTGCAAAACTGTTTGCATATTGGACTTTGTCTTCGCTGTCAATTATAAAAATCATGTCATGGGCTGCTTCAGCCAATGTCCGGTAACGTTTCTCGCTCTCAACCAGGGCCCCCTCCGAAAGCTTGCGATCGGTAATATCTATAGCCATTTCATAGCGGACCATACGTCCATCAGGCCAATGTATGGCTTTGTCTATACAACGGAACCAGTGATGATTGATTCTATTCTGAAATTCCCAGATATACGGCTGCCCCTCACTTCTACCAAAAATGTGCTTATTTGTACAGAAGGGACAGGGGGATTCCAGATTCTGAAAAGCCTTATAGCATTTCTGCCCTACTACATTGCCAAACAAATCTTTGCTGGCCTTATTGGTGTACAGCACCTCATGTGTGTGTGGGTCACTGACATAAACAACTTCGTTAATGCTCTCGAATATGGAGAGCAATTGCTGTCGTTCGAGGTCCAACTCCTTCTCTGCCATCTTTCGTTTGGTAATATCCCTGGTAACTTCAATGCCTGCTATGATTTCACCTTTTGAATTTCTTAACGGTGATGCTGTAACTGCAATATGCAATATCCCCGTATCAGAAATCAAATTTCTTTCAACTTTATGAATCCTGCCGTCCTTGAAACACATGGCAATCGGACACTCTTCGCAGACATCCTTTCTTTCCCTGTATGCCGTATAGCAGAACTCTCCCACATGGTCGCCAAACAGGTCTTTATGTGTCTGATTTTGATACAGTATTCTGTAGTTGACAGCCTGGATGCTGATGCCGTCTCCTATAGCTGCGAGGATTGCTTCCGTGTGGGACTTATCATCCAATAAAGACGTTTTTGCCGCTTGTTTGAGTTCTGCTTCTGAGGTTTCTAATCGGGCAATTTTACGGCGCAGTTCTTTTAGTTCATTTATGAGTTGTTCTTTTGTTCTGGACTCGTCTTTCATCTTGTGCCTTGCCGCAATGAAATCTAACGGTATTATAACAGTACGCAAGCCCATTTTGCATCTTTAAGTGTCCAACCTATATTTCCTGATAAGCAGTCTGATAAACAGTAAAAGAGAAGGCACCTGTCGAGTTATAATGTCTAAGTTTCTGACGGAAACGACATTTCACCCTG
>WPIF01000040.1 GCA_009773185.1 Nitrospirota bacterium | reverse complement strand
AATCAAATACGTGAAATGGCAGGAAAGCCAGGATTCAGGTCAAGCGAAGCTTGTTCTGTGAAAAAGTGCCACGGGCTTGCCCGTGGGTATCTACTCTTTACGTATTTCGTCATGTTTTCTGAATAAAAAGAGTTTGCTTTTCCGTTATTCCCTTCAGTATACTACGCTTATGCATAAAAAAACTCACGTAAAAAAGAGAGCAAAATCTCCGCAGGAGCTCAGGGGGCGCATATGGATAGACGGCAAAGAGGGCACTTTTTTGGGATATGGAAGGATTGTTCTGCTTGAAATGGTTCGTGAGCACGGCTCTATCACGAAAGCCGCCAAATCAATGGGGATGTCCTACAGGCATGCATGGGAACTCGTTGACTCTATGAACAGTCAGGCGAGAAGGCCGCTAGTTGAATCATCTACCGGCGGCAAGGGCGGCGGCGGTGCCAGGCTGAGCGAAGATGGCAAGAAGGCTGTTAAGTTATTTTGGAAATTTTATGCTGACTTTCAGAACTTCCTCAAGCATGAGAAAAAGGCATTAACTTTACTTAAATAACGGAGGGAAAATGGTCATTAAAATAAATTATCTCGTGTTGCTGGCAATTTTTTCTGTAGTTGTTTTTTCAAGTGGTGCTTTAGCGACAACAGAGATTATTTGCGCATCTACAACAAGCACGGAAAACTCAGGTCTGTTCAGCTACATTCTGCCCATATTCGAGAAAAAGACAGGGATAAAGGTGAAGGTCGTTGCACGCGGTACAGGAGCCGCCATTGAGATGGGTAAAAGGGGCGACGCTGACGTGGCCTTTGTCCATGCGAAGGAGCAGGAGATGAAGGCCGTAGAAGAAGGTTTTTTTGTAAGTCGCCATGATGTTATGTATAATGATTTCGTCATCATAGGTCCTAACAATGACCCAGCAAAAATAAAGGGCATAAAATCAACAACTGAGGCTTTTAAGAAAATTGCCGAATCATCGCAGTTCATCTCCAGGGGTGACAACTCAGGAACTAACACAAAAGAACTGTCCATCTGGAAAAAAGTCGCCATAGACCCGAAGGGCCAGAAATGGTACCTTGAGGTCGGACAGGGAATGGAAAAGACACAGAGGATTGCCAATGAAAAGCGCGCATATACCCTTACAGACAGGGGAACATGGTTGGCGACAAAGGACAAGCTTGAGATGGTGATTGTGCTTGAGGGAGATCCCTCATTGTTTAATCAGTATGGCGTGATGGCAGTTAATCCCGTTCGCCTCAGCGAATCCGCCGGGGCGGAAAAAGTACCGTTTATCAAATATAAAGAGGCGATGGAATTCATCAGCTGGCTTATATCAAAAGAAGGCCAGCAGGCGATTGCTTCGTTTAAAGATAAAAATGGCAATCAGTTGTTTATACCTAATGCAAAATAAAATACTGATGCACGATACAAGATGCAGGATACAGGACAAGACAGGCATCGTGTATCATGAATCTTGCATTATGTATCGTGATGTATCATGGATTCGATAATCGAAGCTTTTAGTAAAGCATTTACTCTCATAATTAACTTTAATGCGGAGCTGCTTGGGATCATATTCCTCTCCCTGAAGGTCTCGGGAACTGCCCTTGTTGTCGCTACCATTATCGGGCTTCCCCTTAGTGCGCTGATATCATTTAAGAAATTTCCATTAAAAGGTCTTTTCATCAGTGTTCTAAATACGTTCATGGGCCTTCCGCCGGTAGTGGTAGGGCTTTTTGTCTATCTTCTGCTATCACGAAGCGGCCCGCTCGGCTTTATGGGGCTGCTCTATACACCATCAGCAATGGTGATAGCCCAGACAATCCTTGCATTGCCTATTATTGCCTCACTTTCCAATTCAGCCATTGTGAGTGTTGAGCCTATCGTAAAGCAGGCTTCCATGACGCTTGGAGCAACGACCCTTCAGGTTTCTTTGACAATAATCAGAGAGGCCCGGTACGGAATAATGTCCGGAGTAATTGCTGCTTTCGGCAGGGTAATGGCGGAAGTAGGTGCGATACTCATTGTCGGCGGCAACATTGCGGGCTATACGCGGGTCATGACAACAACAATTGCTCTCGAGACCGATAAAGGGAATTTCGAACTTGCACTTGCGCTTGGAATAATACTTCTTGCCATTTCTCTTTTTATTAATTCGGCACTTCATCTAATCCAGAAAAAAGGCATGGCGCAAACAAACCGATGAGTTTGAAATTAGCAGTATCTAACATTTGGAAAAGTTATGCAGGAAATAATGTCCTTCAGGATTGTTCATTCCTGTTTGATATATATGGGACTTATGTAATAATGGGGCCTAACGGCTGTGGCAAGTCAACGTTCCTGAGAATATGCGCGCTTCTTGAAGAACCTGATGCAGGGGAAATCAATTACTTTTCAAATAACAATGCCTTGAAAAAAGATGTGGAACTACGCCGGAAGATAACTCTCGTATTGCCTAAGGTCGGGATCTTTAATGCTACGGTTTTTAATAATACCGCTTATGGGCTGAAAATCAGGGGAGTAAAACACATAAAGATAGAAGAAAAAGTGAATAGCGCTCTCGATTTTGTCGGGTTGATTCATAAGAGGCATCACAACGCGCTTACTCTTTCAAGCGGAGAAGCCCAGCGAATGGGTATTGCAAGGGCGATGGTCATAAATCCCGAAATCCTGTTTCTTGATGAGCCTACAGCGTCAGTTGACCAGAAAAATATTGAAATTATTGAAGATATGATTTTAAAGATAAAAAAACAGGGGGCTCCGACAGTTATTATGGCTACCCATGATACCGGCCAGGCGCAGAGGCTGGCTGATATTTTACTGGAAATTAAAGAGAAAAAGATTTCATTGCTATAAATAAAGCTTGACTGGAAAATGCATTTAAAAGATACGGATATTGTTAAAAAATATTTCCCCTGGCTTTGTCTTTTATCATATGTAAATCATATTTCCTGACAGCGCGACAAATCAGTAATTATATCATTGAGAAGCTCGAGAGGATAAGGTTTTCGTAAAATACACCTGACACCGATGTCATGAAGCTCTTTTAGTGTTATTTCATCAACGAATGCGCTTGAAACAATTACCTTCAGGGATGGTTTTAATTTTTTAAGTCTTGGGCATAATTCCTGTCCGCTCATTACAGGCATTCTTAAATCAAGAATCACTATTTCAATGTCAGGGTTTAATTCCAGGGCTTCCAGGGCTTTAACCCCGTTGTTAGCTTTAAACGTCTTGTATCCAAATTCTGAGAGTGCATAAGAAAGCACGTCTCTTATGGTATCGTCATCATCAACAATAAGTATTTTTTTCATAATTTAAAAGTTTTAAGCCTGGTTAAAAGATTAGTCAAAAGGACAGACGACAATGTGAATTTTGCGCCCTCCTCTCTCCTTACCTCCTGATAAAAATCGCATTGTTTGCAATTTTTATATTTCTGCGCAAAAGTCCCCTGAACTTCTCCCTTACAGAATGTTCCTGCTACAACCCAGCATGCCCTTCCCGCATTAGTGCCTCCATGAATGCCATTAAGGCTTCCTTCTGTTGTGGCAGGACATATTCCATGGTCATGAACATGTTCGCCGCCATCGTGCCTCCCGCAGTTCTTGAATTCCCAGCAATTTTTTTTCATTAAGATTTGCCCCATATCTATAAAATTAGGCAATATGATAATTATATATTTAGTCTATGTCAACCCCTATTTGGGATATATTTACAGAGTTATCCCATTTGGGAGAAGACAAAAGTAACCGGAAAAGAATAGGCTTAACCATAACATTTACTTGATAATTATAATTTTAGGTATTATATTTAGAAAAATGGCCAATAATAATCATAAAGTCGCCAGAATCAAAAAATGCATCAAAAACCTCGAGAGCATTATCGAAAAAGAACCTATAATGCTCATATCACACAACAGAGATGTTTGGGTCAGCGAAAAGGCAGACAAGAAGCTCTCAGAAAAAAGGATAAACATCAACGAATTATTAGGGTGGCTCAATATCGGCGTAAAACACCTCATGGAAGCATCGTATGGCGGTCTTAACACACTTATGGTACAACTGCCCCAAAACCCGCAAGGAGCAGATGTGCTCGTAATTTTAAGAGATAAACAAAGCCAGGAAATCTCAATATTAACAATAATGGAAAAAGAGGTTTTAAAATACCTTGTAAGGGGGTTCTCCAACAAAAAAATAGCATTAAGCCTCAAGATAGGGGCAGGCACTGTTAACGCACATCTTGACAATATTTACAGGAAATTTGACGTATCAAACAGGTCAGCTGCCATATGCACTGCCATTAAGCTTGGGTTAGTTGTGCCGCAGATTTAGTCATATAAAGGCCAGGCGTATCTTTGGAGACAGAGTTATATCTCATTTTCATTTATCCAATACCCCTCTTACCAACTTAGCAAGTTTGGAGATCGTAAACGGCTTTGATATGAAATTGATCCCCTTATCTAAGACACCTTCATGCCCGATCGCGTTTTCCGTATAACCCGACATATAAATAACCTTAATTTCGGACTGTCGTACTCTTATCTTTTCGGCAAGCTCGGGTCCTCCCATCTTAGGCATTACTACATCGGTTAAAAGGAGGGCTATCTTTCCATGATACCTCGTACATAACTCAAGCGCATCGAGACCTTCTTTTGCCTCAAGCACTGTATAGCCAAGACCCGATAAGGTCTCTGCTGCAAGCTGCCTCACCGTGTCCTGATCCTCGACTATAAGAATAGTCTCGGTACCGCGGGGCCTTTCATCCGTAATCTCCTCTTTTTTCTCCACATCCGCCCTGGCACGGGGCAGATATACTTTAAAAGTAGTCCCCATACCGGGTTCGCTGTAGACAAATATATGACCGTCATTTTGTTTAACTATCCCATAAACCGTCGAGAGGCCGAGACCCGTGCCTTTTCCTTTCTCCTTTGTCGTAAAGAACGGCTCAAAGATGTGTCCCCTTATCTCACCGGTCATTCCAACCCCTGTATCCGAGAATGAGATCATTACATATTCTCCGGGCGGCGCATCCAGATGCGCCTTTGAATAATCCTCGTCAAATGTGACATTTGCAGTCTCTATCTTCAACTTCCCTCCTCCGGGCATTGCGTCTTTCGCATTTAAAACAATGTTCATAATAATCTGCTCGAATTGGCCCGTATCTATCTTTATATTCCGGAGTTCGGGAGAGGTTATAATCTCAAGCTCGATATTCTCTCCTATAAGTCTGCCGAGCATCTTACCCATATCTTCGATGCTCTTATTCGGGTTCAATACAACAGGGCTTATTGCCTGTTTTCTGCTGAATGCAAGAAGCTGTTTTGTCAGGATGGCGGCCATATTGGCGGCGCTAATCATAATCTCTATATTCTTTCTCGCGGGATCATCTTCTCCCAGCTTATCCAGCGCAAGTTCGCCGTGCCCGAGGACGGCGCTCATGTAATTATTAAAATCATGCGCTATGCCGCCTGCGAGCCTGCCGATAACCTCCATCCTCTGCGCCTGCATAAGCTGATCTTCCAATACTCTCTCCTTTGTTATATCCTTGCCGATAGAGACAAATCTTATAACCTCGCCTCTTGCATCCACAATAGGAATCACCGAAAGATATTCGTAATACTCCCTGCCGTCTTTCTTCTTGTTTTTTACCGTGCCCGACCACATATTCTTGTCTCTATCTATCATTTTCAGAGCGCTGTCCGTTATCTCGTCCGGGTATATTTGCGTGAAAAGGTTTTTGCCTTTGATCTCATCTTTATGATAACCTGTTATTTCCTCGAAGGCAGGGTTTACATATTCGACAATCCCGCCCCTGTTTGCGATCATCACGCTCTCTCCAGTTTCCTCGATGGCCCTGGTTATAAAGTGCTCCTTCTCTACAAGTTTCTTCATGACTAAAGAATCCGCAATAATTATTGAGATGCTTTCCAAAAAGTCTAAGTCCATTTTTTGGGCCACATAATTTTCTTCGAGATAAAGGGTAATCACACCTAATACCTTATCTTCGTGTTTTATCGGCACACAGTAATGGCCATGGGGAGTCATACCTTCGTATGTAATTTCATGTTCTTTATCTAAGGATCTCTTATATATTACCCTGCCATTCTGGGCAGCCCTTCCGCAGAGACATTTGCCTAACGGCACATCTTTGCATGCCTCCTTTATATAATCTGCAAAGTTCTTCTCTGCTCTTAGAGCAAGAACCTCCGGGTTGCTATCATCAACAATAAATATCGCGCCTTTATCCATAACGCTAAGCCATTTAATAGAGAGTATTGTCTCAAGAACTTCTTTAAGAAACGAATCGATATCTTCCACTTTTTGGGCCGCCTTCAGGATTTCAGACGTTGCGTATTGTGTTTCATATCTCTGTGAGAGAGCCTCTGTGCTTTTGCGAAGTTCATCAAGGGTCTTATATGTAAAATCCGACAGCCTTCCTATCTCATCCTTACTTTTATAAATGCTGATATTTTCGATCTTTCCACCTTTGACATCTGCAACCTCGGAGGTCATACGCAGTATCGGCCTTAAGAAGGAACGGTAAAAACTTAAAAAGAGAAAGATTATCCCGAAAATGAATATCGAGAATAAGGCTGCCTGAATCTTCATCATAAGCCCTTTTTCCTTTTCCATTCTCTTTCTGAAGGATTCTTCAAATTTCATCGCGGATTCCTCGATCTTTAAGAGCTCATTATTTATCTGTCTTAATTTAGGCTGCGGTATTATTTCTCCGGGAGTAAGACCCTTTAAAAGCCGCTCGATCCTTATGAATGCCATCTTTACCGAAATAAGGCTGTTGAGTTCATCCTGCGCGAGTTCCCCCGTAGTTATAGGTCTCATAATATCGGGTATTCCCTCTGCAATCTTTTTAGCCGTCTCTGTATTCAACTCTGTGCCTGTTAATGCCTTGTATATCCGGGCATTGGAATTGAGTATCTTGTCCGCAGCAAGCATATTTCTTAAAATAGAATTATTCATGGTGTTATAATCATTGAATAACTTCAGAGAGAAGACAACAACTAAGAGTATTAGAAGCGAGATAATGGCTGATTTCAGCCTGAGAGTCATTTCCCTACCCCGGTGTTATAACCATGTTTTTTGAATATCTTAATGCCTTCTGTCCTGAAATAATCATAAAACCGCCGTGCGATCTCAGGTTTTTTTGACGTCTTAAGAAGTGCAAGCGAAAGGGAGTCTTTTATTTCATATTCCTTTTCAAACGGAATAACCATAAGACCCTTGCCTTCGGGAACTCTGGTCATTACATCCCACTCTATAACGGCATCTGCCCTGCCCTCCTTATAAAAATCACGGAAAAGCCTAAGATCATCCTGCGAATCGGAGCCGTAGACAACCACATTATTTAATATATCATTACCTTTCGGATGCCTCTGAAACATATTTCTGACTACTCTTCCGAGGCTTGCCTGCGCCGGATTCGACATAACAAACTTCACACCTTTTCTTGCAAGGTCGTTTAATCCCTTTATATTTTTCCTGTTTTCGGGTGGAACTAATATCGAGGGGATATGCCACGCTATAAATATGCTCTCCCTCACAAATCCGTCTTTAATAAGGATGTCCATATTTTTTTTGTCACCCGACATAAAAAGGTCTGCATCGCCGTACGCCTTAATATGCTGCACTAAAATGGCCGAGCCTTCAAAGTGGACGTCTACCTTTATGCCGGTAAGAGCGGTGAAGTTTTTTACTATTTCAGACACGGGAATCTTCATTCCAGCGCCGCTGAAAAAAACGACAAAACGCTGTTCTTTACGGGGGAAAAAGAGAAAGAGTAGATACCCACGGGCAAGCCCGTGGCACTTTTTCACAGAACAAGCTTCGCTTGACCTGAATCCTGGCTTTCCTGCCATTTCACGTATTTGATT
>WPIF01000015.1 GCA_009773185.1 Nitrospirota bacterium | reverse complement strand
AGGGTGAAATGTCGTTTCCGTCAGAAACTTAGACATTATAACTCGACAGGTGCCTTCTCTTTTACTGTTTATCAGACTGCTTATCAGGAAATATAGGAATATCTTGACGCGCATCACAGCAGCTTCCAAAAATAGATACCCACGCCTTTACAGGCGTGGTGCTCTCCTAAATTTCAAGCTCCGCTTGTCCTGTGTCTTCCTTCCCCTGCATTTCTACGTATTTCCTTATTGTTGCCTCATCCACCCCAATTGTTGAAACAAAATATCCTTTTCCCCAAATACCTTTCTTGTCCCAATATACTTTCCTTAGAAATCTAAACTTCTCGTTCAACGATTTACTGGTGTTCTTCTTTATCGTTTCCACCACTTTACTCACACTGTATTTCGGTGGAATAACCATATGCAGATGCACATGATCGTGATCTATCCCTATCTCTATATATTCCCAGTCCGGATAATATTTCCTCACCTCTTGCAATTTTATCCTTAGATACTGTTTTACCCCTTGAACTAATATCTTTCGCCTATATCGTGTTATCCAAACTATATGATATCGCGTCTTGTATACTGTATGCGCTGATTTCTTGAGCCTCACGTATCATATTATATCAACACTCGAAAGCCACAGGAACTTGCTCTCATCCCCGCCTTTACAGGCGGGGAGTTCCCGCTACATTAAAATAAATGTGGGATAATTTAATAAAGGTGTGGTATCAGGTGGCAGAGCAACAGGGTATAGCAGTTTGAGTTGGAAAAATTTCAAATCACAGATTAAGAGAGGTAATATATGAGAAAAGGTTTTTTGCTGGTGTTTGCCGGATTTCTTGCGGCTGCTTTTATGGCCGCATCGGTCTCTTATGCAGGCACGACCGAAATAGTAAGCGTGGACAGTAACGGCAAGCCGGGAAATAGCGGTAGCAATGAGCCTTCCATAAGCTCAGACGGAAGGTTTGTGGCTTTTCATTCGTTTGCCGACAACCTCGTGCCGGACGATACAAATGGAATGGCGGACGTCTTTATCCATGACAGGCAGACAGGCAAGACTGAAATCATAAGCAAGGACAGCAGCGGCAAATTGGGGAATAACCACAGCGATGATCCCGCCATAAGCGCTGACGGAAGGTTTGCGGCTTTCCATTCAGGGGCAGACAATCTCGTGCCGGGCGATACAAATGGAATGGCAGACGTCTTTGTGCATGATAAGCAGACAGGCGCAACTGAAATCATAAGCAAGGACAGCAGCGGCAAGTTAGGGAATAACCACAGCGATGATCCCGCCATAAGCGCTGACGGAAGGTTTGCGGCTTTCCGGTCAGGGGCCAGCAATCTCGTGCCGGGCGATAAAAACGGAATGACAGATATATTTGTTCATGACAGGCAGACAGGCAAGACCAAACTCATAAGCAAAAACAGCGCCGGTGAATTGGGGAATAACGACAGCTCTGAGCCTGCTATCAGCGCTAACGGACGGTATGTAGTATTTCGGTCATTTGCAAGCAACCTCGTAAAGGATGATACAAATAATAAATCTGATGTCTTTGTTCATGACATCCAGACAGGCAAGACCAAACTCATAAGCAAGGACAGCGCCGGTATATTGGGGAATAACGACAGCTCTGAGCCTGCTATCAGCGCTGACGGACGGTATGTGGCATTTCGGTCGTGGGCAAGCAACCTCGTGCCGGGCGATACAAACGGCAAATCAAATATCTTTGTCCATGATAGGAAGACAGGCGAGACGAAAATCATAAGCAAGGGCAGTGACGGCAAGCAGGCGAAGGGCCCGAGCAGCCTTCCTTCCATAAGCGCTGATGGCAGGTTTGTGGCATTTCTGTCAGGGGCCGGCAACCTTGTGCAGGGCGACACAAACGGAATGGATGATGCATTTGTCCATGACAGGCAGACAGGCAAAACTGAAATCATAAGCGTAGACAGCGCCGGCAACCAGGGAAAGGGCGGCGGGTGCTTCATTCCAGTCATAAACGCTGACGGCAGGTTTGTTGCGTTCGAGTCGGAAGCAGACAACCTCGTGCCAGGCGACACAAATGGAACAACGGACGTCTTTGTCCGTGTCCGTGGGGCGTCTCAGTAGCAAACCTCACCCTACCTCGCTATAGCAGTAGACTCGGCCCCCTCTCCTTGTCAAGGAGAGGGCTGGGGTGAGGTGGTTTTACTCCACCGCCTCCACTTTCCACCATAATTCTTTTCCAATCCGCGCTCCGTAAGCGGCTGATTTACTGTCAGCGCTCCATACCGGCGGCCAGATTTCATCGCTGACCGGTCCTTCTTTAATTGCCTTACCTGTTTTCGAATCGGCAATTACAATGAAGCGCTTGGCTTTCTCCATAGTCCCTGTTCTTGCCCTGTAGGCAATGTATTTGCCGTCGGGACTGAAGACCGGAGTAACCACCATGTCATAAGCTGCGCTCTCCTTTACCTCAGCTGGTTTGCCCACAGGGGAGACAACCACAAACCACTTGCCATCCTGCATCCTTCTATCCTGATGCCCGCCCTTCATCGCCGGCCAGGCTATCTTTGCTCCGTCAGGGCTGAAGACCGGGGCATCTCTGACACCGGTGTAATTCGCCGGGCCTTCCTTATCTCCGACTACGATTCGCCACTTGCCGTCTTTCATAGCGTGGTAGACTGCCGTTTTTGAACCGGGACTGAAGACAGGTGAAACAATTCCTTCATAAGGACCATATTCTTTTCCCTTTGCCGGAGATTCCCATGGGCTTACGACTAAATACTGTTTTCCTTCTTTGTTTGCAATATAGATAATCTTTTTCCCGTCCGGACTTAAAACAAACTGTCCTACAGAGGCATAAGAAAGCTCAACCCTTCTTTCAACATTCAGAGTAAAATCGTGCAGGACAAGAAAGGTTTTGCCTCCTTTTTGTACATCATAGATAACCCGCGAAGAATCTGAACTAAATGAAAATGTTCCCGTCTGATAATCGGTATAAAGCCGTTCCTTAATTATCTTCCCTGTTGGCACATCGAGAAAGAAGACGGTTCTCTTGCTATCCTTAGTCTTCATCTTATCATCCCCGAGTTCGAAAACAAGCAAACGGCCATCAGGACTGAAGACCGGAGAACGAAATGTATCAGGGTAAACCTGACTGCGATAAACCTCTTTTTCTCCGTCAGAGACAACTACAAACCATTTCTTTTCCTTAAGTCCCCCAACTTCGCAGGCAACGAAACGGCTGTCCGGGCTGAAAGCAGCAGGCGCTACCTCTTCATGGGATAGGCCTCCCAGCTCTTTATTGTCAACCACAAGTCGTTTTTTCCCTTGCTTTTCTCCTCCAAAAGCAAACCTTCGGCCATCAGGGCTCTTGACCATAAATGAAATCCCTTGATAGGCATTACCCGGCTCATTGCCAACAACCACGAATTTTTTGCCATTCTTTTCTGCACCATAGGAAACCTGCTTTCCATCTATACTGAAAGTAATAAGCAGCCACTTGTCATAATCTTCGGGTATAACAGCTAATTTAGTATTCTTTAGATTTATCCCAACGGGTTTAGTATCTACGGGTTTTAGCGTAACAGGCTTTGTTTCTTCAGCAGCTTTTTTGGGTGGTATTTTTTTTTCACAACCATAAATGACAAATAAAAACAGAAAAAGCAGGGGTAGACAGTATAAAAACTTATTTTTTTGTCTTTTCATTAATGCATCTATCCGGATGGTTGATTATATCACAATTTTCAGGCTTAAAAATCATAAGGGCGGGGATGAAAGAGCCCCGCCCTGTTTTCCGACAACCCCTTTCATTCCCCTTAATCAAAAGGAAAAGATGGGAATTAATAACTATTCTAGTATGTGCCTCCAGGCGTATAGTTGCCGGTTGTACCACGACACTGATTTGATCCGGCCATGTTGCAGTATCCCATATTCCAGTCGCCCATTGTGCTGGTATTCCGAAGGAAACTATATGGTTTCTGACCGCTTGTTGTCCATGTAGCTCCGCCTGAGCCAACTGTGTTGGTTCCGTGGACATTATAGCCTATGTTCGTTGTAGGCATTACTCCTACTTTATCAGTGAACCCGTGGCAGACAGTGCAGCCAAAGTATGCCCATGCGTTAAGATCATGATACCTTCCGCTGACCCACTCAGTTAACGGGTTATCCTGTTGTAATGCGCTTACGCCATTGCCTGCCACATGTGTGTAGCCTTGCCCGGCTGTCCCCCCTCCATTAACCCCCCAGTAAACTGATTGCTTATGACAGACGACACAGAGCTGGGTAGCATTCTTACTAACCGCATCATAAGGCGCACGTACTGTTACAGCATTGCCGTGGGCAGTTACGCTTGCAGTAACTGCGCGTCCGGTTGCGGAGCTGTCATGGCAATCCCAGCAGGTTAAGAGATATCCATACGTCGTGTTATTTGCACCCCCGCCCCTTGCCGCGGGGTTCCAGGGTGAATTCATGGTATCGGTATCGGCATACCAGTTGTTTTGTTTGCCGGTTACAGGATGATAAGTTGCATTTGATGTACTAAACTGGCTATTTACATCAACCCTTGTTCCTGCTGTTGTACCGAACGGCTGTGTTGCTGACCCCGTTGACACCCTCGCAGCTGTGATAGCCACGCCGTCTGCATCATGGCACTTAAGGCAGTGGTTTATCTGGACAGCTGTTGCATATGTCTCAAGAGTATTGCTTGCTGTGTCCCTGGCAAATCTAACAACTTTTGCGTCTGTACCGGTTGAGGAGTAGCTGCCGGGCGTCGTGCCGCTCCATGAAACTTCCTTAATCGTTGCATTGGTGTCAGGGTCTCTCAGTTCTATATAACCATTGCCGTGATAACTAAGGTTCGCCTGTCCTGTGGATGGATCTCCCTCCATATGACAGACAGCACAGCCTTGCTTGGTCATGGCAGCGGTCTTGGCGTGCCCCCGTGCCCCGGAAAATTCAGTTGTGATATTTCTGCGTGAGGTTACGGTTCCGCCGCTTGCTGCTGATGCTTTAGGCGCATTGACACCCTTGTTGTGGCATGTCGTGCAGTCAAGAGACGATCCCCATGCAGCATCATTCACATTAGGATATGTGCCGGCTACGCCGCCGTGACATGAAATATTCGTGCATGTCCCGCCGAGGACCGCATAGGAATACGAGCCGATAGCCTCTCCGCTTCCTACAGAAATGTTATAGAGTCTGTTTGGATGATTGGCAATATTCGCAATAGTGGTGCCGTCAGTTGTAGTGCTATTGTGACACGTCTGGCATGATGTCGTATGCACACTATGGCTGTTAGCTTTTGCAGCACCCCATGTGGTATCGCCATTGGTATAGCTGGGAGGATTAGCATGGCAAGAAGAACAAATAGTCGAACCTCCCCAGTTAACAGTTGCGTTAGGTGAAGACATCGTAGCCCTCGTGTCCCCGGAATTGGATGTCGCGCTCACACCCTGACTGTGGCAGTAAACATTGGCGCATGACTGCATAGCAGAAGGTGTGTTGGTCTGCGCCCAGGGGGATATTTTTCCATAAGCGCCGCCTGTATCGCCGTTTATATTCGTAGCCATCTGTATATTGCCGTTGCGGTGGTAAAAATTAGCAGATGTCTCGGTTGCAGGCACAACATGACATTTTGAGCAGACATAGCTGTATTGAACTACATGAGTCTCGTGAGAACCCGGGAAAGTGCCTGCAGGATTATTCCGTGTCGTACCATCCGGGAACAATGAAGTATATCCGTGACAGTCCGAACAAAAGTTTACTGTTGAACCCGGCTTAAATAGCTGATTGCCCGTAGCCGGTGTCAGTTGTTTGTAGTTCGTACCCAGATTCACTCCGGAAGTATCACTCATACCCATATATGCATAAACAGCCACATAATAGGTTGTCCCGGAGGTAAGACCTGTCACTTTTACGCTCGAGCCTGAGCCCTTGAAAAGAACGTAATTACCGGTCCCTATTTGCGTGCCGCTGCCAAAGACCGAATTTGCAGTATATCCTGTATATGTCCCATCCACAGGGTCTGAGTTAACCGCGGAACCTGATTTCATCAGCACGATAACTCCGTCGCCGCTGCCGCTTCCCGACCAATTTACCAACATATAATTTCGACCCAAGGTAAAACTCACTCCTGATGCCTGCGTTGCAGGCTCAGTATAGAAACTGCCCTCAGGTGAATAGGCAGTACCATTAGCGTTTGTTGCATAACCCTTGTAATAAATAATCGAACCTGCTGTAAGACCTGTCAGCGCCTGTGTAAATACACCTGTTGCCGTACCTCCTTCAGCTGAGCAGTTATTACCGCCGCCGCCGACATTAACAACCGGTGTTGTGGTGTTCCAGCATGTTCCCCGCGCTGTGATCGCAGCCCCGCCATTCGAAGTGATATCCGCCCCCAGGGTCGCTGTAGTGCTTAAAATTGATGTCGAGGTAGGCGAGGTAAGTATTGGAGGCCCAGTGGTTGCCTGGCTGCCGTTAAGAGGAGATGTAGTGTTATAGTTTTCAGTTCCGCCTGCTCCTGCTGCAAATGCATATATCTTTACATAATACGTTGTGCTTGGTGATAGTCCGGTCACCGCAACATTCGTTCCAGTGCCTTTATATAAAACATAATTCCCTGTTCCGATCTGTGTGCCGCTGCCAAAGGCTGCATCAGCTGTATATGTTGCGGCATCTACAGGGTCGGCATCCACTGCCGAGCCGGCCTTCATCACGACAATCACACTGTCTGCATTTCCTGTGCTTCCTATAGCCCAGTTCACTGTCATGCCGTTCTGCCCCACACTTGTAAAAGATAAGGTGTTGGGCTGTGTCGGTTCAGTATATATTATTCCGTCAGGTGAGTAATCCGTGCCTGTTGCATTCGTCGCATACCCTCTGTAATAGATAAGTGAACCTTCGGTAATGCCTGTTCTGTTTTGTGTGAAAGCGCTTACTGCTGTACCGCCCTCAGCCACACAATTGGTTGTTGGCGCTGCTGTCGTAGCCCAGCAGGTACCTCGGGCACTAAGCGCTCCGCCGCCGCCATCTGATGCCACAGTCGCTCCAAGAGTGGCTGTGGTGGTCAGCACATTGCTGGCTGTCGGGCTCGTCACAACAGGATATGTCGGCTTTAGGGCTATGTGCATATTGGCCTTTGTAGATGAAGTAACAGTCGTAAAGGTTGTCGCACCTGTTGACCCGGCAGTAGCTTTAGTGCCATCAGTAACGCCAAGGGATCCGCCATTACCAGAGCTTGTTGTACTATCGGATCTGTCGGCAGCAGGGATACCAGTGAGATTGGCATTAGTCCAACCGCTGAACTCAGTTGCCGGAATTGCTTGAGCATCCGGCAATGCGCCAGCAGTGGCAATTACCAGAAGAGTGTTTGCCAATGTCGTGGTAATAGCACTGACAGAACCAGCTGTGGTAGCCGTATTTTGTGTGTTAGTGCCGAATACATTCCATGGATCGCCATACGTGACAACCCCGCTATAGGAACACATAACACCTATTTGGTTGTTGCCTGAGTCTGCCACTGTGGGGGTTCCATCGGTCCCATTCCAACGCCGCCAAAATACAGTAAGACGTGTAGCATCAGCAGCTGCAGCCGTCCCATATCCAATATTTGCTAACTCAACGAAGCCTGCAGGTGTTGAAAGCGATGAAGCCTCATTCGCTGTTTCAACAAAAAGAAGATCAATATCATTAGTCGCATGACCAGCTCCGGGTGCCGGTGAGATCGCACCTACACCTGATAGTGCTGTTCCGCAAACCCTGTAGGCAACCGCTGCATCCGCAGGTTTCGGCTTATACCACCCCTGATGCATAAATGTGCTGAATACCAAAGTGAAAATCAGCATGAGACTGACCTTCGCCATCCAGTTCATGCCTCTGATCCTTTTAGCTATTATCCGTCCCATTTTGATTTCACCTTGCTTTTATTACAATTTAACTTATCTATCTCTTTTCTTTCCATAATCAACCTCCGCCCTCAATATGCCTGCCAGACAGGCGACTTGGTAAAGTGGCAGCCCACTACCGAGCAGGACTTCGGATTCACGGACGATGAAGTGCCGGATGCACCGTTATATACCGGCGGGTTAGTCCCGGGCGCCGATGGATCAAACAGGAAGCTGAAGCCCGTCGAGCCGCCCTCTTTGTATGTCGCATTTCCGAAGTTGATGCTGCGCACTGTTCCTGCGCCTCCGTTTGTTGAATGGTCACCCACTTGAATTGTATGGCAGGTGCCGCAAATTGCCGCCGGCGCGGTGCCATTAAAGGTATCGGTATTCGGATTAAGTGTCACGCTGGGATATCTTGCCTTGAGATGGTCTATGTGTTTCTTATGCGCGCCCTTGCCCTCTCCGACCGCACTTATATTACTGAACCCATCGCCCCAGTTAAACCCAACGCGCGTGTCGTAGTCATGACAGCCGTTGCAGCCTCCGCCTTTGAAAGCCTCGTTGTTGTTAGTAGTATCAGCGCTGTGCTTATGACACTGCGTGCAGACTGTGCCTGAGTTATGCGATGTTGATGATGTGCTTGTGTAGTACGTCACTGTCGGCGCGCTTGCGCTGTATGTATGGCATGCGTTACATATGCCTTGCCTGAAGGTGCCTGCTGTCATGGCAAAGCCGTTTGCGCCCGTGGCTAAGTTGTTGTTCGTAAAGACAATAGCCACTGCTTCATCAATGTCATTGGCTCCGCTCGGAACGCCGTAAGTCGCGTTCGTATTCGTCTTTGTCGGGTATTTCTGTATCATCTTTATCGGACCTGTCGTCCCGTCACCATGCGGGTCATGGCAGTCCCAGCAGAATTGTCCGCCGTTTCTTGTTGCGCTGTGGTTTGAACCATAATGCCACTTATCTATCTTTTTGACATTGGCAAGATTTATTCCGGTGGTAAATGTAGCCACAGCCTTATAACTCGCCGTGGTCTGGTTCGTGTCATGGCAATACAAACATGCATCATTCCAGCCGTTTCCGAGCGCATTATTGTTCCTCAGCCTGTATGGGTTCGTAGTGTAGTTGCCGTGATCCGCCGAAATCCCGTCATGGCACCAGAGGCATGGATCCTGCCCGGAGCCTGCCAAACCGGCAAAGTTAGCCGGAGGATTGGGATTCGTGCCGGGATAGTTACCGCTTGCATTCGGCCTGCCATGACCCAGCGCAGCCCATTCATCTGTGTCAACCTTGGCCATGTTGCCGCCTGCCGCAAAGTCATCCAGATCGCCGCCTCCTGCCGTAGTCCTTCCATGACAGCTTGTGCAGGTTAGAGCTGCGCCGCCCCATGTGGCTGCAGTGCCGAAACCGCCGTGACAGCTGATGTTAGTGCAGGTCTGTGGCGTATATGTGAAACTCTTCCCGCCGCCTTCCAATACGTTTCTTGTATTGTCTATATGCACTGTGCCTGTTATGGTCGTGCCTGTTGTTGTTGTATTTGTGTGGCAGTATACGCATGTGCTTGTCCCTGCCACTGTATGTTTGCTGTGGCTGTTGGCTCCTACTGTGCCTGCTCCTTCGTTTGCATAGTCAGGGGTGCCTGCTGTATTTAATGTCCCGTGGCATCCGTTACAGCCTATATCCGCCCCATCCCAGACCGGTGTTGTGTATGCGCCTACTGAGGTGCCTACCTTGCCGTTTGAATGGCAATAGAGAGTTGCGCAACTTTCATACGGTGTTGGCGCAAGCTGTGTAGTTGAACCGCCGCTTGCTGCGCCGTTGTAAGTAGCAGAAGCTCCAATTCTTGAGTCTGCTGTATCCAACGACCAGGAAACAACGCCATTGACATGCGTCATGCTTGGGGAGGGGGAGTTATGACATTTGTTGCACGCCAGACCAAGATTGCCGGTTGTTGTAGCGGCATGTGTTATATGCTTTCCTGTTGTCGGAGGAGTTGTTGCTGCGACAGTATATCCTGCGCCTCCGTGACACGTGCCGCATGCAGCCTGAGATGAGCCGCCGACCCATGAAGGACTCGTTAATGTGCCGGCAGTGAGTGTTGAGCCATGGCAGTATAAAGTGGAACATGTATTTGCATAGCTTCCGCTTGTGGTGACATTTGTCCCTATGCTGCTCGATACAAATCCTGTATAAGGTGCATTTAATGGCGTATGGCCGTCAAACGCACCTGTTGTCGCTGATGTTGAACTACTCCACACAGTGGGATAGGTAGTTGAGTTAGTAACAAAACCCATCTGAATGGTATTGCTTACCGTAGGCATTGTATTGCCTGTATGACATACATTACATGTCATGCCTCTTGTGGTTACATGTGTGTTATGAGCACCGGGGCTTAACGGACTTGTCGCGCCTGTGGCCGGAGTTGCAAGACCTGACGGACCTCCAATGACTGCCGATATCGGCGGGTTGCCGTGGCATGAATTACAACTCGCCTTAAATCCTCCGCTATGAGAATGACATGTATTACATTCCTGCCCATTATAATGAGAAGTTATCGAAGTCATGGTGTAAGCGTGCTTATTTACGCCTGTTGTCTGAGCTCCATCAAAAGTATGGCAGACTTCGCATATAAAAGCCGATGCAGCATGTGTAACAGAGTCGTCACCCATAATACCGGCTGTTTGAGGTCCCGGAACGGCAGGAGTCCCTGATTTAACTCTGAAATTAACTGTAACGCTGCTTGTGACGCTGCCCCCAAAATTAGAGCCATCAGGAGTTGTTATCGTCTCTTTTATCAGATATATATTTGTTGTGCTATGGCCTGTGTGGCATGTTGTGCAGACAAATTCGCCGTATCTCCCGCCTGCAATACCCCACCCGCCCGAGGCATTCCATTTTCCGGGCGTCCATGTGCCACCGTTAGCCGAACACGCTGTACGGGTTTTATAGGTTGTATTAGAACATGTACCGAGTATTTCAGCGCTGTGCGTCTTAATGGCATTGTCCCAGTTCGCCTGGACATAGCCGGTCTCTCCGGGGGATGGCATGTTCTTATTGGTCTTGTGGCAGCCATGACATGTCTCTTCCTTGCCTCTCTTGAGAAGATAACCGTCTCCTGATGTTGCAATAACAGTGGTTGTAACTGTACTGCTATTAACTGCCGCGTGGTTCGCATCTGCCGCGCTCGTAACATAGCTCTGTTGTGTAGCTCCAATGCTTGCGCCGGCTGCTGCTGTATGGGTGAGCGTAACTTTGCCTGAAGCGCCCACGTTAAGAGTTATCGAAAGAGGCGACAACGCTGCAGTGAAGTTTGCATTGGGTGTGACAGGAGCATCTGTCTTGCTGAGAGTAAAGGTTGTCGAACCACAGGTGTCGCCGCTGTCATTATTGATTACACTCACAGTATAAGTCACAGCGTTTCCAGCCAGAACATTCTGGACGCTCGGGAAAATCGAAACTGTCGGGTTAACCCTTGTGCATACAGCATCCGCCTGTCCGACCGCCGGGCCCATTATGAGAACCGCACAGGCAAAAATAAAAATTGCAAAAATAGGGACACTTCCCATTTTTCCCGTGAATCGTGAACTTTTCTTATAAATATGTCTCATAATTTTATATGCCATATTTAGAAAATATCTTAAAATCTCCATATTATTTATGGTCCATCAACAGTCCCTGAACTCGAATCAGTATAATGAATGCCATGACACGACAGGCACCTCACCTTGCTTGAAGAATCAAGCACTATATTATTGGTTTTATTTGTGTCCCCGCCTCCACCCTCGTGGTATCTTGGAGCAGTAGTTTGCGGACTATAATTCCAGAGCGCGCTTTCAAGCGGCGCTGCGCCGACAAATTGGTTTGCATTGACATCGCTGGTGAGGTTCTTCACAACCGGATGGCTCTTTTTAGTCTCATCGTAGGTCCTTACATCCGTTCCTGAAGTCGCCGCCTTCCTGTATGCATGGCATTCTTCGCACATCTGGTTTAACTCATTGCTTGTACGCTGAAAATGCCTGCCGTTGCCTGACGCCGGAGCATATGGATCCCACGGCGTGCTTGCCTGGCCATGCTGATTGTGGCATACAGAACATGTAATTACATTGTTATAGGCGCCCAGTCTGCTTTTAAGAGCTCCGGTTGGAAGCTCAGATGCTGCCTTTAAGCCATATTGGCTGGTTGGAGTTGTAGGCGCAGTAGGCATCGCGGTATCCCATCTGTGAGATGTGCCTGATATGCCCGGCGTGGCCAGCATTGTTGCGTCTAACCGCTTTGTGCTTGCAATTCCTGAAATCGCATGGCAACTAAGACAAAGATTTGCATTTGTTGCGCTCTTTGTAAGACCTGTGCCCCATGCCCTGTGAACTGAATGACAGCTATTACAGAAGACACTCTGTGTTGTTGTGTGGGGAGCGTCTGCTGCAATGGTTTGATCCTTTATATAAAGAGTTATTCCAAATGCAAGAAGTAATATAAGACTTGCAATCAACAAACGTTTCATAAATATTGTCCCGCCCATTATTTGAACCTTCCAACGGCTATGTTTACGCCAAACTTGCTCAGGCCTGTCTTTATCGTTGTGTTCGTGAATGAGCCGTCGCTTTCATATGTCCTTATCAAGCCTTCGTTCTTCTCATCTTTGCCTGCCCCTGCCAATATCTCATCTAAGCCGTCTTTGTCGAGGTCTCCAAGCGCAACTGAAGGCGCGCCTTCGTATCCAAGGTCATTGTATGGCTCTATCCGGAGCTTGTAGTCTTCCCCGTTGCCTTTAAGTATCTTTATTATACCGGTTTCGTCTTCTTTGCCTTTTTTATCATTTTCACCTTCTTTGTCCTCTGTCTCGATGCCGAGGGCTATCTCGTATATCCCGTCATCATTAATATCGCCTGTTGCTATCTCAGGCGTGTCTTCGTATATGCCTTTTGCCTCGACTTTCCATATCTCTTTGAGTTTGTCCTGCGCTTCAAGGTTTATTTCAAAGGCCCTTATATCATCCTCGTCCGCTATTATGAGTTCTTGCTTGCCGTCTCCGTTTATGTCTCCAAGGGCTATTGTAAATTCGTCTTCTTTGTCTTCTGCATAGATTTCGCCTTTGTCTATAAGCTTTCCTTCTTCATAAACAAGGTGTTTTATTATTCTTCTTTGTTCTTTTTCGCTGTGCCTGTCGTTTTCTACGCCTGCTATCAGATCTGCTTTTCCATCGTTGTCTATGTCTGCTGCTGCCGCCGTCGCGTTTTTATGCCAATCCTCCATTTTGAGCGAGGCCAGTTCCAGACCTTCGAATGAATAGACTTTAAGGTCTTTTTTGTGGTCTGTTACTATTATCTTGTCTGTGCCGCTTCCGTCAAGGTCTCCGGCTGCGACCCCTATGCTTTCAGGCGCTTTGAACGGCTCAAATGTTGTTACCACCTTGCCGTCAAGTGTAAGCACTTCTACGGTCTTGCCTTTGGTCCCGCCTGAGCCTGCTATTATATGGGTTGCTATTGCCTTTACTCTGTATGTGCCGTCTATAACTGTCTCCTTACCTGTTTTTACGGTGAAGGTCCTTGTGTATGGTTTTATATATCCGCTTATGTGCTTGAAGGTTATGGTGTAGTCTCCGGGCGTTACTTCGTCATAGCTCCATTCAGTGCCTGTGCCGCTGTAGCTTGTCCCGGTTCCTGTCGGGATTATGTCAAAGCCCGCCTCTTTAATGTTCGCTGTTACTTTGACTGTGCCTGCATTGATTACTGTTAAGCTCACGTTTACGCTTGCAGGGCTGCCCTGGGCGCTGCCTCCATCAATTATTAAGTTTGCGGCATAATTTCCGGCGCCCAGCGCACCAACAGCGCTATTGATACTTAGTTTTATATTATCAGGCGTTATCCCTGATGCCCTGTCAGGACTTATCCAGGCTGCGTTTGAGGAAGCTGTCCACGCAAGGCTTCCGCCGGAAGATGTGATTGCGACATTGCCTGATGGATAATTCGGCGATTCCATCTGATATTTGAAACTTATATTTGTCGGCGCAACATATAAGGCCTTTGGCTGAGGTTTTACTTCGAGATTCACAAGGACAACTGATTCTGTTCCCGAAGACGTGCTGAACATCACCTGGGCTGTGTAATTGCCTGCGCTCAAACCTGCCGGATCAACAGTAATATAAACATCCGAAGGAGTTGTGCCTGCAGCCGGAGAAGCAGTCGCCCATGAATTGGAAGAAGAGGCAACCCAGCCTGCTGCATTTCCGGTTGAAGTCAGATTTAGGGTCTGTGTAATCGGCGAACCGTCTTCAAAAACAGATAAATTGATTGTGTTAGGGGAAATGTTGAGCTGTGAATAACTGTCTATGCCGATCATCTCAATCCTGCTGTTATTATGGTTTGTAACAAAAACCTTGTTGCTCCTGTCAATGACAACATCCAGCGGAGTTCTGAATTGCCCTGCGCCCTCTCCATAATTCCCCATGTATTTAAGGAAGATACCGTCCTTGCCATATACCGCAACAGTGCTGTTATATGCGTCAACTATATAAACCCTTGTGCTGTCGAGCGCAAGGCCTTGCGGCCTCAGAAATACGCTTCCAAACATGCTGCCGCCTTTTATATACCTTTTTAAAATTCCATCCATGCCGAATATCTTTACCGTACCACTGCTGTGGTCGGAAACATATATCTCACCGGCTGCATCATCCACTGCTATTCCTGTCGGGAAATTAAGCCCTGCAATGGAAGACAATGGCGCGCCTGCTGTTGTATATGACTTCACCTTATTTTGTAGGCTGTCTGTAACATACACAGTCCCCGAAGAGCTAATCGCTATATCGCTCGGCATTGTGAACTCGCCTGTCCCTGCGCCGAGTTTATAAAGCAAACTGCCTTCACTGCTGAAAACTGAAACGCTTCCTTCTGATACGCTTCCTACAAAAATCTTCCCTGACGAATCAACAGCAACGCCGAGCGGTTTATTCGCTCTGATGTTTGAAAGCGGAACCCCGTTGTTAGAAAAGACTCTTACGGACTCTGTATTGGCATCTGTAACATAAATCTTTCCGCTGCTATCTGTGGCAATTCGCGCAGGGGCGCATCCTTGCAGCGTATTATAACCCAGTGGGGTTGAAACAGGGGCAGTTGCAGCACTTGCAAATTCTGACAGGCTTAAAAAAATTATGGTGGATAGAGCTATAACTATCGGTAAACAAATAATTTTTACCCTCATGGTTTCACCGCCCCATACAACCTTCTTCATGATTCAGTCTCCGCTCACACTCGATAATTTTAATAAATAATTCATTATTCAATAATAGCAATTACCGTACCTGCAATATGTCCTCTGACCTTTCAATCAATTATCTGCTAATAATCTGGAATTTCTATAATATTGTGTTCTATTATATAGAGTTACAAAATGTATGTAAATCAAAACATTTGCAATAAAGAATTTTATAGAAAACAGGTTTCTAATCGCCATGAATTTTAAAAACATAAAAAAAATTCTTGTAATAAAATTGCGCCATATAGGCGATGTTCTTCTTACTGTGCCTGTATTCCGGGCATTAAGAGAAAATTTTCCGCAGGCACATATAACTGCCATAGTAAATTCAGGCACCGAAGCTGTATTGACAGGAAACCCCCTCATAAATGAAGTAATAGCATTCGACAGGACTATCAAAAAAATAAATCCGGTTCAAAAATACCTGAAAGAATTATATTTTCTAAAAAAGATAAGGGGGAAAGGTTTTGATATGACGGTTGACCTCACAAGCGGAGACAGGGCTGCGATAATATCTTTTGCCTCGGGTGCAAAATACAGACTGGCAAGTGACACAGGTAAAGACGGTTTCCCCGGAAAGCGGTATTTTTATACACACCTCGCAAAAAATGACAGCAGCCAACATATGGTACTGCAAAATCTTGCTGTTGTGCGGCAATTCGGCATAGGCACGGAAAATCTTAATGTGGATATTTTTATCCCGGAAGATGCAAGAACTTTTGTGAAAAACATTTTTGCAATCAAGGTGGGGCAAAGGGAGGACAAAGTCATCCATGTGCACCCCACATCAAGGTGGTTATTTAAATGCTGGAAAGATGAATACATGGCAGATGTAATAAACTGGCTGCTCAATATGGGGACAAAGGTAATTGTCACTTCGTCCCCGGATAAGAGAGAAATTGAAAAAACCAAAAAAATATTGTCTCTCGTCAGCTATCAGTCGCCTCAGGCGACTCGCCGAGGAGAGCTATCAGCTATCAGCCATCAGCTAATAGACCTGTGCGGCAAGACAAACATAAAACAGCTTGCTGCAATCTCAGAGGCATCGGACCTGTTCTTCGGCGTAGATTCCGCTCCCATGCATATAGCCGCAGCAGTAAATACCCCTGTTATCGCTCTTTTCGGGCCAAGCGGCGACTTCCACTGGGGGCCGTGGGACAACAAAATTTCAAATTTCTCTCCTCAGCGAGTCGCCTGGGGCGACAAATTTCAAATTTCAAATTCAGGGAACCCCTACCCCAAAAGAAACGGGATACAAACATTTGGCATTCATACTGTTATTCAAAAAGAACGGGAATGCATACCCTGCGGCCAAGACGGCTGTGACGGAAGCAAGATAAGCAGGTGTCTTGAGGAGATAACTCCGGATGAGGTTAAAAATATCCTCACAAAAAAATTGCGTGAGCTGCAGAGATAAATGCTTACCATACTTCATACTGAATCATCAACAGGCTGGGGAGGACAGGAAAACCGGACACTTCAGGAATGCATTGGACTGAAAAAACTCGGGGCAAGGGCGATAATCCTGTGCCAGCCTGAAAGCGTGCTCGGTAAAAAGGCCCTGGCAGAAGGGGCCGAGGTCAGAACATGCGCAATGAGAAAGAGTTATGACCTTTCAGCAATAAGATATATCCTCAAACTTATCAAAACTGAAAAAATTGATGTGATAAGCACCCATAGCGGAAGAGACAGTCTCCTTGCAGGCCTGGCAGGAAGGCTTTCAGGAAAAAAACCCAGGATAGTCAGGACACGGCATCTGGCCTTACCGATAACATCACGGATAACCTATAGCTTGCTTCCGCACAAGGTTGTTACTGTAAGCGAATATGTAAGGCAATATTTAATAAAAGAAGGCGTCTCTCCTGAAAAAATACTGGCTGTCCCAACCGGTATAGATCTTAGTAGATTTGACCCGGAGAAAACCGTTGACGGATTAAGGCAGGAGCTCAACTTGGGACAGGATATTCCCATTGTAGGGACTATTGCAATCCTGAGATACAGGAAAGGCCACCATATACTCCTTGACTCCGTCCCTTTAGTCGCGGAAAAAATACCGCAGGCTGTTTTTGTATTTGCAGGAAACGGGCCGCAAAAGGAAAATATTATAAACAAGATACAGAGCATGGGAATATCCGACAGAATATTTATGCTGGGACTGAGGAGCGATATCCCCGAGATACTTAAGTCCATAGACCTTTTTGTCCTGCCCACTCTTCAGGAAGCCCTGGGCACGTCATTTCTGGAAGCTATGGCGATGGGAAAGCCTGTAATCGGGACTAATGTTGACGGTGTCGGCGAAGTTATAGAAAATGGCAGGAACGGCTATCTTGTAGAACCCAATAACCCTTCTGCACTGGCTGAAACCATTATCAAAGCGCTTCAGGATAAAGAGAAAGCAAAGGCAATGGGGATTGAGGGAAGAAAGATGGTCCGGCAAAATTATACTGTTGAGAAAATGTATAAAAGCATGTATGCACTTTATTCCTCCCTGATGGAAGGGGAAAGAGCATGAGGCCTGTGCCGGTGCTTATGTATCATCATGTCTCTCCTCACAAAAAAGATATGGTGACTGTAACGCCTGAGGTTTTTGAAAAACAGATGGAATATCTCCATAAATCAGGATATAAGACCCTGACAATAGATGAACTCCTCTCCTGCATAAATGGAGATTTGATCCCGGAACAAAAGGCTGTAGTGGTCACCTTTGATGACGGGTGGCTTGATAATTATATCTATGCTTTACCAGTAATCGAAAAATATAAGATACATGCCTCAATCTTTATAATTACCGGCAGTACTGAAAAGGCATCTGAAAATCCGGCACAGGTCCCTTCGCACACACCAACCCATAAAGAATCAAAGCTGCTGATAAAAGAAGGGGAAGAACAGAGAGTATTGCTGAACTGGGAGCTGATTAAAAAAATGTCAGCTACAGGCCTGGTTGATTTTTATTCGCATACAAAAAGCCATAAAAAATGCAGCCTGTTATCAGAGACTGAACTGCTGGAAGAACTCCACGAATCCAAACAGGCCATTGAAAAAAAACTCGGCAAAAAGTGTCCCTATCTCTGCTGGCCGTACGGAGACTATAACAATGCTGCAGTGAAAGTTGCAAAGGATGCCGGATATAAAGCATTATTTACTATAGCCCACGGGGCTGTTAAACCCGGTTCTGATCCTTTTGCCATAAAAAGAATAGTAGTTAAAGACAATGCAGCGTGGTTCAAAAAAAGGATGGTAGTATATACAAATTCAATTCTTTCAGGGCTTTATATAAAGATAAAGAAAAAATGAACAGATTCTTTCATAAAGTATTAGACCTCTATATTAAAAAGCATATTGGAAAATACTCTAACCAGCTAAAAAAGATCGGAGATTTGAATTTCAGCCCCAAACGCTTTCTGGTTATTTCTTCTACGGCACTCGGGGATACCCTTCTCTCTACTCCTGCAATGAAAAGCCTCAGGAAATCATTCCCGGAAGCAGAGATAACAACCCTCATCAATAAAAATATTGCTCCCTTATTCAAAAACTTTAAATATGCGGATAATATTATCCTGTACTACGGCGGATATAAAAAATTCCTTAAAACGCTGGGAGAAATCAGGGAGAAAAAGCCCGAGGCAGTTTTAATCTTTCACGGAAACGGCCCTCAGGATATTGCATTTTCAGTTTTAAGCGGCGCAAATTTTATCCTGAAGCATCCTACAAAAAGCCCCCACAAAAAATACCTGGCATTCGATTTTGAACAAAAATATCAGCATACCATTGAAGACAGGCTCGACCTGGTCAGGATGATAGGAGGAACCATTATTGAAAAAACCATGGAAATTCCTCCGATAGACAATAAAACAGCAGAAGCGAAAATTGAGGCCTCTTTAGGCAATACAACAGACATCGTTGGATTCCAGATTGGCGCATCACATATTTATAATATGTGGCCCATAGAGAACTTTATTGCCCTGGCAAAAAAAATATTGGGCATGAACCATTCCGCACAGATAGTGATTACAGGGGTAAAAAAAGAATATGATTTGGGAGAGCAAATAGTCAGCGCATGCGGCAATAGAGTAATCAATTGCTGCGGCAAATTCAAGATTGACGAGCTGCCTTGCCTCATAAAAAAAATGCGCCTTTTAATTACCGGCGATACCGGCCCCATGCACCTTGCCGTAGCGATAAAAGTCCCGACGATCTCTCTTTTTTCATCTGCTGACAGCAATGTGACAGGCCCGTATCAGGATCTGCAAATACACCGGATTATCCAGAAAGACGGCCGTTTTGCCGCAAAGCTGTCTAAAAAACAAAGAGACGACAGCGCCATGAAGTTAATAATGCCAGATGAGGTTTTCGCCCAGTATGAAGATTTTATGCATAACAGATCAATCTGAAAACTCAAATCACTCTTCAATCGAAGGTATTTTTGGCTCATACCTCAAAGAGAGATGTGAAGTCTATATTGTCTATTTCTCGAAAACCCTGGGCCAGAGCATTATTAAAAGCAACAATAAAATATATATCCCTTACTCATATAAAAGAAAAAATATCTGCAAAGAATTAAATAACCTCATAAACCTGAAGGAAGTAGATATTGTAATTGCAAGAAACTTTTTCTCTGTACTCAAAGACCTGTTGAAGAATAAGACTACATACAATTTCCGCATCGGATTCTGGCACTCATTCCCTCACACCTTCAGAAGATTTTTTGAGGCGCAGGAAGAACATAAAGCTGTTTTCAGGAAAACTATCGAATATAAGTTAAAAACACATCTGGAAAAAAAACTCGCAAGGCAATGTGATTTTCTTATAGTTATGTCAGAGGAATTCAAAAAGACTTTTTATCAGGACATTATTATAGACTATTTTCCTCTTCCCATGGGTGTTGATTTTGACAGCCTGCCCTCATGCAGGCCAAATAATAATGCCACCAGAAAATTAATTTATACAGGGACAGTTGATCACCTGAGAGAAACAGATTTAGTTGCCGAAGCCCTTTCAGAACTGAAAGAAGATTTTGTGCTTGATATTTATACACAGAGTGACAATGAAATAACCAGGAAGATTAAAAGCATGGGTGATAAAAGAATAAACATATATCCCGCGCTTCCAAGGAACGAACTTTTCCGGAAAATAACGGATTATGATATCGGGATCGGATTAATCCCTGACAACAGGCTGTACCGCGTTTCTTCGCCTACAAAAACCCTGGAATATTACAGCTTAGGGCTTCCCGCACTGGTTAATTATCTGCCGGAATATGTTTCACTTTTTGATAATGAAAGCGCCTTCTTTTGTGATTTCACAAAAGAGAGCATCAAAAAAACCATGAGAGAGATTTTAGCCGCACCCAATAATAGATTATTTGAAATGGGCGCTAAAGGCAAACAGGTTATAAAGGAACAAAGAGACTATAAAATCCTGAGTGAAAAATTGTATGATTTTCTGGAACGATTCAGAAAAGAGCATACTATATGAAAAAATATCCCCGAATAGCCATAAGCTACTTTTTTAACACAAACAACATTCCGCTCGGAGCGTCCTGCGCAAGGGCGCTGCAGGCGCTTGGCTGTGAAGTCCTCTGTTTTGACAGCGGCGTTAACAGCCCGGCTGAATCTTTTTTAAAACCCGCCAACAAGATATTGTGGAATATGGGGCTGAAGCAAATAGATTTACTAAAAGGCTCTCGATGGAATAATCAAAACTTCAGGGAAAAATTGCTGGAAAAAACATTGAGTAATTTCAGGCCTGATATACTTTTTGTCATGCGCGGGCATGGCTTTGGCGGAGAATATTTAAACTATCTAAGAGATAAATACGGGATTAAAAAAATTGTCGGATGGTGGGTCAAGGGGCCTAAATGGTTTGACATTATGACTTCCGAGGCAAAACTGTATGACCATTTTTTTTGTATACATAAAGACGGTTACTCAAGTAAAGATAAAATCGAATACTTGCCGGCGCTGGCAGTAGACAATATTCTTTACAGGCAGCTTTCTGACAACGGCCAAAAACAATATAACCATGATGTTGTCTTTGTTGGGGGCTGGTCCAGAAAAAGACAGGATATTATTAATGCATTAAAAGATTATCCTGTTGCCATATACGGCCCGAAGTGGCTGAAAAAAAACTTTTTTGATTTGCGCGTAAGGTCAATGATAAAAAAGAAAGGGGTTTGGGGAGAAGAACTTGCCGGATTATATAATAAGACCAAAATAGCATTGAATATATCCCAATGGGATACGGCCAATCTCTCCGGCCTCAATCTGAGGATTTTTGATATTCCCGCTTGCGGCGCCTTTCTTCTTACTGATTATTCAGATGCCCTGGCAGAATATTTTAAACCCGGCGAAGAAATCGAGACCTTTAAGGATGTCTCTGAATTGAAGGATAAACTGTCATATTACCTGAAGAATGAGGATGAAAGGGAACGGATTGCATTGAATGGATATAAGAGGACTTTAAGCCTGGAAACATATAAAAACAAAATGGCGTATTTACTAAATAAAATCCGGGTTAATAGCCTGCAATAATTATTTGACCATAAATTCAGGGACAATGTAATATACCAAACAGATGACAACAAGGGAAGATGACAGGAGTGTCCTATGGATTGACAATGCTATTATGCTGTGCCTGGGCATTCTGATATTTATACTGCCGGTTGCCCATACAGCAACTATCCGCTCCCTTGCCCTGTACATACCAATAATCTTATTAATCCTGAGATACTCTCTTACAAAAAATTTAATCTGGGTCAATACATCGTTTGAATGGAAATTCCTGGCATTTTTTGCAGTTGCAGCTGCCTCTTTAATTACCTCGGTTGACCAGCACCAAAGCCTGAAAGAAATATGGGGAGAGTTAATTACTCCGATAATCCTTTTTTATACGGTATATCTTTCAATAAGAAAAGAAAGAAATGCGGCCTTACTGCTGAAAATCCTTTTTTTAGGAAGCCTTGTTTTCAGCATTTATTCGTTCTATGACTTCCAAAAACATGGAGGCTCATGGACAGGTGATGACTATCGCGCCGGGGGGTTAAGAGACCCCGGAGGCGGAGAGGTCGCAGGTTTATATCATACAATGGTCATCCCGTTTCTTTTCTGGGGGCTGTCTTATTTTAAAAATCGCTGGCAGCGCATCGGTCTTTCAGTCCTGCTTATAGTCAATATGGCAGCCCTGCACATAACCTTTACCCGCGCAGCTGTAGTTGCATTATGGGTTCAGGCTGTAATGATAATCGCCCTTTTGCTGTCTGAGAAACGATGGATATGGAGTTTTTTGATTGCCGTCTTCATCCTCACGGCAACCCTTGTATATGCAGAGAAAAAGATGTTCAGGGAAGATCATGCCTACAAGATACCGTCGTTCCGGGAATATCTTAAAATGGCCCCTGAACAAATAGCCGGCCCCTCTGCCAAGGCTGTGGAAAAGAGGCTTGCAATGTGGAAGACTGCAATTCAAAAAATATCTGAAAACCCATTTCATGCACATGGGTACAGCCGCTTCCTCTTTGCTAAGGTTGTCAGGAATGAAAAAAATGAACACTTCATTTACCCTCAGGTACATAACACCTTTATAGGCATGGCTTTTGAGCTTGGCGTGCAGGGCCTTATAATCTTTCTCTGGATGATAGGCGCTTTTATTTGGGTCTGTTTTAAAAATTGGAAAAAATCTTCGGATAACCTGTCCCGCTACCTGTCAGCAGCTCTGCTGACAATGATGTGCGGATACTGGGTCAATAATTTCTTCGGAAGTTTTGACGGCGATGACAGCAAACTGCTTTTCATGCTGCTCCTCGGTATGGGAATGGCTGTCATGAACAGACTTCCAAAGGAAAAAACGGTTATAAATAGATAGCATGGTAAAAAAAATTCTCTTTATCCGCCGTGACAACATAGGCGACCTCGTCTGCACCACACCCGCAATCCATGCAGTAAGGAATCATTACCCTGATGCAAGGATCGGGATACTGGTAAACACATACAATGTTGACGCCATAAGAAACAATCCGGATATAAACGAAATTTACACCTATGAAAAAGCAAAACATGCCCCTGAAAAAAACAAGATTTCTGTATGGTTAAATAATTTAAAGGTCTTACACAAAATACGGAAAGAAAAATATGATGCCGCAATAGGATGCGGTTCATACTCTCCGAGGCTTGCCAGATATACATTTATTACAGGCGCAAAAAAAAGGATTGGATATTTAAAAAAAGGGATGAAATCAAAGTTCTATAATATGCCTTTGTACGAGCCTGAAGAAATACTCCATGAAGCAGAAAAAACTTTTAATTTATTATCCTGTCTTGGCATAAACGGCGCCCCGCAGCAGTTAAGGATATTCCCTTCAGGAGATGAGGTGCGGAAGGTTCAGGATATTTTAAATGCATCAGGCTTCAGCAAGGAAAAATATCTAATAGCTTTCCATATAAGCAGCAGGCGCCCGGAAAACAGATGGCCTGCCGAAAAATTCATGGAACTTGGGAAACTTATATTAGACCGGTACAATGCCGCGATATTGCTTTTATGGTCGCCGGGGAGCGAAAAAAATATATATCACCCCGGAGACGATGAAAAAGCAGAGTTCATCAAAAATTCCCTGAAACCAAAGCCAATTGCCTGTAAAACAACCAAGCTTGGAGAGCTTATCTCAGCCCTGAGCCTGAGCAGTCTTGTTGTCTGTTGTGACGGAGGGGCGATGCACATAGCCGCAGCGCTGCAAAAACCCATTGTCACGGTATGGGGTTCAACTAATCCAAAAAGCTGGGCGCCATGGGGCACAAGACATGTAATCCTGACAGATGGAAAAGATGCCTCTAATGTATCTGTCAATGATGTATTTGCCGCCATAAGCACAATGCTCGGTTAAGTTTCCTTGATTTCTCTTCAGCTATATATTAAAATCTCAATGCTCGGTTTGATGCTGAGGATTTTATGATAGGAGCTCGGTTGCCCATGGGTCGTAGACGAGTCGCAACGACCTGCCTTATTTCTGAAAAAAGATATTATGATTTTTTATGGGAGAAAGTGAAAGATGATAGATAATCTTAAAAGAGGTAAAAAGGCAATTGCAATTGTTGGCCTTGGATATGTAGGCCTGCCGCTGGCAGTTGAGTTTGGAAAAGTTTTAGGCAAGGTTATAGGCTTTGACGTCAAAAAACAGCGGATCGAAGAACTTTCAAAGGGCATAGATATTACAGGCGAGACTGCCGGTAAAGATTTAAAAAAGGCCCGTATAGATTTTACAGCAGACCCCAGAAGGCTTAAAGAGGCCTCGATAATCATAGTGGCAGTCCCGACGCCAATAGACGAACATAAGATACCTGATTTAAAGCCACTTGAGTCAGCATCAAGACTCATCGGAGAAAATCTCAGGAAAGGCTCTACTGTCGTGTTTGAATCCACGGTATATCCGGGGGTTACAGAAGAATTTTGCGTGCCTGTCATCGAGCGATATTCAGGATTGAAATGCGGAAAGGACTTTAGTGTCGGCTATTCGCCTGAGAGAATAAACCCGGGAGATAAAGTACATAACCTTCCAAACATCATAAAGGTAGTGGCAGGCAAAGACAGGGAGACTGCAGAATTACTTGCGCATGTATACGGCCTTGTTGTAAAGGCAGGGATTCACAAGGCCCCTGATATCAGGACCGCCGAGGCTGCAAAGGTCATAGAAAATATACAGAGAGATCTTAATATAGCACTGATAAATGAACTTGCCATCATATTCCATAAGATCGGGCTGGATACAAGGGACGTCCTGGATGCTGCGTCAACAAAGTGGAACTTTCTCAGGTTCGAGCCCGGTCTTGTAGGCGGCCATTGCATAGGCGTTGACCCCTATTACCTGACCTTTAAGGCGCAATCCATCGGCTACCATCCGGAGGTTATCCTCGCCGGAAGGCGCATTAACGACAGCATGGGTAAATATATAGCCGAGCAGACCATAAAACATCTGATAAAATCAGGCAGGGCCGTAAAAGGCAGTAAAATCCTTATACTCGGCTTCACCTTCAAGGATGATATAAAAGACATAAGGAATACGCGAGTAATAGATATTTATAATGAGTTAAAGGAGTATGGTGTTTCTCCATACGTCCATGACCAGTACGCCAGCCATAAAGATGTAGTAAAAGAATACGGCATTAAACTCATACATAAACCGGAAAACAAAAAACCTTATGACGGCGTGGTTGTTGCTGTAAGACACAAGGCATATGCCGGTTTCTCACTGAAGTATCTCAAGGGGCTCTGCAATAGCAATCCTTTGCTCATAGACGTCAAAGGGCTGTACAAAAAAGAGGCGGCTTTGTCTGCGGGGCTAAATTACTGGCGGCTTTAACCTAAAACAACATCTGCATTTTTAGTTCGGCTAAATTATTTCTTAAACTATTTATTCTTAAAGATATATGTAATCCCGCCCAATATGCCAAAGAATTGGGACAGCGACCGCAAAAATAAAAATACCGGGGATATTAATCCAACCATTAAGTCTTTTTTGCCCGTCCTGATTGTAAAAGGAATCGTTGTTAAAATAAACACAAAAAAACATAACAAAGAAAAACACATAAGGCGGTTATAGGCAACAGACAGTAAGGCGCTTCCCAAAACAGCGGGAGGAAAAAGAACCTGAAGTTTCATTACCTGAGGGGTATGCGAGTCCTTTACTATTTTTTCGGGATTTTTTTTAACTGCAACGATTCTCCAATAGGCAAATTTATATTTTTTCCTGAGGTAATCCTTTAACCCTGCAGGATGAATATGATAAACCACAGCATTGGGATTGAATATCATCTTATATCCTTTTTTTGATAATCTGAAAGACAGTTCCACATCCTCAGCGCATGCAACCGGGAATTCAGTATCATACCCGCGCATCTCCAAAAAGATTTCCCTTTTAAATCCTGCCGAATAGGTATCTATAAAGTCTATGTATTTATCTTTCTGCATATAACGGTATTTATCTTCATACTCAAACTGAACAAATCTTGCTGTTGTCTCTTTCTGTTTTGTCTTATACCGTCCCTTGACGCCGACTACATCCCTGTTGTCTTTAAAAGGGTTAACCATCTCTTTAATCCAGTTGCCTTCAGGAACACAGTCAGAATCCGTAAAAAGAATTATTTCTCCCTTTGCAGCAGCAGCGCCTTTATTCCTTGCGGCAGCAGGGCCTGCGTTTTCCTGCTTTATGAGCCTTACCCGTTCATATCCTGAAACAATATTCGGAGTAGAATCTGAAGAGCCGTCATCAACGACAATGACCTCATAATCTCCTGGATAATCCTGTTTCATAAGGGAGGTAAGACAAGCGGCTATTGTCTTTTCTGCATTATAGGCCGGAATAACTACAGAGACCATATCAGCAATTCCTTGCCTTCTTACTTTTCAGAGACCCTTTCAGAATATGTTTTGAGAGCGTCACTGCTCCCTTGGAAAGCCTCTTCAGCTCATTGGGGTTGGAAAGCCCCTGTATGAATTTTTTTGCTATGTAAGACAGCCTCATATAGAACTTCTGCCTGGCAACATCACAAAATTCAACAAGTTCATAATTTGACAGGCCGGGCCTTGATATCACACAGTTATGGAGCCCCTCAGGGGTCAGCCATTCATTGAAATCTTCTGTCGTCAGATATTTATTCTCTCTGGCCCAGTTATAGGCCTCGGTTCCCGGATATATCATTATAGGGAAAAACTGCGCGGTATCAGGGTTAAGTTCAAGCGCAAGTTCAAGGGTCCGCTGAAGCGTCTCCTTGGTTTCCCCGGGATTACCCACAAGAAAACACCCATGTATCAATATGCCTGCTTTTTTTGCATCGCCAAAGAATTTCTTAATCTGTGAAACTGTCAGCCTTTTCTTCATCGAATCAAGAACGCTCTGGTCGCCGCTTTCTATCCCTACACAGAAAAGCCTTGCACCTGCCTTTTTCAATGCCTTCATGGTCTCAAGGTCTACATCTGCGCGGGAATTGGCAGACCACTGGAATTTCAGGCCTCTCCTGAGAATCTCTTCTGCAAATTCAACTGCCCTTTTTTTATTGACTGTAAGGGTATCATCCTCAAACATTATCTCCTTAAGGCCGGGAAAATTATTAAGGCAGTACTCTATTTCATCAACGACATTCTTAATGCTCCTGTATCTCAATTTATGGCCGTTAAAGGTCTGGGGATAAAGGCAGTAAACACAGTGGTGCGGACAACCCCTTCCGGTTATCAGTGTGATGATAGGATACCTGCTGTGAGCATAAAAATAATCTCTGTAATCCAGATGCCTTCTGTATATATCACTGACAAATGGAAGGAAATCGAGGTCTTCAGACAATGTTCTGTCCTTGTTCCCAATTATCTCCCCGTCCCATCTGAAAGTAAGGCCGTCTATCCTGCCCAGGCCTTCCTTATTTACTGTTCCGCCTTTTATCAGAGATGCAAGCTCAAGGACAGTATGCTCATACTCCCTCCTCACTACTGCATCAACTGATTCATTTATCTTCAGCGTTTCCACAGGCAGGGCAGAGGGATGGGTACCCACCAGAACAACAAAGCTCCCTGTATTCTTTTTTATTTCAACCGCAACACTCACATCATTAGATATGCTTGGCGTAGAGGTGTCCACCACCGTGAGTGAAGGTGAAAAATCCTTTGCTGCCAGGAGCACTTCATCAAGGCCCATCCTCTTTGCAGGCGCATCAATGACCTTGACCTCAAAGCCGTTTTTTTCAAGCAACCCTGCTGCATAACAGAGCCACATGGGATAATAAAATGTCCCGCTCTTCGTAACAGCCGGACTGCGCTGCTCACGCGAGAACTTGCCGTATCTGCTCATAAAGGGAGGGTTAAGAAACAGTACCTTCATCTTAATCACCCTGCCACGCGCATAAACACTTTTTTCAGGTTTCTTCTTAATATGCCGCTTTTCATCAGCTTATCCTGAACCCAGTCAGTAACATAGACCCTTGATATAGGACCCGCAACCTTCCCAAGCCGCGGGGTAAGCGACGCCTTCATGGAATTATATCTGACCTTTTTTCTCACCCCTCTGACAAGCTTCAATGCTTCCTCCCTCTTTTCCCTGCCCATCTCTGGTGTCTCAAATACCGGTTTATAATCCCATTGGGATGAGCTGTTGAGATATTCTTCAGGGTCAAGGATAAAATAATTATTCTCCTTTACCCAATCGTACAGTTTGCTTTTAGGAAAAGGAATAAGGTTATAAAACCTCACATCAAATACAGGATATTTTAAGGCAAAGTTTATGGAATCTTTTACATCTTCAATTGTTTCTCCCGGGGAGCCCACGATAAAAAACAGGGTGACCTTATACCCGAGTTCAACAGCGGCCTTTACGGCAGCATCCACCTGTTCCATGGTCTCGCCCTTATTAATGCTTTTAAGCACCTTGTTATTTCCTGCCTCTACTCCGAATGCAAGGTATTTAAACCCTGCCTCTTTCATCAGTTTCAGCATATCGTAATTGACACGGTCCGCCCTTATCCCGTTATTGCAGTTGAGTTCAATGCCCTTAAAATCCCTTCTCTTTATTTCTCCGCATATCTCGATAACCCGGTCTTTATTGAATGTAAAATTATCATCAAGCATGCTGAACTGCCTGTATCCCCTGTCATACCAGTACTGTATCTCTTCGACAATGCCTGCGGCGCTGCGTCTCCGCCATTTCATGCCAATGGCAGCCTTAACAGGGCAATATATACAGCCGTGAGGACAACCCCTTGACGATACAATCCCTATTTCTTCCGTAACATATTTCCCCAAAGGAAACTTCTCATATTTCGGGAATGGAATACTGTCAAGGTCATCCTTGAACTGCCGCTCGCCGTTAAATATAATTGCTCCACCTTCCCTGCGGATGAGTCCTTTTATGGAAGATATGTCTTCCCCCCTGCAAAGTTCCAGGAGCGCATCTTCTCCTTCCAGAACCACACCGTAATCAGCCTCAGGGCATTCCTCAAGCACCTTTTCCCTTGTTGTAGAAACATGGGGGCCGCCTGCCACAACATGCAGATCAGGATTTATCTGTTTAACAAGTTTTATTATCTCGTAAGACCTTTTATACATAAATGACATGAGGCTGACAGCAACCAGCTCAGGCTTGAACGACAGGATTTTATTTTTCAGATCATCTGCAGAATACCCTACAGCCATATCCAGGAAATCATATTCCACAGCATTAATTTTCAGGGTTTCAGCAAGATAGCCAAGCCCTGCAGGAGGCCGGAGTGCGCCGAAATGCCCGCCTTTATAGTCAGGGAATAAAAGTAATACTTTCTTATACCTCATCTTATAGCGCCTTCTGCCGTATATTTATCAGATTTGATTATCCCTGATTTTAACATGAATGTTTTTAGTGACCTGTAAAAATTATCAATGTTCTCAGGGCTGTTTTCATAGAGCTCGCCCTTATAGCTCCACGCAAAAGCCTTATTGAGAAAATAATCCCTGTTTGCAGGAATGCCGGCCTCACCTGTTGCAGATGTTACGGCGCCGGAGATTTCACTTACATTATTCACGTCCAATGTAACGCCCTTCCCCCTGTAAAAGGTCCTGCCTAAAACAACAACAGGCTTGCCCTGCATAATCGCCTCAAAGCCGACCTTTGAGTTTATCGTAATAACACAACCTGCATTCTTAATGAGGTCAAAAGAATTATGCCTGGGGTGTATCAGCCTTATATTTTTATCCCTGAGTATATCCCTCATCCTTGAAAGCTGATGGCCGCCTATGGCAGCCGGATGCTCCTTGACATACAGACTGCACCCTAAAGGGATAACCCTTGCTATGTATCCCACCAGGGCCTCTTGATTCAGAAACTCCGGGCACCTCATCGTCAGCTGCACATCAAGCGGAACATGAAAGGGGTAGTATATATATTTTTCGCCTTCAACAGGCTCTGAATAGTAGAAATTCAAGACCTTCCGTTTAAAAAACTTTATGAAATGATAGACAATATACCAAAGGATTGCATTATATTCTTCTTCGCGGCCAAGTATGTATTTGTGATAGAGCTTTCTTGAAAGACGCCTGAAATTATCCATGGAAAAAAGCCTTTTCAGGCTCATGTCCTGAAAAAAATGTTTGTCTTTCTTCGGGATTACGACTGTTTTTCTGATACTGTACTGTTCAAGAAGCTTTTTAAGCTCCTCATCAGGTGCCGCAACTCCCTCCCCGTAGTCTGCAATGTCTGCATTCATATCATTAAGCGTAAAGACTATCCTTTTAGGAAACATGGCAGGTTCGATAAATATATGCTGTTTCTTGTAGTACTTTGATACATGATAAAGTAATTGAGGCGCAATAAAACCCCCGAGTTCCTGAACAACACAGCCTATCTCGTTGTCCCTGAAAATACTGTCCATGATTGCATGGTACGTCATGACCTTTGACGACAGATATTTTTCATCCAGCCTGTTAGTCGTGAGCATTTCATGGAGGATGAGCTTCCTGATATTTATTCCAAGCCTCCTCTGAACATCTTCCGGCTTCAGGAACACATGCTTTTTCATTCCTTCAGAATTTTTTATCTTGTGAAGGCTGAAATACGGCACACCCTCTTTTTCAAGGATATCGTCGCCGGCTTCATGGAAGGTCAGGAATGCAACCTTAAGCCCTTCTTCATCCCTGAGCCTCTTTGCAATCGGGGCAAAGAAGACAACTTCCTGAACAGCCATTATCGCAAAAAGAATATCAACCTTCATTTTTTCTCCAACATTTATTATATCTTTTTTCAGGAATATTATTCCCGAAATTCTTAAAAGACATGGGGACTACTTCAATTTAAGAACCAGTACTTTATTCCCGAAATTAAGCAAGACCTCGAAATATGGAAAGACATAGCTCTTTAAGTATTCGTCGCTGAAAGCTGCGTCCATGGGATAATAACCCACTTCTCCGTATGCCCATCGGATAGTCTTTTCAGTGACAACCCAAAAGACATTGCGCCTCAAGTCATCCGCATTCCAACCGAGCAAGTCTCCGGTTGCAGCATAGTTGCGAGGAATGCCAAATTTTTTATGGAGGGCATATCGCGCCTCAGGCATGGCGCCCTTATATTGCCCGGCAAAATCCCCAAGCATTGATGTAATCAGGGTATTGTTGTCCAACAAATCAGCTTTATCACGCCATTGAGAAGCCATTTTGTCATCAAGCGGAGGAAATGCCTTCCTTATAATGGCCTTCAGGTCTCCTGTATATTCAGGCAGCATGAATTGGCCGAGGTTCTCGAAAGTGTAAAAACCATTATTGCCTGTCACAGCCTCGAATATGCCAAGAGTAAAGGGGTCAGAGAACAGTACGGCCTTGGGAGAGTCAAGCCTCTTGCCAAGGCTTTCGGCTGTCTTGAGTTCAAGCCCCGTGTAATGCGAGATAACACCTGGAGCCGGCAGTTCATGCCCATATGAATTAAAATAAAGTTTTGCCATAATATTGAACTTGTCGACCATCACGCCGGAGAAGATGAGAACAAGCGCAAAAACAAGCGCTGCGGCCTTTGTGCGCATAAAGATAAGCGCAACAAATGAGATAAGCATAATGGCAATTAAAGTCCCGGTGAGGGGCAACAGGGCCTTAACATACGCGCTCACATCGCCATCTTTCATCGGTATGCGATACAGAGCCTGTGCCGCAAAGGTATAGGCAAGCATAGAGGCAGGGATAATAAGTGTACGTACATGCTGCCTGCCTGTTAATGAATATCCCTCGTAATAATATCTGAACAATAACGCAGTCAATGCAATGAACAGGAGCGATGGGAAAGGAAGAAGCCTGTGTATGCGTGGGAGAGGACTGTAGTAAACCACCATAAGCAGCAGGAAGGACACCAGGACAAAGAGCAACGGGTTCATATTGGACTCTAAGAACTTCTTGGTGCGGCTGTCGCGCCTCTTTAAGAATAATCCTGCAACAAGGAGCATAAGCAGGCCATGGACTACAAACGGCACGAACCTGAGCCATTCTGCTGTCACTGCCTTCAGCCCCTCATTCTCGCTTATCCGCTGCCCGACAATAGCCATGCTGACGGAGTTCAGCAAATCTGCAAGAAGCCCAAAAACAGAAGGCTGGAGCTTAACTATAATAATCCCGAGGCTGATACCCAAAACAGGGATAAGGAGAGAATAAAGAAGGATTTTTTTCATAAACAGCTTCTTAACTGCAAGCCCGTTCTTAATCTCCATCCTGAAAAAGACAAAATACACGCCATAAAAAACAAGCATCAAAGGCATATAGAGCGACGCAGCCCTGTGATAAGGAGGAGCAATGAAAAGAACAAGGACTATGAGCGCATAGATTAATATTCTTAAAGCGTTCAGGTAGGACACGGCCAGCATGAACGCAAGGAACACAAGCAGATAAGGCAATATCGTTCCATCAAAAGAGGGCGTTCTTCTAAGTTTATAAAATATCAGAGACAGGGCCGCGAGCACAGCAAGTTCGGAGAATAAAAAAACCGCACCGGTCCTGTCTTTGTTGAGGCTGACAAGCAGTGAGAAAAATACAAGAGCAAGCCCGGCAAGAAAAGTATTATTGCTCATAGAGAAACAAATGCTCACAAGCCCGACAGCAAGCCCCATAGAGACGTTCAGCGTCAACTCGTTGCTGATGAACGAGGACAGGAAGCAGTAATAACACAGACTGATGAAGACGCATAGATAAGCAGGCAGTATCCACTGGCCGTTTATCAAATCAAATTCATAGAAACGATGAAGGAGCCCTGAGCCGACCTGAAGAAGTGGCATATAGGTGTCGCCTGTGGCAATATTCAGGATGTTATATTTCGAGAACTCCAGCGCGCCCTTCATGAAATGCGTCTCCATAAAGATATCCCTCAGCGGAAACGGTGAGAAATACATATAATTGAAATAATACGCAAAGGCAAGGACCGGGGATATTAACAAAACAGAGCCGGCCGCCTGACAGACGCCGGTATCAGTTAATAACTCTCTGGTCCTGTAGAAACCAGCCACGGATAAAAGATAAAACATAAGATACACAGGCATGAAAAGCGCTGCCAGCATATCGCGGTTGCTGAGCTCTGTATAAGTAAGCGTGATTAATGAGAATCCAAGAAACGCTGAAAGCAGAGCCAGCCTGAGCCCGCCGATAAAACCAGCTAATTTAGTGTGCGTCCGGAAAAGAGAGAACACAAACAGGCCGACACCTGCGGGAATGAGAAAATACAGAGGCGCTATAAAGATATCCTTTGCAAAAGACTGTATCCTGTAAAAAAAGAAAATCCAGGCCAGGGCATAATAAACAATTACACCCCTGCAAATAATATTATCTTTTTTCATGGCAATACACGGATAGAAGGTTCAGGCCGAAGGCCTCTAGCTTGTCATACATAACTCTTTAATAACTTTAAAACACTCTCTTTATCTTCCTTATCCACTACCAGAGCAAAAACTATCAGGAAATAAATAAGCACGCCTAAAAAACCAACAAGGATACTCTTAAAAAATATGAGCGTAACACATAAAATTGCAGTTAAGAATAACGGCATCATAACAATATCCTTTAAATACTCAGGCAAGGACATCGAAAACTCTTTCATCATCTGATACAGATATCCTGCTGAGACTATTGATGAGCCTATCAACGTCCCGACAACTACACCATAAACTCCTATCTTCTGAACAAGTATCACACTCGCCACAAGGTTTATGAGAGACCCGACCCCATTGTATTTTACTAAAACCTTAAGCTTATTCATTCCGGTCATCATTTCTGAACCGCTTGAAACAAGCGCTGTAAGAAATAAGGACGCAATAAACAGCTGGCTTAATACAACCGAGGTGCCAAAACTGCTTCCCATCCATAAACGGATAATCTTATCCGAATAAAAAAAGAAGAAAATCACTATCGGAAACATGGAAAGGGTCGTATATTTTGATGCCTTTTTGAAAAGCAGGGACAGCCTCTCCTTATTCCTCGTGGCTGCTATCTCGGAGGTAACAGGCACCAGTGTTGAAGATATAAGAGAAAATCCGTATCTCAACACATCAAATACCTTAAAGGCAATATTATAATAGGTAAGGTTCTCAAGGGGAAGAAATATACCTATAACAATGGTGTCAATCCTGTATGAAATAAAGGCAAAGGCCTTGGACAGGAATATCCAGATACTGAAACCGAAAAGGAGTTTGAATGACTCCTTATTGCCAAGGAAAATATTCAGCTTCAGCCTGGAAGTCCTGGAAAAAGCAAAAAGGTAAAGGATTGCCAGATTAATAATACCGGCGGCAAAATATGCAGCGCCAACGCCGGGCAGCCCGTAACCCTTCTCAACTGCAACGATTATAAAAACCAGCCTGAGCAGCCACTTTAAAACTTCCAGCCCCCTTGCAACAGAAAACTGCTGAAAACCTTCGAGCACTCGCATTATGCTTACAGACCAGAACTCTACAAAGGAAAGCAGTATTAAAATCCTTATCATGCCCTTTGCAGGCTGTAAAAAATCCGCAGGGATAGTGAATATTTTTTCAAGTAAAAACTCGTTAATTATAAACAGTACAATGCAAAAACCAATGGCAATAACCGTCACAACAACAAAGTTTGTATTAACTATTTCAAGAAGACGCTTCCAGTCGTCCTTGGCCTTATATTCAGCCACATATTTGGTCACTGAAAGCCCAAACCCGGCCTCAATAAGATTTGTATTTCCGACAAGAGAAAGCGCAAGGACTACGATGCCGTATGCCTCCTTGCCTATAGTCTTTACAAGATATGTGATGATGAACAGCTGTAAAAATAAAGTTAAGGATTTCCCGCCGGAGTTAACAAGGGTGTTTTTAAATATTCTCTGTTTTAACATATATAGCGTGACCCTGTCAGGGGCCTAAGGTCTCTAAAGGAGCAAACTCTTATGTGCCTGTTTTTAACAGCATCTCAGCAATCCTGAAATCCAGATAGTCATCTATATCCACTGACCTTTCCCTTGGCATGACATAAACATGGCTCTTCTTCAGGAAAACGCTTTTTCCCTTTCTCAGCACATCCCTCCACCAGACATAAATGGACGCATTCATGTCAAACACGCGTGGAGCAGACTGCCTTGTAACAAAACTGCCTCTTTTTACACGCCTTACAGCCCCGTCATCGAGCACTTCCACCATATTAAAATAAGGATTCCTGTGGGCTTCGGTAACTGAAAAGACATTATCGGCCTTTTTATCTACCAGTAATTTTATGGAATTGTCTATATCTTCGGTCGTTCTTAACGGAGCAGTTGCATGGAGAAGCACTAATATATCAAATTTGAATTTTCCCTTATTCTCCATCCAGTCCATTGCATGAAGGAGCACATCTATTATGCTGCAGTCGTCTGTAGCAAGTTTCCGGGGTCTCATAAAAGGTACTTCAGCGCCATATCGCCTCGCGATATCCGCTATCTTTCTGCTTTCAGTTGAGACTATAATCCTGTCTACATACTTAGCCCCTTTTGCCTGTTCAATCGAATAAGCAATCAGAGGCTTCCCTGAAAGTTTTTTAATATTTTTCCCGGGCAGGCCCTTTGAGCCGCCCCTTGCAGGGATAATACATAAAATGGAATTACCCTTGTACATTTTTTACCTGATAAAAAATAAAGGCAAAGGATTATGATTCTTAATCTTCATAAAGTGCGGAAGCCCCTGAAATTAGGGTCGCTTTCAAGATAGAGTTTCCTGGCACGCTCAATCGTACCCTGTAATTTATTCTGATAATAATTAGTTACCAGTCTGGTATTAGCATCTAGCAGACATTTATGAAATTCCTCATCGCTCATGTCTGTGAAATTAATCGCCAGCAGGTCTGAATTTGTATGCTTATTTTCGTAGAAATCCTCACAGTCTTTAACAAGGCCTTTTTCTATCGCATAATAGTAAAGCGGAGAGCCCGGATAAGGAGTCACCGGCCGGATAGTGCGCATCTGAGCGCCGTCGTCATATTCAAGCAAAAATTCCACGCCTTTATTTAAAGTATCCTTATTATCGCCTATATTGCCGAATATAATATTCAGCCCGGGGCTGATTCCTGCCTCCAGCGTCACCTCAATGCCCTTTATAATCTGTTTTGTTGTAAGCGCCTTTTTCATATTTTTTAATACCTGGTCATCCATGGCCTCAATGCCGTAATTAATAAAAACGCACCCGGCCCTTTTCATAAGGCTCAAAACTTCAGATTTGGCATAATTCAATCTGCCGTTGCAATCCCACTTAACATTCAATTTAGCCTTTATAAAATCATTACAGAGGCTTTCTGTCCTCTCTACTGACGACATCAGGAGTTCATCGGCAAAAGCGATATACGTAATACCATAATCTTTTTTCAATAATTTTATTTCTTCGATAATACCTTCATTGCTTCGGGGTCTGAAACCCTTATCCATCCTGTAGCAGAAATTACACGTAAACTTGCATCCCCTGCCGGATATCATCGGCATTACAAAGTCACTGTTTGTTGTATGCGGCATCCTCAAAAGCCTGTAGTAATCCATGGGAAATAAATCGTATGCCGGCATTGGCAAGGAATCAATATCGCTTATAAGGGGCCGCCTCTCATTTACTATTGCCTTCCCTGCTTCCCGAAAAGCTATTCCTTTAATTGTATTCAAAGGCTTACGGTTCTTTATTGCCTCCAGCAGTTCGATGACCGTTACCTCGCCTTCTCCTATGACAACTGCATCGGCCTGTGTCTTTTTAAGGAAAAACTCGGGTTCAGGAGCCGGCCCATGGCCTCCGATTATATAAAAAGGCCTGTTCTTAGAGCTGTTTATGGCATCAGAGATACTTATTAATTTCCTGTACTGATAATATCCTGCAATGATGCTTACACCGATAACATCGAACTTATTTTTATTCAAATACTCCGTAAGATGTTCGTCAGGATAATGGAATTTGTCCTGATTGTATATCTCTACATCGTGGCCTTCTTTTACAAGCACGGCAGCAATATATGCAAGGCCCTGAGGGAAAAAGTGGATATATGAATCATTATCATACACTACAAGCAGAATTCTCATTTTTCTCCATCCTCCAGAAGTTTGAGCGCCTTAATGCCGTCATCCAGCGTAATATCAGGTATTATATCTTTTCCCGCAGCTCCGATAAAATGTTTCAACTCATCTGTATAAGTCCTGTCAATATCAAACATATCCCTGTCATTCATGACTGTTTCTTTATCGCCTCTTATTATTCTGATATTTTTACCTATTAAGTCGCAGTGCAGCATCCCTTCGCTTCCAACTATCCTTATTTCACGTTTTTTATCCTTCTGCAGATAATCCATGTGGACATTACAGATAAAATTATTATCATACCTGTATATGCCTTCAAATACGTCATCAGAATCTATTTCTAATTTACTGACCCTGGCCTTGAGTACTTTCCATGTACAGGGGTCTCCAAAAAGGTATCGCATGTAATCAACCTCATGGGATAAATCCAGGGCTACGCCTCCGCCTTTTGCCTCGCTCGCGCTATACGAATCCCTGTAATCTCTGTCAGGCCTCCATGACGGCAGGAATTGCCCAACTTCTATTCTGGCAAAATAAAGGTCTCCGATTATTTTCCCGGATAATTTATCTTTTACATATTTCATTGCGCCGAGATACCTTAAATTATATCCAACAAATATCTTTATTTTTTTCTTTTTGGCTATTTTCTTCAACTCCTCTGTCTTATCCTGATTGTGTGAAAGCGGCTTTTCGATAAATAAATCCATTCCTTTGGCAGCAAGGAAAAGGGCAGTATCTATATGCTTACAGGTCTCGTTGGCAATAAGTGCGAAGTCAGCCTCTATACTATCCAACGTATTTATAATGTTAATCTTTCCATCGCCTTTCAAACCCTTAAGACATTGCTTATTTTTTGTATAAACAGATATGCTTTCGATAGAATCTAATTTAATCAGATTATTGATATGCCTTTTGCCTGATGCTCCGCAGCCAACGACCAGCGCTTTCATAAATAAGAACTAAATCCCCTTACCATGCAGTCCATCCGCCGTCCACAATCAGGTTCTGGCCGGTAACATAGGATGCTGCTTCAGATGCAAGAAATACTACTGCCCCTGTAACTTCAGAAGGGCTGCCCATCCGGCCAAGCGGGGTCTTGTCAGAATATCTTTTGACAAAAGCCTCTTGCTGGTTGTCAAATATACCCCCCGGAGAAACTGTATTTGCCCTCACATTATACTTCGCATAATATGTTGCGATATATCTTGTCAGCGCAATTATCCCGCCTTTTATGGCTGAATATGCAACCGGCATCGTCATTTTTGTCCCTTCGTATATGGAAAAATCAGGGGCTACAACCCCGTAGATTGAGGCCAGATTAATAATTGTGCCTCCGCCCTGCTGCTTCATCTGCTCTGCAGCCTTCCGGCAGCAGAAGAAATAGCCTCCCAGATGGCTGTCAACATTGTTTTTCCACGATTCAAGTGATACCTTTTCAATTTTGTTTCCCCAGTCTTTTGTCCTCGGGTAGGCGCTGTTTACCATAATATCAAGCCCGCCGTTATCACTGATTACAGTTTCCATGGCTTTTTCTATCGAATCTTCAGATGTGATATCAAGATGTACATAACCGATTCCGGTATCTCCTGAAATCTCTTTGGCTTTTTTCTCGTCTGCATCACCGATGTAAACCCTGGCGCCAAAATCATATAATGCCTTCGCTATCTCCCTGCCCAGAAGGCCTGCTCCGCCTGTAACAAGCGCCACCTTGTCCTCGCATGAAAATAAGCCCTTATAATTCATCGCTCTGATCCCCTATATGTTTCAGGCTTCTTCTGTATTCATCCCATTGTCCTATATCAAACCAGCCTCCCCAATGCGGAAAAACACCAACTCTCTCATTGTGGCTGTTCTTAACCCTGGCTATAAATTTATCCATGTCAATATGTTCATTTTCATCGATGAGGTCAAGGATAACAGGTTCAAAAATATAGGTGCCTGTATTCACAAATAAGTCTATCTTTGGCTTTTCATCTATTCCGATGAGTGAACCGTCACCCATGTTGAGAACGCCATAAGGCACTGTGATTTCCTTGTGAGAACCCACTATCGTCATCAGATTGCGCCTTTCCCTGTGCCAGTTGAAAAAATCTATATAGTCGCCTTCCAGTATTGTGTCGCAGTTGGTAACTATAAACGTCTGTTTTAAAGTATTCTTCAGCAATGACAATCCGCCGGCAGTGCCGCAGTAATCGCTTTCTTCAACAAAACTGACATTGTAAGGGAGATTGTTCTCACCAAAATACATCTTTATCATCTCTTTTTTGTAATTAAGTATTAATATGAATTCATGGAAGCCGTTCTTGTAAAACCGGTCCATTATATGTTCAATAATAGGCTTATTATGTATCGGGATTAGAGGCTTGGGAAGTATTTTTGTGAACGGATCCAGCCTGGTCCCTTTTCCGCCTGCCATTATTACAACCTGATTCGGAATAAGATTACCCGGGGTTAACCGGCTATTTTCCTCCAGGATATTAGTCCACAGGACAACATCCACTATTGTTCCTGTATCATCCAGTACAGGAATCTGCTCGAGTTTAGTCTCGAGCATTAATTTTTTAACCTTCTCCTCTGTATATGATTGATTCAGGGTCACTGCGGTAAAACCCTTGTGCATTACCTTTTCAACGTTATCAGTAAACTTAGTGCCTGCTATTATGCCCCTGCGGATATCTCCGTCAGTAACCGTCCCTAAAAGCCTGCGGTTCTTATCAACAATAAAAAGTATCTTCTCAGCAGTATCATTGAGTTTCTGCATGACCTGCTTAAGGCTTGTATCAGCAGCTATCAATAAAGATTTAAATTTGGTCTTGTCCATAAAATTAAGCCTTATAAATCATAAAAATGTTTTCTGAATTTATCTGTCAATGAGATTTTTTTCAGCACACTAACGACCCTTTTACTCACACTGCCATTGCCGTATGGATTTTTCAAACCTTTTAACGACCTTCTGAATTTCACGGAAAGGGCTTTATTTATGGCAGCTGCTATTTTATCTTCTCCGCTCAGGGGTACGTCAATTATATTCTTAGCCCTGATCCTTCCCATTTGCCTGCTGCCTATATTTACAACCGGCAGCTTAAATGAAGGAGCCTCGATGATTCCGGACGAAGAATTACCGGCCATAACAACAGAATTCTTCATTAACGACAAATATTTCAACTGGCCGAGCGAACTGAACAAAAAGGTCCTCCCTGAATTTTTTTTAACATAAGCTTCGATAACCTTAATTATTGCCCTGCTCTCCGTATCTGCATTCGGCAGAGTAAATATCCAGCATATCTCCTGAAACCTGTCCAATGCAGACAGTATTGTCTTCATTTGCATGCCGGCGCTGCCCTTTTCAAGCGTTGCCGGATGATATGTAACCACTCCCCACGGCATTTCAGCCGATATACCTAAGCTCTTTGCCAGTTGCATTCTATTCAGCAATTTCATCTTATACAGGTTATCTAAACCAGGTGCGCCAAAGCAAAAGACATTTTCCGGCTGTTCGCCCATCTGAATGATCCTGTCGGCATAGATTTTAACAGCAGGGAAATGAATATGGCTCATCTTTGTTATTGCATGACGAAAAAGCTCATCCATCGCTCCCTCGGTAACTTCTCCTCCATGAATATGAGCAACCGGAATCCTGAAAGGGACAGCAGCAGAAACAGCTGCCAGGATTTCAAACCTGTCGCCTAAAACAAGCAAGATATCAGGCCTCAGCCGTTCATAACATTTCGCAAAACCTATCATTCCGACTCCCATAGAGGTCGCAATTGAAGTCTCAGTATCCGAAGAAAGCAGCATCTCAATTTTTTCAGCTATAGGGAACCCGTCCTTTTCTATCTCCCTTACAGTCAAACCGAATTCAGGCGAGAGATGCATCCCTGTTACGATTAACTGCAATTTAAGCTTGGGGTCTTCATGAATCCCCTTGATAATCAGGTAAAGCAGCCCGTATTCAGCCCTTGTGCCGGTTATAACCGCTATCTTACGCATCTTTTAAATACTCCCACTTAATTACTGAATCCGCGGCAATATCTTGCCTTGCCTTCATACCTACTATAATATCCTTAAACTCCGGCAAGATGCCATCGCCCGGCCTTTTTACCGCAATATCATCAGATGATATTATCTTTCCTGCCATTATATCCCTTGCAGCAACCAAGCTCCTTCTGGCGGCTATCTTTGTATCTATTTCGCTTGTCATGGGTCTTTTTATCCCGTCTCCCAGAGATTTTTCTACACTCCTTATCGACTTTACCATCGTCTTAAACCCATCAGGCTCAAGGGATGCCTTATGGTCAGGCCCTTCCATATTCCTGTCAAGCGTAAAATGTTTTTCTATTACCTTTGCACCTAATGCAACCGCAGCAATTGCAACCTCTATCCCGGGCGTATGGTCTGAGTACCCGACAGGCAATCTGAAGGCCTTTTCCATTGTCTTGATTGCCAGCAAATTGGAGTCTTCGGGCAAGGCAGGATAATTTGAAACACAATGAAGCAAAGTCAGTTGAGGTTTTTCATTCCATTGCATCCATCTCTCACTAATCCAGCCAATTGCCTTCTCCACTTCGCCGATGCAAGACATCCCTGTTGAAAGTATTATCGGTTTCCTTTTCAGGGCAATATGCTCTATGAGATATTTGTTTGTAATTTCACCTGATGGTATTTTAAATATCTTCATGCCAAGCATATCCAGCATATCAGCGCTTTTCGCATCAAACGGAGTTGACAGGAATGTAATGCCCTTTTTTGCACAATGCCCGGCTAATTCTATATGCGCAGAAGGTGAAAGTTCAAGCCTCTTTAACATCTCAAGCTGGGTCTCACCGGCGCCGGTGTTCTCTAACTGATAACCTGCCTTTGCTGCCTTAGCCGTCACTATCCTGCCGGCTTTAAAGGTCTGAAACTTTACAGCATCGGCTCCTGCCTCAACTGCTGCATCTACAAGTTTCTTTGCAACCACTACATCGCCGTTATGGTTTACTCCGGCCTCGGCAATGATAAAAGTCTTCATCTTGCAGGAACTCCTTTTACTGCCGCCCCTTCAGACACATTACCAATTACTACCGAGCCTGCCCCTATTAAGGCACCCTTCCCTATCTTAATTCCATGGATAACCGTAGCCCCTGCACCTATAAAGGCGCCTTCACCGACAATGCAGCCGCCTGATATAACAGTGCCGGGACATATGTGGGCATGGCTGCCTATACTGCAGTCATGTTCAACTATCGCTCCTGTATTTATTATTGTATTTTCCCCTATTAAAACACCGGGCTGGATGACAGCGCCTGCCATTATCTGGACAGCGCTGGAAATTCTTGTATCGCTCTTTGATACAACAGCCTGCGGATGAATTAAATATGGCATATCAAAACCAGCCTGCTTAACCTTTTCATATAACATCTTTCTCTTGCTGTTATCTTTTATGCTTCCCACAGCAATACAGGCATTTCTGATACCTTTGCCATATAAATCAGCAAGGAGGTTATCACTGCCAAGCACAGGAATTTCCAAAACCATTTTCCCCTTCTTGATTTCAGAGTCTAAAATTCCGGCAATCTCGAATTTATCAGACATCAGGATAAGGTCAATTAAAACCCTTGCGTGTCCGCCGCCGCCGATTAAGATAATCCTCTTCCCTGCTGTCATGCCTTTTTAAAATATCTCCTGATAGTTTCAACTATATATTCAACATCACCTTTTACTATATTTACACTGCAGGGAAGATTTATACAACTCCCGTAAACCTCAAAGGCCCTGCTTATTTCATATGCCTGCGAATCCTTATACATGGGAAGTGTATGTATCAACTTCCAGACAGGCCTCACCTGTATATTATTTGATAAAAGAAAATCCATCAATCCCTTCCTGCGCTCTTTCGGGACTCTCAGTGTATAAAACCAGAAATTGCTTTTGGCCCAGTCCTGCTCCCATAAAAATTCCACCTCACCGATGTCCGATACCAATTCTTTATATATAACTGCATTCTTCCTTTTCCTGTCAACAAACTCCTCAAGCCTCTCCATCTGGGCGACCCCCATTGCGGCCTGAATATTTGTAAGGCGGTAGTTATAGCCTATCTCATCATGATAATATTCGAACGGGTCTTTTTTGGCCTGTGTGCATAAATGCCTTATCCTCTCCGAAAGCCCTTTATCATCAGTTACAACCATTCCTCCTCCGCCTGTTGTTATTATCTTGTTGCCGTTAAACGAGAAACAGCCTGTACTGCCAAAAGAACCTGTCTTTTTTCCTTTATACTCAGAGCCAAGGCTCTCTGTAGCATCTTCTATTACATGGATATTATATTTTTTTGAAACTTCAAGCAAAGGACCCATGTCCGCAGGATGGCCGAATATATGGACCGGTATAATTGCCTTTACTTTCCTGCCGCTCTTCCTGTTATAAGTAAAACCGTCCTTGCCCTGCCCGCACTCATTTTTTATAAACTCAGATGTCTTCTGAACATTAATGCACAATGTATCTTTATCGCAATCCATGAAGACCGGATAAGCGCCGCAATACCTGACTGCATTCACAGGAGCAATAAATGTCAGGGTCGGGACAATAACTTCGTCATCGGGCTTAACGCCGCAGGCCATAAGACTTACATGCAAGGCAGATGTGCCGTTAACTGTTGCAACTGCATATCCTGTCCCTGAGTAAGAGCCAAGCATTTTCTCAAATTTATCAACATAACCGCCTACAGAAGAGACCCATCCCGAATCAAGACACTCCTTAATATATTTCCATTCATTGCCGGCTATCTCCGGTTCCGAGAGTGGAATCATACGATTCTCAGACATTATAAATATCCCATTTATACCTGTTGAGGTTATCTTTATCCCTTAACCATGCAATGGTCCTTTCAAGCCCTTCCTCTAAAGCTACCTCAGGTTTCCATCCTGTAAGCTTTCGAATTACTCCGTTGTCGCAGACCAGCCGTTCAACTTCGCTTTTTTCAGGCCTTTTCCTCTGCTCCTCGGAAACTATCCTTGCATCAGAACCTGTGAGTTTTATCAGTTGTTCTGCAAGATTGCCGATAGATATCTCGGTGCCGGAGCCTATATTTATCTCCTTGCCGACAGCCTCATCGCATCCGGCGAGGGATATAAATCCTTTGCATATATCGCCTACGTAATTCAAATCCCTCGTGGGGTGCAAAGCCCCGAGATGGATCTCCTTCCTGTTGTTAAGCAATTGAGTTATTATCGTAGGGATAACGGCACGGGCGGATTGCCTGGGGCCGTAAGTGTTAAAGGGCCTTGCTATTATAACCGGGCTTCCAAAAGAACGATGGAAAGACTCTGCGATCCTGTCTGCCCCTATCTTGGACGCAGAGTAAGGTGATTGCCCCTGCAACGGATGTCCTTCATCAATAGGAACATACCGGGCAGTTCCATAAACTTCAGATGTGGATGTGACAATAACGCGTCCTACATTACAATCCCTGGAGGCCTGCAAGATATTTAAAGTGCCCTTAATATTCGTGTCAATATAGGAATCCGGAGAGTGATATGAAAAAGGGATCCCGATTAATGCCGCAAGATGAAAAACCATGTCAATACCCCTCACGGCTTCCCTTACGCCATTTGGGTCCCTGATATCCCCTGCAAAAATTTCTATATCCTTCAGTTTATCTTTCGGAAGGGTGTCAAGCCAGCCCCATGAATTAAATGAGTTGTAATAAACAAATGCCTTTACATCTGCCCCTTCCTCAAGAAGAGCCTCAACCAGGTGGCTGCCTATAAAACCATCGGCTCCGGTAACAATTACCTTTTTGTTTTTCATTTCACTACCGTCTCTTTCCCTGAAAAATTTTCAGCCTCTGAACGGCTCAAAAGCGGCCTGAGCCTGCCCGCCCAGTATTTAATGTCCCGCGCCCGGAAATATTTATCAGTCCGGCCAAGTTTATCAATTTTCTTTCCCCAGTTTTTGTAAAGCTTCATATCAAGTAACCTGTAATCCGGGAATATGAATATATAATATAACAGATAATTCTTAATATCTGACCACGAAAACCTTTTGGCAGCCTTTTGCTCCCCCTGAAGAAACTTGTCAAGCTCATCTGCAAAACGAAGAGATGCCATGCCATCCAGGCCATTGCACCACCGTTTAATAATCGCTTCCCTGTTTTTAAGCCTGGAGGCTTCAATCGGGCCGCCGCCGAGATAGTAATCTATTCTCTCCCGTAACTGGTCATAGTTCAAGACCTCATCGCTGCCGCTTGCCATCTCAGGGGAATGATACCATTCGTCCGGGTTCAGATGCAGTTCAATCGTAGGCTTATTCATAGTCCAGGCCTCAAGGCCGGTAAGGCATGATCTCTCAAGCAGTATATCAGTAGCGTTAAGGACATCCCAGATATACTCTGTCAGAACAACTGCAACGCGTCCCTGAGCCGGGCTGTTTTTGATTTTTTCTAAAATATCATAATAAGGCGTGTGGTCTTCCGATGGATGAGGCTTTATAATAAAACTGGCTTCAGGATAATCCTCTATAAGCCTCAAAAAAGCCTGATGAAATATCTCCTTCGATCTGAAATCCCGCTCTGCAAGCCGCCCCCCATATCCGATCTTGTCGGTCTTTAACTGTTTCACATCCTTCTCGTAAAATTCTTTATTCTTAACTGCAAACCCGGCCAGAGTAAAGTTCGTAGTCATGGTAATGACAGGATATTTTTTGTTGAGATTATATTTTGCAAGAAAATCATCCCTGCTCATTATCATGGACGACAACGGCTCTCTGTAGACATCATATCTCGGAACACCGATTACTCTTAGTTTTTCAGGGTCAATCGTCTTTTCGCTCGTCACAATATCGCCGACTACCGAGTTCCAGACAAAGTACCTATCAACTACGGAAAGATCGGACGTTGCGCCAGCGAATAATCTCTTCACATTATCCATGACAGGGATATTTTCTGTCGGCAGAATTATTACCTTTAAACCGTTTTTCTTAAACCTCTTAATAACATTTACTCTTTTATCCTCATATACATGGTTGAATATAACCACATCCGGCTGAACAACAGGCAACACAATAGATTCAAAACCGTTCCTTGAAATAGTTACCTTATACCCTCTTTCTTCCAGCAAAAGCTTTATATAAACGCTAATAAGCAGATCCCTCCACTTATGGTCTACAAAGAATAATATGTGCTTCTTATGCATTATCTAATCCCTTAAATTTATGCCTCAACGGGTACGGGGCAGATTCAGGCAGCTCGGGGAAGTCTTTGTTCAGCCACACTTTATAGGGAACATCAGGATATTTTTCTTTGATTTCCCTATTAACAAGAAGTTCACCGTTTCTATAATGAACAACTATAAATTTGCAAGGGTCTAATTCTTCTTTTCCAAAATGGGTCATCCTCTCCATCTTCTCTTCGCCCGATTGATCACACCTGAATTTCTCCACCATCCCGGGTTTAAATTCCTCTATAGCAAAAACTTTATATCTGCGGAATTTTTCAGGATTCGTTGAATCGGCATATAACAAATTCATCGCTAACTCCAGGTCATAAGAATTGTCCATATCTGCAGAATCAAAATAATAAAAATCACGGACATCCATCATAAAGGTTGCATTTTCTGGAAGGCTGGGGAAACGGACAACGAAAGACTTCCAGAATCTACTCTGGCGCTGTGATGCATTAAAATATAGATCCAGGTTTAAATTATTAAAAAATATGCCTAATCCAACAATAAGGGCTAAAGAAAAACTTAACAATTTCACTCTTGCATAGGAATTTAAAAATGCAGTATAAAAAGCATATATAAGGCAACCCAGAATAATTGCATAGCCAATCTGCATGAGAGCAAAATGATAACCATCTCTGCCAAAAGATATTTCATGCCCTACAAATTCAATCAATATGACATGGGGTATCAAAAAAAATATCCCTAGGATAAAAATAGTTTGTACGCTTCGACATTTATTTTTTAATCTGGTTCTAAATGGCAGTCGCTCTAATACATTACCATTAGCTACTTCTGCTCTAATTTTACTTGAGATTTTTTTTAATGATAGAAATCCAACAATAGTCGCAAATATACCAAATAATATTGACCAGATTTCAACATCATTTATATATTTCAATAAGATTTTCCATTGCTGGAACAGAAATACCTTTATGATCTTTAAGTGCTCCCTCCACTTCAAAAAGAAAAAAATATCTGTTTCATATGTGCCGCTGTAAATGCCATATGGTTTAAACATAAGTTTGTATGCAATTAAGGGAATGCATATAAATAAAAAGGGGAACCAGTACGTTAAAGTTTTTTTTACAAGATCCTTGCCGAAGAAATCTTTCTTATAAAAAATATAACCTATAACAAATAATCTCGCCGGTTCAAAAAATACAGTTCCTTCCATAAGGAAATAATGAGAGAATCCGGAAACTAAAAAAGCCATGAGGTAATAGCCAAAATGAGGCCTGTTCATAGTTAATGCCTTTTCCATGATATAAAATGAAAATATAATAGCCAACAGACTTGCTCTATAGACTATAGCGCCAAAAAAAGGGAAAGAATAATCAAGGGGAAAAACGGAAAAACTTATTGCCGTAAAAAAAGCAAATGTTTTTTTATCCTTTAACAAATTTTTTAAAAATAAGTAGAGAAAAATTGGTGTAACAACTTGAATCAATATGTTTATAGACTGCCATATTATATAAACATAGTCCGTAGCTTTATGAATCTTAAAAAAGTAATACAAAATGGTTCCGGCTGATATTCTTCTTAGCTCAACGAATCCTGTATTTAAAAATTCTTCAAGATTTTTACTTGCATATACAGATCGAAGACAATAATTATCATCCCAAAAAACATCGTGGAGAAAGTAAATTCTACCATAACTCAAAACAGCAAAAAAAATAATAAATACTATAAAAAAATCAAATTCTTGTTTATTTTTATTAATAGACATATTTTCGAATCTTTTTCCAGATTTTCCCTATAACTTTAAATTTTTACCTAATCTCCCTCAGTTTATGCCGTAATGCATAATTAGCAGGCTTATCAGGCAGTTCTGGAAAATCATTATTTAACCACATCCTATAAAGGATATCCGGATATTTTTCCTTAATCTCCCTGTTGACCAGAAGTTCACCATTACGATAATACACTACAATAAATTTACACGGATCAAGTGTTTCTTTTCCGAAATGAGTCATCCTCTCCATTTTCTCTTCATTCATCTGATGATCGCACCTGAATTTCTGTACCATTTCAGGTTTAAATTCTTCAAATGCCAATACCTTATATTTGCGAAATTCTTCAGGCTTGTCCGAATCGGCATAGAGCAGATTCAACATATATTCCAGGTCATAAGTGTTGTCCAGGTCCGGGGTATCATAATAATAGGGATCCCTGGCATCCATCATGAATATTGTATTTTCAGGGAGAGACGGAAAACGCTTTGTAAAGGATTTCCAGAACCGGGCCTGTCTTTCCCTTGAATTAAAATACATATCCAGGTTCAGATTATTAAAAAAAATACCAGCCCCGATAATGAGGACCAGAGAAAGACCCAACAACCTTACCCTTCCGTAGGAATTCAAAAATACAGAATATCCGGTAAACAGGATGCAACCAATAATAATTGCATAGCCAATCTGGAGGAGAGTAAAATGACTGCTGTTAAATCCGGGCCCTATCTCTAATCTTGCAAATTCCATAAATAGAACCGCAGGCGCTAAGAAAGCTATCCCCACGAAAAAAACAATGCGGACATGATACCAGACCCGCTTAAACTCTTTCTTAAAGGAATGCAGCGCCGGCATATTGGGATTTGATAATTCATCTCTAATTATGCCAGGCAATTTTTTTACGGCAAAAAAACCGATGCACGTAGCCAAAAAACTTATTAATAACGTCCATATTTTAACATCTTTAATATACCCCGATAAAACCTTCCACTGATAAAACAGGAATATCCCGATAAGTTTTGCATGTTCTTTCCATCGTAAAAAGAAAAAAATATCAGTCTTATATTTGCCGCCGTAGATGCCGTATGATTTGTATGTCAATTTGTACAAGACCAGCGGGATGCAAAGAAGAAAAAAAGGCAAAAAGTATTTTAAGGATTTTTTAATTAAAGATTTGCCGTCAAGGCCCTTTTTATGGAAGATATATCCGATGACAAATAGCCTCGCAGGTTCGAAAACAATTGCCGCCTCCATGAATACATAATAAGAAAGTCCTGAGATTAAAAGAGATATAACCAGTAAAAACCACGGATTGTCCCTGCCAAAAGCCCTTTCCGTAAGATAAAATGAAATTACGGCCAGCAATATTGCTATCCTGTAATTTATGGCCGATAAATAGGGCAAGGTATTATCGAGAGAAAAAACCACAAGGCTGGCAGCTATAAAGAACGAGAGCAATTGTTTATCTTTAAAAAGATTTTTTAAAAAAAAGTAAAGAAAAACCGGGGTGAGAATTTGAATAATCATGTTCATGGAATGCCATATCAGATAGGCATGGCCGGTAGCTTTATGAAGGCTGAAAAAATAATAAAAAAATATTCCCAGAGGCGCCCTCCTCATCTCATAAAAACCGGTATTAAGGAACTGATCGAGGTTTAAGCTTGAAAACTCAGACAAAAGCCAGCAATTATCATCCCAAAAAACATCGCGGAGCCAGAAAATTCTTCCATAACTTAATATTACGAAAAGAATAACGACATATGGCAAGAAGTCAAACTTATTCTTTTGTTTTTTCATTATTGTGTTTGACACAGTTAAATTTGCGCGTATCCCAAACATCTTTTCAATGATATCCTTCTGTCACGCCACCTATGGGTTAAGCTCTACCGGGCAACTAGCGATGATAGGTTGGTATTCAACTCATGCTGAGAAAAAAATTTCAAGGTTTTCTCTTATGCTCATCCTCTAATAAAACCTTAATTTCATCAACAAAAGGTTTCACGTTTTGAACGGTCTCTCGCAACTCCATCCTTATTTCTTCTTTTCTTTCTGGCGACATGCTCTTGAATTTATTATTCAGGTCTTTAACTGCACCAAGTGCCTTTTGAGATATTTTATGCTCTGCAGATTTAATCCTAGTTACCGCAACTTGCATCCCAACAACACCTATCAAGCCAATTATTAATAGCTTTATCAGAAACGGAAGCAAGTTGTTAACCAAATTTGACCTTTTAAGTTTTATAGCCTCAGGTTCTCTAATATACAATTGAGAACCTGAGGCTATCATCTCCTGAAAATATTTCTCTTTCTCTAATTCTAATTTTTCATAAGCCTTTCCCAGACTTGCATCCTCTCCCATACAACACAGATCAGGGATAAATAACACAAAGCAATCGCCTTTTTTCTTCAAGACCACATCATAACTCAGTTTTTTGTAATACTCCAAATTTTTTTCCACGCTTTTTCCTCCTCATTTTGGTAATACATTTCAACTACATTTTTTGACTATATTATATCCTAAATTTTAGAGACGCCCCTCCCATTTAGCCTCGCCCTCCGATAAGATGATAATGACACACTACTGACAAAAAAAATCATGATAACACCCGATAGCATTAGTCCGTAAACAAAGCTGCTCGGCATATATCTAAATTCCACTACATGTTTCCCCTGGTGATCAATCTTTATTGCCCGAACCATTCCATTGGCCCTCAAAATTGGAACTTCTGTATTGTTAATATATGCCCGCCAGCCTGGATAAAAGGCATCTTTTAGAACCACAACCCCGGGAGAAAAAGCGTCTACCTCCAGCCGGATATAATTCGGCTCATAGTTATTTACCTTGACAGGCATTTGAACTGATAGCATCTCTGTTTTTATAACCACATTATTGTCAAAATTATTTAAGGTAGGATCCTCAAGCAATGTCATTTGTGCAATATAACTTTGATTGTTCTTGAAAAATTTAATGATTGCCTCTGCAGATAGTGACCCACTGGGATATATTTTATAATTAGATGAAAAATATGCCCTGCTCGTAGGTGATAGAGATTCCAATATCGTTACAGCACTGTCCTCATAAGAAGTCTTCAAACCGCTTTGGGAATTTGTAATTACATTATACTCCTCTCTTCTTTTGTCAAACACACCTTTTTCTAAAACAATATATTTCACACCTATCCAATCGAAGAATGGTTTGTGAAGTATATATTTGTTCATATTATATTGTGTCAAGTTAATATCAAAATAACCATTATTAAACCACCCCCTTTCAGTAGGACTTACATTCCCTTCAATCAGATTTATAAAGTTAGCAAACCCATATGGCTGGAACGGCCCATTGGTATCAATATTTTGAATATCTGCTAATGTTTGGTAGTCCGGACGTATTCCAAATGTCCGCTCGCCTGCAGAAAGCCTCTCTTTAAGCCAAACGATATGCTTCGGCGGAACAGTAACATCAAATTGATTAGGCAAGCCATGATTAGGAACGTATATCAGCAAAATAAACATTCCCACAGCAACAGTTATCATCACGATAATCAGATATTTACCCTTTGACAATTTATAAAATGCAGGGAAGCCGGATAGATAGGGGATTAAAAACGACCGCTTTTTTATAAATACTAGTGCCGTAAACAAAATAACTATATATAACCAAAATCTCATGGAAAGAAAGGTAAAAGAGCTGTTTCCGAGGGGAATATAGAATATCAACTCTGCCGACATGGCTATCAGCAAAAACTGCCATGCCTTTGTCAAGGATATATTGCTCAAGCGTCTGGCATAAATAAATACGGCTGCGGTAATCAAGCTTAGCATTATGCTTATAACAATATATGGCAAAACCGAATGAACAGCATCATTTTGATTTTTAGCTACAATAGCAAGAAAGACAAATACAGCGCTTGCAAAAGATATCAGCAAGATAGTTATCAATCTTGATACTTTCCAGTTTTTTAGGTGCTCTATTGCAAAGGCTGCTGCTATGCTTAAACAAAACACAATAAAACCATTGCTATGTTTTGGACTTAACACTGAGAGAAAAGGTAATTTCCATATCCAAGTCAGAAATGGAAAACCTGTATACCTCAGTATCCAAAATAAAGCAATGGTAATAAAGAACCAGAACATTGAACGATGAAAACGATTATTCCACCGAGACGCAACACCCCCGATTACAGCCACAATCATTCCCTGTCCACTATAGGCAAACAGGTCAAGCCAATTGATATGGAACCAGCTTTCACGGAACAGGCCGAAGATAAGCGGATAAATAAAGGCCAGCAACCAGGATATTGGCAAAGAGTGGAGATCTCTTATTTCTTTATTATGATAGGCCACACCGAGGCTCTCCAATGTTGGTAAAAGCAGGAACGAGGCCAACCCGATTCCTAAAATCAAATACCACATGCTAACAACAGATTCTCGAATACGAGTGAAGAATGAAACCTCTTTTATCCATATATAATGCAAGCAAAATATTATCAGCGAAATCAATATAACAAATGCCATTTGAATATGCCCTGCCAACATTTGTAATGCAACCGCAATGCTGAACAGACTTCGCCAAAAAAGCGTTTGCGCCTTGATAGCCCTTACAGAAACCCAGAATAACAATGGCGCAACTGTGAGTGAGGAAGTAATATTGGTTGCAATTATTTGACCGCCAAGCGCACCTGATAAAACGAAAAAATAACTGCCAATATATGCCGCATATTTAGAAATAGCCATTTCTCTCAGGAAAAGAAATAAAAAAATAGCTGCCAGAAAAAACCCGAGGAATGTCACATAGTTCCAATAGTTATATGGAAGAAGAGATCTAATAATAGTAAGGGGAAAATATGGGCTTCCTTCCCCTTGCGCCGCAAAAGGGGTTCCTATACCCTTATTACTATTCCATAAAGGCAGTTGCCTGTTGAGTATATAGCGGCGAATGGTAACATCATAGGAGACATTATAAATCATAGGGGTCATTGACTCTATTGAAAGATAGCCATCAGGGTATCTACCGTTATATCCCTCTGGACGATTATAAATATTATGGTCCCCGACTCCGTAACCCATTATATTCCAGTTATAACCAAGAAATAAGGGAATACAGAGAAAAAGAACTGGCATGCCGAGAACAAGCAAATTACGAAGAGAAATGGCTTTTTTTTCAATCATTGATTGGAGCATCTCTAGTACCGCTATTACGTTTTTTATAGAGAATAATACAAATTATGATGCCCGCGAATGAGACAAATAAAGATAAATTAAGCATGGGTGGATTATATCGAAACTCTACCAAGTGGTCTCCCTGAGGGACATATACTGCCCTGAATGCAATATTCCCCTCCAGTATTTCTACTTCACTATCGTCAATAAATGCTCTCCAACCCTTGGCATATACATCATTGAACAGTAATATGCACGGGGTTTTGCTCTTTACCTCTATCGCAACATTAGAATTTCCATTCCTTAAGAATTTTACAGATGAATCAGGATCGTATGGCCCAATGGGAAGATTGAAATTAGATGTCAGCATTACAGTTTGTTTAAACGGGAAATCAGGAGATTTTAGTCTAACAGCTGCTTCATCAAGAGTTTCATGTTTTTCATAATTATAAAATAAACTTATACGAGGCAAACATCTCTGGCGGCGATCTTCTAATATTTGCCACTTCTTATCTTTATAAGCAACAATAAATCCTGCGCTGGTTAAATCTGCAACCCTATCGTAAGGGGGGGTTGCGTTAAAATACATGTCCCTACCAAGGCCTCCGATTGGCTCCTTATCTGCCAATTTGGTTAATAAAAGAACCATCCCCAGTGAATAGGCATTATTGTACCCCCAGGGGCTCGCATAGCCATAATAAATGCCATTATTTAACTTCCCTCCACTTTTATTAAGCTCGTTCCCTGTATCCCCGTATAATAATACCCTGTAAAGCTCTAATTCATTCTTATTTAAGGGAAAAGACTCCTTTGGACTGCCATAGGGATAAAAGTCCTTTACTTCAACCATTAACGGATGAACTTGAACAGTTGTCATAAGATGGCCGCTCCAAATCACTTCTATAACTACAAGGCTTAAAACAATAATATGCCATAAATGTTTCCTGTATTTTAAAATGTTATACGTTATTATAAAGATACCTACAAATACTATGCCACGAGTTATTTCAAGGTAAAAATAACCGTTGTTTGGCATAACATACATTGCGGCAACTAAAAGCAAAAGCCAGATAGGATTCAGAACTATTTTCTTGAAGGGTAAATTATTTGCAATATCAAGATGACGGCCGCCGACAGCAGCCAAGCTCGCAATTGCTAAAGGAAGAAAGTATGAGATCCTGTTTAACACCGGCTTCAATCCAAACAAGAAAATATGAATGTACGCCAATGGGGTAATTGTAACCAGAATAATACCTATAAACAAAAACGAGAAAAAGACAGTAACCGGAGAACGTCTTACGGTAATTGCATACCCTGATAGAAACAATATAATTATACCGCAGAAAGAATTCATGGACTCTACATAGTTAACGCCTCCCATTTCATGATTCGGGAAATAAATATCGTGACCGAAGGCATTTGGTGAAAAAAGCCGCCACAATAAACCTGGGCTACCCTTAGCCATGTATTCGTAAATAGTAGATATGTCCAGTGCGGCAAAATCTCTTGATGTATCACTGCCAATGGCAAACATGGGCAATAACATGGGCGCTGATAGGAAAATACCTAAAACAATACCTCCTAAAAAATAAAGAATTGTCTTTTTGTCTCTAGTACTGGATTCTGTCCCAAAAAATCCTACGGAAAATGCATATAAAAAAATAATTCCTAAACTATAAATAGCAATCTGAATAAATGCGCCTGTCACAAGGGCAAACGTAATCAGGGCAATATAGAGTGCATTAAGGTACCCTGTCCTGTTTCTGTGAGTGTGTATTACATATAAAGCCAATGGCGTGAAAAGATAGCCGACTAAATATGACGATGTCACAACAGACAATCCATACACAACGGGCAGTGAAAAAGTGTATGCTGTAGCTGAAACAACCGCCCAAAAGCTGGATTTAGCTATCTCCCGAAAAAATATATAGCCTGCAAAAGCAACACCGATAAAATGCAGCCATGCCAAGGCTGTCATAACATGAGGGACATAGGCTTTATCAACTATAAATGCCAACCAATTCAGTGGGTACCATAACAGGGTGGGAGAACCTATCAAAGAAAAACCGGTAAAGGTATAGCGCGTCCATGATGGAATTATGTCTGTTGATACCGCATCATTTACAGCTATAAAGTAAGGGATGTTTACGTCAATTGTATCTGAATTCCCCTTCAGCAAGAATTGGCCCTGCAGCAAATAATAGAGACAGTATGCTATCGGCGCCACAAGCGCAATTAACATATACGGATCAAATCTATTTCTGGATATTGTAATTTTTTGCATCATTAGCTTTTCTATGATAACGGGATAGAATTGATTACTATTCCAACAATGAATAAAGCTGTCAAAGTTAGTGGATTTCTTTGGAGCCAAACAATTTAATAATAGTCCTCTTTTTACCAAGCATTCTGCTAAGCTCTATAGAGAAAGCTTTTTGCACCATTCTTATGCTTCGCATGGAAGACACCCTCACAGGATAAATGTACTTTTTTAAGTAATAGCCCTTGAAGATAGTTGAAATAATGGCAAAAAATGGATTTGGTTTGCAATTCATAGCAATCCATATCAATACTCTTCGTAGCAAACGTAATTTTATTATCATTACAAAAAAAAGTGAAAGATTCCATTGAACCTCTTTTTCTTTTTTTGAGAAACAACTGAGAGCTGATTTTTTCTGGATAGAATGGAAAAAATTACTAGTAGTTAAAGAATTTTTATCAATCAGATTGTGTTTTTCACAATATTTCCAAATTTCAGTCCCCTGATACGGGACTAATATCGTACTTCCGGCAAAATCAATATTTGCAGAGATATTCAAGTTGATTGCATCTAATTCATCCTGGATTGTGCTTGTTGGCACGGCTATTATTTGATTAGTAAATACGTTTATGCCAGTATCTTTTATTAAATGTATGCGCTCAATTATTTCATGGTTTGAAAGTTTCATGCAGCGTCCAAGAATTTCATTCCTAATTCTTGAATTTGCAGAATCTATTGCAACAGTAATGGAATGACAGTTTGCCGTTTTTAATAGCCCAATTCTATCCTTATTGATCAAATCTATTCTTTGTAAACAATTAAAAGGTAAATTGATTTCATTACGGTATTTTTTTGCAAATTCGTCAAGCCAAGACATTTTTATTGCAAATAAATCATCCTCAAACTTTACAAATTGTAAAGGATATTTAGATTTCACATACTTTATTTCCTCTATCATTCTATCTACACTATGTACTCGAGAGAACTGCCCTTTTCCAACGTATTCTTCTTTCAAGCTCTTGTTATAACAATATGTGCATGGGTAAGGGCAGCCTCTTGATGACATAAATGTTTTGAGAGGCATATCTTTCAATTCAGTATTATCAAAGATTAAACTGCGGTCGGGGAAAGGAATGTCATCTAAATCTCGAATTAAGTCCCTTACAGGGTTCTTTTTTCTTTTACTGTGAAAATTAAGAATACTATCAGTATCTTCACCGTTTTGATATTTTTGTAAGAATTCAGCAAATGCAAGTTCTCCTTCACCTCTGCATATATAATCTAATCCCTCTTCATGAATAATTTCAGGGAAAAAAGTGGGGTGAGGCCCTCCCATAATTGATACAAAATTATATTTTGATTTAAGATAACTGTTAACTCTTAAATAATCGTTGTAATTACTTGACATACAACTATAGCAAACTATTGTGGGTTGAATTTTTGAGAAATATTCATCAATAGCTTTTGGATTAAAGACAAAAAAACTTGTTCGCCAACCCATTTTTTTTGCTACTGCGCTGAGAACAGCTATGCCAAAATTATCAATGAAATCAGTTTCCAATGTCAAGAATAAAACATTCGCCTTCTTCATTTCATGCTCTTATTTGCCCCGTATTTCTTGTTTTCTTGCTGAATGCAAATTTCGCATATTATAGGCTAAAGCACAGATGATTAGCAATAAAGAAAAAATGGAAATAAGAAGTCCGTAAACAAAACTTTTAGGGTAATACTTGAAAACTATATTGTATGTGCCAGGCCCGTCGATTTTGACAGCTCTTGCTATTAGGTTTGCCCTAAATATAGGAACTTTTTTACCATTAACATATGCAGTCCAACCTGGGAAAAAAGCATCTTTTAAAACCACAACACCTGATTTATGTGCAGATAGTTCTAATCTAACTAAATTGGGAGAATATTGTAAAATTTTTATGGGATATTGAGTTGAAAAATATTCTGAGAATTGGGCGTTCTTTTTAGCATTCTTCGTGCTGTTGTCTTCCAATACGGTGTCATCTTCCAGTATGGTTAATTGAGATATTTTTTCAGGATTATTTTTTAAAAAGTAGATAACATTTTCTTTTGTATATTGACTTTTAGGGAGTATTGTGTAGTTTTGTGCAAAATAGGCCCTTGAGGTTGAATTGATTGATTCCATAATTATTACTTTTTGAGTAGTATGAACTGTTTTTAATGTGGATATGTTGTTGAAAAAAGAGAGAAGGCTTAGATCTTTTTCAAATATGGAATTTTCTAAAAAGAGGTATTTCACACAAACCCAGTCAAAGAATGCTTTGAAAGTAAAATATTTCTTCAGGTCATAATTTATAGCAAGGTTCATGGTCCCATTTTTAAAACCCGGGTAGTTATATTCTATCAATTCAGCGAAATTAGAAAAACTGTCTGTAGGAAATGGACCATGCATATCTATGTTTTGTATTTGTGACAGCAGTTGATAGTCTGGGTGGATGCCTAAAGTTCGTTCTTCATGTGTAAGGTGTTTCTTTAGCCACGAAAATTCTTTTGGTGGCTTTGTGAAATCATATTGAGAAGGTAACCCGTGCTGTGGAAAATAAATAAGTGCTCCATAAAACAAAAAGATGATCGCAACAATAAAAAACATTTTTCTTCGACAGAAATTGTAGGGTGTGCAAACAGATGATTCCATGTACGTCCGATTATTACTATCAAATAAAATGATTACACCTAATGATACCACATAAAGCAAGTATCTAATGTTGGTGAACAAAACCTCTCTGTTCCCTAATGGAATATAGAGAATTAATTCTCCGGATATGGCAAACAGTAGAAATAATATTGCTTTTTTCTCATTATACTTTGACAATTTAAAGCAGTAAAAAAATATAAAAGTTGTAATTATTGCTGTAAATAAAAAAAGTATTTGCCAATGAAATAATTTTGTACTAAGAACAGAAACGAAATGGGGTTTAATTATACTAACGAGAACAAGTCCAAGGAATATGCTCGTTTTTAATTTGAAGAATCTCCATTGTTTAAGATTCTCGATAGAAATTGCGCTTGCAATACAAAGGGATAAAACCAGAAATCCATTTGAATGTTTTATGGAAAGTTCCGAGAAAAAAGGGAGAGAGCCAACCCACTCGAATAATACGAAACCGGTATATCTTGAAATCCAAAATAGAGATAAGATTAAAAAAAAATAAAATAGATTCTTCTGATTTTTGTCGTTCCAATGATAGGGTGATATACCATATAGTATTGCCAGTATAGGGGATAATCCTAAAAAGGCATGGATCTCAGGCCAGTAGTCACCGATATGCCCTGAATAGTAAGGAAAAATAAAGTACAAAAGATTTGAAAAGGGTAGATAGTAATGGCCTATATTCTCATGTGCTGTGTTGTGGGCAACTTGGATAGTTTCCAAGGTGGGCAATACGACAAATGCGGAGAGCGCAATGCCTAATAAAAACGAGAGAAGTGACATTAAAAACAACTTGAAAGGTTCTTTTGAGGGTTCATGCTGGATATTGATATAGAACAAACAAAAAAGGAAGGCTGAAAACAGCACTACAAATGTTGTTATTAGGTGACCAGAAAGGACTTGAAGGGCGACAAGAAAACTTGCCAGTATAAAGTTATTCAACCTTTTCTTTCTAATGGCTTTTTCAATGGCCCAGAATAAATAAGTAGCTATGGATAATGCTGCCACAACATTTGTAGTGGTGAAATGTCCGGTAAAAGCCCCTGAAAAAATATAGCTAAAGCTACCAATGTATGCTGATTGATCCGAAATTTTCAGGTTTTTAAGAAATAAAAAAAGAAAAACACCCGATATATATAACTCTATAAAAGTAATAACATTAACATATTCCCCGGGAGTTAGTGCCCTAAACAGATTAAATAAATGATACGGGCTTCCTTCTGATTGAGATGATAATGGCACCCCTAATCCCTTGAAAGGATTCCATAATGGCAGTTCAAATTGAGATAGGTAGTACTTTAGATTAACATCATAAGGGAGATTATAAGAACTTCCTGTACGCTCATCTATGCTTAATGTCGTATTAGGATGTCTTCCATGGTAATCTTCAAGATTATTAAATAAGTTTGGTGATGTAAATGGATTGTTTATTCCTGGAATTACTGCGGCTGAATTCCATGCATAACCCAACAACAAGGGTAGGCAAAAAAATAAAACAGGGATTGCTAAAATAAATAGGTATGATTTTTTTTGGGAAAACATCAATAAGTTAGCGTAATCGTATTTAATCTCATGCCCTCAGCTCAACGCATATATAGCTTATCGGATATATTTTAGAGGAGACTTTATACCCTGCAAAATAATGTTGTTTAATTTGCCTAAAATCAACCATCCTATAATTAAAATTTATGGCATTTAACGCAGTAGCAATCTCTTTTAAAGTAAGAAGCCGCGCATAGGGGAATTTAAGCGCCTTTGTTAGTATCCTGGAATATATGGGATAAAACAAATCTTGCAGTTTATCAAAATACGGCGGACATATGCTTTCAAATATAAGACAACAACCTCCTGTAGCCAAAAGCTTCTTGACATTTTCAAGGCACATTGCCAGATTCTGCCTGATGTTGTTATTTTTATCGGCAAGGTGGTGCAGCACACCCGACATTATTACAATGTCATATTTTTCTTTATTCGGCATATCTTCGCTCAAGATATTATGAACTATCCATTCTGCATTGTCAGGCAGAGTTAAGCAGTCAGGCTTCTGAAAAATATCCAAAATACAAATTTTATTGGGAATAGTAAGGTCAAAGGGGAGAACCCCCGCCCCTCCGATATCTATCACATTAGGCATTCTCCCTGATTTTTCCACAAAATCATTAAGATGCCGGTCAATTATCGCGGCAACCTGCTGATAATACTCAGGCGTTATGGATTTAATATTGGTTGCAAAGTCATTCATAGCGCCAAAGCTTCCGGTTGCCGGCGCTGTCATATTTTTTTTATTATTCAAATAACACCACCTTTATCTTTTGGCTTTGGGAACGATGGTTTTTTTTGGTTATTTCCCCCGAAAAAAACATATCTCTTGCGACATCATCTTCCAATAAAAAAGCAAAAAAACCGCTAAAATTTAATGCAAAGCTTTTCCCTTTATTCAAAATCGGAGACAAATCACTAATAAGGCTATCAGTACCTTTAACAATAATAGCTATTTTTTCGTTATTTTTTCTTGCATTAACAATATCATTTAAAGTATTTTTGCTTACCGTCTCAAATTCAAATTCTTTATGGATTTTACTGACCAGCCATGTTTTTATGCCAGGCACGTGTGGGTCTTCTGATATGTAATATGACTTGTAATGCTTACTAATCAATGTTTGCAAAAATTGTGGCGCTTCCCTTCTAACTTTCAATAGGTCTATATCATCTGTAAGCGAACTATATACAATCGCTATTATTACGGCAAGGTGCAAAAAACGTATTGCCTTATCCATAAATTTCCATGAATTCTTTATAAAATTATCCCTTGAGACCCCGTCATTATTCAATAGAGAGCAAAAAACAATTATAAAAATAGGATATATAATAAAATATACCCTGGTTACTGCGAAATAACCTGTACTTGCCATCAACACAGTATATAAAAAAACCATGGATATCAGAGTAAGTAATACCCTTTTATTTATATCGGTTTCCTTTACAATATCTTTTTTAAAACGGTTTGATAGGTAATTATAGAGAAATATGGCTAATAATACAAAAAAATAAACGACAAACACTTTATTATAGGCCCACAAAATATATATAACTTCCGGCATAGCCCTCGCAACCGGTAGTTTATTCGACAGTATATAGTTATTAGCCGTTATATTTTGAAAAAGATGAACTTCAAATTCATATAAAAAACCAGCAAACAATGGAGCTATCGTAATATACATTGTTGTTATAAAAATAAATACCTTTTTCAAAGCACCAACTTGGCCATAAAATAGGAAAAACAATGCAGCCGCCTGTACCGCAATAAATGGCGGAGCTGACGTAGAACTCAAAAACAATAGTGCAGACAAAATTCCTGCCGCAACTATATAATCATCTTTCTTTTTAAAATATGCCAAAATCAAGAAATAGGTTGACGCGGCGCCGAACATTGCCGCAAAAACCACATATGAATAGAAAAAATAATACGAGAGCACCCATGTAGAAGTTGCATATAAGATCAGACCTAAATAAGACAGATACTGACTGGAAGTTATCTGATAAATTATCAAGGCAATAAAAATCAAGGTTATACTTGTGCATAAAGCAGAGGAAAAAGCCAATGTTGAGTTGTAATCGCTTGAGAAATAGCTCCAGATAATCTTGTTTATATGCAACCCCAGATAAAATACCGGCTGATATGTTTTTAGGATATTGGTTAAAAGAAAAGGCCTTTTCGTATACTTGAATATGGTTTTGTTATATTTATTAAAATCCTCCTGCCCAAGCATGCCAACGAGAGTATCTCTGTAATCATAATATTTATAAACGGAGACCTTTATTGAACTCAGGTTTTCTATTACACCCGCCGGCATCCCCTTTTTTTTGAACTTGTCCAGAGAAATATTGTTTATTTCATAAGTATCCTGCACCTGCTCAAGAAAGGTTACCTCATCACCGGGGAAGAAACGATATGGCAGTGCAAAATATAAAGTTACCAGAAAATAGGCAATTGCTATAAAAACTATGCTTGTATAAATATTAATATAGCGCTTCATTTAAATATCCCCCTTCAGTCTCTATGAACTCCTCGGTTATATTTTTCATACATATCCTTATAATATGTTCCCCATCCTGTCTTGCTTTCTTCAAGTTGTTTCTGCTCCAGCTTGTGGAGAAACTCTACCGGCATTACCTTATCTGAGTTTTCTGTTTTCCATGCAAGCAAATAAAAATCTCCATCTGCCCAAACAAGGTCAAGGTACTTTTGCACATTTTCCGCTTTAAAGAGGGGACTAAAGGGCAAGCCAACAAAAAATTGCCTTCGCAAATTTAATGCAAAATAATTTATACCCAACCTCTGGTAAGCGCTTCTCGCCTCTTCCGGGGGACCGAAAAGAGTTACATCATATTTATTGCCAAGGGCATACGATAGTTCAGAAACTACCATAGCCGGGAAAAAATATCCGGGGCCGCAATCCTGTCCCATATACAACATCTTGCTGCCGTCTCTAATATAACTATTGGCCTTGATGAAATGCGAAAACCTTGTGTCATTCTTTATATACGAATTTATAAGGAAATCAGTATCTGCCACAGCGTCCTTGGTTGATATCCTCCCTGTAACATATTGCCACAGCGCCTCAGTGCGATTCTTTGTAATATACAACGGAAGGTCCTTAATAAAGAAACCCGCGCTCAATAAAACGACGGCAGCGACTATAGCCGGCTTATACCTGCTCATCGGCCCAAGAACGGCAGCCCAGAAGAGGATGATGAACAAGATCACGAATATGACAGTGAAATTATACAACCTAAATAATGAATTATAGTTTTTAAAGAATTGGGCAAATAGTAACGCATTGCCGATAAACAGCGCGGCATACAAAATATCATTCCTTTTATTGGCGGATATCACGGGCTTCCAAGAACTCCTTGAATAGGCTGCTCCGATAAAAGCCGTAAGTAGAATCGAGTAACTTAATAACGGAACATCTTTAAAAAACCATGTCCTGCATAATTGTGCTATCCAATGTATATCTACTTTCAATATGTTGGACAGAATTACCGGCTGGCTGTCAAAGCTGGAGGCAAGAAAATAATATTCAATAATCCAGGGACTCCATAATTTTCCGAACCTCTCTTTGTCTGCGAACTTCCACATAAGGCTTACAGGAGTATTGTCTGCAAGGCCCGTAACGGAATAATTTATCAGGAAAGCGAACAGCGAGCCAAATAAAGCAGCTACGGCAAAACCGATGAATACCCGTGCTTGCATCGGTTTCCTTTGTAAAAAAAGAGAGACCACAGCAACCTCAAAAAACCATATTGCAATAAGCGGGATGACTGTTGTGGGAATATAAAACCCGATGTAAAAAAAACTTAATGCCCCTACAATACCTAACAGCCACGCAGTCTCATGTGATAGATTGCCAACAAAGCGAATAGCACACCAAAATCCAAAGGCAATAAACCCCATAAGGATAATATGGTGTTTGAAGAAACTGCTTGTAGTATTCTCCGTAACATATTGATTGGTTATGGCAGAAAGCGATAGAAAAACCAGCAATGCACCCAATAACGGCCACAACGGATAGCTGATATGTTCGCTCAAAATATCATAAACGATAATTGCAGTAATTATGACAAAGCACCACGAAACAATTGCCGGGGACATAACATCCGTCAGGAGACTTGCCAGGAAAAACAACCCTGCGCCTTTCGAAAGGTAAAAGTGATACCACAAATCATTGGGCCAAATATTTCCATTTACAGAAACTTCCTTGTAATAGTGGAGGTAATGCATCCATACATCGCTGTCTAATTCTCCCGGAAAAATTCCCTTATGCAGCAGAAGCACGATAGCGATAATCACCGTACTTATAAGAAGTGCTATATAAGCCAAACTAACTGCGGGGGACAATGTTTTCAATATCTGGTAAAACCGGGCCTTCACGATTGTCATTAAAGAAGGTAGTATAAAAGGGGTCAACCCCACAAGCGGAGCTGTTATTATAATAACCGTTGCAAAATAATATGCCTTCAAGAAGCCCAGAATAAGCATTAACAAGGCTAATGCGGAAGCCCCGAGAAAAAAACAGGCTATTAGGTAGATGCCAAACCCAACAGAAGAAACATCAGATTTAGGCAATACAATTCGCTGCAATGCGACTCCTGAAGTCAGCAAAATCATCATGAAATAACCGGCAAATATAACTTTAAGAAAGATATAGACAATGACAGAAAAACCATCTTCATAAAATCGGGATTCCCAAATATCAAGATGTTTTAGCGCACTAAGAACGCCAAGATATATCACGACTAATAATATCGAGTATGCTATTTTCTTTTTCATATTATCCGATTATTTATGAGAATTATTCAGACGGCTCACGTCAATATTTTTCAAATAAAATAACAAATAGACCGCACCGGAAGATATGCCGTTTTGGTTTAAGTACTCTTGTAAAGTTCCAGCCTTCCATGAATCATAGATTTTATGCAATTCGGCCCTGCCCAAAGGGACTGGATGTGCGATATTTACAGGATACGGCGATTCATACTGCTTTTTAGCCTCTTGGTTATTAAACATGGTCTTAAGTTTTTTCCCTTCCCAACCCTCATATGCAACCCCGTATCTATTTTTAGTCCAATTATTATGGCCTACAATCCATGTTTTATTCATTATTTTAAAATTACCTGCTTGCACAACCACTAAAACAAGCAAGCTACTAGAAACTAAGATTTTATATACGCTGATGTGTCTACTCGCCACAGAATAGAGATTGCCTGCCAGCATCGAAAAAAAAACGGAAAAACAAGCGCCATAATAATAACCGTTTATTATGGGAATGTGCCTCTTATGCAAGATTGTCTCGAGACCAATAAAAACCAGAATTACAACAATCAACCTGATAGTGAACGGGTTCTGAAATCTATTACGAAAGGCATAAAAAAAGAGCGCGGGAAATATCGCTAAAAACAACAGGCCCTTTAACAGATTGTTTTCCTGCGTAAACATGCCATGACAACCATCTCCGGGAACGACACTATGAATCAATGGGCTGATTTGGTATGGCACCATAGCAGTGCCAAAAAGATTCAAGAAATTTTTATAGAATGCAAGCAATAGAGAATCACCGCATGCATTAAGGAAAAAAGTTTTAGCTCCTCTTGCAGTTTCAGCGGCTCCAGTAAGAGATGATAGGTAACGGAAGTCATAATTCCAAAAATGCTGTGTGAGGATTGGAACAACAAAAATAACAACTACCGAAAACAAAAAAAATGGAAGTCCAAAGTATATAATATTCTTTATATTTCGATATATGTCATCTTTGCGCCAAACCGGCAGATAGAAGAGTTCTAAGAATAATATTGGCACAAGAAACAAAAGCATAAAAGAGACCTCGTCCAGAAACAGTCCCAAAAAGACAACAAAAAACATTATTGTTTTGTGTTTTGACCGTATCTGAAAGAATAATTGACGGTCTGTTTGCAGTTTGTGAATTTGCGTCATACAATAAATGGTAAGAATAAATACCGTGCTTGTTAATGTTTTCCCAGGCACTAACATTGTGGAAAAGCCAGATAGAAATCCCATGGAAGATAAGTAGACAATAATGCCCGCAACTTGCGCCTTTTTAGAATTGGTAAAATATCGCAACAATTTGTAGAGATAAATGGGGGCAATAAACAAGGATAAAATCCAGGAAATTGAAGCAGTTGGGTGGGCTATAAAATACTGGTAGAAAAACGACTGGAGTTTTATATCTATCAAACTTATTCCATAAGTGAGAAACCTCGGTCGATATTCCCCTGGATTTCCCATCTCTTGAAGGGGTTTGACCATGTCATTCCATGTAAAACCGATACCGTCTTTTGTAAAATACGGCATAATGTCGTATATTACGTGAGGATGGACAGACAGATTACGGTAATCTAAAATAATCCAAAAAAGATTACCTATCACCAGGAGGGCGGCTAAAATAATAAGAAGATATTCTTTTTCTCCAGCTATTTTGACAATGCTACTCTTCTCGCTATTGATTTTTGATGAAATGGTCATTGTTCTATGAAACTAATAACTATTCAAATTCGCTTCTTTTCCCAAGAAGCAGCATTTTCATCAGCAATATAATCCGGGATATTAATAGCATATGGGGTTTGCCGATAAAATATCTGTTATCTCTTAATATTATCTGTCCGCCGCTCATAAGCCTGTTTATTCGATTCTCAACCATCTGCCTGCCATTGTAGATCTTCAAAAGTTCACCCATTGTAAGACCTGTTTCAGACTTATATAATTCCCTTATTATCCTGATTCTCCGTGCGCCTTCCCCCAGGTTTATGAAATGGGCATAACAATAACTTAAAGCTAAATATGTCAGGGAATTAACTATAAAAAGCGTCATAAACTCTCCAGATGGCTGTGCCAAGGCAAAATAACCGTAAAAACCTGCTCCGAATACAAAAAGAAGGCCGATAATAAATCCAAGGATTAACGATTTTAAGAGGGAAAACTTTATATACCTAAAACCGATAAGCTGAGCAAATACATTGAGCAACAAACCTATAAGAGGAGTGAAAGCATAAAGATAACTTAAAGACAGCATAAACGTTCTAACCACCTTTTGAGGTATTATTCATTAATTTACGATAAAAAATAAATATGCGTGCAAGCAAAATGCCTTTTGGCGTTAACCTGTATTTATCACCGTCCATATAGGCAAGTTCAGCAGTTACAATATCGCTTATCCTTGGCTTTACCAATATGTCGTCAGTCATCGTCTTATCAAACTCTGCTTCATCCAAACCTCCGGAACCAGCGTTAACAATTTTGAGCACCATTACCATTGAAGGGCTGTCAACCTCAATGGCAGAATAAGTAACTATATATGCAAGCATGAAAGAGATGTATAAAAGTGATATATGAATATATTCCGGAAGGGTATCAGGCACAGACAGCCCCATAAGGCTAGATTTAACATTTAGTAAACCAATAAGACCTATAAGTAACGTACAAAGGAATATAAATAGTAATGCCTTTATCTGACTTTTGGGAAGATATATCTTCCATAGGATAAAATGTGCAATAAAAGCTAAACCGAAAAAAGTGAGTCCCCACAATAATACTTCCATAATATTTAACCTCTGTTAAATCAGTTTTTTTCTAAAATTCATCGAATTTTAGCGGCTGAACTGGGGCTATATATTTTTGCACCTTAATTCTACACATCCTTTTTATATCTTTTCCCAAAATCCATCAGGGAGCACAGGATACCCCTTTACATTTTTCCTTCTAACAATATATTCGATAATTGAGAATGCTCTGCCAAAAATTGCATTATTCATGTAGAGCGCATAAAGGTCAAAAATAAAATGTACGAGAAAACCAGACAGTATTATCCAGAAATAATAACTCCAGAAACCCAAAAGAAAAACCAATAAAAAAACCTCTACCGTATGGAAAAGACTGAATCCATATACAGACTCTTTGCTCTTGTAAATAAAGTTATGGAATTTAAACATCCCTTTTATGTCAAATCTTCTACAGACAAAAACATAGTCAAAATAGTGATCGATATCTATCAGAATCATGCTAAAAAAAAATACTATCGTATCAACACCTAAAAACGGTATCAGGAGAACGCTTCCTATGCCGGCTTGAATGGTATGCGCTCGTAATGTCATTTTGGCTCTCTACGTTTTTTTAAAAACTCTTTCTGAATCGCCACAAAAACTTCATCGCATTAAAAGTTGATATTTGTCTTTCCTCTTTATAGCGGAAAAAGGTGCTGACAAACAACAATAAATAAAACAACCTGTCAAGTTTAAAATTTCGTATTAGTTTTTCTATATGGCTCAGTAAAAATGGGTGCGTTATAAGGAAATACGAACTTCTCTGCACATTTTCTATTTTCCCTTTATCTTTTAATGTTAAGATGCTATGTGTAAGAAATGACTTGGGCAGGTCTTCAAAGGTAAATTCCTTTCCAAGATGTCCATTATCAATACAATACCTGGCAAGCTTTGTTTCAGGAAACGGCATGAATAAAGTTGAGAACGCAAAATCCGTCTTTATCTTTATATTCAGCTTTACTGTACTAAAGGCATCATCAAGTGTTTCTCCCGGAAGACAAAACATATTTGAGGTCTGTATTCGTATCCCATTTTTCTTTAAAATACTTCCACATTTGATAATATCCTCATCTGTCACATTTTTTTGAAGTATCTCTTTTCTGATCCGTTCGTTCCCCGTCTCAATACCAAAACTGACCGTATGACATCCCGATTCTTTTAGCATAATTGCAACCTCTTCGCTCATAAGGTTGGCCCTCGTGGTACACATATATGGAACATTAATCTTCTCCTTATACAGCGGCAAAAATCTTTTTAACCAGGACTTGTTCATTGTAAACAGGTCATCTGCAAAAAAAATAGATTTTGCTGAAAGACTTTCTTTAACTCTTCGTATTTCCTCAACAAAATGTTCCGGCTCTTTCATCCTTACATACTTACCTTTTGACTTGTAAACATCCATCAACTGCTCATTAAAACAGAAGGCGCACTTATATGGACAACCCCTGGATGCAATGAATTGTTTTAGCTCATCATTTTTGAGGACAGCATATCGCCGATAGTATACTTCACGGTCTTCAAAATGTTCACTTAAGTTTTCCAACAAGGACATCCCCTCATTTATTATAGGGGCTTCTCCATTACGATAACCGATACCCCTTATTGAGCTAATTTCACCGCCGTTTTCTACAAACCCACAAAACTCTACAAGTGTTTTTTCTCCTTCACCAGTGCATACATAATCAATATCAGGAATACGCAATACGGATTCCGGATACAGTATCGCATGAACACCGCCGACAACAATTGGTATATCTTTAAAGGTATTCCTTATCTGACGACTTGTTTGTGCCAACCAACCATGTTCTGTTGTCAGTACCGAAAAACCTATCAAATCTGGCTTAATCTCACTTAACGCCTTATTTAGGTCATCCTCCAAGCTTGCAATTAACACTTCGGATTCTATCCCTTCTTTTTTCAGGTATCCAACGAGTGACATGATGCCAAAGTAAGGGAACGCCTCTTTTTGTATAAAGCAAACTTTCATCGCCTACCTATTGCCTGTGGAATTTATGATTTGTTAACACGTAAAGCATTAAAAAATTGGTTCAGAAATGCTGCCGGCATTAAAGACATCATCATATTGTGGTCCGTAAAACTCAAGTCTGTACAGGTTATACACCTATGACTTAACTCCAGATTTTCCCACGCAGCTCGAAATCCATCCTTTACAAAATTTTTGGGTTTAAAGCTCGGCTCACTCAATAAATGAGTGCATGGATATACGTCGCCATTAGCATCTATCACGCAAATAAATCTTCCATAATAACAGGGCGAAGGCTTTAATCCATATTTTTGAACCATCTCTGCATCTAATCTATTTTCTTCTAAGGAGATCGGCCAATTTAAAACATAGTTGTATGCACTTTGAGAAAAATTTATTGGGTATCCCTGCCTCTTATAATCCAATATCTTCTTAATGCCATCTCGCATCCTTTTATCATGAAATGGCATACTTTTTGTTCTATCAGCTGACATCGATCCATATGGAAGATTAAAACTTAACAAAAATTTTTCTTGTGCCGCCAGATGAATAAGATGCTCTAATGTATCTACTGTTTTTTCTGATAAAACACCATTAACCCTGGTAACGATACCCGCATCTCTGCAAGCCCTTACGGTTTCTAATGCCTTCCTGTAAACACCGCTACCACGGTTTTCATCGGTGATCTGCTCATTGCCATCTATACTAATACAGATAAAGTCCAGCGTTTCTTTTAACAATGGCAAATGTTTTAAGGTTATAACACCATTAGTAATAATTTCCAATAAAATATTTTTCTTCTTGATATACCTCAAAATATCCCCTATATCTCGCCGAGTTAATGCTTCACCTCCGGATACGTGGATAAAGCGCAACCCCATTGAGTACATCTCATCAATGGTTGACAATATATTCTCCAGCGGGATATCTTTATCAGAACGTTCCGGATAATTTCCATAACAATACACACAATTTATATTGCACCTGTTTGTGACCGCAAGTGTTGCTTCAAGAGGGAAGGTTTGTTTTAAAAGCCTGCCCTCAAACAAATTAGCAACATAGCGCCAATATTTATAATACTTTTGTAATTTCATAATACATCCTGATCCTTTCCCGATTTAACGAACATTCATCTTTACTGCCGCGGCCTCCGGCTTAAATGATACCGGCAACCTGATAATTATAGCATATTCGATAATACGTATAATACGTTGTGCAGCTTTTCCCCGTGCTTTCATACAATAACTCCGGCTTAATAGATGCTTATTGTTTCCTCAGTGATAAAAATTCGACAGTAAAAACTTTTTTCATCTCGGTCAGAGAAAATTTATGAAACGGCAGAAACAGCAGACCTGCCAGCACATTAATGCCGATACCTATTAAATAGTATACCATTGAAAAAGCAAACGCCTCTGACCTTGAAACATTGAACGTGGAAAGGGCAAAAATACATGCAAATTGAAAATTTCCCAAAAAACCCGGAGCAGAAGGAAGGCTTACACCTAACGTGGTTATTACCAGGACTACAAAGGCGCTAAACAAAGAGAGACTCAGTCCGCTAAGATAAAAAAGACTGTAGATCGCAAAACCGGAAGAAATCCATATACAGACAGAAAACAAGACAGCAAATATCAGTTTTTTAGGCGACGCGAGTATAGTAACCCCTTCGACAAACGCCTTTATCAAACCTTCAAGCGCTTCTTTCAATTTTTTGGGAAATACTCTCAAAACAGGAGTGAGCAACCTCAACATTTGTTCCGTCTTAAAGTAGAATAAGTATAGACATATCAGCACTAAACTTAAGGTTATAAAAATAATATATCCTGACTTTACTATCCAGGGGGGATAGTTACCGTTCATGATAACCACAGCCATAATCGCGATTAGAACTAACATGTCAAAGACCCGCTCCACAAATATCGTCGCAATGGCAGAGCTTAACGGGATATTGCTCTTTGTGCTCACTAAATATGGACGGACAAATTCACCAATGCGGAGCGGCATCAGGGCTATTCCCATGAAACCTATACATGTTATCGGAAAAAGTTTTTTCTGATTTACTTTCTCGATGGGAGATAGGATTATCTCCCATCGAAGAGATCTCAGCAATATGATAAATAAAAAAATCAATACAGTCGGAACTAACAAAGAATATCTTATGTCCTTTAAGTTTAGCAGAACTTTTGCGAAGTCAATGCCTCCAATAGAAAAATATATAAAAACCGCGCTAACAATAATGCCGATTACGAGTTTCTTCATTAGCGCTCCCATCCGCGGCTAATAATCATACTCACTCCTTTTGCCGAGCAGCACCATCTTCATCGCCACCATGATCCCGGCCATAATGAGCATTATGGGTTTTACATGGCCGAGCAACAGGCTGCCTAAATCTGAAACTTCTCCTAATTTTTGTCTAATTTCGATTCCCATAATTTATAAAAATCATTCAACTTCTTAAATTCGTCATAAGTCTGAAGTGAAGTTTTTGCCTCGGAGACCACCAGACCGGCATAGCCTGCTTCTTTTATCAAATTTAAAAAATAAACAGAGTGCTCGGGTGAATGGTGTATATGCGTATGCCATAAATCCGAGCCATAAAAATATCCGGTCAGATGAATATGGGCAGCCTGGCTGATAACCGGCACGAATGCCTCCTCAAAAACACCGGCGCACTGCATCTGCAGGTGCTCAAGGTCCAAACAGCGTTTCATGCCGAAACGCCTCATGAGTTTCAACGGCTCATGCACTGAATGTGTATTTTCAATACAGACATTGGTTTTAATTTTTCCAAAAACTGAAGCTATGCGCTCCCACTCCCGGTCCCAGAATATATCGTGAAAAACAACTATCTCCGCTTTCAGCTCGCCAACCAGTTCAGCTAACAACTCCGGCTCGCAACCATCATTAGGGGCATGCACTGCGTAGCGAAAAGAAAATTTCTTACAGGTTTTTTTTACCTTGCTTAAGTTATGCAGATAATCAAGGTTTGTATATAATTCGACAGCAGAAATGCCTGCCCTTTCAATAGCTGAGAGAAATTCTTCATCAGGCGTGCACTTCGCCGCTACTGTCATTGTCTGTCCTTCAGGCATTGTAATACGAATGTTGAATCAGATATGTAGATACCCACGGGCAAGCCCGTGGCACTTTTTCACAGAACAAGCTTCGCTTGACCTGAATCCTGGCTTTCCTGCCATTTCACGTATTTGATTATC
>WPIF01000014.1 GCA_009773185.1 Nitrospirota bacterium | reverse complement strand
AGATAATCAAATACGTGAAATGGCAGGAAAGCCAGGATTCAGGTCAAGCGAAGCTTGTTCTGTGAAAAAGTGCCACGGGCTTGCCCGTGGGTATCTACTTAAGTATATTTAGAATTTTGAGTCATGTCAATAGTTTTTCCTAAAAACTAAAACCGAAAATAGAGAAATTAGGGCTGCGTCTTCAAAGATCATTTTTTATCTTTTTCATGGCATGCTCACCCTTCCTGTTCCTGCTGCTACGATAATATCCTGAGAGCCGTTATAGGTTACTGTAATGGTAACAGGACCAATGGCTCCGCCTGCAGCATTGACAGGCGAGCCAAGTGGGTTGAATGCAATTGTAGCAGAGGAAGGCGCTAATGTTACATTTTCAAAATTGCCGCATCTGGGATCATTAAAATCAACAACGAACTTATTTGACGGATTTGTTGAGCATGGGTCTCCGGGGCTAACAGCGAGATTCGTTAAATCAGTAATGTTCGGATATACGCTGTAACCGTAGTTGCCGTTAAATTCCATCCCCGCTCTTGTCTGATTTGAAATAGCAAGTTTCTGAACATATCTAATATCTCCTGCAACTTTACGGGCTGCGCTTCTTAGTTTTATGGCGTCAAAGGGGTTTCTGACGACAACCACAACGGCAAGAATGGCAATAATCACCATAACCATTATTGTCTCGATGAGGGTAAAACCTCCGCTCTTAGCCGCAGGCTGATGGCTGATGGCTGATAGCTGAGTTCTCATTCACCTGAATTTTATCATAAGCCGCTATATTTGACAAAATGGGTCTTTATATAGTTTAATATTAGTCTCTTTCGGGCGGATAGCTCAGCTGGGAGAGCGCAGCCCTTACAAGGCTGATGTCACAGGTTCAATCCCTGTTCCGCCTACTCTTATTTAGAGTTGCAAGAGGGTAAAAAGTTGAAGTAGTTTCAATAGGTGTTTTATTGCTTTTTGAACTATTTAAACTTTTGAAACTATTGTAACTTTTTTTGAATGGGGTGGTAGTTCAGCTGGTTAGAACGCCGGCCTGTCACGTCGGAGGTCGCGGGTTCGAGCCCCGTCCACCCCGCCATTACTTGTGGGAAAGGTCGTCCCGATTCGGTCGGGATCCACTCCAAACAGATTTTCAATGGGTTATTTTGTTTATATTATACAGAGCCTGAAAGATAATTCCTTATACGTTGGGCAGACTAATAATCTTCAGAAACGGCTTATAAGACACAACCAAGGCCGTTCGCAATATACGAAACCTAAGCGTCCTTGGAAATTGCTGTATTCGGAAGAATTTGAATCACGGTCTATGGCTGTTAAACGAGAAGTTGCTCTCAAATCGTTACACAGAAAGGACCTGCTGTTAAAGTTGATCGGTTCAACTGGTTAGAACGTCCCCCGATAATATCGGGGGAGAGGTCGTCCCGATAGGATCGGGATCCACCCCGCCATACCTTTGGCAGCACTATATTCGTGAATACTATGGAACATAGACAGGATATAGTATTCTCTCTCATTCTCAGTCGTTCCGACCTCCGAGGTATTTTGCCTTCTTATAATATACATACTGTCTGAATATCGGCAAAATAAAACCGCTCAAATACTATATCCTGTCTTATTAGATAGAATAATTGGCAGCAGTTATTTAACTATCATTCCGGCATATCCCACAACCTGCTCATAATCTCCGCTGACCTCGCCGGAGGTGGTATATTTGATAAGCCTTGCCTCGATAGCTCCAAGCGCCTTAGCGGCAAAGAGCATTACTGTTGCCGGCAGATAACCGCACATGGATATCCTCTCTTTTACTATGATTTCATAAAGCCCTTCGGGATTAAGCGCCTTAATCATCTCTATTGCCTTTTTATCTTTCTGCCTTGCAACATCATCAGACACATAATGGCTCATGTCAGAGCTTGCGACTATGACAACGCTATAACGCTCAGCGCTTGACGCGATAACGCTTTTTATTGATTTCGCAATACCGTCTCCAATCAAACGGCATTCTTCGAGGGAGGCAGACATGATGATTATCGGAACAATCTTCGGCTCTTTGGAAAAATGGGCGATGAACGGCAGCTGCACTTCAAGCGAGTGCTCGAATGTATGCGCCTGAGAATCCCTTGAGGCTATTGGTACATTTGAGGCTATTTTTTGTGAAAGTTTTTCATCTATGGAGAAAACACCTGTTGGTATCTCCCATTCGCCTGACGCCATTATGGAAACTTTGGAGCCAAGGCCTGTATGATTGGGGCCGAGAAGCACAAATGTTTTTGGAATCTCAATGGTGGAATATACCTCGCCTGCAACAGAGCCTGAATATATAAGCCCTGCATGTGGCGAGAGGATTCCTATTGCGTGTTCCTTTACGAGGCCGTCATTTATATATTGTTTGACCTGCTGGGTGAGCTTTGCTGCTGTGCCCTGATAGAATTGGCCTGCAACTGCCGGCGGCCGTCTCATGACATTAATAGACCTCTTCGGTTTCACTATATTCCCTGTCGCTATAGTTTTCGAACCTTGTGTAATGCGGGAAGAATGAGAGATTTATTGTATCAGTGGGGCCATTCCTCTGTTTTGCAACAATAATCTCTGCCTTTCCTTTTTCAGGGGTTTCTCTGTTATAGAATTCGTCCCTGTAAAGGAAAATAATGACATCCGCATCCTGCTCTATAGCGCCTGATTCTCTCAAATCTGCAAGCGTAGGTTTTTTTATCTGCCTCTGCTCAACTCCCCTGTTTAACTGGCTCAGGGCTATCACAGGGACATCAAGTTCTTTTGCCAAAGCTTTGAGAGAGCGGGAAATTTCTGATATTTCCTGCTCCCTGCTTCTTTCAAAACCACCCCTGCCTCTCATGAGTTGCAGATAGTCTACAATTACAAGGCTTAGTCCTTTATGTTCCAGCTTAAGGCGCCTTGCCTTGGCCCTCATTTCCAGTACGGTTGTGCTTGAGGAATCATCTATGAATATAGGCGATTCTGTAAGTTTTCCGGCAGCATTGGTGAGTTTGCTCCAGTCTTCTTTCCCGTTAATAAATCCTTTTCTTACCTTGTTGGAATCAATCCTTGCTTCAGAACACAGCATTCTTATTGCAAGTTGTTCTTTTGACATTTCAAGGCTGAAGATTGCAACCGGCTCTTTTAATTCCATCCCGACGTGTTGCGCTATGTTCAGCCCGAGGGCTGTCTTACCCATTGACGGCCTTCCGCCTACTACTATAAGGTCGCCCTTCTGGAATCCTGATGTCAGCTCATCCAGTTGTGTAAACCCTGAAGCCGTGCCTGTTATTGCGCTCTTTTTATCATAGAGGTGCTCTATGGTCTCAAAGCTGCCCTTTATCAGGTCTTTAAGGCTCACAAAAGAAGTTTTTATCCGTTTGTCTGATATGGTAAAGATTATTCTTTCTGCCTGGTCAACAAGTTCATCAGCATCAAGGTTCTCTTCATAAACCTTGCCTGCAATCTCTGAAGCGGATTTTATGAGGGCTCTCAGGAGCGCTTTTTCACGGATTATCTTTGAATGGTACCTTATGTTTGCCGCAGTAGGGACCTGGCTTGCAAGAGCGGACAGATATGCCTCGCCGCCCACAGCATCTATTTCGTTTCTTTTCTTCAGTTCTTCTGCAATTGTTATAAGGTCAATCGGCTCGCTTTTATCAAAGAGCTCTATCATTGCATCATAAATTTTTCTATGGGATTCTTTGTAGAAGTCTTCACGCGAGATGACCTCAATGACTTTCGGGAGCGCATCATTTTCTATCATGATTGCGCCGAGGATAGATTGTTCGGCCTCGATATTCTGCGGCGGCAGCTTGTCCGCGGCTATGTCATTTTTTTTCATTCTGCAACTACAGAAATGTTTAATTGTGCTGTTATTTCAGGATGAATTTTAATGCTCACAGCGTAAGAGCCCAGCCTTTTAATCGGTTCTTCGAGCGATATCTTTTTCCTGTCTATATCTATTCCCTCATTTTTAAGGGCGGCTGCGATATCCATGGATGTTATCGAGCCGAAGAGTTTTTCTTCTTCGCCTGCCTTTGCCTTTATGGACAGAGACAGGGAGGATATTCTGTTAGCTAAATCCTGAGATACGTTCTTAACTTTTTTTGCTTTTTCCTGAATCGTCTTTTTCTGATGCTCAAGGGCCTTGATGTTTTCTGTCAGGGCCTCAACAGCAAGTTTTTTCGGTAAAAGAAAATTCCTTGCATGGCCTTCGGCAACAGTAATGATGTCACCCATTTTCCCGAGATTTTTCACGTCTTCCTTAAGAATTACTTTCATTTGCGGGTCTCCTTTTTACTTTACAGGTTAAGTAGTTTAAATAGGTTAAGTAGTTCAGGTTTTGCTACTCATTATTTTCGGTTAAAAGCATGACAAAAATCAAGGGTAATCCGTTTAGGGCAGCGCCTTAAACGGAGTCGGTATGAAAGTAATAATAAAAATTATTGCTGTAATCCAGCTGATAGCCCTTCTGTTTTTATCTAACGGTGTTTCCCAGTATAAAACAGGCGGATGCCGCAGTCCCAGTATTAACAGCAGCACTCCCCATATAATCCAGCCTTCCCACATAAAAACCCCGAGTACTATCAGTACCGGCACAAGGACCTTTGATATGCGTATGTGTTTTTCTCCCATGATGGCATATGCAATATGTCCGCCGTCGAGCTGTCCTACAGGGATAAGATTTAATGCTGTAACAAAAAACCCGATCCAGCCTGCAAATGCAATAGGGTGCAAAAGGACGTCATATGAATCGGGTATCTCTCCCAGGATAAGGCGCGAGAGCAGGGAAAAAAGCAGAGAGTCGCCGAGGGCCAGGCTGCCCTGTATTCCTTTTGTGAGTACGACCTGTGATAACGGGAGGCCGATAATTGTTGCTATCAGGGATATAATAAAACCTGCGATGGGCCCTGATGCGCCAATATCTATCAGCGCCATTCTGGTTGTGATAGGAGATTTCATTTTTATGAATGCGCCCATTGTCCCGATAAGCGTTGGGGCAGGGATGAAATAGGGCAGGGTTGCTTGTACGTGGTGTTTTTTAGAGGCAATGTAATGCGAGAGTTCATGGCAGAGGAGTATAAGCATCAGGGCCAGCGAGAATGGCAACCCTTTTAATATATTTGACGGGTCTTTGGTTATATTTTCTATTGGCTGGGCCTGAAGCGCACCTACTGCAAGGGTTGAAAGGAATGTGGCAATAAATAAGACTAAATGAAGCCACGGGATTTTTTTCATCCTGCAATAATACCTTTCAAATCATATTCAAATGCCGTAGTAATCTTAACAGTCACAAAGCTGCCTGTGTTTAAAATTTCGGATTTCGGATTTCGGATTTCATAACTCCCCCTTCCCCCTCTTATTTTAAGAGGGGGATAAGAGGGGGCGTTATCCGTATTCCGCATTCTGCAATCGTCAATAATGACCACTCCGTCAATATCAGGCGCATGGGAATATAATCTTCCAATCGCTATCCCGTTGGCAACCTCATCAATAAGGGCTTTGAATTGCCTGCCGATGAGTTTCTTGTTTTCTTCTAAAGATATATGCGCCTGCTGTTTCATTATCTCATCTATCCGTCTGTTTTTTATTATATCTGATATTTGCCCCTTGAGTTTTGCTGCGGGCGTGCCTTCTTCCTGCGAGTATTTAAAGACGCCCAGCCTGTCAAATTTTGCTTCTTCCATGAAATCTAAAAGAGAATGAAATTCTTTTTCTGTTTCAGATGGGAAGCCTATGATAAAAGTTGTCCTGAGGACGATATCAGGTATTATGCTTCTGATTTTTCTGATAAGGTCCAGATAACCTTTTTTGTCGCCTGCTCTTTTCATCAGCTTAAGTATTCTGTCCTCAGAGTGCTGAAAGGGGATATCAAGATACTTGCATATCTTATCCTCCCCGGCAATTACTTTCAGGAGTGATTCACTTATTGAAGCAGGGTAGGCATAAAGCAGCCTTATCCAGAAATCACCTTTTAAGGAACAGATATCTTTTAGAAGTTTTGAGATATCATAACCATTGAGGTCTTTACCATAACATGCGGTGTCCTGGCCAACAAGGATAAGCTCGTTGGCCCCTCTTTTTACAGACCGTTCTGCCTCTTTAAGTATCTCATCGGGGTTTATGCTTTTGTATTTGCCCCTGATTGAGGGGATGACGCAGTATGAGCATCTTTTGTTGCAACCTTCTGAAATTTTCAGATAAGCGTAAGAAGGTGAACTGAAAAAAAATGATTCATGCTTCACGATGCACGATGCGCGATTTTTTTTATCCTGCATCATGTATCCTGTATCTTGCATCTTTCTTTGACTTTCGCAGTATGCAATTATCTTTTCATCCTCTCCAACTCCGAATATTGCGTCTATCTCAGGGATCTCCTTCAATATTTCATCTTTATATCTCTTTGCAAGGCAGCCGAATACAATGAGTTTTTTGGGCCCTTTTTTTATTGCTGCCAGCTTCAGTATTTCTTCAATTGATTCTTTTTTTGCAGCCTCAATAAAGCCGCATGTGTTGATGAGAAGGATATCTGCATCCTCAGAGGTATTAAGATACAGGAATCCATTGCTGATAAGTTTTCGTGTGAGGTTATCAGAATCAACCGTATTTTTCGGACAGCCCAGGCTTATGACAGATATCTTATTTGCCAAGGGAATGGGCCTTTTTCACTGAGTGGTAGATGATAAAATATCCGATAACCGCAGAGATAAAGCCAACGAGCAAGGTGCCTAAGACAAAAGGCACAAGGAGAGGTTTGAACTCGTGAAGAAGGTAAGTGAATGTAATGTGTGCCCAGTCTATTTCAGGAATTATATTTTTTATGCCGAGGCATTTTGCTCCGACCCATGTGCTGAAAGTATAAATTGGAACAATAGTCCATGGATTTGTTACGAATACCCCTGTAATAGTTACGAGCCTGTTTAGTCCGAATGCCCATGCTATTGCAAGGCCAAGAACTGTGTGGAGGCCAAGCAGGGGAGACATCCCTATGAAAACACCGGCAGCAAATGCCATTGCCAGTTTGTGCGGAGAGTCTTTGAGGCTCAATATGTCTCTGAGCCTATCTCTGAATCCCATAGTGCTGGTAACCCTCTGCCCTTAATGCTGATTCCTTCCCGTATTTATCAACTGCAACCATGCCTTTTTTTGTGATAGCACCTATACAGGTTATCTTCAGCTCATGGCTCATGGCCCGTGGCTTGTAGTCAGGAGGCGCTGTAAAGAGCAGTTCATAATCTTCACCACCTGAAGTGGCGAGCTTAAATAAATCCAGTCCTAAAGCCGATGATGCCTTTTTTGCCTGACTGGAAACAGGAATATGCTCCATGTAAATCCTTGCGCCGGCTTTGCTTTCATTGCACAGTCTTGATAAGTCAATAAATAAACCATCGCTTAAATCAAGCATTGCTGTGGCATGCCTGACAAAATTTTTGGGGTTTCTTGCCTCTGGCATGAGGTGTCTTTTCAACAAAGGGGCGATAGTGTTCCATGTTAATTCTGTTTTTTTAAATTTAGCGATTAGGGGGTAATTTGCAGCAGTTATTTTTTTGCCGGCAGCTGACACCTGACACCTGACAGCTTTTTTAAGAACTTCCAGTCCGCATGCAGAGTCTCCGAGGCTGCCTGTTACATATATCTTATCCCCTGGTTTTGCACCTGAACGCTTTACAGGTATTTCTGCGTATCCTATGAGAGATGCAGCTGCAACCATGTCATTTTTTGAAGAAGAGAGGTCTCCGCCAATAAGCGATATCCCGTATAACTTTATGGCATCCTGAATACCATCAAAAAAACTATCAACAAATGATTCCTCGGTTATTTTATTCATTGCAATATCAAGCAGAAGGTAATGAGGTGTCCCGCCCATTGCGTAGATGTCACTTGCGTTTACAGAGACGAGTTTGAACCCAAGCTGGTAAGGTGTTGTAAAACTTAAGTCAAAGTGCACTCTTTCAACCATCATATCAGTGGTGATAAGGAGTTTTTTCGCCCGGGGTTTTATCACGGCTGCATCATCGCCTATATTGACAATAATACCCTTCTGCCTTGTGCGCAGCTTTGATTTCCGGGCAAATCTTTTTCGGATTATTTCCAGGAGGGCAAGTTCCCCTATATCAGAGAGTCTCATAATCTAAGTAAAAAAGGTTGAGATTGAGGTTAAGATATCTAAAAACAAAGTTAAACTCAACCTCAGCCTTAACCTTATTTAACCTTTTTGTTAGTTTTAAGCGCTATTCTGAGCACATCGTTCATTGTATCTGCGAAGATAAACTCCATATCCTTCTTAACATACTTGGGAATATCTTCGAGGTCTTTTTTATTTCTTTTTGGCACAATTACTACTTTGATGCCCATTCTTTTTGCAGCGAGCGCTTTTTCCTTGAGCCCGCCTATTGGAAGAACCCTGCCTCTTAAGGTGACCTCGCCAGTCATTGCAACGTCCTTTTTTACAGGTTTCCCTGTGAGTGCAGATGCAATGGAAGTTGCCATTGTTATACCTGCCGAGGGGCCGTCCTTGGGTATTGCTCCGGCGGGGACGTGAATATGCAAATCTGTTTTAGCGAATATCTCATCTTTTATTCCGAGTGAAGCTGCCTTTGACCTGACGTAGCTCAGGGCTGCCTGAGCAGACTCTTTCATGACATCTCCGAGCTGCCCTGTAAGGGTAAGGCTCCCCTTTCCCTTCATGGTTGTTGCTTCAACATAGATTATGTCACCGCCTGCCTCTGTCCATGCAAGGCCGGTTGCAACACCAACCTCATCTTTTTCCATCTCCTCTTCAGGAAGGTGTTTTGGAACACCAAGAAACCTGTGAAGATTTTTGGCTTTTACAATAAATATTTTCTGTTTGCCTTCTGCTATTTTTTTCGCAACCTTTCTGCACAGGTTGGCTATCTCTCTTTCAAGGTTTCTGACGCCTGCCTCCCTCGTATACTGGGATATTGTCATTAAAACAGCCGCGTCTGTTATCTTCAGTATCTTATTTGTTATGCCGTGCTCTTCGAGCTGTTTAGGGATAAGATAGTTTTTTGAGATTCCAAGCTTCTCTTCTGCTGTGTATCCGGAAAGGTGGATTATTTCCATCCTGTCCCGCAAAGGGCCTGGTATAGTGTCGACAAGGTTCCCTGTTGTGATAAACATTACCCTTGAAAGGTCAAAGGGCACTGTCAGGTAATGGTCAACAAATGTATTGTTCTGTTCAGGGTCAAGGACCTCAAGGAGAGCGGATGAGGGGTCGCCCCTGAAATCCATGCCTATCTTGTCTATTTCGTCAAGCATGAAAACCGGGTTGTTTGTGCCTGCGGTCTTTATCCCCTGTATTATCCTGCCGGGCAGCGCTCCAACATATGTTCTTCTGTGCCCTCTTATTTCTGCTTCATCTCTTACCCCGCCCAAAGACATGCGGACAAATTCTCTTCCCAATGACCTTGCTATTGATTTTCCCAAAGATGTTTTGCCGACTCCGGGGGGGCCTATGAAGCAGAGTATCGGGCCCTTCATTTTTTCTTTTTTCAATTTTCTTACGCTGAGATATTCCAGAATGCGTTCTTTTACCTTTTCGAGATCATAGTGGTCATCGTCAAGCACCTTTTGGGCTGCCTTTATGTCCAGGCTGTCTTTAGTTGATTTTGACCACGGAACTTCAACCATCCATTCAAGGTATGTCCTGACTGTTCCGGCTTCAGCGCTGTCAGGGTGCATCTTTTCGAGGCGTTTGAGCTGCTTTTCCGCCTCCTTCTGGACTTTTTCCGGCATCTTTACTTCCAGAATCTTTTTCTTGAATTCCTTTATCTCTTCCGAGCGCTCATCAATGTCTCCAAGCTCTTTCTGAATTGCCTTCAGTTGTTCCCTGAGGAAATATTCCCTCTGGTTTTTGTCTATCTCGCCCCTGACTTCGGTCTGGATTTTCTGCTGGACTGTAAGAAGCTCTATCTCCCTGTTCATTATCTCGCTGACTTTTTTTAACCGCCTAACATTGTCTGTTATCTCAAGCACTGCCTGTGCCTGCTCTGTCTTCAGGCCTATGTTTGACGCAATAAGGTCGGCAAGTTTTCCCGGATCGTCGAGGTTTTCGATAACTATCATTATATCAGGGAGGATTGTTTTGCCGAGAGAGACTGCCTTGTCTATCTGTTCTCTCACGCTCCTCATTATGGCTTCTATCTCAATTGTTATTTCTTCCGGCTTCTTGTCAAGTATTTTTTCTATGCCTGCTGTAAAGAATGGCTCCTCCTGAGAAAACTTTACTGCCCTTGCCTTGGCCAGGCCCTGCACAAGCACCTTGACCCTTCCATCCGGAAGTTTCAGCATCCGCATTATAAGTCCCACAGTGCCAATAGAATACAGTTCATCAGGTACCGGATTCTCTGCATTAAGGTCCTTTTGCGTAAGAAGCATGACCATCTTGTTTGTGCTCAATGAATGTTCTATAGCCTTTATGGACATATCTCTTCCAACAAAGAGAGGCAATATCATATAAGGAAAGACAACAATATCCCTTACTGGAAGCACGGGAAGGCTATCAGGTATCTCAAGCTCTTTCTCTTCTTTTTCTGCAAGATTTGCCATTCTAAACTCCTAACTTTATTTTACAATAATTTTTTTACCGGAACTTTACTAATGTGTTTTATCTTCATGATGTTTTTTATTTTTTAACATGTGTGCAATATCAAGCAAGTATTTACTGAATGCCTCTGAAACCTCTGCATTTTTCAGTGCAAAATTAACTGTTGCCTTGAGATATCCCAGCTTGTCTCCGGCGTCGTATCTTTTGCCTTTAAAGAGGTAACCGTAAATGGTCTGTTTTTTGAGAAGTTCTCTCAGTGCATCTGTAAGTTGTATTTCGCCTCCTCTGCCCGGCGTCAGTTTTTCAAGGATGCCGAATATCTCCGGTGTAAGAATATATCTTCCTATTATTGCGAGATTGGAAGGCGCCTTTTCTTTAGAAGGTTTTTCAATGAGGTTATTAATCTTAAACAGCCCGTTGCCTAAATCTGCCCCTTCTATTACGCCATACTTGTGTATGTCTGTCATGGGAACTTCTTCGAGCGCCAGTATCGGGCATTCAAGTTTTTCATAAAGTTTAATCATATCCTTAAGCAGCGTCTCTTCGGGTTCTATTACATCATCACTGAGAAGGACTGCAAATGGTTCATCCTTTACAAAAGGCTTTACGCAAAGGATTGCATGTCCAAGCCCCAGCGCTGCCTTCTGCCGGATGTATGCAAAGTTAAGGTGGTTGTGCCTTGTTATTTCCTCAAGGAGCTTTTTCTTGTCGAGTTTTCGGAGATTTTCTTCAAGCTCATATGCAGAATCGAAATGGTCTTCTATGGAACGCTTGTATTTTCCCGTGATTATTATGAACTCTTTAATGTTGCATGCCATTACTTCTTCGATTGCATATTGGATCATGGGTTTATCAACAATAGGCAGCATCTCTTTGGGCGAGGCCTTTGTTGCAGGCAGAAACCTTGTCCCGAGTCCCCCTGCGGGGAATATAGCTTTTTTTATTTTTTTATTCATAAAATTATATTGTTGTACTAATATAAACTAATACCATAAATTATAACACACCGCAATGCTTGTTTTTTTTACTTCCAATAAGATAAGATTTCCATGTGAACAAGGATTCTGCTTTTCTGTCCTGAAAAATGGAAAGACGGATCTTTTCTAAAAAGACTGGAAAATAATAAGAATTCTCTGTTAAAATTATAGCCGGCTTTTTTCTGGAGGAAAAAATGGATTTTAGGGAACAGGTTGCTGTTGTTACAGGGGGGGCGCGTGGTATCGGGAAGGCAATAGCTGATGCGCTTGCCAGAAAAGGCGTTAATCTTGTTATTGCCGATATCAGCCTTGAACAGGCAAAAGATACCGCGGCTGAGCTTGAAAAGCTTGGCGTAAAGGCAATGCCGGTTAAGCTCGATGTTTCGAAATCAGATGAGGTAATTAAAATATTTGAAGATATATCGAAAGAATTTGGTAAAATAAACATTCTCATAAATAATGCAGGCATAACAAGAGACGGCCTTATAATGAGGATGAAAGAAGAGGATTGGGATACTGTAATTAACATTAACCTGAAGAGCGTGTTTCTTTGCTCGAAAGAGGCAATTAAGGTAATGGCAAAGCAGAGGTATGGACGGATTATAAATATCGCATCCGTTGTTGCATTCATGGGAAATTCTGGACAGGCAAACTACAGCGCGTCAAAGGCAGGGATTGTCGGCCTGACAAAGACTACTGCAAAGGAATATGCAAGCAGGGGCATAACTGCAAATGCCGTTGCCCCCGGCTTCATAACAACTGCGATGACTGATGCCCTCCCTGAAAACGTTAAGGATGAGATGAAGAGAGCAATCCCGTTAGGGAGGTTCGGCACGCCCGAGGATGTTGCAAATGCTGTTGTTTTTCTTGCATCGCCGGAGGCAGGGTATATAACGGGACAGGTAATACATGTTAATGGAGGCATGTACGTATAAATTTTAGCTGTGCAGTTTAAAATAAGAATTTAATTGGAGGTGCTTTAATGGTTGACGAAAAAGTAAAAGAGATTATATCAAAACAGCTCGGGGTTAATTCTGCTGAGGTAACGCCCGAGGCATCTTTTGTTGAGGATCTCGGTGCAGACTCTCTGGATACTGTTGAACTTGTAATGGCATTTGAAGAGGCTTTCAATATAGAGATACCTGATGAAGATGCTGAGAAGATAACCAAGGTAAAAGACGCAATAGCGTATATTAACAGCAAAAAGCCTTAATGGGAAAAAAGAGAGTTGTTGTAACAGGGGTGGGTATTGTCACGCCTCTCGGGATTGGAGCCGAAAAAAGCTGGAAAGGGCTTATTGAAGGCAGGTCAGGCGTCAGAAGGCTTACCCACTTTGACTCCTCGGCATTTACAACGCAGATAGCAGGCGAGATAGAGGGCTTTAACCCTGAAGACTACATAGAGCCTAAAGAAGTAAAGAAGATGGACCGTTTTATCCATCTCGCTATTGCAGCTTCTGATATGGCGATGAAGGATTCGGGTTTAAAGGTGACGGAAGCCAATACTGAAAAGGTCGGAGTTATAATCGGTTCAGGCATTGGCGGGCTGCCTGCTATTGAGCATTATCATTCTGTCCTGCTTGAGAGAGGCCCCAGAAGGATTACGCCTTTTTTTATCCCTATGCTGATAATAAACCTTGCAGCCGGTCAGGTATCTATAAGATTTGGCGCTAAAGGCCCGAATTCTGCAGTGGCGACTGCATGCGCCTCAGGAAGCCATGCAATCGGGGATGCCTTTAAGATGATTCAGCGGGGTGATGCTGAGGCAATGATTGCAGGAGGCTCTGAATCAGTCATAACTCCATTGGGCATAGGCGGTTTCAATGCAATGAAGGCGCTCTCGACACGAAACAATGAACCTGAAAAGGCAAGCAGGCCTTTTGACAGGGACAGAGACGGTTTTGTAATGGGAGAGGGCTCCGGCATTATGGTGCTTGAGAGCCTCGAAAGCGCACTTGCAAGAGGGGCAAAGATACAGGCAGAAGTTGTCGGATATGGAATGACGTCAGATGCATATCACATAACTTCGCCTGCGCCTGAAGGCGAGGGCGCAGCGCGGTGCATGGCAATGGCTTTCAGGGACGGAGGCCTTAACCCGTCAGATATTGACTACATAAATGCCCATGGCACATCCACGAAATATGGTGATGAACTCGAAAGTATTGCTGTAAAAACGGTTTTTAAGGAACATGCCTATAAAGTTGCAATGAGTTCGACAAAGTCCATGACAGGCCATTTGCTTGGCGCTGCAGGAGGCGTGGAGGCTGTCATAAGCGTCCTGTGCATGAGGGATAATATTGTGCCTCCGACAATAAATCTTGATAATCCTGACCCGCAGTGCGACCTTGATTATGTCCCTAACAAGGCAAGGAAGATGGAAGTGAACTGCGTGATGTCGAATTCCTTCGGCTTCGGCGGAACAAACGCCTGCCTTATTTTCAAGAGATACAAAGCTTAACCCAAAATTATCAATTCTCCCAGTACAATTACCTAATAAATTTCCGGACTTTAATTGACCCTGAAATAAACAAGTGCTATGATTTAGAAAGTTACCGAATTATTGAGTTGGTACAGTTTAAGAACAGGGGATATTCCAGCTTTAAAGGAGGGTAAGATGAAGGCATCTGTGAGAATCTGTTTATTGGCAGCAGCAGCCATGGTGATATTTGCCTGCGCTTCATCAGGCAAGCAATTCGACAGGACACACGTAAATGATATCAGGAAGGGCGTTCACACCAAGACCCAGATCAGGGAGTGGTTCGGCGAACCTTATCAGGTAACAGCTCCTTTACAGGGACATCCGGCTGGGTGTGTGGAGCGGTGGACTTATGTTTATGCATTCTCATCTCATGGCGGCGCAAAAACCGTTAGTGCCGCTCTGATCGTGGATTTCGACAGCAACGGTAAAGTATGCGACAATGCATATACCGAGACTAAACAATAAATAACGGTTTTCAACGCTTAGAAACAAAGGGCGTTATTCAAACCTAAAGTTTAAAGTTTAGATATTTTGCAACTTGTATGCGGTTTATCAGCGGCCACTATATATAGTATTTAACGTGTTTGTATGCGATTGTTCCGCCTACAGCATCAAAGTTCTCATTAATTTGCTCTTCTGTATCAATTAGCAAGTTTCTTGTATATGCAACTAAGTGTACTGTATTTACAACTGCATCAATCCTTATGCCTTATGTATGTTTCTGTATTCATTAACGGCTTGGTCGTTGACTGTTACTTCAGCTATCGAATAAAAAAAATAGAGGTTTGTATAAAATATTGATTTTTTTGTTGACAAACCTGAATTGTTATGATATAACATAATGCAAGATGGTAAAACAGCCAACAGGAGAGACCCTAAAGATGCTCTTCTCATCAACTATAAGAGCTGACCTGCTGGCCCTTCTTTTAAACAGCCCTGATGAAAAATTCTATGTCAGGGAAATAGCAACTCTCATAAGAAAGAATCCATCCGGTGTCAAGAGAGAACTCGATAACCTCGAAAAGATGGGTATAGTGTTCAGCCATAAGGTTGCTAATCTGAAATACTTTCAGGCTAATAAGACGTCCCAGTTGTTTTCAGAACTCAAGAACCTCATTGCCAAATCTCTCGGTCTGCCCGGCGCTTTAAAGACATTGGCCAGAAAGTCCGGTGCAAAGGCAGCATTCCTTTACGGTCCATATGCAGAGAGCGAGGATGTAGGCACGGTTGACCTTTTCATAATCGGTGCAACGTCCAATAATATCGGAGCAAGCCTGAAGGCCCTGGAGGATGAATTTGGCAAGAAGATTCATTATACAGTGCTTGATGACTCGGAATATAAGGTCAAAAAGGAAAAAGGAGATATTGATCTGGAAAAACTGCTGTCAGGAAAAAGAATTACCCTGATAGGCAGAATATAACTTTATGCTTTCCCCTTAGGGGGATGGAGAGGGGGTGAACTATAATGGCAGCTAAGAAGAAAGCAGCAGCAAAGAAGAAAAAGAAATAAGTTACTGTTTAGAATCTTTTGGGCTGGAGATCCGACTCTCCAGCCTCTTTTTTCAGAGGCTATCCTTATAAGATACTGATTTTTACAAATAAATCAAGTACAATTTTGTAACATCTTGAAATTACAGTGTTTTTTATGAGTAAGTCAGTGCCTGGGCATGCTCAACATCTGATACAATTTCCCAGCAATCCGTAGCTGAAAGCAGTTTCTTTATAAACTTTATGTTCGTTGAATGTCCTGCCCTGTTTGCTATTATATGGCCATGCACAGGAAACCCTATCAGGGAGAAATCTCCAATAAAATCAAGTATTTTATGTCTTACAAATTCATCTTTGAACCTCAGGCCTGTTTTGTTAATTACCCCGTTGTCTCCAAGGATTATAGCATTATCCAGCGAGCCTCCCTTTACAAGGCCGTTTGCCCTCAGATATTCTACATCCTTTAAAAACCCGAAGGTCCTTGCCGGGGCCACTTCTTTTATGAAGGTTTCCTCATTGAGTTCAATGCTCAGCCTTTGTTCGCCTAAAAGGTGGTGATTGAAATGTATTCTGTAAGTAATTTTTCTGCCCTCATACGGAAAGGCAGCAATCTCAGAATGCCCGTCCTCGAGAACAACAGGCTTTACAATACGCAGATACGGTCTTTTTTTGCCCTGTTTTGCGATTCCGCCTTTCAGGATTAGAGCAATAAGTTCAGTAGAACTGCCGTCAAGAATTGGTACCTCAGAGCCATCCATCTCAATAACAAGATTATCTATTCCCAGTCCTGATATAGCTGCAAGAATATGTTCAACAGTCTTTATTCTTGTGCCATTAGAGCCGAGACTTGTTGCAAACGCAGTGTCTGAAACTTCGCCTACATGCGCCCTTATCATTACATTTTTGTCTATTCTATGGAAAATAATGCCGGTATCTCTCGATGCAGGCTTGAGTTGTACGTTGACATGGTTACCTGTATGAAGCCCTATGCCTTCGAAGCTCACTTCCTGTTTTATTGTTCTTTGCAAACGCATGACCGTTAAATGAATGCAAATAGAGTGCCAGATAATTTTTTTTTAAAATCAAGGGATTTACGGATAAAAGGTGTTGTTTATATTCATCAGATGTGTAGTTATCAACACACTATTAACAGACTATGCCTCGCCGCCTACAACAATTTCAGGTATTCTTATTGTAGGCATTGCATCTGATACAGGCACTCCCTGGTTGTCCTTCCCGCATGTTCCTATTGAAAACCCCATGTCAGAGCCGACCCTATCAATGGATTTCAGCACTTCCGGGCCATTGCCTGTGAGCGTAGCCCCTCTCACTGGCTCTCCAATCCTTCCATTGTCAATTATATAGCCCTCCTGTACCTCAAAAACAAAATCTCCGGTTACTGTATTAACCTGGCCGCCGCCCATCTTTTTAACGAAAAGGCCCTTAGATGTAGATTTTAGAACATCTTCAGGCAGAGATTCCCCTGAAGCTATAAATGTATTGGTCATTCTCGGAATCGGCCTGCTGTGATAGGACTCCCTGCGTCCATTGCCTGTGGACCTTGTTTTGTCCTGCATGGCAGTGTATTTGTCATACATATAACCTGTCAGCACCCCGTTTTTAACAAGGACTGTTCTTTGTGAAGGTGTTCCTTCGTCATCAAATCTGAAAGATCCCCGTTTATTTGGAATAGTGGCGTCATCAAGAACAGTGATTAAGGGCGATGCTACCATTTCGCCTGCCTTATTTGAATATACTGAAAGGCCCTGCTGTGCAAGGTCGGCCTCAAGCCCGTGGCCTATGGCTTCGTGTATCATTGTGCCGCCTGCATTGGATGATATTACAACAGGCATTCTTCCTCCGGGAGCCCTTCTTGCCGTAAGTATCATTGTTGCGCGCCGCGCTGCTGTTAAGGCAAGCTCTTCCGGTTTTACATTTTCAAAGAGTTCAAAACCTACCAGGCCCCCGGCAGGTTCGTATCCTGTCTGGATTATTCCGTTATCAGATGCGATTACGTGGGCGACCATAAGCGTATGAATGCGTTCATCTTCTGCTATGAAACCTTCTGATGTTGCTATCTGAACTTTTTGTACAGAATCCCGGTACATTACAATTACCTGTTTAATTCTTTTGTCAAAAGCACGCGCAGCCTTGTTTGCAGTTCTGACAAGCTCTATTTTTTTATCCATAGGAATAGTTTCGGGGATTAATTTTATATTGAAGTTTACCTCAGGCCTTTGTTTCCTGAGGTCGAGGGTTATGTCCTTTTGTGGAGATTTGGATGCCTTTGTAAGGCTCTCTGCAACATTCAATAATGCCTTTTCAGACAGGTCATTGCTGAAGGCATAGAAGGTCTTGCTATTTGCGATAAGCCTTATACCGACTCCTGAATCAATGCCTGTGAATATTTTTTCTATCTTATCATCTTCAAGCTGGATGGATGTCGGTTTTCTGCGCTCAACGAACACATCGGCATATTCCCCGCCGGAAGAAAGGGTTTTTTTAAGTATTTTTTGGAGCAGTTCTTTATCCAGCATTAATGCCCTCGATTTTTATTATTATGCGGCAATCCCATTTATTATAGCATTAAGAAAAAAAATTAAGAGACTGCCATGATGCCGGCAGGAGAATGCGGGTTGTTAAGCCTTATTATAAAGGTTCCCTTTATAATATTTTTTCTCTCTTGAAATTCTCTCACTTGAACGGATATGATTGAGGGAAAAATTTTTGGGAGGCATAATGAAAACGCTGATTCCAGTTGAGATGATTGAAAAAAAGATTCTGATGATCCGTGGGGAAAAGGTTATGCTGGATGCCGACCTGTCAGAGCTTTATGGTGTAGAAACAAAAATGCTGGTGAGAGCAGTCAAGAGAAATGCTAATCGTTTTCCGGCTGACTTTATGTTTCAGCTCGACAAAGCGGAGTTCGAGAACTTGAGGTTCCAATTTGGCACCTCAAGTCATTGGGGAGGCCGGCGTTATTTACCATATGCTTTTACAGAACAGGGTGTTGCCATGCTTTCGAGTGTCCTGAACAGCGAGCGAGCAGTTAAAGTAAATATCGAAATAATGCGTGCATTTGTTAAGCTCAGACAGATGCTTGCCTCTAATGCCGAGCTTGCACGAAAACTAAATGAGATGGAAAAGAAATATGATGCACAGTTCAAGATTGTCTTCGATGCTATACGCCAACTCATGACTCCGCCGGAGACGAAGAAAAGTAAAATCGGATTTGAGGTTAGGGAGAAAATGGCGCGATACCGAACATCCGGGCGGAAAAGATCGCGTTAGACCTTGTTCTAACTATTTTTACTAATCCCTGAAATAAGCCCCTTTGCAGCGGATAAGAATATCGCCTGTTTCTTCTTGCCAAAAGTTCTCAGTCAACTAAGAGCTGTTTTTTTCTTATTTACTCGATGAAAAGTCAAAAGTAAAGACCTGATCCTCTTTGCTGTGCTCTTTGCGTACATTTATCGCCTCAAAACAAATGCAGACGTTAGAACAAAAAACCTAGGTACACTTGCAGTATTCTTCGATAAAACAAATCAGTTCAGCGCCTATTTTCACTCTTCCCCCTCCTCTCTCTACAAAAAAATCCAACACCCCGCTTCCCCCTTCATTCCAACAAAGCTTTATATATATGCCCCATAAAACTTCTTGCGCAGGAAGGGTATTTAAAAGCTGAGAGAATATCTTGCAGCACCAATAAGCCGGTTGATGAATTTCTCTCTGATATTGGTATAATAGAATCAATTCTGCAGGCGAAAGGAGGGAGAAATGGCAACAAAGAATAAAGAACTTGAAGCAAGGATTCAAGCATTGCCCGATAATGCAAAGCTTGAGATCGTTGATTCAATCCTGATGCAACTCGACAAACCAGATCCCGAGATTGACCGTGTTTGGGCTGAGGAAGCAAGAAGCCGATGGAAAGCGTATAAATCAGGCAAATTAAAAACTGTCTCCTACGAACAAGTTATGAGAAAGCATCACAGTAGATGAAGATTAGATTTTCGAAGCTTGCCCAACTTTAGGTTGATGACGCTGTTGCATGGTATGATTCCCAATCGCAAGATTTAGGAACACGCTTTCTGGATGACCTCGACCGCACTGTCAAGAGAATTACAGCATTTCCGCTTTCGTGTACAGAAATAGAACCCGAACTCAGGCGCTGCCTGCTTACCCGTTTCCCTTACGGAATTATTTACGGTATTGATTCAGACACAATTGTTGTCATAGCTGTTGCTCACCTTCACAGAAAACCAAGATACTGGATTGATAGACTATCCGATGAAATGATATAGGCATTTGCCCCAAAAAACTTCCGGCGCAGGAAGGGTATTTGATATCTAAGATTACAACTCTCTTGGCTCTACCAGGAGCTTAATACCTTCTATTACCTCCTGGAGTTTTGCAGGTGATAATGACCCTATCTTTTCAATAAGGTCTGGCTTATTCACCGTTATAATCTGCGATATATTAACAACACTGTCTTTTGGCAGATTTCCTTCTCCTTTTTTCAACAGAACATTTCCAGGGGCGGCTGCCCTTTTTGGGTTTGAAGTTAAGGCGCAAACAACTACTGTATTTATTTTGCTGGCATTAAAAATATTGTTTTGTATAACAACATGCGGATGTCTGTAGCCTGGCTCTGAGCCTTTCGGGACGCCAAGGTTGACCCAGTAAATATCACCCTGCCTGATTGTCAATATTTTTCCTTTAAAACTGTTCTGGCATAATGTTTCTTGCTTTTTTCCCTGAGAGCTTTTTCTTCGACAGGCTCGGTGGCCGAGTATGCGTCATTAAGGAGATTCAGGAGTTTTCTTGATTCCAGTTTTCTGAGGAAATCTCTGACTGCAACGACAAACACCTCGCTTCTGGAGTAATTATGTTTTTGGGCAAACTTCTCAACTTCCTTGAAGAGTTCATCCGGGATAGATATTGCTGTTTTCATACTTAAAAGATACCAAGTAGTTATACTAATGTCAATACTTAAATACGAAGATTGAATTTATTAAATAATATTGCCCTTATATGTTAAAATTTTATTCCATACGTATAGTGTTGTTCCGGAGGAAGGGAGCGAAAAGATGATAGGTGTTATAGGCGGGAGCGGGCTTTATGAGATTGAAGGGGTTGTTGTCAGGGAAGAAAGGAAAATAACAACTCTTTACGGCGAACCGTCAGGCCTTTACAGGATTTGCGATATAGCGGGAAGAGAGGTTGCATTTCTTCCAAGACACGGCTCTCCTCATCATATCGCGCCTCATAAGGTTAACTACAGGGCAAATATCCTGGGGTTTAAGGAACTCGGCGCAGGAAGGATTATCTCGATAAACGCTGTCGGCGGTATAAATAAGAAAATGAAACCCGGCGATATTGTTGTTCCTGACCAGATTATAGACATGACAGAGGGCAGGGAAAGGACATTTTATGATAAGGAAGAAATAGTCCATGTTGATTTTACTGAGCCGTACTGTCCTGAACTGAGGTCAGCAATAATTTCAGCAGGGAAAAAGGCTGGCATTAAACTTAAACAAAAGGCTGCTTATATATGTACAAACGGGCCGAGGCTTGAGACAGCAGCAGAGATAAAGGCATTTTCGCTGTTTGGCGCTGATGTTGTGGGAATGACAGGAATGCCTGAGGCTTCATTGGCCCGGGAACTTGGGATATGCCTTGCCGGCATTGCTGTTATAACGAATCTTGCTGCAGGCATCTCTGGAAAGAAACTGACAACAACAGAGGTTGTAGAAAAGATGGCAGAATCAACTGAAAGAATAAAAATTCTTTTAGAAAAGGTATTCAGCATTATCCCGGAGCAGAGAAACTGCGGTTGCAGGGATGCACTGAAAGATGCAAAGATGTGATATGATATTTAGGCTTTTATGGAAACAATCCTCATAGTCGAAGACAGAGAATCAATGTCAGATATGCTTAAAGAGACCCTCAAGGCTGAAGGCTACAGGACTGTTATTGCAAGGGACGGGCTTGAGGGAATTAAAAAATTGAAGGAAGATAGGGTGGATATGGTTTTGACTGACCTGAAGCTTCCTAAAAAAGACGGGATAGATGTATTGAAAGCGGCAAAAGAGGAAAACCCGTTGACGCCGGTAATTGTGATGACAGCATTCGGGTCGGTTGAGACTGCTGTTATTGCAATGAAAGAGGGGGCCTTTGATTTTATTACAAAGCCTTTTGATACCGACCACCTGCTGATGCTTATGAAAAGGGCGCTTGAGACACAGAGGTTAATGACAGAGAACATGCTTTTGAAAGAAGAATTCTCGGCCCAGCTTGGAATCCCAAGGATTATCGGTAAGAGTGAGAAAATTACAACTGTCGCGCAGAACATTCAGAAGGTCGCGCCGAGCAAGACGACAGTGCTCATACTGGGTGAGAGCGGTACAGGCAAGGAATTATTTGCAAGGGGTATACATAATCTCAGTCCCAGAAGGGAATATCCGTTTGTGCCGATTAACTGTGCAGCCATACCGAGGGAGCTTCTTGAATCTGAACTCTTCGGACACGAAAAAGGCGCGTTTACAGGCGCTGATTTCAGGAAGATGGGAAAGTTTGAACTTGCTGATAAGGGGACTATATTTCTCGATGAGATTGGAGAGATGGACACTGCGCTTCAGGCCAAGCTGCTCAGAGTCTTGCAGGAAGGAGAGATTGAGCGGATTGGAGGATTGAAGACAATAAAGATAGATGTCAGGATTATTGCAGCGAGCAATAAGGACCTTGAAAAGGCTGTTTCGGAAAAGGCGTTCAGGGAAGACCTGTTCTACAGGCTGAGTGTCTTTCCTGTAATGATTCCTCCGCTCAGGGAAAGAACAGAGGATATTCCGTTACTTGTAGACTTTTTCCTTAATAAGTACTGCAGAGAACTTAAAGCTCCATTGAAGAGCATCTCGAATGAGACTATGGAGATGCTTGTTAACTATTCATGGAAAGGCAATGTAAGGGAGCTTGAAAATACGATTGAGCGGGCAATAATATTGTGTGACGGCAGGGTCATAACTCCTGAACATGTATCTTTGAGCACTCTGTCCCTGGAAGCCGGGTTGAAGAATCTCCCTATGAACGGGACTCTTGAGGATGCGTCAAAAGAGGCGCTGAGGATTGCTGAAACGCAGAGGATAACAAAGGCATTGAAAGAAACAAAAGGGAATAAAAGCAGGGCAGCAGAAGCTTTACAGGTGAGTTACAAAACACTGCTGACTAAGATAAAGGAGTATCATATAGAATGAAAACACGCTATACGCTACACGCTATACGCTATCTTTTGGTCGTTTTGTTTTTAATCCCTGCATGCGTAACGCCGCCCAAGATAACAGATGATAAGAAGCCGCCTGCTGCCGGGAAGAAAGTTTCTGTTGAAGAGCAGGAGAAAAAAGTGAATGAACTGTTTGGCAGGATACTCAGCCTTACAGAGGAAGCAGAGGACAGGCAGTCCATACTTCCGCAGATGGAGGCTTTGTATGATGAGATAATAAATAAGTATCCCGATGTCCCTTTGGTTGAAGAAACTTACTGGAGGCTTATTGTTTTGCTCATTGATGAGTTCAAGCCCCCAAAAGTTGACAAGGCGGAAAAATTATATAAAGATTTTCTCGGGAGATATCCTGATTCCACGCTCGGGTTCAACATAGAACAGGCCTTCGGGCAATCTTATTACGCTAATAAGATGTGGGACAGGCTTCTAAGGATATTTACGCCGCATGTCAAAAAGTTTATCGCCACAGGGAAGCTTGACAGGCCATATCATCTGTTCATGTTTTCTGAAGCAAAGTTCAATCTTGGCGACCTTATAGAAGCAGAGAAGGGGTATAAGATAGTAATAGAATTCTTCCCGAAAACCACGGAAGGTGAAACTTCCCAAAAGAGGCTGGAAGAAATAAAGAAACTCAAAAAATAAGTTGGGGGTACATAATGTCAGGACATTCGAAATGGTCTCAGATAAAACATAAAAAGGCCCATACGGACGCAAAAAAAGGCAAGGCCTTTACCAAGATAGTAAAAGAGATATCGGTCGCGGCAAGGTTCGGGGGAGGAGATCCCGAAGGCAACCCCAGGCTGCGCACAGCGATAGAGAAGGCCAAGGAAGTAAATATGCCTCACGATAATATTAAAAGGGCGATTATGAAGGGGACCGGCGAACTTCCCGGAGTTACTTACGAGGAAATTGTATATGAGGGATATGGGCCTGCAGGTGTTGCCATGCTTATTGAGGTCATGACTGACAACAAAAACAGGACAGTCCCGGAGATAAGGCATATGATGTCCAAAAGCGGCGGAAGCCTTGGAGAAACCGGGTGTGTTTCGTGGATATTTGACAAGAGGGGTTATATATTGGTTAACAAGGCAAAGGCCTCAGAAGACTCTCTCATGTCTGCTGCTCTGGATGCAGGCGCCGAGGACATGAAAAATGATCCTCAGGAGGACAATTATGAGATAATCACAGCGCCTGAGGCTTTAAACGAGGTTAAGGCTGCTATCGAGAAGGCAAATATACCAATCGAATCCGCTGAAGTAACGATGCTTCCCAAAAACTATGTGGCCCTGGATGGAAAGTCTGCGGAGCAGATGCTGAGGCTCATGGATGCGCTCGAAGACCACGAGGACGTCCAGAACGTATATGCAAATTTTGATATTCCCGATGAAGTGGCCGAGAAGCTCAGCAAGTGATTCCATAATTACTGGAGATAGAGATAAAGAACAGGACATTTCTAAATTGGCGTAACGAAGTAAATTTCATGAAGTAAATTCACAGGTCTGAATTTTCTCCTTGACAAGAGTTTTATGCTTCTTTATTATTCTAAACAGTTCCAGCCAAATCATCAGAGGGGAAAATGATGAGAAAGAGCTACTCTTTTAGATGCGTTTTCTTTGTCTTAATTTTATCAGTCCTTAGCCTTATAGTATTTTCTCTTAAAGACTCTGTCCATTCCACAACCGACACCTCAGGCATCCCCCTCGAATCAAACCCCAGAGGCATAGCAATTAATCCGATTACAGACATTGCAGTGATTGCAAATGAGAAGGCCGATTCAGTTTCAATAGTAAATCTCAATACTCAAAAAGTTATATCAACCATTCCTGTCGGCAAAGCTCCAAGAGGAGTTTCAATTGATAAAGGACTGAATATTGCCCTTGTAACAAACAGCAAAGATGATACAGTCTTATTTATAGATCTCAATACCTTTTCAGTAATCAAGACAATCCCGATTGGCAAAGAACCGGAAGGAATAACGATAAATCAGGCAACCCACCGTGCCTATGCAGCCAATCACAAAGACAACACAGTCTCAGTTATTGATTTGACAAATAACAGCTTAACAAGAACTATTCCAGTAGGACAGGAGCCAAAGGATATAGCGATAGACCCTGTCCTGAACCTTGCATTAGTTGTAAATGAAAAAGACTACAATGTCTCAGTCATAGACCTGAACACCAATCAGGTAACAGGAACAGTTCCAACCGGACAAAAACCGCAGGCAATTGATGTTAATCATGAAACGCACCTTGCAGCAGTTGTTAATGAAAAAGATAACTCAATAACAATCATAAATCTTTTTAATTGGCAGACCTCCACAATTCAGACAGGCAAGCATCCAATCTCAGTAGCAATAAACCAGCTCGACAACCGCGCCCTTGTAATCTGTGACGAAGATAGAACACTACAACTTATAGACCTGAATACAAACACAACAATTAAAACCTATCCCTTAAACAAACTACCCAAAGGAGTTGCAGTCAACAACTTCACAAACATAGCAGGAATAGTTGACGACAAAACAGACAGCCTCACTTTGATACAGCTTCCCAATCCTATTCCGGCAATAACCTCGATTACGCCTGATACGCTCTTGCGTGGAGGCAAAACAGCAGAGCTTATCATCGAAGGTTCAGGATTTATAAAATCCTCATCTGGTTTTTTACTACCCGCTACCAGCTATACGCTGCACGCTTCCTTCATAGACAATCACCACCTCAAAGTAGAAATCCCTGAGACATTACTACAAAAAACAGGCACATACCAGATAACAGTTACTAATCCAGCGCCTGAAGGCGGCATATCAAATTCGGCAACCCTCCAGATAATGAACCCGATCCCGCAAATCTCATCCCTTGACCCATTGGAAACAATGGCAGGCACACAGGGATTAACCCTCACAGTCTTTGGCACAGGACTTTTCAATGACACCACAGTGTATATAAATGGAACCTCAAGACCCTTTACACTCATAAGCCAGACAAAAATCCAGCTTGAACTCACATCTGAAGACTTGGAATATGGCAGATACCTTGACATAAAAGCGTCAAACCCGTCACCCGGTGGCGGGCCATCAAACACAGCAACATTCACAGTCCTTAACCCTATCCCTTCACTCACATCCATAAACCCGGCGTCAATCACAGCAGAAAGCCCTGATTTCATACTTACCTTGACAGGCGATAACTTTGTAAAGACATCACTTATGAGCTTCAACAACCTGCCTTATCCGGCAAACTACATAAGCAAGACACAAATTATTGCAACAATCCCGTCTGATGCAATAAAGACAGATGAAAGTTATCAGGTTAAAGTCATTAACCCTTTGCCGGGAGGAGGCATATCAAGCCCTATTATTTTCACTGCAAACAAGAAAATTACCGTAGAACCCTTGCCCGAAGGCTCATTTGGAAAACAATATGAAGAACTGGTCCCTCAAAATGCAACGATAAAAGCCTATGACTCCAAAAGATTTTCCATGATTACGGGTATCGTCAAAGACAAGTCGCAGAATCCGTTATCAGGCGTAACAGTCTCAATCCACAGCCATCCTGAATATGGAACAGTAACCACAAACAGCGAAGGAAGGTTCTCTATCCCTGTAGATGGAGGCGGAACTATCACAATTGTTTATGAGAAAACGAGTTTTATAACAACCCACCGTCAGGTAAATACCCCATGGAATGATATAGCAACAGCCGAGACGATCTCCATGATCCCCGAAGACATAGCTGTTACAACAGTGAACTTTGACGGCAATCCCTCAACAATCATAACCCACAAGAGCTCAACAATCTCCGATTCATATGGCAGCCGTTTCTTGACAATGGTTTTTAGCGGAGACAACAAGGCATATTCAAAATCCGCAGACGGCACAGAGACAATTCTTTCATCCATCGCAACAAGGGCCACAGAGTTTGAAACGCCTGAATCCATGCCTGCAAAACTGCCGCCGAATTCCGCATTCACCTATGCCTCCGAACTCTCAGTTGACGGCGCAAAGAATGTGAGATTCGAAAAGCCGGTTACTGTTTATGTGGATAATTTTTTAGGCTTTAAAGTTGGAGAAAAAGTCCCTGTTGGCTATTACGACAGAGACAGGGCAGTATGGGTTCCTTCAGACAATGGAGTTGTAGTCAAGCTTCTCGACACAAATGGAGATGGGATTGTTGATGCAATTGACAGCACAGGAGACAGCCTGCCTGACGATTTTAATATACAAGGGCTGACTGACCCCTCTAAATATAAACCCAATTCAACATATTGGCGTGTCAAGATTAATCATTTCACTCCGTGGGACTGCAACTGGCCTTACGGTCCACCTGCTGGTGCAACTCCGCCGAATCCCGGAGGCGAACCCTCATCCGATGGGCAGAAAGATGATGATGATTGTGACAAAATAAACTCATATTGCGAGAGCAGAAACCGCATCTTCCATGAAGACATACCAATCCCCGGAACAGATATGGCCTTGCATTACGCAAGCAACCGCGTTAAGGGCTTTAAATCCTCGATAACCATTCCTGCAAGCGGAAGCTCTGTTCCTCCGAGCCTCAAGAGCATTATTGTGAAGATGGAAGTTGCAGGCAGAACATTTGAGACAACACTTCCAGCCCAGCCGAATCAAAAAGCTGAATTTGTATGGGATGGATTAGATTATCTTGGAAAACCTGTTGGTTCAACAACTGCAAACATAAGCATAGGGTTTGTGTATCAGGCAGTTTATTACGATGGAGGCAATTTTGCTCAATCATTTGCTCAGGCAGGCAGCTATGTTACGGGAATTCTTGCAAGACAGGAAGTCATCTCATGGAAGCATAGTTCATTGATTGTTCAGAGAGGAGAAGGGATTACTTCTATTGCTGCTTTTGGCAGTGGTTGGACGCTCTCTTCGCATCATTATCTGAATTTGTCTGACTCTAACGCTCTTTATAAGGGGGATGGCACAAAAAGCAAAAACAATTTTACTAAAATTATCACAACCGTTGCAGGCAATGGACAGTCCGGCTTTAGCGGAGATGGAGGCCCTGCAACAAATGCAAGGCTTTATTCTCCACATGGAGTGGCAGTAGACAGCGCAGGAAATATCTACATAGCGGATAGCTATAATGGTCGCATAAGAAAAGTGGATACTAATGGAATTATCACAACGGTAGCAGGTGGTGGTAGTAATTGGTTGAACCTTGGAGACGGAGGCCCTGCAACTCAGGCAATGCTTAATTCTCCAACTGGTATAGCAGTGGATAACGCAGGGAATATTTATATAGCGGATAGCTATAATGGTCGCATAAGAAAAGTGGATACTAATGGAATTATCACAACGGTAGCAGGTGGTGGTAGTAATTGGTTGAACCTTGGGGATGGAGGCCCTGCAACTCAGGCAAGTCTTTATTCTCCACAGGGAGTAGTCGTAGATAGTTCAGGCAATATTTATATTGCAGATACAATTACTAGTAGAATACGAAAAGTGAACACAAACGGCATTATCATAACAATTGCTGGCGCTGGGCAGCGATGCTGCTCGTGGCAGAACTGGCAAACGTGTTTTAGTGGAGACGGTGGCCTTGCAACAAATGCAATGCTTAATTATCCAACTGGAGTAGTCATAGATAGTTCAGGCAATATTTATATTGCAGATGCTTGGAATCACCGAATAAGAAAAGTGGATGCCAGCGGCATTATTACAACAGTAGCTGGTAGTGATAGTGGTTGGTGGGGAGGCGGCTTTAGCGGCGATGGCGGTCCGGCTACCCAGGCAAAATTTAGTGATTCGAGAGGAGTAGCAGTTGATAGTGCAGGAAATATCTATATAGCAGATATGCTAAATCAACGGGTAAGGAAAATTTCTCCACCAGAAATATTTATAGGGCATATTGTTGCCGATGACTTTGTCTTCACCGATGAAAACGGTCTTGGATACATCATGGATAGCATCGGTCTGCATAAATCTACTATTGATCTTGAAACGGGTAAGACTCTTCTCACCTTTGGCTATCAGAATAAACAACTCATCTCCATAACAGACAGATTCGGAAATCAGACAACGATTCAGAGAGACGGAAGTGGCATACCGACATCCATCACCTCCCCTGACGGCATTATCACGAGCTTGACCATTGATGGCAGCAACAATCTGAAAAAGGTTTCTTACCCTGATAACTCAGCATATGCATTTGCCTATACATCAGAGAGCCTTATGACAGATGAATATGACACTAAGAACAATCATTTTAAGCATCAATTTGATGCCAACGGCAGGATTACGGATATATTAGACCCTGAAGGCGGAAGCTGGAACTATTCAAAGACAATGGACAATTCAGGGTATATCCTTACGAACATTCTCACGGCAGAGGGAAATCTTACTGCATACAAAGACAAAACTGATTCAACAGGCGCATATACTTCATTAAAAACAGACCCGACAGGTGCGATTACACAAACGACTGCTTCATCAGACGGCTTGACAGAGACATCACAGTTCTGCGGAATGAAACAGACAATGAAATATGGCCTTGACTCAGAGTATAAATTCAAATACACAAAAGAACTCTCAAAAACATCTCCTGCCGGATTATTGCTGACAACCGCTTTCACCAAAACCTATCAGGACACAAATACGGATAAGAAACCGGATTTGATTACGGAGACGACTGCTATAAACAGCAAGAACTGGACAACAAAAAATAATGTTCTTACAGGAGCGATCATAAACACCTCTCCTCTCGGCAGGATTGTAACGAGCAAATATGACACAACGAATCTTCTGACAAAGGAGATTTCAGTTGCAGGTTTATCGCCGGTAACATTCAGCTATGACACACGAGGGAGGCTCACAGGCACGACCACAGGCACAAGGACGCTTTCAATTGCTTATGACCCAAATGGAAATATTGATTATATGATTACGCCGGACAACAAGACCTTTGATTACATGTATGACGTAATGGGCAGATTGAAATCCGAATATCGTCCGGATGGAACGATAGTATCCTACAATTACGACAACAACGGCAATATGACGGTTCTTACGAATCCCAAAAGCATAGCCAACTCATTCGGCTACACCGCCAACGATCAGCGCAAGACATGGATGACGCCATTGTCCGGCAGTTATCTATATTCTTATGACAAAGAGAGAAAATTGAAAACGATTCAATTCCCGTCCGGGAAACTGATAACGAATACATATACCAAAGGATTGCTCACAAGCACAACAACTCCGGAGGGAATGACAACTTTTGAATATGGATGCTCAAGTCTCATGTCAGGCGCAGTGCGAGGCACAGAGAAAATAACGTTTACATACGATGGTTTGTTATTGAAAACGGATAGCAGAACGGGACTTCTTAATCAAACTATTAGCTATGCCTACAACAATGATTTCAGGCTTTTATCTATTTCCTATGCAGGGACTTCTTATAGTCTCGGCTATGACAATGACGGCTTGCTGACCAGCGCAGGCGCGTTCACGATAGCAAGGAATTCTCAAAACGGGCTGCCCGAAAAAGTATCCGATAACACGTATAGTCTTTCAAGAACATTTAGCGGATATGGAGAGGTTGATGCGTATTCCAACAAGATAAGCGCAACCGATGTGTATATCCTCAGCATGACACGTGACCAGGCAGGAAGAATCACTCAGAGAGTAGAAAATATTAAAGGTGAAGTTATTACATGGGACTACCAATATGATACCCTTACCCTTGGAAGATTGATTGAAGTAAAGCAGAACGGAACGACAACAGAGAGCTACTCGTATGATGCAAACGGCAACCGCCTTATCGGTAACTCGGTAAACTACAGCTATTCCAATGAAGATCATATTTTAACGGCAGGTGCGAATACATACCAGTTCAATGTAGATGGTTTCTTGACAGGCAAGACGACAGCTTCCGGCACGATGACATATCAGTATTCTTCAAGAGGTGAATTGCTGAACATTACCAAACCTGATGGAACGACTATTATCTATGACCATGACCCGATGGGCAGAAGGATTGCAAAGCGGATTAGCGGAACGGTGGTAGAAAAATATCTATGGCAAGGGCTAACTCAACTACTTGCTGTCTATGACGGCAACAGTAATCTGCTAATGCGCTTCAATTACGCAAATGGAAGAATGCCGGTGTCTATGGTTCAGAATGGAATCACATACTACCTGCTTTATGATCAGGTAGGCTCATTGAGGGCGGTAACTGATAGCTCTGGAAATATTGTCAAGCAAATAACCTATGATTCATTTGGGAATATAATTTCCGATACTAATCCAAGTTTTGCCGTTCCATTCGGATTTGCAGGTGGCTTACATGACAGAGACACTGGTCTTGTAAGATTCGGTGCAAGGGACTACGATCCTGCAATAGGGAAATGGACGGCGAAGGATCCAATTGATTTCAAGGGTGGAGACGTAAATCTATTTAATTATATCTCATCAGATCCAGTGAACTGGACGGACCCGCTGGGGTTAGCACCAATCTCGCCAGCACCACTTGGCCCCGGTGCTTATGGAGGAGGACCAGGGCAGACGATAGGTGCCACCGTAGGCTGGTATGGAGGCGCTGTTGCTGGAGCCGCGGCTGGAACTAGTATCGGAATGGATGTAGGTTTTGCCTATGGTGCTTCTTTGGGGCTTGGTGGTGGACCATTGGGAAGTTTAGGTGGTGGCATTGTCGGAGGATTTGTAGGTGGCGCAATTGGTGGCATTGTTGGTGGAATGGCAGGAGGCTTTCTCGGTGGCACGGCAGGCCATCAATTATTTGATCAGCCTTGTGCCGGTTCTCTTAATTGTGGTGAAGAAGGAATGTTGGAGCAATGGCGCAGGCAGCATAGGAGCCCGTGTAAATAGGAGAATCATGAAAAGAGTTCCACTTCAATTAAGACTTGCAAGCGTTTTTGGAATTTTAGGTGGTGGCACAGGCTCTTTTTTCGGGGCTTTGTATTCATCTGATTTCTATGGATTGGCAACTGGCTTTCTCATAGGGTTTACAATTGGATTTATTGGTGGCTACCGTTTAGGAGGGATGATAAATACAGTAGAAAGTTTAGCTTTAGCTGAAAGGGTCTCCTCAGGTATCGACTTGTCGGCGACTGTTCTATCATTAATCTTAGTTGTTGCTGGTTTTGTTGGTTTAGTTTTGCAGGGATGGGATATTCGCATAGTTCTATCCACATTGTTTTTTTTACTATGTGCCTTCTATCTTGGATACAAACGCTACCACAAAAAGTAAAAAGGTGACGGGTTCTAATTAAATGAGAACAGCCACATTGTACGGCTATGTGTCCTGTCCGACTGTCCGCAAGGGATTTTCGGTTGATTTTTGTTTTGAAAACTCATCAAGTTATTAACTTGATGATAAAATTTTTTCTTAAACCGCCTCTTTTCTCTACATGGCTAACACAAACTGACAATTTTCAGTCTCAGCCTCACATTGAACGCAGGGGTCTGCGGACATCCTTCTTCCTTTATAATTTCACTCCTGTCCTGAAAGACAACTTAAAGTTTTAAATAAAACCCTGCCAGCAATCCATCCCACGCCTCAAACCAATATTCCTGCTTATGTCCCTTTGTAAAGACATCAATTCTCCTCCATGCCTCGCCCGGTGTTCTGCCCTCAAGATTCTGATGTGGCCGGACATGGTTATACCAGAAACGGAACTGAACGAGCGCTTCATTGAGTTGTTCCTGATTGGTTACCTGCCATTGGTCTATCTTCTCTTTCAATGTCCCGAATAACCGTTCAATTTTTCCATTCTGCCACGGGCAGCTTTTGTCAATAAGCTGATGACGAATACCGATAAACCATAGACTGAATCTGAAAAGCCATGAGGTAAAAACAGGCTCATTATCTGTCCTTACAAATTTTGGGGTGCCATAGCTCTCAACAGCATCAAGCAAATATCGCAATATTGTAATAGAGGCTTTGTCTTTCAAAGATGTCAGGCCAAGACTCAGCCTGCTATCGTGTTCAACTATCCCAAGTATGTTATGGATATTCCCAAGAGAATCTCCTTTGCCTGTTATATCCATTCCCCAGACAAGATTCTTCGGCACATCTTTTGGCTTTTTATTTTTTATCTCTTTTCTCAATACCTGAATCTCATATTTGTTATTTCTGATAACATCATTCACAAAGGTCTTACTTACAGTCATCTGTTTGCTCTCTGCAAACTTGCGATTGAATGTATTGGCAATTGTTCTACACCCTGCCTCAGGCATAAGCGCCTTGAGCCGCATTACTTCCTGTCTTACCCATACAGGCTTGGGTTGGCGATGATAAAATTTATTGTCTTCTATGGGTTTCCTTCGTCCACATCTTTTATGAAATTTTGCTGGGAAGAGGAAGACAAGGAAGACTTGCAGCCAACACGTACAAACAATGCAGAACCAGTTCAAAAACAGGAACATAAGTTCTCCCTGGCTATAAAGGCATAAATGGTCATCCGCATCTCGCTATAAAAGAAGACTCAATCCTTCTTTTTTTAATATGGTGTGAATATTAGCATATTGCTATAAATATGGGAACTTAGAAAGAGGATTATCGGGAACCTTGCAATATTTCATCCTGTAGATTTATGATAATACATATGGCAATTTCGATTCGAGCGATTCTTAAAAGAAAATTTCTTGCCGGACTGATTGTATCAATTCCTGCAGTAATTACTGCCCTGGTTCTTGTCTGGTTCTTTGAGTTTGTGGACGGGATACTCGGGCCTGTTTATGATAAAATCCTTGAACATCACGTTCCGGGCCTTGGTTTTGTCTCGGCAATAACCCTTATATTCCTTATAGGCATAATTTCAACAAATGTTTTTGGTAAAAAGGCAATAGAATTTATTGAGAAGGCTATTGTCAGGGTGCCTGTATTCAAGGGTATTTATTCATCCATAAAACAGCTGGTGGATGCGTTTTCACCTGAGAATAAGAGCTCATTTAAAAAGTTTGTGATAGTTGAATATCCCAGGGTAGGCTCCTATGCATTTGGTTTTTTAACTAAAGAAAGCACAATAAAGACGGATAATTCCGGCAGAGAAACATGCCTCAGGGCAGTATATGTCCCTACAAATAACCTGTATCTCGGTGAGATAATACTCTTTACGGAGAAGGATGTTTTCTATACCGACATCTCGATAGAGGAAGGCGTCAAGATAATCCTTTCAGGCGGCATCGCAGCTCCTGCAAAAATTTTAGAGGCAAAGGAATGAAATTGACGGTTGTTATCCTTGCAGCTGGCCGGGGTGAAAGGATGAACTCCGCCCTGCCGAAGGTCCTGCATAAGATATCAGGTAAGGCAATGCTTCAGCATGTAATTGATGCTGCTTCAAAACTGAAACCTTCCAGGACTATTGTTGTTGCCGGCCGGCAGTATAAGGAGATAAAGGATACTTTGAAGGGCAGCAATATTTTATTTGCCATACAAAAAGAACCTAAGGGAACAGGCGATGCAGTCCTGAAGGCGAGGACATTTCTTAAAGGTTTTAAGGGCACTGTACTCATATTGAATGGAGATGCCCCTTTGGTTACAGCAGAGGCCCTGCTTAAGTTTCTCGGACTGCACGGGAAGAGCAATAATGATATTTCACTTATATCATTTGTTGCAGCCAGGCCTGCTGCATACGGCAGGATTGTGAGGGATGAATCAGCCAATATCCTGTCAATAGCAGAAGAAAAGGATGCAACTGATGTCCAGAAAAAGATAACCGAAGTCAACAGCGGCATATATGCTGTTAAATCAGGCCTCTTAGGCCTTCTCAAAGAAATCAGGCTTAATACCTTAAAGAATGAATATTACCTTACTGATATTATCGGCATTGCCAAAAGCAAGGCCTGTAAAGTAGAGGCATACTGCATAGGTTCCGAGGATGAGATGATGGGGATTAACACAAGGCCCGAGTTGTTAAAGGCACAGCAGGCATACAGAAAGAGACTTATCAATAACTGGATGGGAAAAGGCATTACATTTTTTGACTCTGATTCAGTCTTTATTTATCCGGAGGTTATGATAGGGAAGGGGACAACTATTTATCCTGATGTCTTTCTTGAAGGCAAAACAAAAATAGGCAGAGGGTGCACTATTTACCCGAATGTCCGGATAATAGACAGCGTGGTTAAAGATGGAGCTGTTATCAAGGATTCAACAGTTATTGAGGGGTCTGTCATAATGGCAGGGGCAGTTGTTGGGCCTTTTGCGCATATCAGGCCTGGAAGCGAGATAGGCGCCGGGGCCAGGATAGGTAATTTTGTCGAGGTGAAAAAATCCATAATAGGCAAAAGAACAAAGGCATCGCATTTAAGCTATCTGGGAGATGCCTCAATAGGGAATGATGTCAATATCGGCGCAGGCACAATAACCTGTAATTATGACGGTAAAGAAAAACGGAGGACAATAATAGAAGACAGGGTATTTGTCGGGAGTGATACGCAATTTATTGCGCCTGTCAGAGTTGGCAGGGACGCCTATATCGGCGCAGGGTCTACGATTACAAAAAGTGTTCCTCCACAGGCGCTTGCACTGAGCAGGGCAGAGCAGAAGAATATTAAAGATTGGGCGAAAAGAAAAAAGCAGTCAGCTATCAGCAGTCAGCTGTCAGTTAGAAATAAAAAATTAGCAGCAGGAGAGACAAAAAAGCAGAGAGCTAAGGGCAGAGCGCAGGGAGAAAAGGCATGAGAGAAATTCTCTATGCTCTTTGCGCTATGCGTTTTGGAGACTAAGATATGTGCGGGATAATAGGTTATACGGGTAAAAAGAATGCGGTTCCGATAATCCTTGACGGGCTCAAACGCCTTGAATACAGGGGATACGATTCGGCGGGGATTGCATTTTTCCGTGAAAAAGGCATAGAGGTCAGGAAGTGCACAGGGAAGATAAAAGACCTTTATTCTGTAATGGAGGCTGATAAGCCGTTCAGCCATACGGCAATAGGGCATACCAGGTGGGCAACCCATGGGAAGCCATCGGAAGAAAACGCGCATCCTCACAGGTCAGACGGGATAGTTCTTGTGCATAACGGGATAATAGAAAATTATCTGCCTCTGAAAAAGAAGCTGATAGAAGAAGGATATAAATTTACATCCGAAACCGATACAGAAGTTATATGCCACCTGATTGAAAAGTATTCAAAGGATTTTCCTTTGGAAGACGCGGTAAGGAGAGCCCTCAGTGAAGTAAAAGGCGCATATGCCCTTGCGGTAATGAATGAGAAGGAGCCCGGTAAGATTGTTGGAATAAAAAAAGACAGCCCCCTGGTCATCGGCCTTGGCGATGGAGAGTTTTTTCTTGCATCCGATGTGCCTGCCTTTCTTAGTCATTCAAGGGATGTGATATTCCTTGATGAAGGAGAAATGGTCGTTATGACGGAAGACGGCGTGATGGTAACAACTCTTGCCGGCCTGCCGGTGAAAAAGGAAGTTATATCTGTTTCCTGGAGCCCGTCCATGGCTGAAAAGGGCGGCTACAGGCACTTTATGCTCAAGGAGATATATGAGCAGCCAAGGGCGATTGCCGATACGATGAGGGGAAGGTTTTATCCTGAAAGCGGCGAGGTGAATATTGATGAGTTTGGCATGGATACAGGGGATTTGAAAGAGCTTGAGAAAATATTTATCGTTGCATGCGGCACATCATGGCATGCGGCCCTTATCGGGAAATATATGATAGAAGAGCTTGCAAGGATTCCTGTAGAGGTGGATATAGCCTCGGAGTTCAGGTACAGGAATCCAATATTGGGACAGAGGAATCTTTTGATAGCCATAACACAGTCAGGAGAGACCGCTGATACCCTTGCAGCTCAAAGAGAAGCAAAACGGCTCGGTGCGAAGGTGCTGAGTATCTGCAATGTTGTCGGCAGCACTGCATCAAGGGAGGCTGAAGCTGTTTTTTATACACATTCAGGCCCTGAGATAGGTGTTGCATCAACAAAGGCATTTACGACCCAGATAATCGGGCTCTATCTTTTTGCAATCGGACTTGCAAGGCTCAAAGGGTCCATGGATAAGGATTCAACGACAGGGCTGCTGAGGGATCTCCTTTCCCTGCCCGGGATGATAGAGAAGGTCCTTACGGCAGACGGCGAGATTGCCCATATAGCAAAGGAACTGTTCAAGGCAGATGATTTTCTGTATCTTGGAAGAGGCATAAATTACCCTATTGCACTTGAAGGAGCGCTTAAGCTTAAGGAAATATCTTATATCCATGCAGAAGGCTATCCCGCAGGAGAGATGAAACATGGGCCGATAGCCCTTGTTGATGAAGCTGTCCCGTCTGTATTTTTGGCGCCAAAGGGCAGGCTTTATGATAAGGTGCTGTCTAATATAGAAGAAGTAAGAAGCAGGGGCGGCAGGATTATAGCAGTAACAAATGAAAGCAGCACGGAAGTCCGCAGCCGTTCGGATTTTTGCATATTTGTGCCTGAGACCAATCCTTTCCTTATGGCAGTTCTGCTGGCGGTCCCGTTGCAGCTTCTCGCATATCATATTGGAGTATTAAGGGGATGCGATGTAGACCAGCCGAGGAATCTTGCCAAGAGCGTTACGGTTGAATAGGATGACAGAAATATTTATAAGATTTTTTTATTGATTTTTATTTTTTTATCCTTGCTTTTTTTTACAGCTAACACTTACAATAATTAAGTATGAATTTCTTTCTTGGATGGTTGTTTTTTAATAAGATTATTAACCGTTTGAGTTGTTTCAAACCGATTTTTCAGCCGAGGAAAACCGAACACCCCGTTTATATAAATGAAGGATAAGCTTGTACATACAACTTTATTTTTTTTGCTAATTTGTTTTAGACTAAATCATCTAATTCAGGCTTTAGGCAGGCAAGGGAAGTGAGGGGGCTGACTCGTTGAAATCACTATATCTCCGGCATTCGACATTATTTTCATGAACAAACAGGCGTAACCTTTAGATAACTTTTAAAAAGGGAGTTGTAATGTCAAAGGAAGAGATTTTATTGAAGGACCTGAATCCCCAGCAGAGGGATGCAGTTCTCCATACAGGCAGTCCGCTTCTGGTGCTTGCGGGGGCAGGCAGCGGCAAGACAAGAGTTATCACTCATAAGTTTGCACATCTGGCAAGATCAAAGAAACTTTCCCCGAACTCAATACTTACAGTCACCTTTACAAATAAGGCATCTGAGGAAATGAAAGGGAGGATATATCATCTCATTGGAAAGGACACGGATATTTCATGGATAGGCACTTTTCATTCACAGTGCAACAGGATACTCAGGAAAGAGATAAAGGCGCTTGGATACAATAACAACTTTGTAATATATGATGACGATGACCAGAGCAACCTTATAAGGCACATACTCAAGGAGTTTAAGATATATGAGGCCATGTATAGAGGTGTTGTATCTAGAATAAGCTCCCTGAAGTCTTCGCTTGTAAGTCCGGGCAGCTTCCTGTCACAGACCAATGGTTTTGGCTTTGATGAAAAACTCGCAAAGGTCTATGTGAGGTATCAGGACGAACTTAAGAGATGCAATGTGCTTGATTTTGATGACCTGATAATGCTTTCAGTTAAGCTGTTTGAAGAAAATCCGGCGCTGCTCGAGAAATACCATGATATGTTTAAGTACGTTCTTGTTGATGAGTTTCAGGATACCAATTATGCACAGTACAGGCTGTTGAAACTGCTTGCTGCCGAGGATAACATCTGTGCTGTTGGAGACGATGACCAGAGCATATACAAATTCAGGGGCGCGGATATTGCCAATATACTTAACTTTGAAAAGGATTTTCCCGGCGCAGCGGTCATAAAGCTTGAGCAGAACTATCGTTCAACCCAGAATATACTTGATGTTGCAGGCGCTGTAATAGCCGGCAATTCGATGAGAAAGCCCAAGAAACTATGGACGGAAAGGGGGCAGGGAGAAAAAGTTAATCACTGCTGGCTTAATACCGAAGAAGAAGAGGCAAAGCATATAGCGAGCGTGATAAAAGAACTCTATCTGAAGGGTAAATATAACTATAAGGATTTTGCAGTGCTTTACAGGGTGAATTTTCAGGCGCGGGCCATAGAAGACGCACTCAGGGAAGAACTTATTTCATATCGCGTGATGGGTGGAATAAGCTTCTACCAGCGCAAAGAGATAAAGGATATTATTGCTTATATGCGGCTTGTAATCAATTCTGACGATAACGTAAGCCTGCGGCGCATAATCAACTGCCCTCCGAGGGGCATAGGCGCTGCAACACTCTCCAAGATAGAACATGAGGCAAAAAAGAAATCATTGAGCCTGTTCAATGCGATTAAGGCCATATTAAAGGTGAATGGCGTTGCGGTTTCTGCAAGAGAGAAACTCAATGGATTTATTCACCTTATAGAAAAAATTGTCTCTGCTGACTACAGTTCTGCAGCTGACATGCTGAAGGAAATAGTTGATAAGGCAAAATATGTGGATTTTATAGGAGAGGAAAAGGCCCAGAATATCCATGAGCTTATCGCATCTGCAGAAGGCAAGGATATAAATGAATTCAGTGACAGGGCAGCTCTGGTTACTGCGATGGACTCCCGTAATGCAGAAAACTCTGTATCACTTATGACCCTGCACAGCACAAAGGGCCTTGAATTCCCTGTTGTTTTTGTCGGCGGGCTTGAGGATGGGCTGCTCCCATACTTTAAAGCGCTTAACAATAAAGAAGAACTGTCGGAGGAACGAAGATTATTTTATGTCGGGATGACAAGGGCCAAGGATATCCTCTGGCTTACAGGCACAAAAAAGAGAAGACTCTACACAAAGATGCAGGAGCAGGAGCCTTCCAGATTCCTCAGCGATATACCCCCGCACTGCTGTCAGTGGACAGAAAAATCGGCAAGCCCTCAGCCTGTTGCCATGCCGGTGAAGAGGATTGTTAAATTAAGCGCGCCGCGTTTATATGTGGCGGGCTGCAGGGTGAAGCATCCGAAATGGGGACAGGGTGTTGTAAGGGAGTGCTATGGAGACGGGGATGAGCAGAAGGTTATGGTAAATTTCCCGAATGTGGGAATAAAGAGGCTCTGCCTCAGGTTTGCCAATCTCGAAAAGATATGAAAAAAACTTACTGACAGCTATCAGCTATATGAAGATATCTGTGGAACATATCGCAAAACTTGCAAGGCTGTCTGTTTCTGAGGAAGAAAAAGAGCTTTTCGGCCCTCAGCTTAACGGCATACTGAGTTACATGGAAAAACTGGATGAGCTTAATACAAAAGATGTTGGGCCTACATCACATGTGCTTTCTTTAAGCAATGTGATGCGTGATGATATGCCCGGGAATTCCATCCCAAGGGAAGATGCCCTGCTGAACGCGCCTGACCATACAGACAAGTTCTACAGAGTGCCGAAGATAATTGAATGAAAAATAGTTCCAAAGTCCAAAAGTGCCATAGTTCCAAAGTTCTACCCCTCCCGGCCTCCCCTTGCCAAGGGGAGGAAAAAGGTGGGGTCGCTTCTGCATTTAATGCTGTCTACCGGGGATTGCCATGCTGAGGTGCATGTTAAGAGCCAAAATACACATGGCAACTGTTACGGAATCAAACCTTGCCTATGAAGGAAGCATTACCATAGACGAAGGAATCCTCAAAAAAGCAGGCATCCTTCCGTGGGAGCAGGTAATGATAAGCAATATGAATAACGGCGAGAGATTTGAGACCTATGTAATCCCGGGCAAAAAAGGCTCCGGGATGTTCTGCCTTAACGGCCCCACTGCAAGAAAAGGCGCTGTCGGAGACAAGATTATCATCTTCTGCTACGGCTATTTCGAAGACGAAAAGATAAAAACCTCCAAACCCAGAATAGTCACTATTAATTCAAAGAACAGGATAAGCAAGATCAAATAGATTTTATTCTGCCTTTGACCTGCGGAGTGAAAATTGCCTTGATTTGCCTTTTCTGCCTATTGTATCCTTATTTCAGCATGAAGACCATAATACTATCAATATATCTGCTTTTCCTGACAGCATCAACGGCTTTTGCCCTGAGCATCAATGACCCTGCCCCTCTATTTTCATTGAGAGACACCAATAATAAGTATTTTCACCTGAGCGATTATCTGACCCCTTCTAAGAAGGGTGTCAAAGGTATAGTCCTCAATTTCTTTGCCTCTTACTGCAAGCCGTGCAAAAATGAACTTCCTGTACTGAACTCCCTTGTTGATGAATTTGGGAAAAAGGGGATTAAGATTGTGATAGTAGGTTATGGCGAGGACTTTGACAAGATTAACGAAATGCTTTCAAAGATTAAGGTAGACAAGCCCATAATACTCAGCGATGTTTACAGCAGGATAGGGGCTGAATACGGAGTTAATGGCCTGCCGCATACTGTTTTTATCGGTTCGGACGGTAAGGTGAAAGATATCATCAGAGGCGAACTGCCGAATATCGAGAAGGTGATAAGAGAAAAGGCAGGGAGGCTTTTGAAATAATATGAAAAAACTTTTAACAATTCTGTTTATCCTTTTTCTCACAATCCCCTCCTTTGCCTTCTTGGTTGCTCCATCAAAGCCGGAAGATACAAAAGAACCTCCGGCGCCTGCTGAGACGAAACCTGCTGATGTAAAACCTGTTTATACGAAACCTGCTGAAGAAAAAACGAAGCCGGTAAAACGCATTGATACCATGCTTGCTGTTTTTGACCTTGAAATATCCGATAAAGTAGACAAAGCCGTTGTCCGTCCATTGTCAGAGAGCATCAGGCGTGAGATAGTTATGTCAGGCAGATATGAGGTGATAGACAGAGGCAATATGAATAAGATATTAGGGGAGCAGAAATTTCAGCTTTCAGGATGCGCTTCCGGAGAGTGTATTGTTGAAGCAGGGCAGTTGCTTGGCGTCGGGAAGATTGTTACAGGCTCAATAGGATTGGTTGGAAAGACATACTATTTGTCACTTTCAGTCATAAATGTGGAGACAGGCAAGATAGAGAACAGCTCAGAGGATAAATGCAAATGTGAGATTGATGATTTGATAGATTCAAGCAAGCGGCTTGTAAAAAGGCTTCTTGGAGAAACCAGTCCCTGAGTTGGTTGCAGCAACAAAGCCTGAACCAAAACCTGCTTTTATATCTTGATATTGGGAACAGATAACCGGGGGCAGCGCCCCTTAAAACGAAGCAATCTGCTGTTATCTTTTTTTCCCTTCATTCCGGCAGGTCGTAGGCCGGAATCCAAAAAATACTTGACATAAAACCATTGTTGTCATAAACTGAACATAAGTTCACATGAACAAACGTTCAGGCATAAAATCAAAGAAGAGAATCCTTGATGCGGCGATGAAGGTGTTCGCCGAGTACGGCTATGCAAAGGCGAACATGAGGGTGATAGCAAAGGCCTCTGACATAAGCATTGGCGGCCTGTACCTCTATTTCAAGAACAAGGAAGACCTTTATCTCACCCTGATGAAAAGCAGGATGGGTGACTTTGCGGATAAGACAATGGAATCGGTAAAAGATATCAATGACCCTGCAGAGGCGCTCGGCATCTTCATAGCGATGAGCCTTAATTATGCAAAAAAGCATAAGGAGATCATCCTTGTACAGGGGAGGGAGCACGGGTTTGCATTCGGCCTTGAGATGAAAAGAAAATTTTTTAAGAAGCAAAGAGGGCTCGTCGAGAACATAATCAGGCAGGGAATTCAATCAGGTGTATTCAAAAAGGTGAATGTGCAGGAAACAGCCAGGATAATCTTCAGTGTCATAAGGGGTTTTATCCTTTCAATCGTAGTGGAGCCGGATTCACTTTTTTCGCCTGAGGAATGCAGTAATCTTATACTTAACGGACTTATAAGGAGGAATAAACAATGAGCAATGAGCAATCAGCAATGAGTAATCAGCTAAAAAGTATTTTGTTAATTCTTTTTTCAATAATTATTTTTGCAAATTATGCCCATGCAGTTGAATACGGCCTTGATGACCTTTACAGGATTGCGCTGGAACGCTCTGAACGCATCAAGATATCCGAGGAGGATCTGTTTATTGCAGAAACAGGGAAGGACAAGGCGAGGTCCGTACTTTTGCCGAAGCTGTCTGCTTTCTGGAATTATACGAGGTATACCGAAGATAAATTCTCTTCCGCAGGGTCTGTTATTCAGCCTGAAGATGCTGAGTACTGGGGTGTCAGGCTTGACCAGTCGGTATCTTTGAGCGGCAGGGAAGCCACTGCCTTCAATATATCAAAAGAAAACATAGAGAAGAGCAGATATGATCTCGATTCAGTAAAGGAAGAGTATCTCCTTAGCGTTTCGTCTGCATATTATGATGTGTTGAGGGCAAAGAAGGCATTTGAGATTACGAGTTCGAATGTCGAGAGGTTAACCAAATACAGGGATGCTGCTGCTATCAGGCTCAAGGTCGGTGAGGTTACAAAGACCACGCTTCTCAGGGCAGAGGCAGAGTTATCCGGAGCGCAGTCAGAAGAGATAAAGGCAAGGAACGGGCTTCAGGTTGCGAAGGCTGTCCTTGCAAGGATTGCAGGAATAGATGGAAGTTATGACGTTAAGGAAACAGCAGACAGCAGCCAGTATGCGGCAGATGGCAAGCCTGGCCAGGCAATCGAAACCTTAAAACAGACAGCATTTTCAGAGAGGGTAGAGCTTAAAAGCCTTGAGCTCCAGAAAAAAATAGGAGAAGACCAGGTCAGATATACACAGGGCTCATACTGGCCGACCCTTTCTGTCGAGGGCGTCTATTCAAGAAAAAATGAGGACCCTAAATCAGCTGCTTACAATAGAGAAAGCGTATATGGCGGCGTTAAGCTTAATTTTGCATTTTTTGAGGGAGGCCTCAGAAGGGCAGAGGTACGGGAAGCAGAGTCAAAGCAGAGACAGGTCATGCTTGTTTATGAGGACAGGAAAAAATCAGTCGGCATTGAAGTGGAAAATGCATATCTTGATCTCGTAACCCAAAAAGGTATTACAGAGAAGTTTGAGGCGCAGGCCGTATATGCAGAGGACAATTATAAGGCTGTATCAAAACAGTTTGAATACGGCATTGCAAACAGCCTGGATGTTATGGACGCAAATACTCTGCTTGTTACTGCGCAGAGGCAGCTTGCAGATGCGAAATATAATTATCAGCTTTCTATCTTGAGATTAAAACGTGCAACAGGGATGCTGCTTAAATCAGTTATCAGTCCTCAGCCGTCGGTCGTCAGTCAGAATAAGGAAGGAAACCTAAGATGAAAAAGCATTCTTTTTTTGTTACAGCCTGCTGTCTGCTGTTTAGTGTTTATTGTTTACTGTTTTTGCCTGCCTGCAAGGGAAAAGAACAGCAGATGAAGAAACCGGCGGTGCCTGTGACTGTTGGTACAGTTGTTAAAAAAACAGTGCCTGTTCAAATACGTGCGATAGGAAATGTTGAAGCCTATTCAACTGTATCAATAAAAGCGCGGGTTGGCGGTGAGCTGGAGAAAGTATATTTCCGTGAGGGGCAGGACGTAAATAAGGGAGCGCTGCTCTTTACTATTGACCCGCGCACCTATAAAACAGCTCTTGAATCAGCTAAAGCTAACCTTGCAAGAGATACTGCCCTGGCTAAAAAGGCTGAGGAAGATGTTGTGAGGTATAAGGAGTTGTATAAAGAACAGCTTGTCAGCAGTTCACAATACGAGCAGATATTTGCAAATGCAGAGGCAATAAAGGCGACTTTAAAGGCCGATGCAGCTGCTGTTGAGAATGCAGGGCTTCAACTCAGTTACTGCTCCATATACGCGCCTGTTTCGGGCAGGACAGGAAGTCTGCTGGTTAACCAGGGCAATGTGGTTAAGGCAAATGATGATAAACCTATGGTGGTTATTAATCAGATTCAGCCTGTATACGTGACTTTTTCTGTTCCCGAGCAATACCTGCACGAAATAAAAAGGCGTATGAAATCAGGCAATCTCTCAGTGGATATCTTTTTCTCAAAAGACGACAAGAACCCCTTTCACGGCGTATTGACCTTTGTGGACAACACTGTTGACACTGCAACCGGAACAATTAAGCTGAAGGCAACCTTTGATAATAAGGATAAGGCCCTGTGGCCGGGACAATTTGTCACGGTCCAAATTACCCTTTCGACTATTCAGGATGCAATTGTTGTTTCTTCCCAGGCAGTCCAGACAGGACAGCAGGGCCAGTTCGCCTTTGTTGTGAAGAATGATACAGCGGAGCTTCGTCCGGTTACCGCGGGTATCACATACGAAGATGTAACTGTAATCGAAAAGGGACTGGACCCCGGTGAGATAGTTGTCACCGACGGCCAGATGCGTCTTATGCCGGGGGCCAAGGTAGAGATAAGGAAGCCGCAGGGAGCAGAGAGCAAAGAGCAGGGAGCAAAGGGCATAGAGCAAAATCAAAAACCGGAAGTTCCGGCTAAAGATAAGACAAAGTGAAAATATCCGACCTTTTCATAAAACGGCCTATAATGACCAGCCTTGTTATGCTGGCCGTGATGATTTTCGGGCTCTTTGCATACAGGATTTTACCGGTCAATGACCTTCCTAATATAGATTTTCCTACTATACAGGTGACTTCCAACCTGCCTGGTGCCAGCCCGGAGACCATGGCCAGTGCTGTTGCAACTCCGCTGGAGCGCCAGTTCTCGACCATAGCCGGCCTTGACTCAATGACATCAACCAATGGCCAGGGTGTGTCTACTATTACGCTTAAGTTTGCCCTGGAGCGCGATATTGATGCCGCTGCACAGGACGTTCAGGCATCTATATCAAAAGCTGCCCGCCAGCTTCCACAGGACATGCCAAACCCTCCGTCATATAGAAAGGTAAACCCCGCTGACCAGGCGGTGCTTTATCTCGCCCTTATCTCGCAGACCCTGCCCCTCTCTGCTGTAAACGAATACGCTGACACCATTATTTCTCCGCGTATCTCGATGATCAGCGGCGTGGCGCAGGTGCAGGTATACGGTTCACAAAAATATGCTGTGCGTGTGCAACTCGACCCTCAGAAACTTGCGAACCGTAAGATAGGCATAGATGAGGTTTCATCAGCCCTGGCACGCTGGAATGTGAATATACCCACAGGCGGGCTTCAGGGAGACAAACAGGCATTTACAATACAGGCAACAGGCCAGCTTTATAATGCAGAGGCATTTAAGCCGATGGTTGTCGCTTATCGCAACGGCGCACCAGTGCGCCTGCAGGATATAGCAAAGGTTATGGACAGCGTTGAAAATGATAAAATTGCAGCATGGTACAACGCAGAGGGAAAGTCAACCCGTGCCATAGTTCTTGCAATTCAGCGTCAGCCCGGCACTAACACCATAGAAGTTGTTGACAGCATAAAAAAACAAATCCCCGGTTTCAGAGACCAGTTGCCCGGGAACGTTCAGCTTAATATTCTCTTTGACCGGACTGAATCTATCAGGGATTCAGTAGCTGATGTTAAATTTACGCTGCTGCTTACTATAGCTTTGGTTATTCTGGTGATTTTCCTCTTCCTTCGCAATCTGTCGGCCACAATCATCCCAAGCCTGGCACTTCCGCTCTCTATAATAGGTACGTTTGCGGCAATGTATGGCCTGGGGTTCTCAGTCAACAATATAACACTTATGGCTCTGACACTCTCGGTTGGTTTTGTAGTGGATGACGCAATAGTAATGCTCGAAAACATAGTCCGCCACATGGAGCACGGAGAGAAGCCGATGGATGCGGCATTAAGAGGCTCTAAGGAGATTGGATTTACTATCATCTCGATGACTCTCTCTTTAGTTGCGGTTTTCATCCCGGTCCTTTTTATGGGCGGTATGCTGGGAAGAATGTTACATGAGTTTGCCGTGACTATCACAGTAGCTATCCTGCTCTCAGGTGTCGTTTCCCTGACTCTGACACCAATGCTCGGCAGCCGTTTTCTCAAGCCGCATGCCGCAGAGCGTCACGGGCGTATGTACAATGCAATGGAGAGGTTTTTTAACGGTATGCGCAATCTCTATGAGCGGACACTCAAACGGATACTCGGGTTACGCAGGGCTGTTATAGTTATTACTGCGGTTATGACAGTGCTTACTCTTTGGCTCTTTACTAAGATGCCGATGGGGCTTCTGCCGTCAGACGATATCGGCGCGCTTTTTGCTTCAACTGAAGGCGCACAGGGTATCTCCTTTGAGGACATGAAACGGCACCAGCAGAAACTGGCAGATATAGTGCTTCAGGACCCGAACATTGAAGCTTTCATGTCTGCGGTCGGAGCAGGCGGGTCGCGGGTAGGCTCAAACAGCGGCTTCATGTTTATAAAACTTAAGCCTCGCCACGAACGCAAGCTTAATGCAGACCAGATTATCCAGAATCTACGCCCTAAGGTGATGGGAGTCCCGGGTGTTTTGATGTTTATGCAGAACCCGCCTCCAATCCGCCTTGAGGCAACCATGTCAAAGGCACAGTATCAGTTTGTCCTTCAGAGCCCTGAGACAGATGAACTTTATAAGAATGCAACCGACTTTGAGATGAAGTTGCGAGGACTGCCGATGTTGCAGGACGTGACCAGTGATTTACAAATGAAGAGCCCTCAACTTAACCTGGATATTGACCGCGACCGGGCTGCCAGTCTCGGTATCACCGCCCAGCAGATAGAAGAGACCCTCTACTCGGCCTACGGAACCCGGCAGGTATCTGCCATATACACTCCCACAAATCAATACAATGTGATCATGGAACTGGAGCCGCAATATCAGATGGACCCGTCAGCGCTAAGCATGCTCTATGTCCGCTCTAACACCGGAGAACTGGTGCCGCTCTCTTCTCTGTCAACGATGGAAAAGGGGCTTGGACCATTATCCATTAACCACCTGGGGCAGATTAATGCCGTTACAATCTCGTTTAATCTCAAACCAGGGACCCCTTTGGGTGATGCAGTGACTGCTGTTGAGAAGGAGGCAAGAGCCCTTCCGGCCTCTATAACCACAGGATTTCAGGGAACAGCGCAGGTATATCAGGCATCTACAAAAGGGCTTGCTATGCTCCTGATACTTGCTATTGTTGTGATATATATCGTACTTGGCATACTCTATGAGAGTTATATCCACCCCCTGACCATTCTCTCAGGCCTGCCGTCTGCTGGTTTCGGAGCTCTTCTCACTCTCTTGATATTCGGAAAGGACCTGAACCTATATGCCTTTGTAGGAATCATAATGCTTGTAGGCATTGTGAAGAAAAATGCCATTATGATGATTGACTTTGCGCTTGAGGCCCAGCGAAATGAGGGGAAGAAACCGATGGATGCTATTTACGAAGGCGCCATTATCCGTTTCAGGCCTATTATGATGACCACGATGGCGGCATTGATGGGCACACTGCCGATAGCCATTGGATTCGGCGCAGGATCAGATTCACGACGTTCTCTCGGCCTTGCAGTTGTTGGCGGGCTTATTGTCTCCCAGCTTTTAACCCTCTACATTACGCCGGTTGTTTATTATTATATGGACAGGATACAGGAAATGGTGAAGGGCTGGTTAGCAGGGCGTCGTGAAAGTAAGGAAGCCAGGGCGAAAGGCTGAAAATATATTTAAGGGCCATGAAATTTTGAAAGAGACAAGAGATAATATAAATATGAAAAAAATTGTAACGGTTATTGCATTTATATTGATTATATCCTCAGGTGCAAAGGCAGATGAGGTTATAAAAAAAGGCGAATTGCTTGATATGGACAGGTGTATAGGAATAGCCTTAAAAAAACAACCGAACATTGTAGCGGCAAAAAATACAGTAAGGGTGAATCAGAGCAAGGTCGGAGGATCGAAGGCAAGTTATTATCCGCAGATAGACCTGACCTCAGGATACAGCAGAACATCCCCTGTATCAAGGACTGATCACAATTCCTCTGATCAGTATACCGGCAGTGCAACCCTTAAACAGAATATATATGATTTTGGCAAGACTTCAACACAGGTGGACATCCAGAACCTTAATCTGGATTCATCAAAATCGGACTTAGCAAACGTAACGGCGCAGATAATTCTTAATGTAAAGCAGTCATACTATGGAGTATTACAGGCAAAAAAGAACAGGGATGTCGCAGATGAAACAGTCAAACAATTTCAGCTGCATCTTGAACAGGCAAAAGGATTTTATGAGGTTGGCACAAAACCTAAATTTGATTTGACCAAGGCCGGGGTAGATTTGAGCAATTCCAGGCTGAACCTTATCAAGGCGGAGAATAGCCTCAGGCTGGCAGTTGTAACACTTAATAATGCAATCGGGGTGCCTGATGCGCCTGAATATACAATCGAAGATAATCTTTCATTCCTGAAATCCGGGATTGTTTTTAATGAAGCCATCGAAAGGGCTTATAAAAACAGGCAGGACCTGACATCTCTGGTTTTTAAAAGGCAGGCAGCGGAGAAATCTGTCAAACTCGCAGAGACCGGATATTATCCTGTCCTGACAGGTAATGCGGCCTATAACAGGTCCGGAGAGAAATTTCCACTCGGCGAGGGCTGGAACGCAGGAGTGACGTTATCATTCCCCATATTCAGCGGTTTTCTTACAAAATATCAGGTAGAGGAGGCAAAGGCAAACCTTGATGTCCTTAAGGCAAATGAAGAGCTGTTGAAGCAGAATATTTTCCTTGAAGTCCAGCAGATTTATTTAAATCTCCAGGAGGCGGAGGAAAGGATTCCGGTGGCAGAGCTTGCAGTAAAACAGGCCGAGGAAAACCTCGAACTTGCCAATGGCAGATATGCTGCAGGGGTAGGGCATCCAATCGAAGTTACCGACGCACAGGTGGGATTAATTAATTCAAAGTTATCGCATATACAGGCACTTTATGACTACAAGGTTGCTCTTGCGAACCTTGAGAAAGCAATAGGGACAAAATGAAAAAAATACTGCTTGGAATTTTAATCGTAATTATTCTTGGTGTGGCCGCATTTATATTTTTCAGGAATAAAGATAGCGGGCTGAAGTACAGGACTGAAAAAATAACAAAGGGAGATATAGAGACAAATGTTACGGCAACAGGCGCTGTGAATGCAGTGACAACGGTATTGGTGGGCACGCAGGTTTCAGGGACAATAAAAAACATCTACGTTGATTTCAATTCGCCTGTAAAAAAAGGGCAGCTGATAGCGCTGATAGACCCTTCAATATTTGAGACCCAGGTGGAGCAGGCAAGGGCCAATCTTTTTTCGGCCAAAGCCAATCTTGAAAAAGCAGAGGCTTCCCTGGTGGATGCAAAAAGGACATTTGAAAGGAATAAGCAGCTTTATTCGAAGGACCTTATTGCGAGGAGCGACGTTGATACTGCCGAGACAAATAATGAGACTGCAAAGGCACAGGTGAGCGCTGCAAAGGCGCAGGTTGCCCAGACCGGGGCCGCATTGAAAAATTCACAGGCCAATCTTGGATATACAAGGATACTGTCGCCGGTTGACGGAGTTGTAATATCCAGGAACGTGGATGTCGGGCAGACTGTAGCAGCGAGTTTCCAGACACCTACGCTTTTTACAATAGCCCAGGACCTTACAAAGATGCAGATAAATACGAATGTGGGCGAGGCTGATATAGGCAGTATGAAAGTCGGGCTGGATGTTGAATTTACTGTTGACGCCTATCCTGATATCACCTTCAAGGGCAGGGTGTGGCAGGTCAGGAATGCTCCGATAACCATACAGAATGTCGTTACTTATGATGTGGTAATTAAAATGGATAATCCTGAGCTTAAACTCAAGCCCGGAATGACTGCAAATGTATCCGTAATCGTGTCAATTAAAAAAGATGTTCTCAAGATACCTAATGCAGCCCTTCGGTTCAAACCTTCGGAAAAAGGCACAGGTGCTCCTGCTAAAGGAATGGGAGGGCCTGAGAAAAAAGGAGCCGGTGTCTGGATACTGGAAAATAATAAACCAAAACGCATAAAGGTTGTTGCAGGGATAAGCGACGGAAACCATACTGAGCTTGTTGCAGGCGATATAAAGGAAGGGCAGGAAGTTATAGTCGAATCTCTTATTAAGTCAAAGGGGCAGACCTCGAACAACCGTAGCCCGAGGTTTTTCTAAAAATATGTCTCTTATCCAGGTAAACGGCATAAGCAAGGTTTACAGGCTCGGGGATATTGATTTGAAGGCCCTTTGCACTGTATCCACCAAAATAGAACAAGGAGAGTTTGTTGCCATAATGGGGCCGTCGGGTTCCGGGAAATCAACATTTATGAACATTCTCGGATGTCTGGATAAACCAACAACCGGGCAGTATATGCTGGAAGGTATAGACATTGGTAAGCTTGACAGGGACGAACTCGCCGGCATAAGAAACAAAAAGATAGGTTTTGTTTTTCAGGGATTCAACCTGCTGCCGAGAACATCTGCGCTAGAAAATGTAGAACTCCCTATGCTCTATGACGGTATCCCGGCCAAAGAAAGAAGTGAAAAGGCTGCGGGGGCGTTAAAAAATGTTGGACTTGAAGGAAGAGGAGGGCATCATCCCAACCAGCTTTCAGGAGGCCAGCAGCAGAGGGTCGCTATAGCAAGGGCGTTGGTGAATAATGCTCCCATCATACTTGCGGACGAGCCTACCGGAAACCTCGATACCAAGACAAGCGCTGAGATAATGGAGCTTTTTGTAAAGCTGAATACAGAGTCTCATATTACGATAATAATCGTGACCCATGAGCATGACATAGCTGCATACAGCAAGAGGATAATAAGGTTCCTCGACGGATGTATAGTTAGCGACGAGGAAAAAGGGATTAGAGGTCAGGGGCTGGAAAACCATGATTAATTTACCGGCAACATTGAAGATCTCTTTAAGGGCATTAAGAGTGAATAAGATGCGTTCTGCACTCACAATGCTTGGCATTATTATCGGCGTCAGCGCTGTTATTGCTATGCTTGCAGTGGGCACAGGGGCAAGCAGGCAGATAGAGGAGCAGATGTCGAGCATGGGAAGCAATCTGCTTATAGTAGTTCCGGGAGCTACAACATCGGGAGGAGTAAGAATGGGAGCAGGCACTCAGTCCACACTTACTCTTGCTGATGCAGAGGCGATAAAAAGGGAATGCCCCGCAGTAGAGGAGGTCGGCCCTAATCTGACCGGAGTTGCGCAGGTTGTTTACAGCAACATGAACTGGTCTACCGGCGTGGTTGGAACAACACCCGGCATGCTGATTGTGAGGGACTGGACCCTGTCATCGGGCAAGCCTTTTACAGAACAGGATGTAAAGAGCGCAACAAAGGTGTGTTTGCTCGGACAGGTTGTTGTGGATAACCTTTTTGGCGATACAGACCCTGTCGGCAAAATTATCAGGATTAAAAATGTTCCTTTCACTGTGCTTGGCGTCCTTGGGAAAAAAGGCCAGTCGGCAACAGGCCAGGACCAGGACGATACGGTTTATATCCCTGTAACAACTGCGCAAAAGAAAGTATTCGGTACGGCTTTCCCGGGCATGATCAGATCAATGATGGTAAAGGCAAGAGGCGCTGAATATCTGGCTGATGCAGAGAAACAGATAAACGAACTGCTCAGGCAGAGACACCGCATTGGGCCTAAACAGGATGCTGATTTTACCGTCAGAAACCTCACACAGATGATGCAGGCACGGGAAGAATCCACTAAGGTCATGACCCTGCTGCTCGGCGCAATTGCATCGGTCTCTTTGCTTGTCGGAGGAATAGGAATAATGAACATAATGCTTGTCTCTGTTACTGAAAGGACCAGGGAGATAGGCATAAGGATGGCGATAGGCGCAAAGACATGGGACATCAGGCTGCAATTCATAATCGAGGCGCTTACATTATCTTTAATCGGAGGCCTTGCAGGGATTATCATAGGCGTGACAGGCTCGGAGATACTGTCGGCTCTTTTTGGCTGGCCGACCATTGTGTCGCCGCTGTCAATCTTGATGTCCTTCAGTTTTTCAGGCCTGGTCGGGATATTTTTCGGATTTTATCCGGCATACAAGGCATCCCTGCTTAATCCGATAGATGCCTTGAGGTATGAATAAGATAGGTGAATGGGTGGTGAAAAACAATTATGGAGAATAAAATGGAAGAAATAAAAACAACGGCTCCTTCAAATCATAGGAAAAAAATGATGGCTGCTTTTATTTTTGCCGGTATTACATTGGCAGGAATCATCACAGGATTTTTTTATATCCAGTATAAGAAAACCCATATTGCGACCGATGATGCATTTGTGGACGGCAATGTGCACACTATTGCCTCAAAGGTGCATGGTACAGTTAAAAACATATATGTGAAGTCGAATCAGTTTGTAAAAAAAGGGGACGTTCTCCTGGAACTGGATTCTGCTGATTATGATGTAAAGATAAAAGAAATGCTGGCAGGGCTTAATTCTGAAAAGGCAAAACTGCTGGAGGTTGAGGCCAGGATAGAGACCTCGAAAAAGCAGATTGCAGAGTTAAGCGCAAGGGCAAATGCAATAAATGGCCTTTTTGAAGTCCAAGAGGCAAACCTTAAACAGGCTGAGTCTGATATGAAAAGGGCTGAAGGCCTTTATAAAGAGGATATAATCCCGAAGGAAAAATATGAAAAAACACAAACAAACTATATATCATCTCTGGCAATGGTAAAGGCAGCATCAGAGGGCCTGAAATATTCAGCTCTTTCTGTCGAAACCCAGAGGTCGGCCTTGAAACAGGCAGAGGCAGGGAAGTTGGTATTAATGTCGTCTGTCAGGCAGAAAGAGGCTTTGCTGGATGCAGCACAGCTTAATTATGACTACACAAAGATTTATGCCCCGGCAGACGGATACGTGACTAAGAAATCACTTGAACTGGGTAATCAGATTCAGGCCGGACAGCCTCTCATGGCAGTTGTGGCCCTGGAAGATGTTCACGTTATTGCGAATTATAAGGAAACACAGCTTGAGAGGGTAAAGGTTGGACAGAAGGTTGAGATTAAGGTGGATACATATTCAGGAAAGAAATTCAGCGGCAAAGTTGAAAGCATCATGGCTGGCACCGGAGCTGTGTTTTCTTTGTTCCCTGCGGAGAATGCAACCGGAAACTTTGTTAAAGTGGTGCAGAGGATTCCGGTGAAGATAATCCTCGATAAAGGCACAGATTCCGAGCATGTCCTGAGAATCGGCATGTCTGTTGAGCCGACGATAATTGTTGAGAAATAAACTCATGATACATGATTCAAGATTCACGATGCATGATAAAAGCCATTTTTTAAATCTTGCATCATGCATTATGTATCCTTTATATCATGTAAAAAATGAATAAATGGATAATTGCCTTAACAGTAATGCTTCCGACCCTTATCGAGATAATTGATACGTCTGTTGTCAATGTGTCTTTAGACCACATCAGGGGGAGCCTTTCAGCAGGCATTGATGAATCTACCTGGACAATAACTTCTTATCTTGTTTCCAATGCAATCATAATTCCGATGACAGGATGGCTGAGCAGGCTGTTTGGAAGAAAAAGGTATCTCATATTTTCCATTTCATTGTTTACGGTGAGTTCCCTGCTCTGCGGCCTCTCATGGAACCTTCAGAGCCTTGTAATTTTCAGAATACTTCAGGGCATGGGCGGAGGAGCGCTGCAGCCCATATCCCAGTCTGTCCTTCTTGAGACATTTCCACCGAAACAGCACGGCATGGCAATGGCAATATTCGGAGTCGGCATAATGTTCGGCCCCATAGTAGGCCCGCTGCTCGGAGGCTGGATTACTGACAACTGGTCCTGGCACTGGATATTTTTTATAAATATTCCGATAGGTTTTGTGTCAATCCTGATGGTTTTATTTTTTATAGTTGACCCGCCTTATATGAAAAAGATGAAGATGAAAATAGACTACTGGGGGCTTGCGTTTCTTGCAATAGGGCTTGGATGCCTCCAGATAGTGCTGGATAAGGGACAGACAGAGGATTGGTTTTCATCCGGTTTTATAACCTGGATGGCAATAATCTCTGTATCGTCTCTTGTGCTTTTTATTATTATCGAGTTTTTTGCAGAACATCCGATAGTTAATCTCAAGACCTTCAAAAACCTTTCATTTACCACAGGTAACCTTGTAATGTTTTTTGCTTTCTTTAATCTCTTTGGAAGCATTGTTCTGCTGCCGATATATCTCCAGACTTTGATGGGCTATAACGCAACATTGGCTGGCATGGTGCTCGGGCCTGGAGGCATCGCGACACTCATTGCAATGCCTATGGCAGGAAAGCTTATAACAAAAGTTAATCCAAAAGCCCTGCTTGCATTCGGATTAATTGTTTCTGCGTATGCAACACATCTTATGTCTCAGTTCAACCTCCTTGCTGATTTTAATACTATTATCTGGCCGAGGATTGTGCTTGGAGTGGGCATGGGATTTCTTTTTATCCCTCTGACAACTATGACTATGTCGAGTGTAAGGAAAGAGGATATGGCTAATGCCTCAGGGATTTATAATCTCCTTCGAAACCTGGGCGGAAGTTTTGGTGTTGCGTTTGTTACCACAATGATTGCAAGGCGCGCTCAGTTTCATCAGGTCCGCCTTGTGGAACACCTGACGCCGTTTGCTTCAAATTATCAGGCTGCAACTGCGAATGCTTCCCATATGCTGCAGTCCAAGGGCATGTCTGCGGCTGCCTCGCAGCAGGGAGGGCTTAGCGCTATCTACGGACAGTTTCTGAGGCAGGCATCAATGATGTCGTTCAATGATGCGTTCTATCTGCTGAGCATATTTCTGATTCTTATTCTTCCGCTTGTTTTCCTGATGAAAAAAAGCAAGGGTGAGGCGCGGGCAGAGATGCATTGAGATATGAGTGATGGTATGTGGTCATTATATTGCACAATTCAAACGAAAAACTATATAATCTTGTTATAAAATAGCCTGTATATCAAATTTATTTTGCGGGTGGAAGATGGCGGAGAAGGATAAAATTTTGAAGGAAGCGGGCAAAGGGATTTTGGGGGATATGAAATGAATGTAGAAGCTAAATTCACAAATTCAAGCCTGACCCCAATGTGTGTGCCTTGGTAGAAACCGGACATTTCTATTTTGGCTTGACAAAGCCATTAAATTTTATTGACAAGATAGGGTCATTGCCATATAATTTAGCTGGTATATATATTGTATGAGAAAATGTCAATTAAATATTGAAACTGATTCGGTTATCGGCGAGGATATACGAAAAATCATAGATAAATATGCTGGTGAAGTAACAATTCAAAAAGAATGCACCAATAAAAAAAGAATCCCCCATGATAAATCCTTTTCAATGGATACTCTAACGGATGTGGCAGTTGTACTTACAGTTATGGCTGAACCATATAATCTAATAAAAATATTAAACGATATGAAGGTCTATTTGATTTCAAAGGTACCATATACAAAATCAGATTCTCATCATGTTTTTGTCTATACAGATAAAAAAAGAAAACTTGATTTAAGAACCGATGATCCAGATACATTAGTCAGGGGTATTGAAAAAATAGAAAAAATTGTGAAAAAGGAGGAAAATAAAAGTGCAAAAAATAGAAAAAGATAAGGACGTTTTTTCATATAGGCAAATTACTCAGTTCGCAAGAGACGCAGCCGCGGGGCTAATGGAACTTCGCCACTTTGGGTTTGGAGAAGAAGTAAAGAATCTCATTATAAATGGTATTGAACTTTGTAGATTTTTGCTAACAGGATATGAACTTACCCAAAAAGAGGTAAACATTTCTTTTGACAATATGCCAACATGGAAAGCTTTTCAAAAAACAGCCTCAAAGAAGCCATTAGTAAATGGCGAAAGTCTCAAAACATTGGTAGATAAGGCTAATGAAGTTAGAAAAAAATTGGACGATATTATCAAATCTCCTCAAAATTATGTTGATAAAAAAGATGAAATAATTAATTGCGAAAAATTTTTTATACATTTATTGCATGGATTAACAGAAACAACTACTTTCAAATAGGAAAAGCAAATCATTGAAAAAAGAATTCTTGAAGTTTGCTACATATGTTCTTCTTGAAAAAGTTATAAGATTAGATAGCTACCTTGAAGAAATAAGAAAAGAGGCAGATATTAAAAATATGAACATAATATCTGCCTTCTCTTCTATTGTTGAGACTTATAAGGATGGAATTTCAAAGCGTATAATTCCTTTTCTCGAAAAATCTGACGAACTCGAAGAATGGGACACTCTAAATGCTTTTACACGGTTGCTGACTTTATGTCAGGATTTTAAGGTTGATCATGAAAGTTTACGCTGGGTTTATACTCCATGGGCGAGTAAAGAGTGTTATATTTTCCTGTCAGAACTATTAGAAAAAAAAATATCTGAGAAAACGCATTGTCAGTATGGAAACATTTTTTTTACTGAAGAGTATAACTTTTGGTGCCATAAAGTACATGAAGACATGAAGGGAGTTCCAGAAAAAACTCGTTCTATAGTTTGGATTTTACCTAAAATAGAAAAAAACAATCCACTTATGTGGCCCATGCTTATTCATGAAATTGGTCACACAATATCAGATGAATATAATATCACCGATAAATCATATAAATCTTTGAGCGAAAGTTCACAAAAAAGTCTATCTGTAAAACAGAAAGAAGTTTTATATAATTGGGCAAGAGAAATTAGTGCTGATCTGATCGCTTTAAAATTCCTTGGACCTGCATACCTTTATGCCTTGATATCGTTTGCCTCAGTTTTCATAAATAATAATCTTAATGAACCAAGTGAAATTCATCCTTCGCCGACTTTTAGAGTCTTCTTCTTATTAGAAAAACTAAAAGATATGGGCATGGACTATACAAAACCTCTTTTTGAACCTCTCAATTATATGGTTGATCTGTTTAATGGGCGAAAGCAACTTGATGCAGCCGACAGAAAGCTATTTTTTAAGGAAGATTGGCCAGAGCATTTTCCTTCGGATGACATGGCATATAAAATTTCGCAAGAAATATACAAATGTCAGGATGAAATACCAATTAGTCCGATTAGCATAAATAATTATAATAATAGTTTATTATTGGTTAAGGATAAACTTAACCATGAAATTTTAATAAGTTCTATGAACAAAAGCAAACAAAAAAATAAAGAAGAAAAGATACAAATAACAAACGATAACATGAACCATTACTTTGATTTATTAAACGAGGAGCCTTGTACAGTTGGTGAAATAATTAATGCTGGATGTGTATATCATATTTCAAATATAAAAATGGGACACCGTCATCTAACTTTATTTTCAAAAGAATTTGTGAAGCAATATGAATCCTATTTGAAGACCTTGGATGATATCTTACTTAAATCATTGGAAATAAGTGTAATTCATTCATTCTATAGTCAAAAGTGATTATGCAAAAGAACAAGCTAAGCAGTGGCAGACTAAATGATAATGAAATCATGCAAAGATTAATGCATAATGTTTGGGATAAAAAGATTATTATTACCCCTTTGATAAGTCTTAAAGACCAGCTTGGTTCAAATAGCCTAGATTTGAGATTAGGGACAGAGTTTATTGTTACTGAAAGACCAAACTATACTCATATAGACCCTTTAGATGCTAAAATTGAAGAACAAGAGATTAAATTTCGCCTAATAAAACGCCTATCTCCTTTGAAACCTTTTATCCTTCACCCTAGAGAATTTGCCCTAGGATCGACTCTTGAATATATCAAAATACCTAATGATTTAGTCGGTCATCTTGAAGGTAGGAGCACTTGGGCTAGAATGGGCACTCTTGTACATTTAACTGCGGGGTTAATACATCCCGGATCGGCCGGGACTATAACGTTTGAGTTGCTTAACGCGGGAGATGTTCCAATTAAGTTGTACCCTGGAATAAGAATTGCACAGCTCGTTTTTTACACTCTTAACGAACCCTTAAAGTCATACGAGATTAAATTCGGTGCTAAATATTCAGGAAATCTCAGAGTTAGTAAGCCTATATATTGGAATGATATGGAGATAGATATTCTGCGAGACTCTCGTGATAAGGGAAAAACTAATCTCGAAAACTTGAAACTCAAAGAGATGGAGATTGAGAACCGGCGGCTGAGGTTCAAGTCTTCGGGGTCAGGTCTTTAATTTTGATTTATTAGTCTCATAGTCCGCAAGTCTGGTCGCCACGCTCTCCTCGGCGAGTCGCCTGAGGCGGCGAACCCGCCTGAACGCGGAGGCGACTTTGCGCTACAGCAGTGTTTTAATAAACTGTGTAAAATGCATATGCCTTATGCCTTTTTCGCCGCCTTCTATCATCCTGTCCATCGAGACAACGAATTTTGGGTAATTGTCCGCTATCCTCAGCAGATTCCCGAATTCCCTCTCCCAGGTCTTCTTGTCGGGAATAAGATACGCTACCTGCACATAAAGCCTCTCTCCCTTTTTCTCGCCGACAAAATCTACTTCCCTTGCTCCCATCTGGCCTACGGTAACAGTGTAGCCGGATGCCCTCAGATGCATATAGACTATGTTCTCAAGCACCTTATTGATGTCGGACAGGCGATAACCGACAAGGGCATGTCTCAGCCCGCAGTCCTGAAAATAGTATTTGTCGTTGATCTCAAAGAGCCTTTTGCCTCCTATTTCAGAGCGGCGAACTTTAAAGATGAGAAACGCGTCAGACAGAAATGAGAGGTAATTGAGAACTATATTGGGCGAAATTTTTGTCTTCTGGGATTTCAGAAAATCGCTGATCTTTTTTGCAGACACCAGACTCCCTACATTATCCGCCACATATTCTACGAGCCTCTCAAGAAACGCCACATTCCTGATGCTGTATCTTGCAACCACATCCTTAAAAAGTATTGTATTGCTTATGCTCTTCAGATAGTCATATACAACTGCTTCGCTCAGTTCCAGATTGATCAGATACGGAAGTCCCCCGTATTTGATATATTTCAGAAGGGAGTCTTCGTTATTTTCAAGTTTGTGGAAAATAAGGAACTCCGGGTATGATAGGCTATAAACCTCAATCTCCACATATCTGCCGGACAAATAGGTTGCCAGTTCACCTGAGAGGAGATTTGCATTGCTGCCAGTGCAGTAAATATCATATCCCCCTGTTGCCTGAAGGTCTCTCAGGGCTTTCTCAAATTGAGCAATGCCTTGAATTTCATCTATAAAAAGGGCTGTTTTTTTCCTTCCCTTGGTTGATTGCTTTATATAATGCAGCAGGTCGCGGTAATCTCTGACGGCATCAAACTCATGCAGTTCCTTGTTGATATAGAGGATATTGTTTTTATCAACACCCTGCCGGACCAACTCGTCCATGATTTGAAGCAGCAGATAACTTTTTCCTACCCTCCTCTGACCCACAAGAACTTTTATTACGTCCTTATTCATGAAGGGCCGAATCCGCTCAAGATAATGTGTCCGCTTAATATACTTTTTAATCATAGTTAAAACTCCACTATCATTCTCTAATAGTTTTAATTATACTTAAAACTCATATGAAGGTCAAGGCTTCCGGACTGGGTCATTGATTTTGAAGTCTTAGGGCAAAAGTGTGGAATAGTCCGGAAGCAAAAAGTTCAAAGGCTATAAGCATGTAGTGAGAAGCGCGGGAAGGCTATAAGCAGCCTGCTTTTATGTTAAAATGATTATGTGGAGAAAATTTCTACTATCTGTCCTTATTGCGGCTGCGGCTGCGGCCTTTATCTGCACGTTGAAGAAAACAGCATAGCCGGTGTCTCCCCTATGAAGCATCACCCTGTCAATAAAGGCTCTCTTTGTGTTAAAGGGTGGAATTGTTTTGAATTTATACAGCATCCCGAAAGGCTCAGATATCCGCTGGTAAAAGAGAACGGTGTCTTCAGGAAAACACCATGGGATGAGGCCATAAATTTAATAGCAGGAAGGCTTGCAGGAATTAAAGAAAAATACGGCCCTGATTCAATAGCATTGCTCAGTTCCGCCAAGTGCACAAATGAAGAGAATTTTGTGCTCATGAAATTCGCAAGGGCTGTTATCGGCACTAATAACATAGACCACTGCGCACGCCTCTGACACAGCACCACTGTGGCCGGTCTGGCCTCAGCATTCGGTTCCGGGGCTATGACAAATTCAATAGAAGAGATAGATAACGCAAAGGCGCTGTTTGTTATAGGGTCCAATACCACAGAGCAGCATCCCATGATAGGCATGCACATGCTCGACGCTGTTGATAAGGGAGCGACACTTATTGTTGCTGACCCGAGGCAGACACAGATTGCAAAGTTTGCCAGGATACACCTGAGACAAAAAAGCGGCACTGATGTGGCATTGCTCAACGGCATCATGAACGTAATCATCAATGAAGGCCTTGTTGATATTAGTTTTGTAAAGAGAAGGACTGAAAATTTTGATGAGTTTGAAAAAATAGTGATGGGGTATCCGCCTGAAGTTGCGGAAAAGATAACAGGTGTTCCTGCCAGTGAGATAAGAAGAGTTGCAAGGATTTATGCAACAGAAAAAAGGTCAATGCTCTTTTATTCCATGGGTATCACGCAGCATGTCACGGGTGTTGATAATGTGCGCTCATGCGCCAACCTGGTAATGCTTACGGCCCACATAGGCCAGCCCATGACCGGGCTGAATCCTTTGCGCGGGCAGAATAATGTGCAGGGCGCATGTGATATGGGCGCATTGCCTGAGGTATATTCAGGATATCAGAAGGTATCTGATGCCAGGGCAAGAAGAAAATTTGAAAAAGCATGGGGGAAAAAACTTCCTGCCAAACCCGGCCTGACCCTTACCGGGATGTTTGACTCGGTTCTTGATGGAAAAATAAAGGCAATGTATATAATGGGGGAAAATCCGGTTATTTCAGACCCCGGAGCAGTTCATGTAAAAGAGGCCCTTAAAAAACTTGATTTCCTCGTTGTGCAGGACATATTCATGTCTGATACTGCTCAGTTTGCGGATGTTGTGCTTCCTGCTGTCAGCTTTGCGGAAAAAGACGGGACTTTTACAAATACAGAAAGAAGGGTGCAGAAACTCAGAAAGGCTATTCGTCCGATGTACGGCGCTATGCCGGACTGGAAGATTATAGGTGAGATTTCCGAAAAAATGGGGTACGACATGGGTTACAGGGCAACTCATGAAATAATGGAGGAAGCAGCCCTCCTGACGCCTGCTTATGGAGGGATACTCCATCACAGGCTGGATGATTTCGGGCTTCAGTGGCCGTGTCCGGATATAAACCACAACGGTACGCCGTTTCTTCACAGGAAAAAATTTACCAAAGGGCTTGGAACCTTTAACCCGATAGATTTTGTTCCTCCTGCGGAGCCAGCGGATGATGAATATCCGCTTATCCTTACAACAGGCAGGATTTATTTCCGTTATCATACTGCAACTATGTGCGGAAGGACTTCTACTCTTAAAAGAGAGGAGCCCGAGTGCTTTGTTGAGATAAATCATAAAGACGCAGGGAAACTTGGAATTAAAAACCATAGCAAAGTGAGGGTTTTATCACGCCGAGGAGAGATAGTCGTTAATGCACTGGTTACAGATAAAACACCTGAAGGCATTGTCTTCATACCATTTCATTTCCGCGACGCAGCCGTTAACTTAATAACGAATACCGCGGTGGACCCTGTAGCAAAGATTCCTGAATTCAAGGTATGCGCAGTGAAGATTGTTCCTTTGGTCCCGAAGCCGGGTGCGAGGCAGGCGGTCCCTTATGACAAAAAAAATGATATTAAAATCCTGTTAGACCTTTACGAAGAGTCCGAGGCCGAACATGAAGGGTGATTTTGTATTAAACAAGGCGCATCTTTCATACTGGCTGAGGCAGCTCCGGAAGGAATCCGACCTGATAGCTCCCCTGAGGTCTGTAGACGGCGACATAATCCTGAGTTCTGTTACAGGCATTCATGAGATTGAACTTGATTGCCCCGCAAATATTCCTTCTCCTAAAGAATTTATCTTTCCGCAAAAAGAGGAGATGTTTAAATTCTCCGGTAAGGGTGTTGATGCCTTAAACAACAGCAGGAAAAGGGTTATTTTCGGGGTAAGGTCCTGCGATATGTCAGCTGTAGCTTTGATGGACAGATTCTATGGAGGGTTGTTTGAAGACGGTTTCTACGTAAGCAGAAGAAAAAATACAATTTTTATATCTATTGCATGCAATAATCCTGACCCGACGTGTTTTTGCATAGGGCTTGGCACCGGGCCGTATCTCAAATCAGGTTTTGACATACAGCTGACTGACCTTGGAGACAGGTATCTTGTGCAGGTGGGTTCAAAGGAAGGGCATGCGCCGGTAAAACGTTTCAGGCATCTGTTTCAGAGTCCCGGGAAGTCAGACTATGACGACCAGTATGAGGCGAACCTGAGTTCCCAGTCGAAATTCGAAAAGAGGATAACACTGGAAAATGTCAGACAGAAGATATTAGCAGGAAAGGTTGATGATTCTTTCTGGGAATCTGTTGCTCTCAGGTGTTTTGAATGCGGAGGCTGTGTTTATGAGTGTCCTTTATGCACCTGTTTCAATGTTATTGACTGGAAGGAGACACCGGACAAGGGCGTGAGAATGCGTTTATGGGACACGTGCATGTTCAAGGGGTTTACGAAGATGGCTGGAAATGTCCTGCCTGCTGAAAAAAAGATTATGCGGACTAAAAGATGGTATTTTCATAAACTTCTGTATTATCCTGAACAGTTCGGCAAATTCGGCTGCGTAGGGTGCGGCAGGTGCACAATAACCTGTCCCGGCAGGATTGATATGGCAACAATTGCGAATAAACTGGATTAAACAATGTATATAGCGGCAGGATATAATATTTTCGCTTTCGCCGAGGCGAAGAGGATTTTGCCTCTACCCCCCTTAAATTCCCCCCTTGGTAAGGGGGGACATAGAGGGGTGGACTATCGGCAAAATAAACCGCTCAACCACTATTGCCTGTCCATATTTATGGGCGTGTTATGACTAAAACTAAAAACTCAAAAAATCACAAAGAAATATATCTGCCGATGCAGGTAAGGGTGCTTGATGTTATTGACCTTACATCTGACACAAAACTTTACAGGCTTGAAAAGCCAAAAGGGTTTTTTTACAATCCGGGCCAGTTTCTCATGGCTTCTGTATGGGGCGCCGGTGAAGTTCCTATTTCGGTTACATCAACATCCGAACTCCATGACGATATAGAACTCTGCGTAAGAAAGGTCGGGGCTGTCACTTCTGCAATACACGAGTTAAAGCCCGGTGATTATATCGGCATTCGCGGGCCGCTCGGAAACGGGTTCCCTCCTGAGGAGGCTTATGGAAAGGACATACTTTTTGTCGCAGGCGGCATAGGGATTGCTCCTTTAAGGTCATTGATTAATTTTGTTATGAACCAAAAGAAAAAATTCGGCAAGACAGCTTTGGTCTATGGTTCGAGAAACCCTGCCGAGGTGTTGTTTGTCCCTGAAATAATTAAATGGAAGGCTGAGGGAATGGACGCTATTGTCACTGTTGATGTGAAGAATGAGGAATGCGAATATTGCACGGGGATTGTGACAGAACATCTCACCAGGCAAAAGATTTCCTTTAAAACAGGGCATTCATATATATGCGGGCCTCATGTTATGATAAAGTCCGTTATGAGGGACCTTTCATTAATGGGCATGCCTCCGGACAATATCATCACGACTATGGAGGCGCACATGAAGTGCGGTGTCGGTAAATGCGGTCACTGCTATGCTGACGGGAAATACATCTGTACAAACGGCCCTGTATTTTCATACAACGAGATTAAAAAATATAATTTTAATAATAATCCTTAATGGCATTTTGATGCTCTCCCGGGTTATTATTGCGGGAAACAAAGTTTAAAAAAATCAAAGGCTGATTTTAATTATTAATGAAAAATACTTTTGTTGAAAAACGTTATTCAGAGGCTACAAGAAAGCTCCATCTGCCCTGTCCGCATAGCGGAGAGACAGGAATCAATATTCATGTGGTGCTGAAAAACGGCGTCTGCTACCGTTCAGATGTCTGCATGGTCATCAAATGCAAATATAACCGCATTCAGACGGATGTAAAGTCATTGCTTTCGCTGGTGTGGTGAGCAGGCGAGAAGATCTTTAACCTCTCGCTGCGCGACAGGCGGTTGTTGATAATTTGAAAACCCCTCAGCTTGCCAGCTGTCGGCAAATTATCTTCATTAAAGGCTATCGCTTGCCGGGCATAAATTTTATTTTTCCTGTCATTACGCTTCTTGGATTCCTGTCTTCTGCTCTCGCTTAATCCTGCCTGAGCACAACAAAGGGCCCTGTCAAAAAACCGTAATAAAACCGATTTTGTTAAAAATAAATGTTTATCAAGAATGGCCTGCGCTATGGTTACTGAAATTCCGTCTGGTTGATGATGTATTTTGATAATTTCTTCAACATCTCCATCCTCATTCAAACGGCAATACGCACTCCTTTCTTTTTCAAAGTGCAAATCATTAGGATGAGACAACAGCTGATTAACCACCATATAACTTTTTGGGCCTACCATGCCTTCAAAACTTCTTAAAATGGTTATAGGTTCCGCTTTTTTAAATAGTTTTGATGCAGAAAATTCGAAGGGGGATAAAACAGAAATATTTTTTAATGCCCTGTGTTTATCAGGAGAATAACAATATTCCCATGAGCGGTCAGGCCTGCAGTCCCATTTCATTAAATCATCAATATACCTGCCTTTCAAACAGCTTTGCGGGAGGAACACAGAATAAATAAAAGTTCCTTTATACGAAACATAGAGGGGAACTTCTCCTGATGATGTATTGATAAGAAACTGCAAAAATTCTTTTTGTTCAAGCCATTGCTTATGAGCGTCTTTCCCATGACCGGGGATTTCAGGCATATGATTTAATTTGTCAAACAATTTTTTATTCATGCCTCAGGTTGCCACTATTCTATTCCCCCTGCCTCTTTCCGGTCAAGATTTTTTTATCTCCTTCACGATTCTCCTCCTTTCTGCTATCATAAAACATCATGAATCTGAAAAAACTTATTGATATTATGGCGGCGCTCAGAAGCGGGAACGGCTGCCCGTGGGACAGGGAGCAGACAAGCGATTCGCTTAAGCCTTTCCTCGTTGAAGAGACATACGAGGTACTTGAAGCTCTGGATGAAAAAGACCCTGAAAAGATTAAGGAAGAGCTTGGAGACCTTCTTTTCCAGATAGTCTTTCATTGCCAGCTTGCAAAGGAAAGAAAAGAATTTGATATGTCTGATGTTATAGAAACAATCAGCGACAAGATGCTCAGAAGGCATCCGCATGTGTTCGGGAAAACAAAGTTTAAGAGCAAAGAGCATTTCCGGAAATACTGGGACGAGGAAAAACAAAGAGAGGGCAAGAAAAGGGAATCCATACTTGAAGGCGTACCAAAGGCCATACCTTCTTTGCTCAGGGCCCACAAGCTTCAGAAGCGGGCTGCGCGTGTTGGTTTTGACTGGGAAAAAACAACGGATGTGCTTAAGAAACTGGATGAGGAATTAAAAGAATTCAAGAGTGCGCTCAGGAAAAAGAAACAGCCTGAGATAGAGGATGAACTCGGAGATATATTTTTTATGCTTGTTAATATTTCCCGTTTTGTCGGGGTCAATCCTGAAGATGCCCTGAGAAAGACTATAAGCAAGTTTATTTCAAGATTCCGCTATATCGAGATGAAGGCAGCAGAAAAGAAAAAGAGCCTTTCCGACATGACGCTTAAAGAGATGGACAGGTTGTGGGATGAGGCAAAGGAGAAAAAGTAATATTGCTTATCGCTGTATTTTAATGAGGCCGGGTATAGTATTTGAGCGGTTTTATTTTGCCGATAGTCCTCCTCTCTGTGTCCCCCCTTACCAAGGGGGGAATTAAAATGGGGTAAGGCAAAATACCTCGGAGCGTAGCGAGAATGAGCGAAGGTACTATGCCCTGCCTCTATTCCTTAAATATCGGAAACAGCTTGTCATAAGTTTGCAATAGAAGTTCAGGCACTACCCTTATCTCTCCGAAAACCGTCATAAAACTTGTATCCCCTGCCCATCTCGGAACTATATGGAGATGAATATGCTCTTCCAGCCCTGCGCCTGCAACTGTGCCATAATTTATCCCGGTATTAAAACCATCAGGGCTGAAGGCCTTTTTAAGGCATCTCAAGGCATGCTGCGTGACCTTCATAAAGTCCAGAAGTGTTTCATCGGAAAGGGTATCGGTCGTAGATGTATGAATGTATGGAACTACCATAAGATGGCCGTTGTTATAGGGGTATTTATTCATCATAACGAAATTATGACTGCTTCTGTAGAGTATGAGGCATTCCCTGTCATTGTTTTTTTTGGGATAGGAGCAGAAAATGCACTCAGGCTCTTTTTTGCCAAGAATATATTCCATTCTCCAGGGCGCCCATAAAGTTTCCATATGACAGTCTCCTTCCGGGATTTACTTGTTTTTTTATATCAGGGATATTATAGCTAAAGAAAGGGAAAATTGGTTATATATTGCGAAATAATTTCTGTAAAAATTTGACTAAACATGCCAACTAATTCTATATTTTAAATTACCATGGTACAGAGCATGACAGGATTCGGGGCCACAGAGAAAGAAGGCGTCAGGGTGGAGATACGTTCTGTTAATCACAGATTTATGGACATCTCTGTGAGGCTTTCTCCATTGCTGAATGAGCATGAAATACCCTTGAGAAACATGCTCAAGGGGAAATTCTCAAGAGGCAAGTTTGATGTTTTGATATCAATAACGGGCGATGCCAGAATAAAGTTTAAACTGAATACCGGCCTTGCAAAGGAAATATACAAAAGCCTTAGTGCCCTGAAGTCCGAGCTGTCAATCCCGGGCACGATAGGGTTCGAAACGCTGTTGAATTACAGGGATCTCCTTGTTGAAGGAGAACCCGAATATGACATCAGTTCATTGTACGGCGCATTTAGCGAGGCAATGGCCCAGCTTGAAAAGATGAGGCTTGACGAAGGGAAGGCTCTTGCAAAAGAAATTCTTGGCAGGGCTAACAGGCTTGATTCAATAAACAGGGAGCTTGTAGCCCTGAGCCCTGAGATAATTGCCGACTACAGTACAAGATTTCATGAAAGGCTGAAGGAACTTCTCGCCGGCATGGAATACGACAGGGACAGGGTTCTTCAGGAAATAGCCCTTATGCTTGAGAAGACTGATATAACAGAAGAACTGGCAAGGATAGAAAACCACTTAAAGCAGTTTAGAAAAATTCTTGCGGATGATGATACAATAGGAAAAAGGCTGGATTTTTTGCTGCAGGAGCTTAACAGGGAAGTAAATACTATTGCATCAAAGGCAGACGACCTCAGGATTTCAAATATGGCAATAGAGATGAAGAGTGAAATTGAAAAGATCAGGGAACAGGTACAGAATATACAGTGAATGATGCATCCTGTATCATTTTTGAGAGGTGATTATGAAAAAAGGTGATGTGGCCCCGGTGCTTGTAAATATAGGCTTTGGGAATGTAGTTTATGCGCCCAAGGTTGTGGCTATCGTAACGCCGGGCTCGGCCCCGATGAAAAGGCTGCGTGAAGAAGCGAAGAAAGAGGGCAAACTTGTGGATGCCACAGAGGGAAGGCGGACCCGCTCAATAATAGTTACGGACAGCAACCATATTATACTCAGCGCCCTTCAGGTTGAGACTATTACACAGAGGTTCCTTGAGGGGAAGGTGAATCTTGGTGAGGAAGAATAGGGGGCATCTGTTCATTGTCTCTGCGCCTTCCGGTGCAGGCAAGACCACGCTGTGCCATAAGCTCAGTTCAATACTCCCGAATCTGCGGCACTCTGTTTCCTATACCACAAGGGCCAGGAGGACTGGAGAGGTCAATAACAGGGACTATACATTCGTCACGGAAGGCGTATTCCGCAGAATGATAAAGAGGGGTGAATTCGTGGAGTGGGCCAAGGTTCACGGCAACCTTTACGGCACCTCCAGAAAAAGGCTTGAGGAGATGCGGAACAAGGGAATAAATGTAATACTCGATATAGATACACAGGGCGCAAGGCAGATAAGGAAGAAGTGCAGCGATGGTGTTTATATATTTATCCTCCCTCCCTCGATGAAGGTCCTAAGGGAGCGCCTCCAGAAAAGGATGTGCAACTCAAAAGACGACATGGAGAGAAGGCTCACCAGGGCGGTTGACGAGATAAAGGATTATAAAAAATACGATTATGTTATAATAAACAATATTTTTGAAGATGCGCTTGAGGAATTGAAGGCCATAATACTCCTGGAAAGGCTGCGCACAAAGAGTATAGAGCCATTGTGGATAAAGAAAAACTTTTTTACGCCTTGGCGGACTTGTTGAGGCGAAAGGATAAGGGGGCAACTGAATGGACATTATTTCACTTCCGGTAGAGATTGATGAGACGAAGATCGATGGAAGATACAGGCTTGTAATGATCTCTGCTCAGAGGGCAAAGGAGCTGTCTTACGGTGCGAAACCGAAGATTCAGACAAAGTCAAAAAAAGTAACTACTATTGCTATAGAAGAGGCTATCCAGGACAAGCTTGAATTTCTTGTAGGGGAAGAAGCCAGAAAGGCAAAAGAAGAGGCAAAGAAGTTTGATTACAGGAAGATGCTTGAAGAAAAGAAAAAGGAAGCTACGCCGGAGGAACTCACAGAGCTTGAGAAGGACCTGAAGGTCTATCTGCACGAGAAAGAGACCATGGACAAGAAGGCGCTGAAAGAGCTTTTTGGCGATAAACAGGAAGAAGGTGCTGAAGAATAAAAAGATACTCCTTGGCATAACCGGAGGAGTAGCTGCTTACAAGGCGGTTGATTTAATAAGAAGACTGAAAGATGACGGGGCATCAGTTATTGTAATAATGACCGATGCCTCTAAAAATTTTATAACCCCGCTGTCGCTTCAGATAGCATCCGGCAGCAAAGTCTATTCCGGCCTCTTTGAAGACCCGATGTCCCACATAGAACTCTCCCGTGACGCTGACCTTATGCTCATTGCCCCTGCCACTGCAAACATAATCGGTAAATTCGCAAATGGAATAGCTGATGATCTTTTAAGCACATGCATACTTTCATTCAGGGGAAAGGTAGTTATCGCGCCTTCAATGAACTGGAGGATGTATGAGAATCCTATGGTACAGGGAAACCTTAAACGTCTGACAGCTCACGGCATCCTTCAGGTTGGCCCGGATAAGGGAACTCTTGCGTGCGGTGAAGAAGGCGTTGGAAGAATGGCTGAGGTGAATGAGATAACAGAAGCGGTAAAATCCGCTTTAAGCAAAAAGGACCTTTCAAAAAAAAAAGTTATAGTGACCGGAGGGCCGACACGCGAATATCTTGATCCCGTGAGGTTCATTTCCAACCGTTCATCTGGCAAGATGGGGTATGCTGTTGCCGGAGAATGTATCAGAAGGGGAGCAGAAGTAATATTGATTAGCGGGCCGTCTGCGCTTCAGGCTCCAAAAGGGTTAAAGGCATTTGTCAAAGTAGAAACTGCCGCGGAAATGAGAGAAGCAGTTTTTAAAAATCTTTCGAAAACCGATATTGTCATAATGGCTGCAGCGCCTGCAGATTTTTCGCCTGAGAAAAAAGAAAATATAAAAATAGGCAAGTCTGAAAAACTCAGCATAAAATTCAAAAATACTCCCGATATCCTTGCAGAGATAGGCAAATTAAAGAAACGGCCTCTGTTGGTCGGATTTGCAGCAGAGACAGGCAAGAGGCTTGACAGGGCCAGGGCCAAACGCAAGAGAAAAGGTGCGGATATCATTGTCTTTAATGATGTTACCGAAGCAGGTTCGGGTTTTGATGTAGATACAAACAGGATAACGATAATAGAGAAGGAAAGGGAAACACCGTTAGCTCTTATGTCAAAGGATGATGCCTCAGAAAAGATACTCGATTCAGTCGCTAAATTCTTTAAAAAATAAGCGCCTGTTTTCTATCTTATATTTCCCGGATTGTATTTACCTGCGGGCAGCCTCTTGTTTAAAACATCCGGAAAAACGAAAGTTGCGCTGTCTGTGAGTCTTTTCTTTTTTATGGTTATCTTCAGTTTCCAACTGCCTTTTTCCCTCAGATTAAGTTTTCCGGCAGTATAAAGCCCTTCGCCTTTATCCTTCACAACAGGTTGCTCTGCCATGCCTTCATGGGTGATATTGATATCTGCGCCTTCAACATCTTCGTCATGCCTGTCATGCACCACAATGCCTATCACATCCCTGCCTATCTTGTATTCTTCTTCATCCGGGAGAATCTCGATGCTGAACTCGCCTTTTTCCGTAATAGCGAAGAAACTCCCGTTGAAATGCTTTGAGAACCCTGTCTTTTCAGCGCCTGATTTTTCTTCAGAGGAATGAGCAGGCATTTCTGTGTTTATGAAAATAAATAGTAATATAAGAGTTACGGCATTAAATCTGTTTAACAAAACATGCTCCTTCTGATAAAATTATTACTGATTTTGAGGGGATTATCAAGAGGAAGAAAGCAAGGCAATAACAGGATGATATTTCGAGGCGTTGTTTAGGGTGGGGACAGAATGAGCAAGGCATATCTGCGCGCTGCCGGGCTGTTTCTCTGCGCGGTACTCCTGGGTTTGCCGCAACAGGCCGCAGCCGAGCAACTGCCGCAATGGGAGTTGGGCGTTGGCCTTGTTGGTATGTCGCTGCCGGACTATCGGGGGTCAGACGAGGGGCACTCCTACCTCCTGCCATTCCCCTATATCGTATATCGTTTGGAATGGCTGAAGGTCGAGCGCAGCGGCGTGCGCTCGACCTTGTTCAAGAGCGAGCAGGCAGGGCTTAACCTCAGCCTGAATGCCACGCCTCCGGTCCACAGCAAGAACAATAGCGCACGCGAGGGTATGAGCAACCTAAGGTCAATGGTCGAATTCGGGCCGTCGCTGGACATGCATATCTGGCAGAGCAGCGATCATCGCTTCAAATTCGACCTGCGTCTGCCGGTGCGGGCGGCATTTACTGTTGAGTCACATCCGCGCCAGGCAGGCATAATTTTTTCACCGCGCTTTAATCTTGATGTCAACGGTATTGCAGGCAGGCCGTGGCAACTCGGGGTGCTGGCCGGGCCGATCTTCAGCACGCAGCGTAATCATCAGTATTTCTATGGCGTGCCTGAGAGCGACGCACGTCCGGGCCGCCCTGCCTACAATGCGAGCGGCGGTTATGCCGGCACGCAGTTCCTGGCGGCCCTGTCACGCCGTTTTGACAAAATGTGGTTTGGCGCTTATGCCCGCTACGATACCCTGCACGGTGCAGTGTTCGAGGATAGTCCTCTTGTACGCAGCCATCGATATGTTTCCGCAGGCTTTGCGGTGTCCTGGATACTTGATCAATCCTCCAAGCTGGTTGAACGGAACGATTATTAGCCTTTTAAGTCAAAATCGGGGAAACTCCACTAAAGCCTTACAAAAATGTTATCATGAAACATCAAAAAATACTGGTGAAGCTATGTGGATTTATGGTTTAAATCCTGTACTTGAGGCAATCAAGTCAGGCAGAGATATTAAAGAACTCTATTTATCTTCCGGCAGGCACGAGAAACTATTTCTGATAGAGAAAGAGGCAGGGAAAAGAAAAATTCCTGTCAGGCTTGTTGACATTGGTTTTTTCAATGAGAAATTTCCGAAGGGACATCAGGGGATTGCTGCAAGTGTCTCTCAAAAAAAATATACGGAGTTTAATGAACTGCTTAATATCCCGGCCGGGAAAAATGAGTTGCCTTTTTTTCTTGTACTTGACTGTATTGAGGACCCGAGAAATGTCGGCGCAATCCTGAGGTCTGCTGATGCAGCAGGGGTACACGGGGTCGTTATTCAGGAGCACAGGTCTGCAGGCTTGGGGCCCGATGTATCAAAGGCATCTGCAGGCGCAGTAGAGTATGTTCCTGTATCTCAGGTCAATAACGTAAAACATGCTATTTCAGAGATGAAGGAAATGAATATTACGATAATCGGCGCAGAGGCAAACTCTGAAATTATGCCCTGGGATACAGACCTCAGCATTCCGGTTGCGCTTGTTATAGGCTCTGAGGGCAAAGGGCTCAGAAAGACGGTTGCAGAGAGATGTGATTTTATTGTAAGCCTTCCAATGAGGGGCATGGTTAACTCGCTTAATGCTTCAGTTGCCGGTGCAGTGCTTATGTTTGAGGTTTTGCGACAAAGAGCAAGTAAAAGTTAGAACCAGCGAGAAAAACAGAGATAACTTAAATTATTCTTGAATTTCAATAATTGACCATGTTATACTCTATCCCTTATACTAACAAGTTATAAAAAAATGAGCAGGAGAAGTATGTCTTTTTCTGCCCTGTGCGTCTTTGACAACATAACACTAAATGAGTTAAGCAAAAAAGCCACCGTAGCTCAGCTGGCAGAGCATCTGATTTGTAATCAGAGGGTCGGGGGTTCGATTCCCTTCGGTGGCTCCAAACGAACAGTGTAAGTGAATAAGTGTCAGGTGAACAAATATAAACAACCAACACTGACACAGAAAACTGACACTGTAAGAGGAGAGGTACCCGAGTGGCCAAAGGGGACGGGCTGTAAACCCGTTGGCTCTGCCTTCGGAGGTTCGAATCCTCCCCTCTCCACCAGTAAAATTTGCTTTGCAAATTTTACAGTGAATAGGTAAGAGTTGAAAGTTAAGGAAAAACAGAAGTTAGATTAAAAACTTTTAACTTGGGAATGCGGGAGTAGCTCAGTGGTAGAGCGTCAGCCTTCCAAGCTGAGGGTCGCGGGTTCGAATCCCGTTTCCCGCTCCAGAAACCGTTTAAATCGTTCAGGCGGTTTAAACAGTTCGAACTGCTGGAACGGATTGAACGGATTAAGATGCCCATGTAGCTCAGTTGGTAGAGCACATCCTTGGTAAGGATGAGGTCACCGGTTCAATCCCGGTCATGGGCTTGTATGAGTTTGAGTGTTTGTTCGGTTTATTGAGTTTATAGAGTTAGGTGCAAACCCGTAACTCAACGAACTCAAAAAAAACTCTATAAACTAAATAAAGAGGAGGCAATAATGGCAAAGGCAAAATTTGAGAGGACGAAACCTCATTGCAACGTAGGGACGATAGGGCACGTAGACCACGGGAAGACCACACTTACGG
>WPIF01000039.1 GCA_009773185.1 Nitrospirota bacterium | reverse complement strand
CCTGATAAACGGTTCTCCACAATGCATCAGTATACCAAAATATCTCCGGACATCATTCACCCACGGGCAAGCCCGTGGAACTCTGATAACGTGTTAGAATAAAATTATCGCAGTGAAAAAGATTTTCTTTCTTTTTATTATTATTGCGATTATCTATTTTTGGACTGCCGGAACAGACTCCGGCGTTCAAAAGGTAAAAACCAGCATTGCCGGTTTCTTTTCATCAGACCTGTCTTCAGAAAAGGTTAGTAGCGCAGACTACTTGGCTGCGAAGCGAGAAGAACTCCAGGCATATGAAAACGCGCTTAAGGATACTGACGCCCAGATCGAGCAATTTAGAAAAGAGGCAGAATCACAGATCTGCCCTCAAACAGGCCGACCGGGCGTTTTTATACTCAAGGAAGACCCAAGACCAGGCTTGCGCGAAAAGATAGACCGGGTGCAGCAGGAAATTGCAAGGCTTGAGCGTACGGTTAATAAATAAGAACTGAAAACCAGACTATTACTACCCTCTTCCCTTCCCATTCTTTAACATAGGGTCAGGGAAACCTTTTAGGGTCAGGCTTGAATTAATGAATATAACCCTAATGAATAGATTTAAATGCATGAACACCCCGCAGCAAGCTATAGGAAATAGCTGATTTAAGTCGTCATACCCTTCTAAACACCAGCACCGCATTCACTCCGCCAAAACCAAAAGAATTGGAAACAGCAGTTTTAATTTCGGCTTTTTTAATTTCAGTAACATAGTTCAGATTGCACTCAGTATCTTTTTCCTTCAGATTTATAGCAGGCGCAATAACCCCTTCTTTCATACTCATTAATGTAATGGCTGCTTCAAACGCCCCTGATGCAGAAAGCATGTGCCCGCTCATGGATTTCACTGAACTCACAGGAATTTCATAAGCCTTTTTTCCAAAGGCAATTTGAATTGCCTCTGTTTCTGCCTTGTCTCCAAGCGGAGTTGATGTAGCATGCGCGCTTATGTAATCAATGTCCTCAATCTTTATGCCGGCTTCTTTTACTGCCGCGCTTATTGCCCTTGCCTCACCCTCGGGACTAGGCCTCGTCTGATGAAATGCGTCTGTTGTGTTTCCATAGCCGATTATTTCCCCGTAAATTTGTGCGCCTCTTTTTAATGCCGCCTCGTAATCTTCAAGAACAAGGACACACGCTCCTTCTGCAAGCACAAAACCATCCCTTGTCCTGTCAAACGGCCTGCTTGCAGAGCTGTCATTTATTCTGGATAATGCGCCTGATACGCCATAACCTTCCATGCAGAATCTGCATACCGGAGCTTCAGCGCCTCCGGCAAGAACAGTCCCTGCATAACCTGACTTTATTAATCTGTATGCCTCGCCTATGGCATTAGCGCCTGATGCACATGCATTTGAAATTCCAAGCGTATAGCCTCTTATCCCTAATTTTTGCGCAACGTATGATGCAGCCATGCCTATGCTCGTTGACGGCATGAGATACGGGGATAGCTTTCTGTTTGAACGGTTTGAACGGTTTAAACCGTTCTCTATCGTGCTTATCCCCCCCCTGCTTGAACCGATAATAACGCCGCCAGCGTTCAAGTAGCCTGTACTCGTTGCTCGTTGCTCATTGCTCATTGCTCTTAATCCCGCATCCTCAACCGCCATTACAGATGCAGCAACAGCATATCGGACAAAAGGGTCCAGATGAAAAATCTCTTTTTGAGATAAATATTGGGATGCGTCAAATCCTTTTAATTCTCCGGCAACTTTCCACTTTATGCCAGAGGCGTCAAACCTTGTTACAGGCGCTATACCGGACACCCCTTTCTTTGCTGCCTCCCATGAGGCAGCAAAAGAATTGCCCAATGGACTGACAGCTCCGATACCTGTAACAATAACCCTTTTCATTGTCAACTATAATACCATAACATGGTTTACAATGAACCCCGCACACAAACCAAAACAGTTTCATTATCTATGCCCTGCTTGACAAACTTTACCCTACCCTTTAGTACTGGATTTATGCTATTCTCTGTAAACAGTCTCTTGGGGAAGAGGAGCAGATGGCCGGCGAGATCCTAAAGCAAAAACGTGAGGAATCAGGGAAGGCTCTCAAAGAGATCGCCCAAACACTTAAGATAAGAGCCGACTATCTGAAGGCGATTGAAGACGAGGAATTTGAAAAGCTTCCTGTAGCGGTTTATGCAAAAGGCTATATAAGAGATTACGCCAGATTCCTGAAAATTGACACGGAAGCCATTTTAAACGCCTACACCCTGAAAACATCACCTCCTGTACCGGAAAAAACACCGCCTGTTGCTGATGCCGTAAAAACTAAAAGACTGCCAATTAAATACCTTGTTATTACAGCTATCTCCCTGGCTATAGCAGTTGTATATATTCTTTCTTCATTGAACTCTACTCCTGAAAAACCAACAGTAGCGCTGCCTGAAAAATCTGAGCCAACTGTTCAGCCGCAGGAAACAGCCCAGCCGGTTCAGGAAAAAGAAAAGGAAGCAGAAGTTGCTGCAAAAGATAAAAAAACAGAAACAGTTTCCAAAAAAGAACCTGCGGCAATAACAGGGAAAGAGCATACCCTTGATATTTCTGCAACAGATACCACCTGGCTGCTCGTAAAAATAGACGACACTGAAGTAAAGGATATGCTGCTTAACCAGGGCGAGTCACTCAGGTTTTCAGCCAAGCAGGGCTTCTCGCTGAAGATAGGCAATGCAGGAGGAATTAAATTGATATTTGACGGGAAAGATATTGGAATACCCGGAGAAAAAGGCAAAGTCATTAATCTGGATCTTCCTGCTGATACAACCACGAAGCCCAACCCTCTTAAGACAGACTGAGGATGGTAGATTTTAAAAAAATCCCTGTATTCAGCACTCTGAATACCTCTGATGCAGAGGAAGTAAAGCCGTATCTCATGCCTGCAAAGTTCAGAAAAAAAGAGGCCATATTTTCTGAGGGGGACCCTTCTGACTGGCTTTACATTGTAACCAAAGGCAAAGTAAAAATTACAAAGCTCTCACAAAGCGGAAGAGAGCTTATACTTGAAATTATCTCGCCAATGGATTTCTTCGGAGGCGTTGCTGTAATGCGCGGGTTCCCCTACCCTGCAAATGCAATTGCAATGGAGGATTCAGAAGTCCTGAAAATATCAAAAAGTAATCTGATGCGCATCCTCGACAGGTTCCCAACCCTCATGTACTGCATGGCAATGAATATTGGGGACAGGATCAAGGGCTCTCACGAGGCATTAAAAAATATAGCTATTGAAAAAGTCGAAGCAAGAATCGCATCACTCCTCATTAAGCTCTCTGAAAAAACAGGAATTAAAACAGATGGCGCTATTACAATTGATATGAAGCTTACCAAACAGGACATTGCTGAGATGGTCGGCACAACTGTAGAAACTTCCATAAGGACCATGTCCAAGTTCAAAAAACTCGGGATAGTCGCGGAAAAAACCGGGCAGATTGTTATAAAGGACATAAATAAATTAAAATCGCTCTGCGGGTAAATAATCCGCTCTGTCATTCCCGTTCTCCTCGGCGAATCCGCCTGAGTGCGGATGAAAACGGGAATCCAGAAAACTACAATGACTGGATTCCTGCCTTCCAAGCTGTGTCACAATTCTGTTTTTGTCACCATGAATTTATTTCAGGGTCTCATAACATGTTGATTTTATTAGATGCTGAAACGAGTTCAGCATGACATTTCGCTCTATTGTGGCATTGTAACACAGTCTGTTCGCAGGAATGACAGCCCGCACACTATTCCGGCTGTTTAGCATACAAAGTCGCAATCATGTTATAGAAAAATAAAAAGATTGATAACACCTCTGCTGCGCCGGATGCAACTGTCAATCCTTTATATAAATCCGACGGGTTGTAAATTCCCAGCGTATAAAATCCGAGCATTCCCGCAAGCCCGATATTCGCAAGCCAGAACTGCAACTCTGCCATTGCCTTGCTTTTAATGAGCTTGCCTGCAAACCTCGGAAGTATATGATAGCCCACCCCGTAAATCATCATTGAGACCCAGCCAATCAGCATAAGATGAGAATGCACGAATTTCAACGTCAAAAGAGACGGCCTGGCAATCATGCACACTCCCAGTATTGACGCTATTGCAAGATATACAATGCTCATCACTATAAAGCTTTTAACAAATCTGTCCATAAATACCTCCTGAGCTTTTGTCTTGCTTAAATCATATCAATAAAGAAATGCCTTTGCTATGATTAAGGTCATAAATTGATAGCTCTCAGCTGACAGCTATCAGCTTTAAGCTGTTTATATGATATGCATCATAGAACTCCTCTCTGAATCCATGTAATCTACAATTAAGCTTGTTTAAAAAAGGAGGCTAATATGGCGACAACAAAAAATAAGGTAACAAAGGACACTGTCATCGGGGATATCATCAAGGCTAACCCTGCGGCAATGAAGGTTATCGAGAAATATTTCGGCGGCGGATGTTTTACATGCCCCGGAATAAGAGTTGAGTCTATTGCTTTCGGGGCAATGATGCACAATATTGACCCGAATAAAGTTGTTGATGAAATAAACGCATTGTCGGATTAATTTGACTCTCAGAAGAAAGGAGTACCAAGTTATGGAAACAAAATGCTTTGTATGTGGGAAAACAGATAAGGATGTGGTCTATCTTAAATGCATCCATGAGGGAAAGGAAAAACTCGTATGCGTCAGGTGCCTGCCTATTCTGATACACGGGGCACACTAATCAAATATTCTGTCGCAACCGGATAATGCCCGTCCAGGGACATTATCCGGTGTACAAAATCAGCCCCCTTGACTTCCGATTCTGTTCTGCTATGCTTCAATTACAGGGAGATTGACACATTAAAAACAGCACCCGTAAAGGAGGTTTTATGGGCAGGAAGAAAACTATTTTACTTATAGCAGTTCTTTTCCTTTTTGCTATAAGCGGTATTTATTTTACAAATGCAGATGCCCAATATAAGGCGGCACCTGCAAAGAAAGGGGTACAGGCAGAAAAATCAGTAAAGGCAGATAGCTGTTATGGCTGTCATCCGGTTATCAAAGAACTGCATTCCTCAGGGAAACACTCAAAAAATCTCTGCTCGAACTGTCACAAAGAACTTGATAAGCATCTTAAAGCTCCAGGCCCGGACACAAGGCCCGTAACAGACACTTCATGGGAGGCATGCGGGCAATGCCATAAAGCACAGTACGAAAGTTTTATGAAAGAGGCATATCACAGGCCGGCAAGGGATGAGAAATCCCAACTCACGAACAGGGCTCCAAATCCATTCTGGGACAAGCTCATGGCAGGGCATGGCTTTACAAAGGAGCATAACCTCACGAGAAGCCATAACTGGATGCTCATTGACCATCTTATCGTTGACAGGGCTTATGGCGGAAGATTCCAGGGTAAAAACAGCTGGCAGTACCTATTCGAGAAAGGAAAAGCATGGGAGGTGCTTAAAGACAATTATCCTGATGTAAAAGAGCATAAGGCATTCATACCGCAGAGCGCAGCTGCAGCAAATCCTGTCTGTTTGCAATGCAAATCACAAGACCATATTCTTAAATGGGCATACATGGGAGACCCTGTTGAAGGCGCAAGATGGTCAAGGACTTCAAATGTAGTCGAGTTAGTGAAAGACCTCCAACATGGGCTTAATTGTTTTACATGCCATGACCCTCATGCTGCAAAGCCAAGGATTGTAAGGGATGGCCTTATAGATGCACTCACAAGGCCTGATGGAGATACCTTATGGCATAAAGACCCTAAGAGAACAGGGATAAAAGTTATTGACATGGGCATGAGAGGGTTCACAAGAAAGATAGCGCTCCTCGATAAATATGACACAAGGCTTCAGTGCGGACAGTGTCATGTCGAGTATAACTGTAATCCGGGAACTGATACAAAAACCGGCGAAGCAGTAAAAATGGGCGACAGAAGGACAAACCACTTTCCGTACAAAGACGTCTTTGGCCTCTATGAACACTATGTAAATAAAGTAAATTTTCTTGACTGGAAACATGCTCTGACAGGCGGCCTTCTCTGGAAGGCACAGCATCCTGAGTCCGAGACTTTCTACAATTCAAAACATGCAAAGGCAGGAGTTGGCTGTGACAGCTGCCATACGCCTAAAGCAAAAGACAAAAAGACAGGCAAGGTTTATACATCACATTTTGCCGTTACCCCAAGGGTGCAGCTAAAAGAAACCTGCCTTAAATGCCATACCAAATGGACAGAGGAACAGGCAAGATACGCTATTGACTCAATAAAAGCGCATATCAGGGGCAAGATGAGAAAGGCAGAGTTCTGGCTATCTGCATTAATAGACAAGGTCGTAGAGGGCAAGAAAGCCGGCCTGGCTGAAGATGTCATCAAGCAGGCACAGGACCAGCATCTGAGGGCACATATACTCTGGGAATACTGGACAGCAGAGAATTCAGACGGTTTCCACAATCCTGAAATGGCCAGGGAATCTTTGACAAGGTCTGTTGATGAATCCATGAAAGGAATCAAGATTATCAATGATGCAATGGCTGCAAAGACATCAGCTAAATAATTCTTTATAAACCAGGGCGGGGCACTTGCCCCGCCTTTTGTTTTTATATGATTTAAATCATAGAAGGAATATCTTTTTATATTTAAAATCATTCTAACCAAGGGAGTGTAAAACCAGAGGCCGAAAGGAGGCAAGGCATCATTCCGGAAAAAATCAACAATACCAGATAATTTTAGCGAAAGGAGACTATGTTTATGAAATATCTGAAAATATTTCTGTCGTTTGTATTTACCTTAATTCTGAGCAGTGTTTCATTTGCAGCTGCACAGAAAAGCGCCTGTATTGACTGCCATAAAAAAGTAACTCCTGGCGTAGTCAAACAGCACATCGAAGGGAAGATGTCAAAAAAAGGTGTTGACTGCTCGTCATGCCACGGCTCAGAGCATAAAAAAGCAACCGATGCAAGGCTGGCAAAGATGCCGACACCTGAAACCTGCGCAGGCTGCCACAATAAACAAACAGAGCAGTTCAAGGCAGGGAAACACAATCTTGCATGGATAGCATCAAGCGCTATGCCCATGTGGGCTCATCAGCCAAAGGCAGTTGTCGGTGAAGGTTACAAGGGTTGTTCAAGCTGCCATAAGATAGGTGTTAAAGCCGATGCAGAAAAGGCACAGTACCGCTATGGGAATGCCCAGTGCGACTCATGCCATACAAGACATTCCTTCAAAAAATCCGAAGCGCAAGACCCTAGGGCCTGTCAGACATGCCATATGGGATTTGACCATCCTCAGTGGGAGATGTATTCCACCTCCAAACATGGCACAATCTGGCAGATAGAAGGAACAAAGAGCAAAAGGGCTCCAACTTGCCAGACATGCCACATGGCTGGCGGAGACCACAATGTCATGACTTCATGGGGCTTCCTTGCATTAAGGCTTCCTGAAGATGACAAGGACTGGCTGAATGACAGGGTAACCATACTTCAGGCGCTCGGCGTGCTTGATGACAAGGGCAACCCTACAGCAAGGCTCGATGTTGTAAAGGCAGGCAAGGTAGCACGCCTTACAAAAGAAGAATTCCAGATGGAAAGAGACAAGATGGCCAGGATATGCTCTCAATGCCACAGCGCTTCTTATGCAAAACAGCAGCTTGATGCAGGAGACATGGTCATAAAGGATGTGGACAAGATAATGGCAGAGGCCATCAGGGAAGTGCAGGGCCTTTACAAAGATGGCCTGCTTAAAAAACCTGCAGGCTGGACCTTTGCTCCTGACCTTTTACAGTTCTATGAGGCAAAGAGTTCTGCTGAACAGGACCTTTATGTCATGTTCCTTGAATACAGGATGAGGGCATTCGAAGGCGCATTCCACATGAACCCGGACTACATGCACTGGTATGGCTGGGCTCCGATGAAAGAGACTTTGCAGAAGATAAAGGATGAAGCTGAAAAATTAAGGGCAGAAAAATCTTCTAAAAAATAACTATATTCCATTGCCGGAGGGGTATCTTTTGTCCCTCCGGCAAAAATCTTAACTTTAGGAGGAGTAACATGAAATCGAAATTTATTACTGCCGGATTGGCAATCCTACTTCTTATCTGCGCTGGCATTTGGATCATGCCGGGTATCGCCATGGCTCACTGTGATACACTAGATGGCCCGGTCGTGGCAACTGCAAAAGCTGCGCTTGAAAATGGAGATTTAACTCCTGTCCTCAAATGGGTAAAGAAAGATGATGAACAAGATATACGGGAGCTCTTTCAAAAGACACTGAGGGTGAGGAAACAGGGTAAAGAGGCAAAGGAACTTGCTGATATGTATTTCTTTGAGACGCTGGTAAGAATCCACCGGGCAGGAGAAGGCGCTCCTTATACAGGCCTGAAACCTGGCGGCACAGTAGAACCTTCTATTGCAGCTGCTGACAAGGCACTTGAAACCGGTTCTGCTGATAGTCTTCTAAAAATGGTCTCTGAGGCCGTAGCTGCCGGGATACGCAAACGCTTTGAACATGCAAAGGAAACAAAAAAACATGCAGAAGAAAGTGTTGAAGCCGGCAGGGAATTTGTCGAGGCATATGTTGAATTTACACATTATGTCGAACGGCTGCACATGAATGCTACAGCCCTATCCGGACATCATGCAGTTCCTGAAACAGGAGAGGCCGGAGGCAGACATCAACATTAAAATATGATATTGTATTGCTTAAAAAGGAGGGTATAAAGTAAATGCAAAAGTATAAATGCTCGGTCTGCGGGTATATCTACGACCCTGAACAGGGAGATCCTGACGGCGGGATAAACCCCGGCACAAGCTTTGAGAGCCTGCCGGATAATTGGGTCTGCCCTGTATGCGGTGCGCCAAAAGATGCTTTTGAAAAAACTGACTAAGGAGGATTTATGAAAAAACCTGTTGTAGATTATGAAACATGCATAGGCTGCGGCTCATGTGCTGAACTCTGCCCTGAAGTTTTTGAACTAAGAGGGGATGAGAAGGCTTATGTCATAGGGTCTGATAAATGCAATACCTGCAATTGTCAGGAGGCTATAGACATCTGCCCTGTTCAGGCAATAACCTGGGGTGAATAATGTAGAGGCGTAGACATGGCAAATAAAACTGTTTTCCGGATCTCTGCCATTGCGCTGATTTGCTATGCAGTTCTATTTTTATTGTTCCTGATTCCTTCTCCATCTTCTGCAACAACAGACTATGCCCGCCAGACGGGATTTGAATGTAAAGAATGCCATGTTGATGCAATCGGAGGAGGTAAACTAACAAAAGAAGGCGAGAACTATCTCGACGAGATGAAGCTCAAGGGCCTTTACAGGCCTCTGACAAATATACAGAAAGTTATACGCTTTATCATTGGTTATATCCATCTTTTTTTTGCAATAATATGGTTTGGAACAATACTTTATGTTCACCTGCTCCTGAAACCGGCATATGCTTCAAAAGGGCTTCCAAAGGGAGAGCTTTTTCTGGGATGGCTCTCCATTATAATCATGGCAATTACAGGAACACTGCTTACCATCGCGAGGATACCGGCATGGAAGGTCTTATATACAACAAGGTTCGGCATCCTTCTGAGCATTAAAATCATCCTTTTCCTGATAATGGTTTCAACCGCAGTTATAGTAATAACTTATATAGGCCCAAGGATGAGGAGAAAATGGGGAATAAAAGGGAAGGTGGAAATACAACAGGGTAAGCGTGACCTTGCATACGAGGAACTCCACAGTTTTGACGGAAAAGAAGGCCGGCCTGCTTATGTCGTATACAAAGGATTAATCCATGATGTAACGGGAAGCAAACTCTGGAAGAACGGCTCTCACCTCCAAAAACATCTGGCAGGCCATGACCTCACGGATGCATTAAAAATGTCGCCGCATGGAGAGGAAAAGATTCTTGCTATGCCACAGATAGGAAAACTTATTGAGCCAACGGAAAAGCCCGCAATACCTTTTTACGAAAAACTCTTTTACTTCTTTGCTTACATGAACCTTGCGCTGGTGTTTCTTATTGTTTTTGTTATAGCGCTGTGGAGATGGTATTAAAAAAACCACGTACAACGGAGGATTATATGGAAATAGTAGATACCCACGGGCAAGCCCGTGGCACTTTTTCACAGAACAAGCTTCGCTTGACCTGAATCCTGGCTTTCCTGCCATTTCACGTATTTGATTAT
>WPIF01000013.1 GCA_009773185.1 Nitrospirota bacterium | reverse complement strand
TCTCCTTTTACGCGCATGTTTTTCCGGTAACATGCATTATGAGTCAACGATTCCTTTTTATCCTTTACTTCGGTAACATTTATTGTGAGGCAATTCGCAGTCCCCTCCTTCCATTAAGGCTTAAGGGTTTAATGTGTTATAATATTGCTTCAATAATGAAGAAAAATTCCCAAAAAAATTCTGAGACACTGGATGACATAATACCGCTGTGCCCGCTCTGCGGGAGAGAGCTGGATAAAAACAGGATTAATGCCCGGGGCGGATGGAAATGCAAATGCGGTGAATTCATTCCAAAGAGTTTGGCAGTAAACCCGTTTGAAGGCTGCACCCACGGCCTTAACTGCAACTGCGGGAGAGAGAAAAGGAAATGAAAAAAGGTTATTTCGGAAAATATGGCGGAAGGTTTGTTCCCGAGACCCTGATGCCCGCGCTTATGGAACTGGAGAAGGCTTATCTGGAATCAAAAAAAGACAGGGCTTTTCAGAAAGAACTCATACACCTTCAGAAGACCTATATCGGAAGGCCGACTTCCCTGTATTTTGCAAAAAGATTGACAGAACATCTCGGCGGCGCAAAGATATATCTAAAGAGAGAGGACCTCGCGCATACAGGTGCCCACAAAATCAATAATGCAATCGGCCAGGCATTGCTTGCAAAGAAGATAGGCAAGAAAAGGCTGATTGCCGAAACAGGGGCCGGGCAGCATGGTGTTGCAACTGCAACAGGCGCTGCGCTCATCGGGCTTGACTGCGATGTGTATATGGGCACAGATGATATGAAAAGACAGGCCTTGAATGTATTCAGGATGAGGCTCCTTGGCGCAAGGGTCATCGAGGTTTCCATAGGCTCAAGGACCTTAAAGGACGCCATTAATGAAGCATTGAGAGACTGGACCACAAATGTAAACACAACGCATTATGTCCTCGGGACTGTCTTTGGCCCGCATCCGTTTCCTTCAATGGTAAGGGACTTCCAGTCGGTTATCGGGAAAGAGGCAAGGAAGCAGATAATGCAGGCTGAAAAAAGACTTCCTGATTATCTGGTTGCCTGTGTCGGCGGCGGAAGCAATGCCATGGGGCTGTTCCATGAATTTCTGGGTGACAATATAAAGATGATTGGCGTTGAGGCAGGAGGAAAGGGAATAGATACAGGAGAGCATGCTGCAAGGTTTGCAGGAGGCTCTGTCGGAGTTTTTCAGGGGTGCAAGACATATCTGCTTCAGGATGACAACGGCAATGTTCTTGGAACGCATTCTGTCTCTGCCGGCCTTGATTATGCCTCCATCGGGCCTGAACACCCTTTTTTAAGAGACCTTGGAAAAGTTCAATATACTTATGCAACTGACGATGAGGCCTTGGCCGCATTTGAACTTCTCTCAAAAACAGAGGGGATTATCCCTGCGCTTGAATCCGCGCATGCAGTTGCAGAGGCAGTAAAGCTTGCGCCGAAACTGTCCGGGGATAAGCTTATCATTGTCAATCTCTCAGGCAGGGGAGATAAGGATGTTCAGCACGTAGCAGCAATCAAGGGGATATCCCTGTGAACAAAATCGAAAAGACATTCAATAAATTAAAGGCACTGAATAAGAAAGCATTCATCCCTTACATAATGGCAGGAGACCCTTCAGTTGAAAGGACAAAGGAACTGGTTCTCGTACTTGAGGAATGTGGCGCAGACATAATTGAATTAGGTGTGCCGTTTACAGACCCTTTGGCAGACGGGCCGACTATACAGAGGGCCGCAGAGAGGGCATTAAAAGCAGGAGTTACATTAAAAGATGTCCTGGCGCTTGTAAGTGATTTAAGGACCAAGACCCGGGTCCCTCTGGTTTTAATGACATATTATAATCCTGTGTTTAAATATGGCGAAGATCGGTTTGTCAAAGACGCAAAGGATGCAGGTGTTGACGGTGTTATAATCCCGGACCTTCCGCCTGATGAGGCCGGAGGGCTTATAAAGACAGCAAAGAAAGCAGGTCTTGCCACAATATTCCTGCTTGCGCCGACATCAACACAAGACAGGATAAAGAAGGTTGCAGTTGCATCGCGGGGATTTATATATTATGTCTCAATGACAGGCATTACAGGTTCGCAAATCCTGCTTGACGGCTCCATAGAGAAATCAATAAACAATATCCGCAGGATTACAGATAAGCCGGTTGCAGTCGGGTTTGGCATTTCAACTGCGGAGCAGGCAAGGGCAATTTCAGGCATCTCTGACGGAGTGATTGTCGGCAGCGCAATAGTAAGGAAAATCCATGAGGCTCCGGAAGGACTAAAGGATTTCATTCTTAAACTCAGGGAGGCTGTGAGATAACTGTATGCCGGATAAAAAGCTTGACCAGCTTAATGCCCTGATTGAACTGACAGCGGTTATTAACTCAACCCTCGATACACAAGAGATAAGGAAAAGGGCCATTGAGGCTGCTACAAAACTTGCCGGTGCAGAGGCGGGAAGCCTTCTTGTAATAGACAGTGATACAGGGGAACTTTTCTTCGAAGTTGCTCTTGGAGATAAGGGAGAAAGACTCAAAGAGATACGGCTTAAAAAAGGGGAAGGCATAGCAGGCTGGGTTGCTGAAAAAGGAGAACCGCTTATAATACATGATGTCCAGTCAGACCCGAGGTTTTTCAAGGATGCCGACAACAAGAGCAAGTTTTTTACAAGGAATATGATATGTGTCCCTGTAAAGACAAAGGATAAAATTCTCGGAGTGCTTCAGACAATAAACAAAAAAGCCGGCGCCTTCAATGACGAGGACGCGGAGATACTCAGCGCCCTTGCCAACCAGGTGGCTGTTGCAATAGAAAATGCAAATCTTTATAAGGAGCTAAAGGATGCATTTTACGGCACGGCACAGGCCCTTGCAGAGACAATTGAAAAAAGAGACCCATACACAGGAGGCCACACAAAAAGGGTAATGAATTACAGCCTTGCCATAGGGCGCATGCTCGGGCTCAACAGGGCGGAGATTGAGAACCTTAAACTTTCTGCAATACTCCACGATATTGGAAAGATCGGCGTAAGAGACAGCGTTCTTCTCAAGGATAGCAGGCTGGATCCTGCGGAGCTTGAGGCCATGAATATGCATCCAAGATATGGCTCTGATATACTAAGCCATGTTAAGCAGCTTAAGGATGTTATACCCGGCATGAGGGGCCACCATGAAAAATATGACGGCACAGGCTACCCTGACGGATTAAAAGGCAGTGAGATACCGCTTCCAGCAAGGATTATTGCAGTTGCCGATACCTTCGATGCCATGACAACTGACAGGCCGTACAGAAAAGCCCTTAGCGCTGAATCCGCATTTGAGGAACTGAGGAAATATGCCGGCAGACAGTTTGACCCGGCAGCTGTTGAGGCATTTTTTACAGCATGGAAGGAAATGGAGATAATACTATGAAAGTCAAAGTTCTCGGTTTCTCAGGAGCAGAATTCCCGGGGTTCCATCCTCCCGGATTTCTGATTAATGGCAGTTTGCTGCTTGATGCCGGAACTATCGGCGCTTCTCTGTCTGAGAATGCCCAATGGAAGATACGCCATATTATTATAACCCATGCCCATCTCGACCACATTAAAGGAATCCCGTTCCTTGCAGACAATATAATAATAAAAAACAAGGGGCACAACGTTACAGTTATAGGGATTGCGCCTGTGCTGAAGACACTGAAAGACAATCTTCTGAATAATAAGGTGTGGCCGGATTTTACGGTAATACCAAGCCCCTCCAATGCCGTGCTTAAATTTGTAGAGATAAAAACAGGCGAGACGATTAGGGTCAGCGGTTATAAGGTAACAGCATACAGGGTCAATCATGCTGTCCCTGCATCAGGTTATGTTGTCGAAGACAAGAAGGGCAGAAGGCTTCTCTATACAGGGGATACAGGCCCGACAAATACTATATGGAGAGAGGCATGCAAGACAAGAATACACCGCGCTATAATAGAGGTCTCTTTTCCTGATAAGATGGAAGCTATGGCCATAGAGACAGGGCACCTCACCCCGAAACTTCTCAGAAAAGAGATAGAGAAGATGAAGATAATCCCTGATGAAATACTGATAACCCATCCCAAGCCCCAGCATATCAGGACTATCAGGAATGAGATCAGGAGGCTGAGGATGCCTAACATCAGGCTGCTCAGAGACAGTGAGGTAATAAATATCTGATGTGGTTTAAAAAGACAAAAGAACCAAAAATACAGAAGAAGGTTAAAATCCCCGAAGGCCTCTGGGTAAAATGCGAGAACTGCAAGGAGATTGTCTACAAAAAAGAGATAGATAAAAACCTCAGGGTATGCCCCAAATGCAATTACCATTTCAGGATAAGCGCCAGAGAGAGGATAAAACTCCTCGCAGACGACGGGACCTTTATAGAGTTTAATGCAGATATAACCTCAGGAGACCCCCTGAGTTTTAAGGACACCATGCCTTATCCTGAGAGGATAAAGGAAAGTCAGAAAAGGAGCGGCCTTAACGAAGCAGTAATCTCAGGCGAGGCCCTTGTAAACGGGCATCCTGTAGTCCTTGCAATAATGGATTTTTCATTTATGGGCGGAAGCATGGGATCTGTTGTCGGAGAAAAGATTGCAATGGCTGCTGAAGCAGCGCTTGAAAAAGAAGTGCCGTTGATATGCGTTGCTTCATCCGGAGGCGCGCGCATGCAGGAAGGGATTTTTTCCCTCATGCAGATGGCAAAGGTCTCTGCAGCAATAGGAAGGCTCAAAGACAATGGCGTCCCGTATATCTCGGTTGTTGCAGACCCGACATTCGGAGGCGTTGCCGCGAGTTTTGCCACACTTGGGGATGTGATAATCGCTGAACCAAGAAGCCTCGTTGGATTTGCAGGCCCCCGTGTTATCGAGCAGACGATGAAACAGCAGCTCCCTGATAATTTTCAGAGGGCGGAGTTTCTTCTTGAACACGGCTTGATAGATATGGTCGTGAACAGGGAGGACATGAAGGCCACGATTACGAAGCTTATCGAATTCCTTTTGTAAAAAATTTCTGCCTCAACCGAAAATTCGGGAAGGCCTCTAAAACTTTAATTAACTTGAAAAACAGCTACGGCAGTTGGAATTTAGCGGAGACGTCCATGTACAGCAATTGCACTTATCTCGGCCATATCCTGAATGATTTTCTTCCATGAATCCGGTATGCCTGAAAGCCTTTTCTATCAAGCGTCAAAACTTCATCAATATCAGTCTCTTCGGCCAGAACTACAAGCGTGGCATCGGCAAAGTCCATAGGGATATCTTTATATTTTTCCATCAATATAATGGCCCTTGACAGGCTTTCGTGAGATTGCGGCACTAAGGTAACTCCGCCCTGAAGGATAAAATCAACACATGCCCTTTCGGCCTTTATTGACGGGCCAAGCAGATAAAGGGTTTCGGTCAGGACAGGCTCGGTGGTATATATTTCTCCGTTGAAGGTTTTAAGAAATTCGGCACACTGCACATGTTTCCCTTCGCTTTTATCAAGCAGCGCAACAAATGCGCCTGTGTCCAAAAGGATTTTATGCATATTTTTTTATCTTTTTCAGAAGATGTTTTCTGTGGGACTGTCCGAGGTCTGAAACACCGCTTTCAACAGCGCCTATAAGGTTGCTGACGCGCTCATACGGGCTTTGCTCTTCCCTTATCTGTGTTTCTTTAAGAAATCTCTCCAGCGCCATTCTGACAATATCCGAGCGTTTCAGGTGAAGCCTCTTTGCATAATTGGATATCTCCCGCTCAAGATTATCCGTAAGCCTGACTGTCAATTGAGATTGCATATGCCCTCCTCTGTTTAAGAAATGCAATCTATTGTAATGCAATGCATTCAGTTGCGTCAAGGGAAATTTCAACCCTTCGGTGTTTAACCTGTTGAAAAATCCGCAAGCATAGCCGCCCAATAAATAGGCATCATCATTTCTTTCTTCTTACTTTCCCTGCGTTTAATGTAAAATATAATATTTTTATGAGTTACAGCGATACGATTAATTATCTCTACAGCCTGCAAAAATACGGCATCAAGCTTGGGCTTGATAATACCGTGAAGCTCCTTTCCTGTTTCAACAATCCGCAGGCCTCTTTCAAATCAGTCCATATTGCAGGGACAAACGGCAAGGGTTCTACATCGGCAATGACAGCGTCTATTCTGCAGTCTGCCGGATTTAAAGTCGGATTATTTACATCCCCTCATCTTGTGAGCTTTACGGAGAGGATAAAGGTTAACAATGAACAGATAACAGAAAGTGAAGTGGTTGAACTGGCAGATGAGATAAGGTTGAAAGTTGAAAGGTTAAAGTTAGAAGTTAAAAATTCAAACCTCGGCACGTTTGAGCCGACTTTTTTTGAGGTTGTGACTGTGATGGGATTTCTTTATTTCAAAAGGAAGAATGTTGACTGGGCAGTTATCGAGACAGGTATGGGCGGAAGGCTGGATGCAACAAATGTCCTTGCGCCGGAGGTTTCAGTTATAACAAGCATAAGTTATGACCATAAAGATTTTCTCGGCGAAACAATCTCTGCGATTGCGGAAGAAAAGGCAGGGGTAATAAAAAACAGGATTCCCGTTGTCACTTCTGAACAGGAACCTGCTGTAATGGATGTAATCAAAAAAAAGGCCGATGAAAGAGGTTCCGGGCTTTTTGTCTGCGGGAAGGATTTTTCAGTTACAACAAAGAAAGAGGATATTAACGGAAGTATTTTTGATTATCGCGGAGACATGGAACTTAAGGGCCTTGAAATATTTCTTGCAGGCAGGCACCAGATATTAAATGCAGCATTGGCAGTGAAGACATCTGAGGTTTTAATCAGGAAATCAGCGCCGCTTGCATCAAAGCTGACGGCTGAGGTTATTAAATCCGGGATTGAAACCACGGAATGGCATGGCAGGCTTGAGTTTATCTCGGATAATCCGCCAATCCTTATTGACGGCGCGCATAACCCCTCTGCGTCATCTGTTCTGGCAGATTCGCTCAGGAATAATTTTCTGAATACATACCGGAGAATAATACTGATTATGGGCATAATGGCTGATAAAGATATAAAAGGCATAATGGCCCCTTTGCTGCCGTTGGCCTCTGAGATTGTATTTACAGCTCCGGCTTATGAAAGGGCAGCGCTACCCGAAACATTGGCAAGGCATGCGGCATCTCTTGGATTTACGAATATACATATTGCGCGGACAATGAGAGAGGCCATTGGGATGGCAACTAAGCGTTCAGCGTTCAGCGTTCAGCGTTCAGCAACAAAAAACCCCGAACTAATTGTTATCACCGGTTCATTCTATACAATAGGCGAGGCAAAGGAAGTGCTTGGGGAGAAAGGCGTTCTTTCGAGGCTGAGGGAATGAAAAAAATAGTTCAAAGCTTAAAAATATTTTTACTGCACGCCATGCGCTGTGCGCTGTGCGCCGTGTTTTTATTGCTTTTCACCTGTACTGCTTTTGCCGGAGAGACCCCGGCCATTATAACTTCCGATACCCTGGAACATGACAGGGAAACTTCAATATATACTGCAAGGGGTTCTGTGAAAGTCCTGCAGGACGGCACGACAATAGAGGCACTTGAGATGAAGTATGACGAAAAGACCTCTAATGTTTTTGCCGAGGGGGATGTAAGATATGACGACCGGGAGATTTCTGTCAGGGCAGAAAGGGCGGAATACAACCTCGATACAAAGACAGGCACATTTTATAATGCAGAGATATTTTCGAAGCGCGATAATTTTCATATCTCAGGCACAGAGGTCGAGAAAAGGGGAGAGAATAAATATTTTTTAAAAGAGGCATTAATGACGTCGTGCGATGCTGCTTCTCCTGAATGGTGCTTCAGGGGGAACGAAGTTGATATAATCATCGGGGACAGGATTAAGGCGAGAAACGCCACTTTCAATATACAGGGGCTTCCTGTTTTATATACGCCCTATTTCTGGGCGCCTGCGCTTACCGAGAGAAAAACAGGATTTCTTACTCCTGTAGCTGGCTATTCCAGGGCAAAGAATTTTTATTACCGGCAGCCCTATTTCTGGGCGATATCCGAAGACAAGGACGCAACGCTCATCCTTGACTGGTACACTAAAAGGGGTTTTGGCGAAGGGATTGAATACAGGTATGTGGATTTAGGGAATGTCGGAGGAACTCACTGGCTCTACCACATACATGATAAAACATTGGGCAAGAATTTTTATGAGCTTCGCTCCCAGCATGAAAAAAGGCAGAGGGACGGCCTTTCACTATATACGAACCTGAACCTGCTAAGCGGAAAGAATTTTTACAGGGAATACGGCAGGCACCGCTATGAAAGGATAAAGAGATTCCTTGAGTCAACAGGAGAAGTGTCTCTGCCAGCGGATAATTCCCGCATCTACCTTATGTCCCAGTATCTTGTTGACCTTAAAGACGGGAGCCGGACAGGTGACATACTGCAGAGACTGCCTGAGTTTGGCTATGTTATCAACCCTTACAGGATAGGGCCGGCAGTTTTTTCTCTTGCCTCTTCAGCAGCGAATTTCTGGAGAGAAAGAGGAGTATACGGCCAGCGCCTGGATATATATCCTAAGCTTTCACATTCATTCGGAGACGAGGTTGTCATCTCTCAGAACCTTGGATTGAGAGAGACAGCATATTCTTTGCACAGGAATGAGGATGCCGGGTATAGGGATTCGGTTCAGAGAAAAACAATTGACTACAACATTACCGCAGCAAGCCGGATATTGAAGGAATACCCTTCCTTTACTCATGCCATTGAGCCTGCCCTGGGATATACATTGGTCCCGGGGATTAACAAAGACAGGACCAATCTGCCGCTGTTTGATTCAACAGAATTTTATTCAAGGCAGTCAACCTTTACCCTGTCTCTCTTAAACCGCATTTTTGACGAAAAGGGTGAATTCGTTACTGTAAGCCTGTCTGAATCGTATAATTTCTTAATAGAGGACAGGCCGTTTTCTCCCCTGACGATTGGGGCGTCTATCGGAAGGCCGGTACAGATAAGGGGTGATGTTTCATACAACAGGTACAGCCATCAAATTGAAACCATAAATTCAGAGGTGAACATGAATCTGAACAAGGTAACGATTTTGCTTGGCGAGAGGTTCAACAGGGTTGCGGATACCATGGGGTATGATTTTGGAGTGAATTATGCTTACTCTAAAAACTTGTCCACAGAGGCCAGACTCTGGTATGATGCTAAAGGAGGCGGAGCAAGGGATGCCTCCTTTAAGGTTAGATACCAGAAACAGTGCTGGGGGATGACAATGGTGCTTAATAGAAAACCGCCTGATGAGCTTAATCAGAAACCGGCTGATTACAGCGTATTGATAACCTTTGATCTGCTCGGGCTCGGTTCTAATTCTTTTTTGCAATAGCCATGGTAATGAAGAAAAAATTTTTAGGCGAGATGCTTATCGAGGCAGAGGTAATCACCCCTGAACAGAGGGATAAGGCCATGCAGGAACAGAAAAGGCTTGGCAAGAGGCTCGGGGAGACGCTTATCAGCCTCGGTTTTATCACTGAAGACGTGATGGCAAAGGCGCTTAGCGCACAGATGGGGATGCCTTTTAAAGAATTGCGGTTCCTTACTATAGCTCCCGGAGTTACAGATATGGTGCCGGAATCTCTTGCACGGAAACATAAGGTTCTTCCAATCGAAATAAAAAACGGAAGGCTTATCCTTGCAATGGCTGACCCGCTTGATGTATTTGCCGCAGATGAGATAACCCGGGTTACAAAGATGCCTGTGGATACAGTTGTTATAACAGAATCAGAACTCCTCAAGGCGCTCGATAAATACTACAGGGGAGAAGTTGAAGAAATTATAAAGGCAGCTGATGTGTATTTTCCTGAAAAGGAAAAGATTATTGCAGCAGCAGAGGCTATGGTAGAAGATACGCCGATTGTGAAGTTGGTCAATACTGTATTCACACAGGCTGTAAAAGACAGGGCCAGCGATGTACATATAGAGCCTTATGCCGAATCTCTGAGGGTCAGGTTCAGAATTGACGGAAAACTTCACGATATTATGAACCCTCCAAAGCATCTTCATCCCGGCATGATATCAAGGATAAAGATACTTTCCGGCATGGATATAGCCGAGAAGAGGGTGCCGCAGGACGGGAGGTTCCCAATAAATATTGAGGGCAGGCAGTTTGACGTAAGGGCGTCTACTCTCCCGACTCTCCATGGTGAAAAGATAGTCCTCAGGCTTCTTGAGAAGACTGCCGGGCTTCCTCAACTCAGACTGGGGGATCTCGGATTCACTGAGGTTCTGCTCAATGCATACGAAAAACTCATAAGCAAACCTTACGGCTTTATACTTTCAACCGGCCCTACAGGCTCAGGCAAGACAACAACGATGTATTCATCATTAAGAAACATAAGCGCAGCAGAAAAAAATATAATTACTGTAGAAGACCCCATAGAGTACAATCTGCCTGATATAAATCAGGTCCAGGTCAATCCAAAGGCAGGGCTGACATTTGCGTCGGGCCTGAGGTCCATCCTCAGGCAGGACCCTGACGTAATAATGATCGGTGAGATAAGAGACGTCGAGACAGCATCCATTGCAACACATGCGGCCCTGACAGGCCACCTTGTCCTGAGCACCCTGCATACAAATGAAGCAGTCGGGGCAATCGCCCGTTTAATAGATATGGGTGTTGAGCCTTTTCTTATCACATCTTCCCTGATAGGGGTCTTAGGCCAGAGACTCATTGTAAAGATATGCCCATACTGTAAGGAGAGTTATAGTGCTGAGGAGGATATCCTGAGGAGAATAGGGATTAAAGGAAAGGTAGTCCTGCAGAGGGGAAAGGGGTGCGGCGAATGCCGTTTTACCGGATACCTTGGGAGGGAAGGATTATTCGAACTTCTTGTTATCACAGAGGGGATAAAAAAACTTATAGTCGAGAAGGCAACTGCAAGTGAGATAAAGGCACAGGCTATAAAAGAAGGCTTTAGAACCATGCGGGAGGAGGGACTCCTAAAAGTGGTAGAGGGTGTCACAACCCTTGAAGAGGTGGTCAGGGTAACACAGGAGACAGATTAACAGTGCCCACCTACAGCTATAAGGGGAGGACTCAGGCAGGAGAGGTCGTAAACGGCGCTATTGACGCGCCGACACCTGAGGCTGTCGCAGAACAGCTTTTTTCAAAAGGATTTATCCCTATAAAGATAGAGCCAGGAGAGAAGCTTAAATCTTCCTCGGAGGGGATACAACTTTTTGACAGGATAAGGCCGGAAGATCTGATAGTCTTCAGCCGCCAGCTTGCAACACTGGTTACGTCCGGCATATCCTTTCTCAGAAGCCTTGATACACTCTCTGAGCAGACAAAGAGCAAAAGGCTCCGCAAGATAATCGAGGCGATAAGAAAAGATATAGAGGGAGGCCATTCTTTTTCTGATGCCCTGTCAAAATTTCCAGCGGTATTTTCACCCCTTTATGTCAGCATGGTAAAGGTTGGGGAAGAGGGCGGAGTCCTCGATGATATTCTCGACAGATTGGCCTCTCTTTTAGAGCACGAGGCAACAACAAAGGCGCGAATTAAGGCAGCAACAAGGTATCCGGTAATTGTGCTTGTCAGCATAGCAATTGCCTTTGTTATACTCACAACATTTGTTGTTCCAAAGTTCGCGGCGATGTATGCGGCGTCAAAGGTAACGCTTCCGCTCCCAACGCGAATACTTATATTTATAAATAAGTCCATACGGGCATACTGGCCGTTTATAGCAGTTGCTGTAGCAGGCATTATTTTTGCGATAAGGGGATATACTAAAACACCGTCAGGAAGATGGAACCTGGATAAGCTGAAACTCAGGACCCCGATAATAGGGCCTGTTGTCGAGAAGACGGTCATGTCGAGGTTCGCAAGAATCTTTTCAACGCTTTACCGCAGCGGTATCCCCATGCTTCATACGCTTGACGTGGTTTCAGGCACGCTGGGCAATGTTATCATCGCAAGGGCAGTTGAGGTGATAAAAGAGAGCGTGCGCGAAGGCAAAGGGCTTTCCCAGCCAATGGCGGGCACAATGGTTTTTCCTCCCATGGTCACCCAGATGGTTGCTGTTGGAGAGGAGACAGGTGCGCTTGATGATATGCTTACAAAGGTCTCTGACTATTATGACCGTGAGGTTGAATATGCAATTAAAAATCTATCAACGACCCTCGAGCCGGTCCTCCTGTTCTTGCTTGCCGGTGTAATACTGTTTCTTGCGCTCGGGATGTTTCTTCCTATATGGGACATGATACACGTTATGAAAAGATAAGATTTGCCTTTCTGAAGAGGAGATTTTATCTCGGGCTCTTTGTGCTTCTGCCCCTGTTTTTTTCTGTGTTTGCACTGGCTGCGCCGCTTATTTTCCTGACTAAATTCAGGACCGTGCTTCAACATCATATTGTTGATGCCAGGGGACTCTTAGCCCTTTATGAGTCTGCCGAAAAATGGACCTATATATTTACAGGCGTGGCATTCATTGCAGGCCTCGTTGTTGCCTATGCACTTATAAGGCCGGCAAAAAAACTTCTCAGGGAAAACAGGGGATATAAAGACATAGAAGAATTCGGCTCTCTCGGGAAAGAGTTTGCAGAGATAGCGACATCTTTCAGAAAATATACATCCCTGCTTGAAAGCACAACAGGCGGGATAATGGCAGTTAATAAGGATGGTGAAATAATAATGGCAAACCCTCATGCCTGTCACATACTCGGATGCCTGGAACCTGATGTCATGGGGAAAAATATTGGAGCACTGCTGTATATACCGAAAGATTTTGAGAGGGCCATGAAAGGAGAAATAATTACATCTGAATTAAATATGGTGATAAACGGAGAAAGGCGGACAATCGGGTATACGCTTTCGCCGGTAAAGGGTAAGGATGCAATAGACGGCGCAGTCTTTAATTTTATGGATACTACAAGGATAAAAGAGATGCATCAGGAGATACAAAAGACGGAAAGGCTGGCAGGCATCGGGGCCCTGGCAATGGAGGTGGCCCACGAGGTCAGAAATCCGCTGGCCTCAATAAAGGGTTTGGCGCAGATGATAAGGGAAGACGTAAAGGATGATGAGCAGAAGATGCTTTATATTGATACGATACTTAAGGAAACTGACCGCCTTAACAGGGTTGTGGATACCCTTTTTGAGAAAAAGACAGCTTCTTATGACGGCGATAATCTCAGGGAGATGATACACAGGGTGGTGCTTCTATGCGGCCATGCAGTGCAGGGCAAGGCTGTAAGGGTAACAGAGAAATACGATGAGATAGCAGATAAAATACAGGTGGAAGACGAGCGTCTCTTTCACGCAATTTACAATATAGTCCTGAATGCTTATGAAGCAATCAGGGAAGACGGAGAAATAAGCATAAAGGCATGGGGAAAAGACGCCGGGACGATAATAGAGATTTCCAGTGATTCAGAACTGGGCCCCGGATTAATGGCAGATAAAATCTTTGAAGCGGATGTGACTACCAAGGGAGCAGGGCACGGCATGGGCTTAAAGATTGCAAGGGATGCGATTAGAAATCTTGGCGGAGAGATAAACGTCGAGGCCGGAGAAGGAAAAATAAAATTCATCATAAAGCTGCCGCAGGCCTGAGGCATAAAACATATTGACGAGAGAGAGGTTTTTTGAATTGATGGAGAAGGAGAAGTAGAAGATGATTGTGAGAGATGAATGAAGCCGTATAAAAAAGGCGATTTTATCGGACAGAAGTATGAGGTCTACGGTGTGCTTGGAGAAGGCGGGTGCGGCATTGTTTACCTTGTTTATTCTCATGAGACAAAGAGCACCCATGCCTTAAAGACCTTCCGTGATGAATATCTGACAGATGTAACCACAAGGGAGCGTTTTAAAAAAGAGGCGCAGGTCTGGATAGAGTTAGAACGGCATCCCTATCTTGTCAGGGCGTACTTTGTGGATGAAATATCGGGCGGGCTTTATATTGGAATGGAACATATTGTTTCTGATGAAACGGGGTTAAATACACTTGAAGGCTATCTAAGACGCAGGCCGCCAGATTTAGCACAAACCCTCAGATGGGCGATACAGTTTTGTTATGGTATGGAGCATGCGTACTCAAAGGGTATCAAAGCCCACAGGGACATCAAGCCGGCAAATATAATGATTGGTCAGGGTAAGGCTGTAAAGATTTCTGATTTTGGACTGGCAGGTGTTATCGGCACATCAAAATCATTGTCCGGAATAAAAAAACCACAGTGCACTATCAGCGGAGAAACTTATCAGACAATGGAAGGCAGCGCTTTCGGCACGCCTCCATATATGTCTCCTGAGCAATTTGAAAATGCTGCGGGCTGTGATGAAAGAAGCGATATATATAGTTTTGGCGTTGTCTTATACCAGATGGCGTCGGGCGGTAAACTCCCGTTTTTACCGGACATGTCTGAAAGCGATGAAAGGGATGTATTTCAGAAATGGTATATGCTCCACTGCAAGGCATTTGCCCCCAAACTAAAATCACCTCTTTTTCCTATACTCTTCCGCTGCCTTGAAAAAAAACCAATCAACAGATATTTCTCTTTTAAAGAGTTACGTAGAGATTTTGAGACATTGCTTAAAAAACAAATCGGTGAAGTTGTTAAGCTGCCGGAATTAACGGAACTAGAAGCATGGGAATTATTAAACAAAGGGGTTTCCTTAGATAGTCTCGGTAAGTATCAAGAAGCAATTGCCTGCTATTACAAGGCACTTGAGATCAACCCCGGCTATGGATTTGCATGGAATAACAAAGGGAATGCTTTAGGAATGCTTGGTAAATATCAAGAAGCAATAGCCTGTTATGACAAAGCACTTGAGATAAACCCCGGCGATGGATTTGCATGGCATAACAAAGGGGTTGTATTAAAAAGTCTCGGCAAGCATCAAGAAGCGATAGCTTATTATGACAAGGCCCTTGAGATAAACCCCAGGGATGCAGAGGCATGGCTTGGTAAAGCTCTCTCAGAAGATGAAATTGGCAGAGGACAAGACGCTGCTTTTTCCTACAAGCGATTTATTGAGTTAGCTCCAACACAATACGCAGAGCAAGTTGAATATGCTAGGACGAGGTTGAAAGAATTAGAGGGGAAATGAAAATAAAAGAAGGTTCAATGGCTGAAAAAAAATTAGGGATTTGACAGGATAAACATGCTCAATCCTTAAGCATTTTTAGTATGGTTTTAATTTTATTTATTGTTCCTTCGGTACCAGCTTTGCCTGGTAAATCGGCAAGGCTTTCGTCGCTGAATTTTTCATGAATTGCTTTGCGTCCTGAAGTTATTGTAAGCGTGTGAAGTTCTTTGTCGACAATCAGCGTTCCGTTGTCCCACCTAATTTTGTCGATAGGAATATTAAGCTTTTTAGCTATTTCGTTGATTTTTTTACGATTAACCTAGCCCCCTCTTTTCTTTGTTCGTGGTAATCAGTGTCGCCCATGTTATATCCTCCAAGTGGTGTTGTTTAAATCCTTGTTGCGAGACTGTCAGGTCTCACGGACTGTGAAAATAGAAACCAAAAACAAAATCCCTACAGCAACATCTATTATGCTCCATATATCTCTGCTGAGATGAAACGGGATGAGCGGATTAAAAAGCAAAGCGGTAATTCCAAAGACCCAAATCCAAAACTTTTTGCCGATTGAGTGTGCAATAAATGCAGAATAAGTAGATGTGCCGCAGGTTACCCATCGAAGCAATTGATAATAACCATAAGGATGATCGCCAAACGCCAAAAATAACAAAACTGCTGAGATGCTTCTTGCTATTGTTGAAAAATTTCTCATGGCGAGTTAGCTATTCTTCCTTATCGTCATGCCTAAGTTTATCTCGAAGTTTTTTGTTTTCCTGAAGAACTTTTTCCCTATCAACTATAAGCCAGATTATGTATGCACTGGCACAAAGGCCGAGAAAGCTGGATAACGAACTTCTGAGGGTCTCAAAACCCCCGTCCTCAGCATCGAACCCAAGCCAGGACGGAATAAAATATAGTATTTCATAAAAACCTTTTATGCAAAATGAGATAACGCCAAGTGCTGCACCAATCACAATTAAAGTGTCAATCTTGTCGGGGATATTGTCTCTTTTGTGAGGATAGAATATCCAGAATACCCAAATGGCTATGGAGAGTATCAGCCAGCCATAAAAAACAGTTGATAGCAATTCAAATATTGTACGCATCGTTTTTTAATTATAATCAAAACCACTTCAGAAATCGATGATGGGCTGTAGCCTTTCGAAGGCAGAATAAAAAAATCAGGCACATTTTATCCTATTACGGGAAAATTAGAGTATTTTACCAATTAGTACCATGCCGTCCCTTAATACTATACGTCGCCGCACACGCTTTATTTTGTCAACCTCATAAAGAATCTCCCAACCGTCAAGACGTCTCGATTCAATTTTATCGGGACGTGACCACCTAAGTTTATAGCCTTTCTCTTTCCATTTTTCATCGAAGCTTGATTTTGTTGGCCAACTTTGGTCAACTAATTTATTTTCTTCTTCATACTCAAGATAGTCCTTTAAATCTTTCGCAATTCCATATACGAAACCAAGCCATTCGAGCATTAAGAATACCTCCTATTCATGCACATAACTTATGATTATACCAACTTTCTATTTATAGGCTCTCGCTATCGGCTGCCTCAACAGCGACTTCTTTTCCAACGCTTACATCTGTAATAATTCACCCTGCTTCATTATAATACTTGCAGACTTCTCTGACAACAGAGGGGAAAATAAGGTAGCGGGTTATTTTGGATTATAACAAAAAATGTGTGCTTCCGGCGGAAGCGTCCATTAATGAAGAGCACATTGCCCTGAACATACTAAGGAGTTCATTAGTAAAGCCTCACATTTTGTCATTCCCGTGCAGGCGGGAATCCAGAGAAAAATATTGGATGCCCGATTAAGAACTTCGGGCATGACAGATATTATGACTTGAGAGAAAGTTGAGAGTCGTGCCTTCAAAGTTCATTTAATATCATGCAGCAATAAGCGGTAAATACATAATTTTTTCTCAGGACAGGGGTTCTATTTTCTCCCTCCCCATCCTCTCCCTCAATCCGCTTTTATCTCACCTCCCGGCAATCTCCAATATGATATAATGTCTTACCAGCGCCTTAAAAGTAAAAAATATTATGTTAATAAAAGATATTTTTAACAATGCAATTGAGCTTACTGACGAGAGATGGTCTCATATTACCAGAGAACATCCTGAAGTTGAGCCTTATAAGGGAAAAGTACAGGAGGTTTTGTTATTGCCTGACTACGTAAAGAAAAGTAAAAGGGATGCGGAAGTATTGCTTTACTATAAGTTTTATGGTGACCTTTTTGATGGAAAATATTTGCTTGTAGCTGCCAAGACAGGTTTGCGTTCATTTATCCTTACCTGTTATATTACTGATATAATAAAGAAAGGAGAAACCATATGGGAAAAGAAATAAGGATGGCTTATGATGATGAGGGTGACATTCTTGACATTTCAATAGGCGCCGCTGAAAAAGCTGTTTCTAAAGAAATAGAAGATGACTTTTTTCTCAGGGTTAATCCTGTTAGCGGTGAAGTGGTTGGATTTTCGGTCTTGAATTTCAGAAAGTGGTTTAGAGATGCAAAAGACGTCAAAACTCTTCCGGTCAAAGCTGAACTTGCAGCCTCCTGAAATTTTAAAGATTTAAAAGGTAAAAACCTTCTCCCCCATCCTCTCCCCCGCCTCACTACTCAAATTATACAAAAGATTGAAAAAAGCTGCCTTTCCATGATAGTCTTAAATACAAAAAAGGGGGTTGCAAATGAAAGCTGGGCATAAGATAACACTGGAGATTCCTGATGAGCTATATGAAGAAATAACTGACTTTAGAAAGAAGGCTCATATTTCTGACGCCAAGAAAGCAGTATGCAAGCTTTTGGAATATGCCATAACCCTTCCGCCTTATTTTAAGGACTTTGACTGGAAGAGGGCTGAAAAAGAGGCCGATGTTGAGATTAAATCCGGGAAAGTTAAAGGTTTCTCCTCTGTAGATGATTTTCTTGCTGACCTCAAGGCATGAAGATAGTCAGGACCGATTCTTTCAAGAAAGACTATCAGCAATTGCCTTCTCATATACAAAAGATATTTGAAAACAAATTAAGAATCTTCATGCAGAATATTAACCATCCGTCTTTAAGGGTTAAGAAAATGCAGGGGCATGAAAACAGATGGGAAGGAAGTATTACCATGTTTTATCGCTTTACTTTTGAAATGCATGAAGACCATTATCTTTTCAGACGAATCGGCCCTCATGACGATGTCTTGAGAAAACCATAATTTTTTCCCCCAGCCTCTGCACCAAAAACATCTTATTCCCAAAACTCTTTCAATCCAAGGCTTATTTTTATCGCCTTATCAACTTCTGTCATTTTATGCTCGGGAAGTGCGCCGGCAAGATTTTCAAGCCTCTCTTTATCAATGGTATATATCTGCCCAAGGTGAATAACGGATTCATGGGGGAGCCCGCTTTCTTTTGGTTTTATCAATATGCCAACCGGAAGATTAGCGACTTTGAGATTACTTGTTATTGCCGCAACTATTGTAAGGCCTCCGGCTTTATTGCCGACATCATTTTGAATGACAAGGGCCGGATGGGGGCCTCTTATTTCTTTGCCCTTTGAAGGGCTGAAATCAAGAAAATATATCTCGCCTCTCCTGGGTTGTTTCACTTGTTTTTTGATTTTTTTACAGTTTTATATTTTGCGACAGGCTCGGCGCAGATACTTAAAAAATCTTCTGCAAGGCGCTTGTCGTCTTCTTCTATCGCCTTATAAATTTTTCCGGCTTTCTCAACAGCCTGCTGCTTTTTATAATCATTAATCATTCTGGTTATAGCATCTCTGACAACTTCGCTCCTGCTCTTTTTCAAGCCTTTGGATATTTTGTCTATTTCTTCAACGAGTTCTGTTGGAAAGCTTATCCCGAGTTTTGCAACCGGCATTTATGCCTCCTTGGTAATACTATTTTATATAATTGAGAATACCATAAAGAATACCATAATGCAACCTGAATTTTTGATGCGCTCAATCCTTTGAAATAAGCCCTACAGCCTCCTCCTGAACAACGCAAAGAACTGTTCCTTGAATTTTTCGCAGAACTCTCTTTTCATCCAGTGGTCCAGTTCTATCTTTACGGATTGATTCAGGTCTTCATGAAAGATATCCAGCATCTGCCGGCCGAACCCTTCATCGAGTATCCCGACATTGCCCTCATCGTTTCTCCTCAGGGACTGGAAATCAAGGTTTGCAGAACCTATAATGCTCCAGCGCTCATCAAATACGGATGTCTTTGCATGCAGTATCTCTCCCCTGTAGTTATATATCTCAACGCCAGCTTTGAGCAGTTTTTTAAAGGATGCCCTGCCTGCATAATGCGCGGCAGATATATCGCTTGCAGACGGCAGGAGGAGTTTAACATCCACTCCCCTTTTAACTGCCTCCGATAGGATATGCACCATCCTCCTGCTCGGGGTAAAATAAGCGGTTGTAAGGAATATGCTCCGGCGTGCATGGTTGATGCTGTAATATAAAAGCCTTCTCAGCTTTCTCCTGCCCCTTGCCGAGCTTGCAAATATGGGCAGTACAGGAAGGCCGCTGCTTTCACGGGTGCTTATGCCTTCACAGACAATTGGCTCGCCGCCCCATATTACCCAGCCTTTCCTGAATGTATTGAGCAGTGTCAGGGCTATCGGGCCTTCGAGCATTATCCCTGTATCTCTCCAGCCCTCCTTGCGCTTTTTAAGCCTCCCGAAATAATATCCGCTGTATTCATTTGCAATATTCAGTCCGCCGGTGAAGGCCTTTTCTCCGTCTATGATAATAAGTTTTTTATGGTCGCGGTGGGCATACATGAGAGGCGCAGTCCATTTGAAAGGCCGTGACCCTCTTACATTTATCCCGGCCCTTTTCAGTTCTTCCCAAAATTTCCGCGGCGTTCCAAAGGAACCAAAATGGTCATAAAGGATATATATGTAAACGCCTTCGCGTGCTTTCTTTTTTAACAACCTCGCAAGTTCAGTTCCGGTTTCATCGTTGCGGAATATATAGAACTCAAGGCAGATAAGCCTCTTTGCTTTGGAAACTGAATCAAATATCATCTTGAATAATTCCTTGCTTTTCCACAAAAGCTGAACATTGTTGCCGTCTGTAAAGCTGCTGCCATACAGCCTTTCTATCTCAGGCCTTGTGAAGACAGGTTTTATGCCATTTCCGGTCTGCATTATAAAATCATTACTTAAATGATATTTTCTGTCAACTGCCGTTCCCTATCTGTGATAGAATATCGCTTAGATTAAAGGAAATATATGGCATTTATTGCAAGCGAACATAAGATACTGATTGTTGATGATGACACCAGCATCCGGTTCTTTCTCGGGGAGCTTCTGAAAAAGGAAAACTTCCAGTTTGATATAGCAGAAACAGGCCCTGAGGCTATTGCCCTTTTAAAAAATAACGACTACAGCCTTGTGCTCCTTGATGAAAAGATGCCAGGCATGAGCGGCATTGAGGTCCTCGGGCATATAAAGGCAGAGGGCTATACCATGCCTGTGATAATGATAACCGCTTATGGTTCGAAAGATCTCGCAATAAGGGCCCTCAAAGAGGGGGCCTATGATTTTTTCACAAAGCCGGTTGATATAGAAATTGTCAGAACGGTCATAAGCAGGGCAATCGAAAAATACGAACTTCAGAAAGAGATTGAGGCCCTGAAGACAGAAAGCCTCGGGAAAAACCTTAAGGATGAAATCATAGCTGAAAGCGACGAGATGAAGAGGGCAATCGAGCTTTCAAAAAAGGTTGCTGAAACAGATGTCACAGTCCTGGTGACAGGTGAAAGCGGTTCCGGCAAAGAGCTTATTGCAAAGGCCATACACAGGCTTAGCGATAGAAGAGAAAATCCCTTTATAAGCGTGAATTGCGCGGCAATCCCTGAAACGCTGCTAGAATCAGAGCTCTTCGGGTATGAAAGAGGCGCATTTACAGGCGCAACGAGGCAGCATATCGGCAAATTTGAAAGGGCGGCTAACGGCAGTATTTTCCTGGATGAGATTGGAGACCTTTCATTAGGGCTGCAGGCAAAACTTTTAAGGGTTTTGCAGGAGAAGGAGATAGAGCGCCTTGGAGGCACAAAGACTGTAAAGGTCGATCTGCGGCTGATTTCCGCAACCAACAAGGACCTTAATGCTGCTGTAGCCGAAGGAAGATTCAGGGATGACCTTCTTTACAGGGTAAGGGTATTCGAGATTATTGTCCCTCCGCTCAGAAAAAGGAAAAACGATATCCCTCTCCTGGCGGATTATTTTTTACGGAAATACAGCAGCGCCATCGGGAAAAAATTTAAAGGCATCTCTGCTTCTGCAATAAGGTTTTTCCTGAATTATAACTGGCCCGGGAACGTGAGAGAGATGGAGAATCTTATTCAGAGGGCCATAATCCTTGAGGGCAGCAATACAATCACAGGGAAAACAGTCACAGAACTTATATACGGGGGCGGGGATAAGGCCATGGCTGGAGAAATAAATGCGAAAGACAGGATAGAAACCATAAAGTCAGAGGAAGAGAAGAGGCTTATAATAGATGCCCTCACAGAGGCAAGATGGAAAAGAACAGATGCAGCGGCCCATCTTGGAATCAGCAGAAAGAGCCTTTTTAACAAGATGAAGAAATATGGCTTGCACGGTTAGGCAGGAACCTTGAGGTTTTTTGATTCATACATCGGCATGTTCATTGCCCAATCGGTGCTGCATTCATTCATGACCCTTGTAATTATTGAGATTGCATTTTATTCATGGGAAATCAGGGACCATCTGGCAAAATTCAGATACAGGCTTCTGGTATTAATCCTTCCAATCTTTGTCTTCCCGGTTTACCAGCTGATAAACCCTGACAGGGGGTCCATGTATTTCAGGGAGAATACCGCTATACTTAATTTTAACGGGTGGCTGGCAATAAAGCTATGGGATATAATACCTGTCTATTCGTTATTTCTTGCGTTTCTTTCAGGGACAGCGCTTATTTTTTTCCTGCAGGAGATATTCCCTATTGTAAGAGAAAAACTTCCCAAACCCGGTTACGTGTCATATGTAGTTCCGCACAGGGACATAATCGGGATGATTGAAGGGCTTTGCAAAAAACTGGGCACCTCAAAACCATCTGTCAGGATTGTGGATGAACCATATCCGATGCTGTTCACAACAGGGATAAAAAACCATGTAATAATTCTGTCAAAGGCGCTCCTGGACAAGTTTACCGATGACCAGATGGAAAGCGCACTGGCACATGAGATAGTCCATATTGTCAGAGGCAGCAGCATTAAGACCCAGATTATATATATATTGAGGATGCTGATGTTTTATAATCCTGTAAGCCTTATAGAGTTCCGAAGGCTTGTTCAGGATGATGAGTTTATTTGTGATGACATAACTGTTTCTCTCACAAAAAAACCGGAGGCCCTCATATCTGCAATTAAGGCCTTTTACTCTCATCCGAAAGAAGATGCTCGGTCAAAGGTATCAGTTATGAAGGATACTATAGAAAGCCATAGTCACAATTTGCTCCTGAAAGAAAGGATAGTTAAGATACAGGAAAAAGAAATTGAGGACACCCCTGGATTCGGCTGGGTGAAATTTATTTTAACAACGCTTATAATTCTTAAAATTAATTACATGGTGGTTTAGAATGCACATCAAGATAACACGGCAGCTTAAAATGGGATTTTCCTTTGCCCTTCTGATAATTTTATTGCTGGTTGTCCTGGAGCTGATAAACTGGGCGCCGTCCATAATTGAAACAGAAAGTTTAAGGAAATACAAGACCATTGAACTGGTTAAAAGAAAGCTCCATATTGAAAGGATTTACATCCCTGCTTACCTTCCGGAGGATTTAAATCTTAAGTGGCCGCCGGCAGAGATATACGCTCAGAAAAAACCGTTTGTAATGGTAATAATGCATTTCCAGCAGCGTGATTCAAAGGAGCTTGGCCTTATTGTTCATCAGGTAGACGCAAGGTCCAATTACCGCCCTGAGTCTAAAATAAAACTCAGCCAGATTAAAAAAGAAAGCAAGGTCCTGATTAAAGACAGGGCTGGAATACTTATTACTGCGGCATGCGAAGATGATACTCCGTGCAATCAGGTGTCATGGCGGGAAGGGAACTTTTTACTCACAGTGATTGGAAAGGACTCTCAGAGGGACCTGATAAGAATAGCGCGCAGTATGGTTCCTGACTCTTAACCTTTATTTTTGTTTAACCCCTGTAGAAATATTTCTAAATGGGTTAACTTCTTGAAATATAAACATATTTATTGGTTCCTTGCTCTTTTTCAGTAGTTTTCCTATCTCATATAGGATAAGTTAACCCATTAAAATAGGAACTTCTTCCAATTGTATGTGGCCTGCTTTCCTGTTAGCCTATACTCAAGAAAATAAAAGGAGGTGAGAAAAAAGAGGGCTTAGGCAGTGGACGGAAGGCAGTTATAAAAATAAAGGAAGGAGGGACTTAAAATGTTAAAACTGAGACACATAGGCGGAGAAAGAGTAAAGGGAGGGAATTACTGGAACTTCTCAACAGGCGAACGCGTAACCATTGAAACAGGTGGAATTCTTCCTGGCGGCAGTTCAACAACATATTACAAGGCCCATCCTGCTATAATATTGCTGGCGGGCCCGGTGCTTGGCCTTGTGTATGCGACATTTCTGCCATTCATAGGGATTGCAGTATTGCTGAAGGTTGTAATGACAAAGCTGTTCGGCGGCGTTATGGAAGGAGTGTCAAAGCTTGCAGTATTCAACTGGAGGCCTTCAGAGGCATACCTCGCGGGCAAAAGGCATAAAAAAGCTGCAGAGGATAAAGAAGCCAAAAAAGACGCGGATAAAGGCACTGGAGACAGTGAATGAATTCAGGACGAGGGGGTTTTGTCGGCCTTATTCAAGACCCCCTCAGTATTTTGTTTGCCCCGCTTAGAGGTAAGCTTCTAACGGGGTCTACGACCTGTTAAGGAGGGTTTATATGCTATGTAGGTACGTTTTAGGAATTTTACTTGTTCTTGCAGCATTTCCTTCAAATGGTTTCTCAGCAGAAAGCAGCGTATCAGCAGCAGATCAAACATGCATGATGTGCCACAGTCAGGAGCAGGACCTGACCTTTGACGCCGGAGAAAAGGTATCGCTTAAAGTTAATACCGAAGAACTCGGGCGGTCTGTTCACAGGATAATAAGCTGCTCTGACTGCCACGGGTTTACAGCAGACCAGCATCCTAAAAGGACCTTTAAAAACCACCGGCAGTACACTGCATTTTCCGCCAAGGTGTGTACGCAATGCCATGTTTCGCACAAAACTAAAATCCATGAAAAATTATTGAGTCAATCGCCAAAAGGAACTGTTTGTTCAGATTGTCACGGTTTTCATTCCATTCAGCGCGCGCGTGAACTGTCAAAGGGCAATCATTACTGCCTGAACTGTCATCAACGTGAATTAAGCATAACATTCAAGACTGGAGAGAAACAGTCAATTCATATAAACGAATCTATCCTCAATATCTCGGTCCACAAGAACCTGAGCTGTACCGACTGCCATTTTGGTTTTTCATCAGAAGAACATCCCCTCAGGATATTTAAGAGCAAGAGGGATTATTCGATCGCGATGTCGGAAAGCTGCAGGAGATGTCATTTTGACAAGTATTCAAGGACACTGGAAGGCATACATTATAACCTGTTGACGCATGGCAACCTGAATGCGCCTGTCTGTACAGACTGTCACGGCGCTCATTCGGTTTATTCGGGCAGAAAGGAAAAACTTGCTAATGCAAAGAAATGCGAGCGGTGTCATCCCGAGGTATATAAGGTCTATACGCAGAGCGTTCATGGAGGCGCATTGATACTGGAGCATAACGAGGATGTCCCGATATGTTCGGACTGCCACAAGGCCCATGATATGACTGACCCAAGGACAACGGATTTTCGTAATGCCGTTCCGCAGATGTGCGGCAACTGTCATGCAGACAAGGATTTAATGAAAAAATACGGGCTTTCAACTGCGGTTGTTGATACATACCTCCAGGACTTCCACGGGGTTACATTGAAGTTCTATAAGCAGCAGGGGAAATCCGTAAAGCCGATAGCTGTCTGTATAGACTGTCACGGCATACATGATATAACCAAGGTTAATGCGCCCAATGCGCCCATGATAAAGGCAAACCTTGTAAAGCGGTGCCAGAAATGTCATCCGGCTGCTACAGCTAATTTTCCTGACAGCTGGGTTTCTCATTATAAGCCCAGCCTTAAAAAGGCGCCCCTGGTCTATATGATCAACTTTGGGTATAAGGTTTTTATTCCGTTTATGATAATCGGGCTCATACTCCAGATTATTCTGCACATCTGGCGTTATGCTGTTAACAGATAAGGAGGAATTTTAAAATGAAAAAGTTTGGCGATGAATATATCAGGAGATTTAGTTCAGCCAGGATAATAGAGCACTGGCTTAATGCCATAGTATTTGCAGTCCTGGTATTAACGGGCCTGTCGCAGAAATTCCATGACTACAGCGCAGCGCAGTGGATAGTCATGACCCTGGGCGGAATTGACGCCACAAGGATTATCCACAGATATACAGGGATAATCTTTGCAGGGCTGACAATCCCGCATATCCTGGCAGCGTCATTTGGATTTTTGTTCCTGAAGTGGCAGCCGTCAATAATCATACATAAAAATGATTTCAGAGATGCCATAGTCAATATAAGATATTACCTCGGACTGGAAGAACATCCGGCAAGGTGCGACAGATTCGATTACAAGCAAAAATTCGAATACTGGGGCGTTGTTGTGGGAGGCATACTGATGATTGTTACAGGAGCGCTGCTATGGATACCGACTGTTGCGGCAAGGTTTTTGCCCGGGGAATTTATTCCCGCTGCAAAGGCCCTTCATACAAACGAGGCATTACTGGCATTCCTTGTCATTGTTATCTGGCATATCTACAATGCGGTATTCAGCCCCGAGGTATTCCCGATAGACACGGTAATGTTTACAGGCAAGATTTCAAAAGAACGCATGATACATGAACACCCTCTGGAATATGAAAGGCTTTTTGGCGTATCTCTTAAAAGTCCGGAGGATGAGAACGCACCGGAAGAGAGAACGACGACTTGACAGACAGCGGCAGTAACGGTTATGGTTAGACAAAATCTATACTTATAGCCATGCTAACCTAAATGCAGAAAAAGATAATTATTGCGATAATTATCAATGTCATTATCCTGTCGGCAGGGCTTGGGATAATCGGCCACTTAACAATTAATCAAAGCATAGACCGCTCATTGCACAGCAGGCTGACATTAGCCGGAATAATAGCAAACAATATAGACCTTCTTTTAGAGAGGAGCCTCAACAGGCTCTATGACATTTCACTTTCAGGGAAAATAGACCTGAAGGACAACAACTGGAAACCTGAAAAAGAAGCTCTTCAGATAGCCTATCAGTACTCAATATTTACAGACGGCATTTTCCTCATGGACAGAACAGGCAATATAGTCCTGACTTATCCCAGCAGGCTTGAAAATCACGAAAATCTCCTGAGCAATCCTTACGTGAGTAAGATTATCATGGAAGGCAAGCCTGTAATATCCGATATACATACTGTAGAGCCGACCGGGAAAAAAGTTATATATGCCATGGTGCCTCTTAAGAGCAAGCATGGAGATATTGTCGGCGTGGTAGGGGGGGAGATTGATCCGACCAGTTTCAGGCTCAGCCAGAGCATCGAGGGAATGCCAAGGGAGCCTAACACCTATCTGGAAATAATTGACAGCCATGGCATTATAATAGTGTCCAATAATCCCAAGAGGGTATTCCTGAGCAGTGACCATAACCGGTTCATGGAAAACCTTATAGCGCAGAAGAAACCCGAGATAAGGACGTGCCACAGGTGCCATTCAGGCGCAGGGGGAAAAGGCGATGAACGCTCAACAGATATCCTTGCGTTTGCGCCGTTGAAGATGGCGCATTGGGGCGTTTCTATAATCCAGCCTGAAAAAGATGTCTTTGCCCCTTCTGAAAAACTGAGAACAACATTTATTGCTTTTAGCCTGGGCTCAATATGCATTGCGCTTATAATTGCAATCGGTATGAGCAAAAGCATAGTAAAGCCCGTGCATAAACTTATTGATGCCACCAATAAGATTGCAGATGGAGATATGTCAAAGTCCATAGCATTCGGAGGCATAGACGAGATCGGGATACTGAGCAGCAGCTTTGAAGTCATGAGGGTCAAGCTTGCGGATTCACTGGAAGGCCTTCGGCATTATAATGTTCAGCTTGAAGAGCGCGTCGTAGAAAGGACAAAACAGATAAAGGCCAGTCAGAAAAAAGTGGAAAACCTTCTTAAGATGGTCATATCAGCAGAAGAGGAAGAAAGAAAAAGAATAGCACGCGGCCTGCACGATGAGACAATGCAGTCACTTTCAGCGCTTTTAATGAAGATTGATATGTGCAGCAAGATGTACGCCGAACATCTCCCTTCAGAAAAGATAGATGAGATGAGGAATATTGCTCTTAAAACTCTGGACGAGATTCACAGCCTGATACAGAACCTAAGGCCTACAGTAGTGGATGACCTCGGGCTTGAGGCAGGCATCAGATGGCTTCTTGACAAGCATCTGGCTGAAAAAGGAATAGCCTGTGATTTTAATGTCATGGGCGCTGAAGAGAAAAGATTCAACCACCGGATTGAAACAGCGCTGTTCAGGATAATACAGGAAGCAGTAATCAACATTTCCAAGCATGCCTCAGCAGAAAATGTCTTTATAGTATTACAATACATGTCTGATTCCATAGCTGTTCATATGGAGGACGATGGTAAAGGGTTTGATGCGGCAGATGTGTTGAAACATACTGATGATGTCAGGGGGCTTGGAATAATGGGAATGAGGGAAAGGGCGTATCTTGTGGACGGGAAACTGAAGATATGTTCAACCCCGGGCAACGGAACAAGGCTCAGCCTCTGGATTCCCCTGCCTGAATATGGGAATAAACATGTCTAAAACAAGAGTGATGATAGTTGACGACCATGCACTCGTAAGAGAGGGGATAGCTGCGTTTCTCAAGATGTCATCCGATATAGAAGTCGTCGGGGAGGCGGCAGACGGGATAGAGGCCATAGAGGGCGTTAAAAAACTTAATCCTGATATTGTAATCATGGACATAGCAATGCCAAAGCTCGGCGGGCTGGAGGCGCTTGTAGAGATTAAGAAGATTAACCCTGACGCCAAAGTCCTGGTCCTGACACAGTATGAAGACAAGGAATATATAAAGCGGTTTCTGAAGGCAGGCGCATCAGGTTATATGCTGAAAAGGGCAGTTGGCCTTGACCTCTTGAACGCAATAAAGGCCATTTCCAGCGGTGAGGCATACCTGCATCCTTCCATTGCAGCAAGCGTTATTGATGAGTATGTAGGCGGCAATAAAAATGAGGCGTCAGAAGACCTTTATGAGGCGCTCACTGACAGGGAAAAACAGGTCTTGAAACTCATAGCAGAAGGCCATACAAGCAAGGAGATTGCCGATATTCTCGGCATAAGCGCCAAGACAGCAGTAGCCCATCAGACAAATCTTTCCGAAAAGCTCGACATACATACACGCGCAGGCCTCATAAAATTCGCGATTACAAAGGGATTGATTAAGCTGTAGGTTAGAAAAAACGGTTACTTTGATATAGACTAAGTGAAGATTGCGGAAGGAGGTGTTGTAATGTTTAAGAGAATATCAGTTGACCCAAAGATTTGTCATGGACAGGCATGCATAAAGGGGACGCGTATCCCTGTTTATCAGATTTTACATATGCTGGCGAATGGCGATACCATTGAGGAATTACTGAAAGAGTATCCTTCCCTCAAAAGGGCTGATATCCTTGCCTGCATTGAATATGCTGCTGATTTGACAGAAGAGCAAGTTATTCCTGATGAAGTAATTGCGTGAGAATCATCGTTGACGAAAATATACCTTTGATGACTGCAAATGAGCTGCGTTCTCTTGGGCACGATGTCATGGATATTCGTGGCACAGACCTTAAAGGTATAGATGACGAAGAACTCTGGAAGATTGTTCTGAAAGAGAAACGGCTCTTGGTTTCTACTGATAAAGGCTTTGTCCGGAACCGTCACGAAAAGCATTATGGAATCCTGGTTATCCGCCTGAAACAACCGAATAGATTGAAAATACACCAGAAAGTTATGAAGGGAATCAGCCTGTTTAATGAAAAAGACTGGCTGCGAATGACAGTAGTTATGCAGGATATTTTTCACAGTACATGGAAGAGAAAAGAGAGAGGCTGACAAATAGGTCTGCGTATTTTCATTCTTCCCCGCTTTCCCGCTTTAACCCTTGAACCTTCGGCCCCGTGAACCCTGCCTTCTGCACTATTGCACTTTCCCTCTTGCGTGGGGTAATATTGAGGGGGAAATTGGGGATCTTATAGTATTGTGGGGAAGGTTGTGAAAAATATGAGATGTCAAAACGCAAGACCCGACCCCAAGCCCTAACGCTTTAAGTAGCCTTAATGGGAAATTTCATAAATATAATCCAAAAACTGTAGAGCCTGATAATGGCTGGGATCTATTTGTAATGCTCTCTCTACTTCTTTGCGTGCATTATCGGTATCCCCTATACGCTGATAAGCAATCCCGAGATTTAAATGAATTGTTGCATTATTTGGGTCCAACTTTAAGGCAATTTTGTAATGCTCTATGGCATTGTAAATTAATCCTTTTTCTACATATGCAATTCCAATGTTGTTATGTGCGTTTGGAAAATCTAATTGCAAGGTTAATGCAGCCTGAAATGCCTGTATGGCATTATCTATCATCCCCTTTTTGTCATAAGCTATCCCAATATCATTGTATGCCTCTGCATATTTAGGTTGCAGATTTAATGCAGCCTGAAATGCTTGTATGGCATTATCTATTTGCTCTTGCTCAACGTAAGTAAGACCCATGTTGTAATAAGCAAGGGGATAGGCAGGTTTTAGTTTTAGGGCAGTTTGAAATTGCTGTATAGCTTTTTCGAATTGTTTTTGCTTTGCATAAGAAGTACCTAATAAATTATAGCTTCGCGCTTTCTTAGGACTTTTTCTCACCCCATCCTCCCAAAAACTCACCTCGTCTTGCCAGACAGTATTCCTCTTATAAGTGGCAATTGAAAGAGCAATGATAATAGCAGTCAGTAGGGAGCAGGCAGCAGGCAGGGAGAAACGCGAGGCATAAGCAATGAACCGTGAACGGTGAATTGTGAACTGTAAAACATAAAAAGCAGATGATGTGAAGGCAATAATGATTCCGACACTCGGCAGATATAACCTATGTTCATTTATTATATCCCTTATAGGGATAATTGATGATTCAACAGAGAGGGTTATGAAGAACCAGAGGATGCCGAAAGCTAAAAAGCGTGAGGCGTGAGACGTGAAACGTGAACGGTAAAGAAGATAAATACCGAGCCCGATAAGAGAAAGAAGAAACAAAAAAGATAAAAATACATTCGGCTCAAAGAAAGAATGATATAGCGGATAGTCATAATCAAGGTTCTGATTTATCGGAAGAACCAAGAGTCTTATGTATGTAACAATTACCTTGAATTGTGTAAAGAGATAGCTCCATCTTGGAATCTCCTCTGTCTCCTGTGCTGCCTCTCTTAGCTCTCCAATTGCATCTCCTATTGGGTTATCAATTCCAATCATGCTCAAAGGTATGATGAGCATTGTAAGAAGTAGTGGAAGCAGATATAAAATCCTTTTCTTGAACTTCCCCTCAAAGAACATAAATTCATAAAAAACCATTATTACCGGCAGCGTAAAGGAAATTTCCTTTGTCTTCATGGCAAGGACGGCTGAAATGAGTGAGACAGCGTATAGCGTATAGGGGGTAGCGTACAGTTTTTGCTGACCGCTGATTGCTAACTGCTGATTCCTGAATTTTATATACATGATAAGCGACAGCAGATAAAAGAAGGTTGCAAGTGACGCAAATCTCTGAACAATGTATGTTACTGCCTGGGTCTGGACGGGATGGGAGACAAAGATTAAGGCAATAAACAAGGGTAAATAGGTAAATGGGTGAATGGGTGAATGATGCCCCTTCGACCATTCGACAGGCTCATGGCTCAGGGTGACGGTGGTGTCATGGTGAGCTTGTCGAACCATGAAAAACGGCGTCCTAAATGTTAGAACTACAAGCCAATAGATAAAAATTGCATTGAAAACGTGTATTGCAAGATTGACTATATGATACCCGGTAACATTCAGTCCTCCGAAATAATAGTTCAAGGCAAAGGTGAGAAAACCGAACCACCTTGAACCGGACGGGGGCCAGAAGTTGGTTAGGTCTTTGAGTTTATAGTTTGCAACAATAGTGGCGGTGTCATCAAAATGAAACGGCACATTAAAGGTGTTGGAGTAAGATATAAGGCCAATAATAGCAATCAACAGGATATGAAAGATTGGATTGTACAGAATACCTCTTTTGATGGATGTTAGCAATCCGGAACGTCTGCTTTTAGCAAGGGAGATTGCATTGGATACAGTGCTTTTCTTTCTTGGAGCCTTTCCCATGGATAACTATAACACTACTCATTTTTATGGTTCAATGAAGATTATTAACAATGAGGCACTCTCATCAGTTTTTACCGAACACTTTCCCCTTAAATTCCCTTAAATAAAGTGAGATATATCCTTTATGCTTAGACAAAAGGAGGTGAAAATCAGCGTAAATCTTCAGAGTGTAGATACTATTAAGTAAGGTTTTAGTCTTTCTGCAAAGATTAAAAGAAAGGGAGGTTTTTGAATGAAGAAATTGTTGAGAGCAAAGAAAAACATAGTGAAAACATTTCTACTTATGTCAATATTTGTTTTTCATTTCTCAGGCATTGCTTATGCCAACATTAATGCTATCACAACATGGGCTAAGACCTATGGAAATAGCGGGTATGATTCTGCATATCCTATTCGGCAAACCTTAGACGGTGGGTACATAGTAGCTGGTGTGAATGGATTAGTATTGAAGCTTGATGTAAATGGTAATATTGAATGGCAGAAAACGTATGGTGGTAGTGGTTATGATTTGATCTGGTCTATTCAGCAGAGTATTGATGGTGGATATATAGCTGCCGGTTATACTCAAGCTCTTGGTGCAGTTTATGGAGATGCATGGGTATTGAAATTTGATACCAATGGAAATATTTCTGGTTGTCCGGCAGGATTGATAAAGGATTCTAACGCAACAGTTACTAATACTAATGCAACTATAAGTAATTTACCTGTATCAGGACAAAATACTAATATCTCTCCACAGATAAGCAGTGCCGTAGTGACTGATACAAGTATGACCCAATCTGTTATATGTGCAGTATCCAACCAACCTCCTGTTGCAAATGCAGGGCCTGATCAGATTTTGAGCTGTCTCGGGTCAAATGGTGCAATTACAACACTCGATGGTTCGCAATCATTAGACCCTGATGGAGACGTTCTATCATATGCATGGACAGGTCCCTTTGGGACAGCATTGGGGGTTAACCCTTCTGTCCAAATTCCAATGGGGACTAATCCTGTTACCCTTAAAGTAGATGACGGAAAAGGCGGAACAGCAGAAGATACAGTTAATATTACAGTGGCGGACAAAACTCCTCCTTCAACGAGCGTAGCCATAACAGGCACATCAGGCAACAACGGCTGGTATAAATCAGATGTGAATGTGAGCTTAACATCCGCAGACAACTGCTCCGGCGTCAAAGAGATACACTATATTCTTGATGGGACAGAGACAATCATCTCCGGTTCCACAGCCGGTTTCACAATTAGCGGAGATGGGATACATAATGTGAGTTTCTGGGCAGTGGATAATGCAAACAACCTGGAGACAGCGCATCCTGCAACTATCAGCATAGACAAAACACCTCCTGTTATCGCTATAACCGGAGTTTCTAACGGCGCAACCTATGCGCTTGGTTTAGCGCCAACTGCGAGCTATACAGTAACAGACGCACTGTCAGGTGTTGCCACAAGCAATGCGAGCCTCACAGGCGGTGATAGCCTTGGTCTGGGCATCTTCACATATACTGTAACAGCATTGGATAATGCAGGGAATACAACAACCACAAGCGTGGCATACAATGTTATCGCAACAACAGACGGGCTTGCAACATTGATTCAGCAGATACTTACCTCAGGCCAGATAGATAATCCAGGCATAGCAAACAGCTTGCTCTCAAAAATTGAAAACGTCTCGAAGGCTCCAAACGATAATACATCGGACAATATAATGCAGGCGTTTATCAATCAGGTTAGCGCACAGTCAGGACAGCATATCAGCCCTGGTGCCGCGGCCATACTTATTAACGCTGCAAACTACATTATCACTCACTAAGGGATCAAAAATTCATCTTAAGGAGCAGGCTTCAATTCGACAGCCTGCTCCTTATTTTTGTGGTAAGAGAATAATAAAAAAAGGGGACAACGGTTCTAACTAAATGAAATACAATAGGGCAGGTTACTTCTCAAACAATCCGCTCAGGGCATTGGCCCTTTCTTCTATATGCCCGAGATGTTTTGCAATATCATCCTGGAATTTCTGGTCGGCCTTAAGCCTGTGAAGTTCGTCTGCTATATTGAGGGATGCAAGGATGGAGGCCTTCAAAGGCGTGATATTCGGGGCATTGCTGTATACTTCTTTTATCTTTGCATCAACAAAGGCAGCGACTTTTTTTATGTATTCCTCGGAAGCCTCGCCCTTTATGGTGTATTTCTGGCCGAGGATATAGACGTCCATACTTCCCATATTACACAACCTCTAAGGTGTCAACTTCATTAAGCAGGCGTTCAACCTGGTTCTTTATTGATGTTTTTTCCGTTTGCAGTTTTTCTATCTCCCGTCCTTGGGCATCAAGCCTTGCCTCGAGCTGTTTTATCGTTTTTTCAAGGGCTGTCTTTTCCTCTTTTAATGTTTTTACTTTTTCTATTGCGTCTGCTATTTTATCTTCGAGATTTTTGAGCCTCTCCAATGGTGTGCCCTCCTTTTTACTGCCGGCTTCTCTGCGTGCCGCCCTGGCTGCTGTTGGTGAAGGCGGATTGTCATCATCAAACAGACTTTTGTTTTTGCCCATGATGTTTAAGATAACAAATGTGATGGGGTATTTCAAGGGGAGAAATTCATTCTAATCAAACCACCCCTGCCCCTCCTTAGCTAAGGAGGGGAGTTAGGATACCTGCTTGAAATGAGAAAGAACCGGGGATGCCATCAGAGTATCTTGGGCATCTCTTTCTTGTCTGAATGTTTGAGATATTCAAAATAAGTCGTTAAGACGCGCTTAACGTAATTTTTTGTCTCGCCATAAGGAATATCCTCGATGAATTCATCAACAGAGCTGTATTTGCCTGCGTTCTGCCATTTTCTTACAGCGTCCTCTCCTGCATTATATGCTGCAATCGCTGCCGGCAGAGAACCAAACTCTTTTATGAGAGAGTTTAGGTAGCGTGAACCGAGATATATATTTGTTTTTACATTGTATAACTGAGCCCTGGATTTTATATTTCTATCCATTGCAGAGGCAGTCTGCGGCATCATCTGCATCAGGCCGAGCGCTCCTGCAGCAGAGCGCGCTTCAGAATCAAAGCGGCTTTCTTCCCTCATGACAGAAAGGACAATAAAAGGGTCAACCCCGTATCTGTCAGATGCTTCCTTAACAACAGCCCAGTGGGCAAGAGGATACAGGATATCATGGTTTATTTCTCGGTTGGGGAGCCTTGATACCAGAGTTATCACTAGCCTGTATTCGCCTGCATCCTGAAGTTTCATGGAAATGGACAAAAGCTCATCAGGCGTGGCTGCTTTTCTGGCGATAGCAGCGAGTTCTGAAACAGCTTCTTTTTTCATACCGAGTTCTAAAAGGATATCTATTCTCTCGGAAGGGAAGGGTTTAGTGGGTGGGGGTTGGGGATTGGCCCTGACCTCTAATCCCTGAGACCTGAAACCCGGAACCTGATTATTTTTTATACGTGCAAGCACACTGTAAAAATCCTGTTCTTTCTCTATAATCTGCCTGTAGATAGGGGCTGCATCCTTGCCCAGTTTTTCCAATGCCTGCGCCTTCCAGTAGAGATATTTTGGGCTGCCATAAGCGCTGCATAGTTCTGTAAAGGCGTCAAGGGCTTTCTGATAGTCATTGCTGAGATAATAAGTCCATCCAATACCCCACATAGAATTCTCAGCCTCTGAAGGATAGTTTGCTTTCAGGGTTTTATACATGCCTAGGGCTTCATCAATCTCGTTGTTCCTTCTCTTATCAGATGCCGCCAGCAGCAGCAGCGAGCCTGTTCTCTTGTCTCCTGTCAGCGCCAGTTTTTTTAGAGTTAAGCCGAATGCAGCCTTGTCTCCTGCCCTGTAAAGAGCCATTGCCCTCCAGTAATTATCCCCTGCTTTTTCATATATCTCTGCTGATTCCTTATACCTTTTTTGTTTGAACACCGAGTGCCCCAGTTTTTTAAGGATTTCGAGTTTGCGCTGGCCGTCATCTTTAAGCAGGGCTGCCCTGAGTACAGCTTCAGCCTCTGCAAATTCCATCGCATTTATAAGATTTGACGCCTTTTCAATAAGGTCGTATGCAGTGATATCAGAGGGCGCCAGTTCATTGTGCGCTGCCTTTGAAGATATCCCCGGGCTGTTGACATAGATATCCCTGAAGATTGTTTTTGCCCTTTCTGCCTTCCCCTGGCTTTTGAGCGCCTGGCCGAACAAAAATTTTATATCATAATCTTCAGGGTAGTCTTTTATATACGCTTCAAAGACCTTCAGCCCGGGAGGTATTTCATTTGAGGCGATAATATTTTTTATCTCCATTGAGCGGGCCTTTTTCCTTAGAGGTGAATCAGGATAACCCGCGAGCAGTTCTTGTATCTTATTATTCGATTCATTGATATCCGCGGCTTCCTGATAGGCCTTTGAAAGCCAGAAAAGTATGTAATCCCCCATAACCGGGACCTTCTCATGCGCTGCAGAAAGGCTCTCAATTGCCTCGGGATACCGGCCGGCATCCATGGCATCTTTACCCCTGAGGAGAAGGGACCTGCCGTCTATTCCCTCGCCTGATGTAGGGCCAAGAAAAGAAAGGGATAATGCGATAAGCAGAAATTTCTTCTTCATAAACTATGATAACCAAACACATGCTATTTCGGCAATAAAGGGCGATAGAATATTTTAACCGGCGTATGTTATATTTTAGCTATGATTAGAGACCTCAGGCTTCATGGTAAGCTCGGCCCTGTAGAGTTCTTTGCATTTGTAAGTGGAGCCAGCGTTGAAAGCACGTATTTCTACGAGGAAACGGCCTCCCACATAAGATTTTTCTCAAAGGGCAATGAGTTTACAGTATCCAAAGAGGGCATCCACTATAAAGGCACGGGCGGAAGCTTCTGCGAATACATGTTTGGCGTGGAGAAGCCGCTTAAGGATATGGTAAAGGGGGAAGTTTCCAACAGGCTGATTATGTTTGGCGCGTTTCTCGACGCTGCCGAGAAGATTGTATTTACAGATGCCATTGAAGGAGATGAGTCGTTCTACAGGCTTTTTCTCCAGGGCAACGCAGTAAAGAACTATTATTTTTTCATATCTTCAGACTATCGCGGCGAATATAAAAGGAGGCAGAAACAGATAGTAAGGGCCGTCGGCAAGTTTCTGAAAAGAACGGAATTAATCGGGAAGGATGAAGATACTGAACTTTTGGACGATTTTCTGAGCGAATTGAACGAACAAAAATCAACAGTATTCATATTCAAATTAATCCATAAGGAAAACGAGGAATTCTACAGGGCCTTTGAAAAATTTTATTCCAATGAAAGAGCGCTTACATCACAGGAAGAACTGTATATTGAAGATATCGTAGCAAGATACAAGATAGACAATTATCAGCAGGAGAGGATGAAGATTAATGTAATGTACAAGCACCCTGAGAACAGGCGCGTAGTTGATGAATACAGGGACATCCTCCTCAAGAGCATCCTTAAGGACAGCCTCGAACATTCAGAGATTGCAAGGCTGAGAAGGCTGAGAACGCTCAGCATCAGGAATAATATTCCGAGTGTTCTTTTTGATACACTTGATGAACTTCTGCTGAGGGGCAAGAAGATACAGGAAATAAAAGAACCCGAGTATCTCAAAGAGGCAAGGTCAATACTTGAAAACCTGTTTTTTAAAGACTCATCCCTGAAGAAGCACATAATAAATGAAGACATAGCAAGGTTGGTAAAGGCAAAGCACAGGGCCTATTCCCAGAGTGATATGGGCTTTGAGCAGATACTCCTGGATACAGGCAAGGCATGTGATGAGATAGCGCGGGAGACCAATGATTTCAGCATATTTGAGGAATTCAGCTCCATAGTCACATACTTTGACAGATACGATAATGTTCAGGCATTGCTCAGCCAGATGGCATTTATGGAGAATGTGGATTTCACAGAGGATTCCCTCAGGAGCCTTATAGGCAACAAAAAGGAGTTTGATAAGATTGACACAGCGCTTTTCGATGAGGTTACCGTAAAAGAGATTCTTCATAATAAATACATAACAGCCTATGGCAGAAGAAAGATTAGCGCAATATCAAAGGGGATTGCGAAGGTATCCGCAGGGGATGCCTCTCTCAGGGATGTTGTCGCTGAGCTGAAAATGATCAGGGACGAGGAAAGGCTTTATCATCATGTGCACAGCGCGCTTAAGGAAAGGATGCGCAGTTTCTATCCAAGGCTTAATGCCAGAGAGGGAAGGGATGAGATAAGAGAGGACATAGAAAAAGAGCTCTCCGAAAGAGGCATTGCGTTAAAGGTGCCGCAAAAACTGTTTGACAAGACACTTTTGGACCTCAGGAAAGAATCTTTTTATCTCAATCATCTTCTGCCGGCAATCATAGAGAAGAAGGATATAAACCTGAGAGAGGATTTCCTTAAAAACAGCGGGCTTGACAGGTTCTACATCGAGACCATAGAAAAGGAATATTTTGAAGATAAAGGTTTTGACAGCACTGCGCTGGAACAGATAAGAGAAGGCAAAGAGCTCTTAGAGGTTGAAAGATAGGGCACAGAAAGCCGGTATGAAACTTGTAAGGTTTTCAGTAATCTTCCTATTATTTTTTCTTAGTCAGGTGATATGGCTTAAAAACTCCTGCTTCTCAGATGTCCTCGACACACAATCCCCTGTATTTAACAGTGACTATGCGGCATCAGTCGGTGAAAAGGTCTATACATTCAAGGCAGATGGCGAGGCAGTGAAAAAGATAGGCGGTGTAATCAGCGGAATTAAAAAAAACCGCGATGATACAACATATATGCTTATTGAGTTCCAGGAGGCACCTGTGCCGGGTGCGCCGTTATTTTTTGGCAACAAAATCATAGGCATGGTTTACAGGCAATCACAGGCAGGCAATTTATTTGAGGTAATGCCTGTTAAGGTTATACTTGATTTTACAAAAAATCTTCAAATTACCCGGTCCGGTGAAAAGAGTATAAAAAGTGACAATAAGGAGAGAACTTCTTCCGGGGATAATATCTCTGCAGTGAAAGGCTATATTGAGGCGCGTGATTACGATAAGGCCTTAAAAATACTGCGGGATGCGCTCAAGAAAGAGCCTGATAGTTCCGAACTTCATGGCTGGATGGGCATTGCAATGCTTGAGATGGGTAATGCCGGGCAGGCGGCCCTGGAATTCAGGAAGGCGGTAGCTATAGAACCGGGGAGCGCTGATTTTCATAATGGCCTTGGGTATGCTATGCTTGCAAAGGGAAGCTTTGATGAAGCTGTAGACTCATTTAAGGAGGCCGTAAGGATAAATCCTAAACATGCTGATGCCCGTTACGGCCTTGGAACAGCGTATGTAAATCTTGGAGAGATTAAACTTGCGACAAAGGAATATGTGATATTGAAGGATATGGACAGTAAAATGGCAGACATGCTTTTTCAGTTAATAATGAGGAGGGGCAGCCCTGAAACTGAATAAGAACATATTGACACTGATCGGCAACACGCCCCTGGTAAAAATCAATAATCTGTGTTCAGCAGACGATGCTGAGATATGGGCAAAACTCGAGGGGTATAATATCGGCGGCTCTGTAAAAGACAGGATTGCCCTTTCCATGGTAGAGACAGCAGAGAAAGACGGAAGGCTTAAGCCGGGCGGAATAATTATAGAGCCCACAAGCGGCAACACCGGGATAGGGCTTGCAATGGTAGCAACAGTTAAAGGGTATAAATTAATCCTGACTATGCCGGAGACCATGACGATGGAAAGAAGACAGCTGCTTCAGGCCTATGGGGCAGAGCTTGTCTTAACAGAAGGCAAAAAAGGCATGATGGGCGCTGTTGAAAAGGCAGAGGAGATAGCAAAAGCAAACCCTGATTACTTTATGCCGCAGCAGTTTGAAAATCCTGCAAATCCCCAGATACATAAAAAGACAACCGCAGTTGAGATACTTGAAGCCCTTGGAACTGCTCCTGACGGATTTGTCGCAGGTGTCGGCACAGGCGGGACCATAACAGGAGTTGGAGAGGCATTGAGAGATAAAAAATCAGATGTATGGATAGCGGCTGTTGAGCCTGCGGCATCACCTGTCCTTTCAGGCGGGAATCCCGGGCCTCACAAGATTGCAGGAATAGGCGCAGGTTTTTATCCCGGAGTTTTGAACACAAAAATCTATAATGAAGTCATTCAGGTAACTGATTCTGACGCTGCTGATACAGCAAGGAAATTGTCCCTGAAGGAAGGGCTCCTGTGCGGAATATCATCAGGGGCAGCAGTCCGGGCAGCATTGAAGGTTGCCAAAAAACTCGGCAAGGGGAAAAAGGTTGTTGTAATATTGCCTGACAGGGGAGACCGCTATTTAAGCACAGGCCTTTTTGCTCAGGAAACACCCTGATATTTATGGGCGAAACAAAGACATCTCTGAACGAAGAACTTGTTGAAGCCTTCTATTTTGTTGTATCAGATTTCAAGGTCGGGCTTATTGATGATGAAACCCTTAAGGAAAGGCTCTTCAGGATTGCGGAAAGATATGAAAGAAACAGGAACAGGGATGCCGGCGAAAAACAGAAAGGCCTGTTCTGAGGTTTACTCTCCATGAATAATAGAGCATTTTATCGAATCGAAGGCAAGCAGGATGCGTTTTTCTTTTTCCAGTTTTTCAGTAGACAGTTTTTTAAATTCAATTTTCTCCGTCATCGCCTTTAGCTCATCCCTTGAAGGAATTTTTTCAATGCCTTCGTTTATTGCCTTGCCTGTCAGGGTGTCAAGCAGTATTGCATCATTTCCGTCTGTCACAACAGCAAAAGGTATCTGATAAGAATCCATTAAACGCGCACAGGCAACAGCTTGTCTCTCTCTCGAAACCAATGCTCCGATAGAACACTTAACAATCATCAGCCTTTTCCCGTCTATGCTGACAACAATATCTGCCTTTGATTTGCATTTCTCATTGCCTGCCTCAACAGCGAATTCCCTGTCTGCCTCAACCTCGTCTTTGGAATAACCCTTATTGTTAATCAGGAATTCCCCGATGCCTTTTTTAATAACAACAAGCTCAGACTCTCCGGCTTCAATCTCTTTTTTTATGATTGACCCGATTGCCTCTTCCCTGTTATCAAATCCATCCGGCAGTTTAATTTCCATCCTATTTCCCGACAATCTTCCTTGCCTTCTCAAACAACCCATCCAGTCTCTTTGTATTCTCGGCAATCTCTTTGAGGATATTGTATATCTCTTTGTCTCCTGATTCCCTGGCCTTTTCTGCCCATTCAAGATATGTCTTTGCATGCTCCTCATTATGTTCTGCCCAGTGAGTCAGAAGCTTTTTAAGTTTCTCCATATCTGTCATCATAAAGGCCGCCTCCCTTGTTTCATTCTTTGTGTAACCTGCATCTGACACTTCATTCAGAACCACATGCTCGTGTTCATGAGTCCCGAAATGACTGTGCTCATGCACATACCATGTATGCCTGTGAACATGTTTATGTATGAGATTTGCATGAAGCAGTGCATTTGTATTCTCCATTATATCCCAGGGTTTGCCTTCGAGCAATACCCTGTGGTCTTCGCCAAGGACAATCGTCCTGTCAGAGATATCTTCGATAATGCCGAGGTCATGGGTCGCTGTGATTACGGTCTTTCCCGCATGTCTCAGTTCATTTATTAAATCCACAAATTCAACCTGGCTTTTCGGGTCAAGGCCTGTTGTCGGCTCGTCAAGTAAAAGCACATCAGGGTTGATGCTGAGGCATGTGCCCAATGCAACTTTTTTCATCTCTCCTCCGCTTAAATCCCACGGCCCTCTGTCCCTCAGATGTTCTATCCCGAGCAACCCGAGTATATCCTCTGCTCTTTTCCGTATCCCCGGTTTATCAAGTTCAAGCTGTGAAGGCCCGAAACAAAGCTCATCCCATACACTCAATAAAAAAAGCTGTGCATGCGGGTTCTGAAATAAAAGCGATATCCTCTGCCTCAGTTCAGATGAAAAACCATTTTCTGAATCCCTGCCGTATATTTTTATGCTGCCTGATTCCGGAGTTATAAGTCCGTTAAGCAGATACAGGAGCGTTGATTTGCCGGAGCCGTTCGTGCCTATTATTGTAAGGCTCTCGCCTTCTTTAACCCTGAACGATACATCATCAACAGCCTTTTTGCCGTTTTTGTAGGTGTATGATATTTTTTCTACATCAAAGATTTCCAAATTATTGCTCCTGTAAATATTACGCTGAAGATTATCCACGTTATATCAGCCATTGAAAATTTGAAATCTGAAATTTGCCCGCCTCGGACGGGTTCGCCTGAGGCGAAAAATTTGAAATTTTCATACCTGTATCCCCTTGATTCCATGGCCTGCCCAAGCTCTGCGCTCAATTTGAGGCTTATCGAAAACAAAAGCCCCATCCTTGAGGCAACCCATTTCCGGCCGGTGACTCCGTAAGATGCCGCTGATATGTTTCTTGATTTAAAGCCCATTATAAACTGCTCAACCTTCCTTACAAGAAAAAATATGTACCTGTAGCTCATCGACACGATTGACTTGAATGTGCCCGGCATAAAAGATGAAACCGCTTTGATAAATTTATTTGGCGGGGTTGTCAGTGTAAGCAGAAAAACCAGGGAAACAGATGCTGTTACTCTTAATAGAAGAGTAAGGCTGCTTAAGAGCCCCTGTTTTGTGATATAGATTTCCCGGGGGATTGTGAGGCCTCCAATGCTGTATAACTTGCTGAACCTGTAAAGATTTGCAAAAGGTTCGCCCTGTACAATTACATTCAGGGTTGCAGACAGAGAAATTAAAAGCGTAAAAAAGAAAGCAGGCAGAATTCTCTGTATAAAAAGGAGCATTGGTATTCTTGAGATAAGGGCTAATGCCAATGAGACCAGGGAAAATACTGCTATGGCGAGAATGCTTTTTTGAAGGCTTAATAATATTATAAAAAACATGATGGTCAGAACCTTAAGCCTTGTTTCAACGCTCTGTAAAAACCCATTTTTTAAAGAAGTCGTCTCATTGAACATTGTATTTTCCGTGAAAGAGACTATGTCCCTCAGTGTCTTATCAAGAAACCGTTCCTTTGCCTTCCCATGCTCTCTGCTCTGTGCGCCATGCTCTGTTTTTTGTTTGAGCCACTCAGGAATTGTCATTTTTTCCTCGCAAGAAATTTCCCTATTAATATTGAGACCAGAACAACAAGGCCCACGCCGATTATTCCTGAGATTATATATGCGGCAGAACTCTTAAAAAGCCCTTTCCATCCTGAAAATCCATAAGCAGGTATCGGAGCTTTCCACAGGCCAGACAGCTTTTTCAGCCCCTCCGGAATATATCCTGTTATCTTTTCAAGCCCCTCTGCCCCCCATTCTCCCCATGCGCCTCCTGACTTAAATAGCTCAGGGAGAATTATGCCCAGAGGAGAAAGGAGTATCAATATTCCAATTCCTATCCAGAGTTTTTTATAAGGGGATGCCTGAAATTTTTTACTAAAATTTATCATAATCCCCTTCCTATTAAATCAGGATGTGACTTTCTCAGATAGATTAATACAAATATGGTAATCACCGCTTCTACAATCCCGAACAGGACTGCATGTTCAATCATAATAGCAGGAATTGTAACTGCCAATGGAAAAGGGCTGTATAAGGGCCTTCCGTCAGTGCCAACATGGAGAACAGTCTGTATGCCGAGTTCAAAAGCAGTAAGGAAGGCAGCCAGGTTAATGCCTATATATGCGCCTGCGCCTGCACCTATCAGATGACGAGTGCTTATAACCCCTGACCCCCCGCCTCGGCGGGTCGCCTGAGGAGACTGACCCCTAACCCCTGCTACTAATCTGTATATCCCATACCCAACAAGCACATCTGCAAATGCAATATTGAAACAATTTGCGCCAATGGCAGTAATCCCGCCGTCTCCAAACATGAATGACTGGATTATTAAAGCAATTGAAACTGCAATAATGGCAGCCCATGGCCCGATTAATATAGCAATCAAGGTTGCGCCGGTTGCATGCCCTGTTGTGCCTCCGGGTATCGGCACATTAAACAGCATGATGACAAAACTGAACGCAGCGCTTAATGCAAGGAACGGAACCTGAGATGCCTTTAAGGTCTCTTTGATTTTTCCTGAGGCGTAAATCCAGATTGGCACTATAGCTGCCCACAATCCGCCGTAAGTATAAGGCCCTAAATATCCGTCAGGTATATGCATCCGCCATCCTATTTCAAATGCTTGCCGGTTGTTGTAACAGTGAGCTTCCCGTGTTTTACACCCTTGGTTCCTGTCAGCCTGTCGGAAATCTTCCTTATGTCCTTCCCTTTTCCTTTTACAACAAGGACCTCAAGGCAGTTGTGCTTGTCAAGGTGTATGTGCATGGCAGAGATAATAGCGGTGTGGTAGTGGTGCTGGAGGTCAGTGAGGGTGTCTGCCAGCTCTCTTGTATGATGGGAATATACAAGCGTGATAGTGCCGACTGTCTCTACATTCCCGGCTTCCCATTCTTCCATGACAAGGCTGTCCCTGATAAGGTCGCGTATTGCCTCGCTCCGGTTTGCATAACCCTTTTTTCTTATAAGGGAATCAAACCGTTCGATTAATGCCTTCTCAAGTGATATGCCGAATCTCGTTATAGCCATCGTGTTACTTTTTGTAGATTAGTGTTACTTTATCACTAGCTGGCCATGTTGTCAAGAGGGATATCTTTAAAAGCACTAAAAAGACTATATCTTCAAACTGCCATAAGGCTGGCAGGGGAGGCTGACAGGTGAAACAAAAAATTACAGTATAAAATCCAGATAGTTCTCTCTGTTAATCAGCTTAAGTTCCGCATTAGCATATGTTTTCTGCCAGTCCTTGGGTGCCTTCATTTTATCTTTGGCTGACCACCTGAATTCATATCCGTAAAGTTTCCCTTCGCGTTCTTCAACCATATCCACTTCCTGTCTGTCGTATGTGCGCCAGAAGTAGAATGATCCGTAAATATTTTGATAAGCGCATTTTTTAATCCGCTCTGTTACCATGAAGTTTTCCCATAAAATACCTATATCGTTTCTGCTGTCAAGAGGGTTAAACTGAGAGATGACGGCATTCCTGACGCCATTATCCAGAAAATAATATTTTGCCTTGCTTACGATTTCTTTGCGCAAATTTCTGCTGAATCCGCCTATGCGTTTAATAATAAATGCCTTTTCAAAAATATCCAGATATCTGCCTATGGTCTTAACATCAAGCTTTAGCTGTGTGGCTAATTCATTTAGCGAGACTTCACTGCCTGTCTGAAAGGCGATAAGTTTCAGCAAATCGAGAAGAACCTTTGAGCTCTTTACCCTGTCAAGGGCAAGAACATCTTTAAGCAAATAAGAACTGACGAGCTCTTCAAGAATGGTAATCTTATCCTTGCGGCTTTTCGCGGTGACAGCTTCAGGATAAGAGCCGAAGACGAGAAACTCTTCAAGTTTTTCCTTTAATTCATGTCTGTTATACTTGGAAATAAGTTCCATCTGGGCAATAGGATAAAGAGTAATCGTTGTCTTTCTGCCTGTTAGCGGCTCGCCTACGGCACCGGCAAGATCAAACGATGAAGAACCGGTTGCAATTACCTTAATGTTGGGAATCTGATCAACAATAATTTTTAGTCCCATGCCGATATTAGGAACCTGCTGTGCTTCATCAATTGCTATCAGGTCATATCCTGACGCATATTCAGTTATGTTGTTAAAGTCCTGGGAGCTTAAAGCCTGCTGGACTCTTATATTATCTCCGGAATCAAGCTTGTACTTTGCTTTAATTCCTGAAAGGTAGGTATTTAAGAGCGTGGTTTTGCCAACCCTCCTCGGCCCATAAATAACAAGCACTTTATTAGGCTGAACCAAGTCTCCAAGGTTATAAGCACGTTTAATCATTCTGGCTTAGGTTAGCATAACTCCACAAATTTGTCAAAATATATGGAATGACAATCCATAAATTAATGCAAATTTACTGCCATGATGCTGGCAGGGATGGTATGATACAGTTAGTATGTCATTGCGAGGAGTCCCGACAAAATCGGGACGACGTGGCAATCTGATTTAGTGAGGTGCAAATCTACAAATTCGACTCATTAATAACAATTCTCAGAAAACTTGATGGCAGGGAGCCGGTTACAGTCAATTCATTGATGGATGACCTCGAAATAAGCCAGAGAACCACATTCAGATATATCCAGACACTTCAGGTGGCAGGATATCCAATTATTTATGAGAGAAAGAAAAACAGTTATGCTTTCAGCGAAGGATACAGCCTCAGAAAGCCAAATCTTTCTATAGAGGAAACTCCTGCCTTTGCGCTAGCAAAAAAACTTCTCGGAAACTTTGGGGCAGGCATGGAACAGAGCCTTAAAAGGATTGAAGATAAAATCTCAACAAAATCTGCATCCCTGCCAAAGCATATTATTTTATCAGGCACAGCCCTGCCGCCTGAAACTGAAAAATATCTCGGGATTATTCATGGGGCGATAACAAACTTCCAAAAAGTTGAGATTAAATACAATGCCCTTCATTCAAAGGCAAAAAGCCAGCGGAAAGTAGACCCCTGCTATCTTTTCTTCAATGAAGGCTTTTGGTATTTGAGGGGTTATTGCCATACAGATAAGGCGCTGAGAACCTTTGCCCTCGACAGGATAACTTCGCTTAAGGTTCTTAATGAACATTTCCTTCCTAAAAAAGTCCTGCCTGAAGATGAACTTTCTGCGTCTTTTGGAACTTGGCTTGACGGCGAACCAGTAGAGGTAGTTTTAATTTTTGATGAAGAGGTCAAGGAGCGGGTTCTTAGAAGAAGTGGCGTCAGAGCCAGAAAGAAAAAGAGCTTAAAGACGGCAGAGTTGAGTTGAGATTCAAGGTTAACGGTATTGAAGGAATAAAGCAGTGGATATATCATTGGATACCGAATGTTGAAGTGGTTGAACCAACGGAACTTAAAGAAGAAAGCAAAAGAGAATTGAAAGACGCCATGAAAAAGCTAGCCTAAACTGTCATGATGCTGGCAAAGGAATTCTCAAATTTCGAAAACTTCATAATTGTGGGCTATGTGGAGAAAGACGGTATAAACGCCTCACTTCTGCGCCTTGCCTACTTCCAAGCTGTCTTGTTATACTGCGTTAAAATATGTTCCGGTATGTTGAACAGAGCATGTTAACCAGAAAACTGGATAACATGACAAACGGAATGTTATTCAACCCGATAAATATAATGAACTTAGGAAGTTACATCAGGGCAGGTTTTATGTTTCCCTTGGTGTTACATGGGAATTCCGATGTTATCGAGAAACTATCTAATAGCTCGTTGGTATGACGTGATGATGGGTGCACAATGTTAAGAACTGTTGACGAGATTAGGGCACAGAGCACTTCAAACTTACAGAGCCTTTTAAATGATATTCTGTCAGCGGCTAACGATCCGCGTCCGCTTATGTTTGGTGATGAACAAGAATTCAAGGCTATTAAGGGTATGCCTTTTCCAGCGGAAATGGACGCATGTTTTAATCCGTTCCTGGATCGATACATTATTTTCATAAAGCGTATAGATATAATAGGCATTAAAGAGCAGGATAATATTGCTCATGAACTGGGCCACCTGTGGTTGCTATTTCATGGCCTGCCTTCAGAAAATAAAAGTAGTGATCCGGATAGACAGGCGAGTTGGGATACCTTTTTTTCGCCTTTACGTGATTTTATGGAACATGCAGTTTTTTACCCCTTGATAAAAGATAAGTATCAGATTGACCTCTACAAAACAGGAAATGAAAGGTTAAATCGTTTCATTAGGGAACAATTGCCCAACTTAGGAAACGAATCTACACAAGAAAAGTTATTATTAGTACTGAACTACATCAAATACGAAGTAGAGGCAGATGATCCTTACTGGTTGGAGAGCTTACACAAGGCTTATTCAAAAAAAGCGCCAGATGTAAAGAACATTGCAGATAGCGTGTTTCTTATCGTTAAAGAACTTGCGGGAACAAAGGACCCGCAAAGCTTTATAGCGCAATACTGTGCGGTTTTAAGAATCTTAGATACACACTTTGGAATTCCGGCTGAGAAGTGGCCAATTTTTTGCTTTCCAAATAAATGACTATAGATACCAAAATTAAGCAACTTGCGACACGGGACATGGGCTCCAACCAGTCCCTCAACCCGATGAACGGGTTAGCGCCGCATTAGCTGTAAACTTTACGAATCAGGGGGGAGCAGCATGGCTTCAATCAGGCAGCCGGGAAGAATAAATGGAAACACGATATTGATCGACACAGGGATGGACGGCATTGCCGGTGCCGCCGCTGTTTATTTGATGGAGGGCGAGAAGAAATGCCTTATCGACGGAGGTACTCGCTCTGAAGCCCCTCGGCTCGTGAGGACCCTGAGAGAGCTTAATTCATTCCCCCTCGATATCATAATAGCTACTCATGCCCACTACGATCATGTCCAGGGCATTCCCTATTTAATAAAGCAGGCAGCGCGGGAGCAGAAGCAAATCCAGGTTATGGCTTCTGAGAAGACGATTCGTTTGCTTGACGATCCATTTTACAATAAAGTCTTTAATCAGGGACCGCTTGAAAAAATCGAAGCAATAATCCCGCTAAAGGAGGGAGACACGGTTGATCTCGGCGGCACGACTCTCCGGATATATGAGGTTCCGGGACATTGCGACGATCATATCGCGATTCTGGATGAGAAAAATAAAAACCTGTTTCTGGGAGACGCAATTGGGGACAACATCCATGATCATGTCTTTTTGCCCGCGTTCATGCCGCCTTCCTGCAATCCAGCTGCATTTATTGCTTCTATCGAAAAGCTCAGCAAAATCGACTATGACAGCGTCTGCCTGTCGCATTTCGGCTATATCTACGGGGACGAGGCCCAGAGCATTCTGGATAAGGCTGTTCTGACATGGAACACCTGGTGGCAATTATTTGAGGAAAATAGCGAAAAACTAAATGATATTGATTACCTTTCTTCGGTGGTCTTAAAAGATACCGGTTTACGTATTCCGGAGATCCAAATAGTTTCGCTAAAAACAAAAGCTTTGATTGGGATGTTGAATGTTTGGAATAAATTGAAGCGCGGAAAGCGGCAGTCTGTCGGAGAGTTGCTCTTACGGGAAATACTCGAACGTCTTTCGAAAGGATATAAGACCTGCACCGGGCGATAAACTCTTCGGATGTCCAGGTGCGGGATAGTGGGAGGAAGTGAGGGTCAGGTCTTTACATTTGACTTTTGTCTGGTCAATAAGAAATAGACAGGGCAATAGTACTTGAGTTTGATGGACATACGATGCATATTTCTCCACGTACTCCACAATCAATCCGACTTTCTATAACTGTTGCCTTGCGGGTGCAATTTTCAAAGTAAACAAATAATAAAATAAATCGAGTCTACGCCGGCCTCTGCAAAAAAATAAACAGCCTGCGTGCCTGTCCTTCATTTCGACAAAACATTGCATAGCTGCCCCCCAAAAAAACTTCCGGTGCAGGCAATGGCATCCGTCCTGGCTATCACTATCGCAGCAACTTCTGTTATCCGATAATGCTCTTATGGGTTGACCTTTAAGCGCACCCTACAAAAATAATATCTCCTTCCAAAAAAATCAGCTCCCATCTTTTCGTTAATTATGGTATTATATTTCATATCAAATTTAGTATCAGAAAGGATGTGATAAGAGATGTCTGTAAGCATTACCGAGGATATTAAGACGGTCTCTGATTTAAAGAAAAAAACAGGCGATATCTTTAAGCAGCTTCACCGCACGGGCAGGCCGATAATTGTCACGGTCAACGGCAAACCTGATGCCGTGCTGATTGATGTCGGGGTCTTCGAGAAAAAACTCAAGGCGCTGAACATGAGCGCCCTGATAGCGGTGGCTGAAACTGACGTCAGGGAAAGGCGCACCAGGCCTGCGCGGGAATTTTTAAAGGAGCTTAGGCGAAGTGCTAAGGCATAAAGTTGAGATTACACGGTCAGCCGAGGCCGACATTAAGGATATCTTTGACTATATTTCTGCAGACAGTAAGGCAGCAGCTATCCAATTGATTGATGAAATCGAACGCCAGATAGAAACACTCGAGACCTCCCCCATGCGCTGTGCTGTTATACCTGAAGCGCACGAATTGAGCGAAAAGTATCGTCACCTAATTTATGGCAATTACAGAACTATCTTCAGGATAGACGGGTCACGGGTAATTATAATGCGAATTATACATGGGGCAAGGCTGCTTGATATGCAGATCCTGGAAGGATAGCGCCTGACAAAAAACATATCTCCTTTCAGTAAAAATACGCTACCTTCATGCCCCCCTTCATTTCAACAAAAACATTATATATCTGCCCCCAAAAACTGCTGAAGCAGGAAGGGTATTTAATGCCAAAAGGCCTCCCTTAGACTTTTCACCCTCTAATCTTTTATAATTACTAACCATGCTTGAAGATAAAATCCTTGTATTGGACTTTGGCTCACAGTATACCCAGCTCATTGCGCGGCGCGTTAGGGAAAATAACGTCTACTCAGAGATATTTCCTTATAATGCATCTCTTGAAAAAATAAGAAACTTCAGGCCTGAAGGCATAATACTTTCAGGCGGGCCTTCAAGCGTTTATGGCAAAGACGCTCCGATACCTGATATGAAGATATTCGAGCTTGGCGTACCGATATTAGGCATATGCTATGGCATGCAGCTTATGGCGCATATGCTTGGAGGGAAGGTCGCCAAGGCAGCTAAAAGGGAATACGGCAGGGCAGAACTTTTGGTTGATGATGATTCAGACTTATTCAGTGGCATCGCTGAACGCTCAACGCTGAACGCTCAACGCCAAACCGTTGTCTGGATGAGCCACGGAGACAGGATAGAAAAATACCCTGAAAGTTTTACAGCGATAGCGCATACAGAAAACTCTCCTGTAGCGGCAATGGCGAACAGGAAGAGGCAATTCTATGCGCTCCAGTTCCACCCCGAGGTAGTCCATACAGAAAAAGGCAGAGAGATAATAAGGAATTTCGTTTTCAGGATATGCGGAAGCAAGCCGGCATGGACAATGAAGTCTTTTATAGAAACTGCCAAAAAAGAGATACGGGAAAAAGTCGGGAACCAGAGGGTTGTATGCGGAATAAGCGGAGGCGTGGATTCCTCTGTCACAGCAGTGCTTGTCCATGAGGCCATAGGCGATGCACTCACATGCATATTTGTTGATAACGGCGTCCTGAGGCATGATGAGGCAAAAAAAGTGGAAAGCATGCTGAAGAGAAGTTTCCACATGAAGATAAAATACGTTGATTCCTCAGAGAGGTTCCTTAAAAAACTAAAGGGCGTATCAGACCCTGAGAAAAAAAGGAAGATAATAGGCAATGAGTTCATAAGGGTTTTTGACGAAGAGGCAATGAAGATTAAAAATGTAAGTTTCCTTGCACAGGGGACATTATATCCGGATGTAATAGAGAGTGTTTCTTTTAAAGGCCCGTCAGCAACAATAAAGAGCCATCATAATGTCGGGGGGCTTTTAAAGAAGATGAAACTGAAACTCATCGAGCCGTTAAGGGAACTGTTTAAAGACGAGGTAAGGGTACTGGGCCATGAACTCGGCATGCCGGATGAGGTAATAAACCGTCACCCGTTCCCGGGCCCGGGCCTTGCAATAAGATGCATAAGCGACATAACAAAAACAAGGCTGGATATTTTGAGAAAGGCAGATGTGATAGTCCTTGAAGAGATAAGGGCAGCAGGCCTCTATGATAAAATCTGGCAGGTATTCGCAGTCCTGCTTCCTGTAAAAAGTGTCGGCGTTATGGGAGACGAAAGGACCTACGATAATGTTATTGCAGTAAGGGCTGTAACCAGCGTTGACGGCATGACTGCTGACTGGGCACAGATTCCGTATGACGTTCTTGGCAAGATCTCAAACAGGGTAATAAACGAAGTCAAAGGCGTAAACCGCGTTGTCTACGACATTACCTCGAAACCTCCGGGCACGATTGAGTGGGAATAACCCATGGACATAAAGAAATATCTCAAAGAAAAAAAGGAGCTTGTAGACTCGTTCCTTAAAGAATACTTCTCTTCACCGTCTACTCCTGCAATACTCGGCGAATCTCTCGCCTACTCACTTTTTGCAGGCGGGAAAAGGATAAGGCCGGTACTCTGCCTTGCAGCTTATGAGGCATGCGATGGCGATTCTGAAGATATAATCCAATTTGCATCATCCATAGAACTCATTCATACATATTCCCTTATACATGACGACCTTCCTGCCATGGATAATGACGACCTCAGAAGAGGGAAGCCTACAAACCACAAGGTATTCGGAGAAGGCATGGCAATACTTGCAGGAGACGGGTTATTGACAGAGGCGTTTTATATGATGTCAAATTCTCTGTCTAATAAAAATATAAAAAACACGGCCTTGATAAGGGCGATAAAGGAAATAGCTTTTGTATCAGGCATTCATGGTATGGTCGGCGGGCAGGCGCAGGACCTTCTTTCAGAGGATGCGGAACCTGACAAGGAAACGCTTTCCTTTATACACAAGCATAAGACAGGGGCATTAATATCAGGCTCTTTAAGAGCAGGCGCAATCCTTGCAAACTGCACTAAGCCCTCGCTGAGTGCCATTACAAGATACGGCGAGAACATCGGCCTTGCCTTTCAGGTCATAGATGATATACTTGATATTGAAGGGAACACGGAAGAACTCGGCAAGACTGCCGGTTCTGATGAGAGGAAAAAGAAGATGACCTATCCTGCCCTCTACGGCATAGAGCAATCCAGGGGAAAAGCAGGGGGACTTATATCAGAAGCAATCTTTGCAATTAAGGATTTTTCAGGCAAGGCAGAGCCATTGAGGGAAATTGCGGGGTATTTTCTTAAAAGAAAGAATTAAGATTATAAGCAATACGCAGGGCATGGTATTTGAGCGGTTTTATTTTGCCGATAGTCCACCAGTAGTATATATAATTAAAATAAAGAGGCAAAATACCTCGGAGCGCAGCGAGAATGAGCGAAAATATTATGTCCTGCATAAAATTGCAAACAAAGGGTAACTGTTAATAATGCCTATAGAAAACATAAAATCACCTACCGACATCAAGACCCTGTCTCCCGCAGAGTTAAAAGACCTTGCTGAAGAACTGAGAGAGATAATAATAGAGCGTGTATCCATTAACGGAGGGCATCTTGCCTCAAACCTCGGAGTTGTAGAGCTGACACTGGCGCTTCACTATATTTTTGATTCGCCGTCTGACAAGATTGTATGGGATGTAGGGCACCAGTCATACACCCATAAGCTCCTTACAGGAAGATTTGAAAAATTCCCGACAATCAGAAAGCATAAAGGAATTTCAGGCTTCCCGAAGATAGATGAGAGCATCCATGATTCTTTCGGAACAGGGCACAGCTCAACATCAATATCTGCTGCACTTGGCATTATAACGGCACGGGATAAAAAGAAAGAGAATTTTAAGGTAATAGCTGTGATAGGAGACGGCGCCTTAACAGCAGGGATTGCTTTTGAAGGACTGAACCATGCCGGGCATCTGAAGAAGGACTTGATTGTAGTTTTAAATGACAACGAGATGTCCATATCACAGAATGTCGGGGCCTTATCTGAATATCTCAACAGAATACTGACAGGCGACCTGTATCAGAAATTCAAGAAGGAAACAAAGTCATTCATCGAAAGCATTCCCAAGCTTGGAGGGCCTTTCTCCAAAATAGCAAAGAAGGCAGAAGAGACACTAAAGGGGCTTTTCCTGCCCGGGATATTATTTGAAGAACTCGGGTTTAATTATATCGGCCCCATAGACGGGCACAATATAGAACTCCTCATCGAGACATTTAAAAAGATAAAAAATGCAGATGCCCCTACACTAGTGCATGTTATCACAAAAAAAGGCAAAGGCTATGAGTTCTCTGAAAAAGACCCCTGCATATTTCATGGCGTCGGGCCGTTTGAGGTGGAAACAGGAGACCCCATAAGCAATAAGAAAATCCCTTCATACAGTGAAATATTCGGGCATGTCCTTACAGAACTTGCAGGGCATGATGAAAGGATTATTGCTATCTCGGCAGCGATGAGGGAAGGGACAGGGCTTGAGTGTTTTGCAGAGAAATATCCGGACAGGTTTTATGATGTAGGCATCGCAGAGCCTCATGCCGTGACATTTGCAGCCGGCCTTGCAGTTCAGGGGCTGAGGCCTGTGGTTGCGGTATACTCTACTTTTCTCCAGCGCGGGTATGATGAGATTATACATGATGTCTGTCTCCAGAATCTCCCTGTTGTCTTTGCAATAGACAGGGCCGGTATCGTGGGAGAAGACGGGCCGACCCATCAGGGGGTCTTTGATATCTCCTATCTCAGGCATATCCCGAACCTTGCTGTCATGGCTCCAAAGGATGAACATGAACTTAAGGACATGCTGGACTTCAGTCTCAAATACAACGGGCCGTCAGCAATAAGATATCCGAGGGGGAAGGTTAGTCAGCTATCAGCCATCAGCTATCAGCCATCAGCTATCGAAACAGGGAAGGCGGAGATTTTAAAAGAGGGAGAGGACATAGCGCTGATAGCCATAGGCAATACTGTTTATCCGGCGCTCAATGCAGCAGCAAGGCTGGAAAAGGACGGCATAAAGGCTGCGGTCATAAATGCGAGGTTTGTTAAGCCGATGGATAAGGGGCTTATTTTTTCAATTGCATCAAGAATAAAAAAAATAGTAACGATAGAGGAGAATTTAATTGCCGGAGGTTTTGGCAGCGCAGTCCTTGAATATCTTAACAGCGCGGATATTCATGATATAAAAATAAAGATGCTCGGAATACCGGACGAATTCGTAGAGCAGGGTTCTCAGGCGATACTGAGAAAGAAATACGGGATTGATGAAGAAGGGATTTACCAAAACTGCAAGGCATTTCTCTCCACTCTCGCATCAGTTCACTGAATAATTTTTTCTCCTCAGTGAATCATCCGGGGCTGAAAGAAGGATTCCCGACGAGCGGGAATGACGGCTTTATATTGAAATGACAGTTTTTAGACAAGTTCCATGTCTGTTATAATTGATGTGCTTATGAAGGAACGACTCGATAAAATCCTTGTTGACAGAGGGCTTGTAAAAAGCAGGGAGCGGGCAAAGGCCTTGATAATGGAAGGCGCTGTTCTGGTTGACGGCGTTGCTGTTACAAAGGCAGGCGCAATGATAAGCAGTGATTTTTCGGTTAGCCTGAAAAAAGAAGACATCCCTTTTGTAAGCAGGGGAGGGCTGAAACTTAAGGCTGCCATAGATTTCTTCAACATAAGCCTTAAAGATAAAATAGCCATGGATGTGGGTTCATCAACAGGAGGCTTTACAGACTGTATGCTCCAGATGGGAGCAAAAAAGGTCTATTGCATTGACGTAGGTTACGGGCAGATTGCATGGCAGTTAAGGAATGACCCAAGGGTTGTTCTCCTTGAAAGGACCAATGTAAGATACATCGGGAAAGAAAAGATTCCTGATGTAATTGATATCGTAACAGCGGATGTCTCTTTTATATCCCTCACAAAAGTTATTCCGGGCGTGGCAGAGTTTTTAAGAAATGGCGGTGAGATACTTGCACTCGTAAAACCCCAGTTTGAAGTCGGAAAAGGAGAAGTCGGGAAAGGCGGCATTGTACGGGAAGAAGAAAAAAGACTTCAGGCAGTAGAATCTGTTAAAATTAGCCTTGAAGATACAGGGCTTCAGACAGCAGGCATGTTCCAATCGCCTGTCACCGGGCAGAAAGGCAATATAGAGTATTTCTTATATATGAAAAAAGGATAAATAAAATGGAAGAACAGGAACAAAAAGTTTTAGGAGTTGACCTTTCGATTGCATCCAGGGAAATGATAGAGGCCCTGCTTGCAGAGGCAATAGAGCCGGCCACATACGAAGAGATATTAAGGGCCAATATGCAGAGGCCGGAGATCATTAAGATATTAATTGAAAACCCTGATACCCCTGAAAATGTAAGAGAAGAAGCCGGGAAACTCCTTCAGGTCCCTGTAAAGGCAGGCGGAGCTGTTAGGAAAACTGAAGAGACTCCGGAGGTGCATACACAGACCGTAATGCAGAAAGTGCAGAACCTGACTGTATCTGAACGCAGGCTGCTGGCAATGAGAGGCGGACGCGAAGTAAGGTCTATTCTTCTAAAAGATACAAACAAACAGATCATAATGGCTGTCCTTGATAATCCGAAGATCACAGAATCAGAAGTTGAAATATTTGCCCACTCACGCTCTATTCCTGACGACGCATTAAGGGCAATTACAAAAAACAGGGATTGGATGAAAAACTATAGTGTATTATTTGCGGTTATAACTAATCCCAAGACGCCTGCGGGAATTGCAATTCCGCTTTTGAGCGGTCTGAAACTGAAAGACCTTGCTACAATCGAAAAGAATAAAAATGTTGCAGAGGCGCTCCGTACAGGAGCAAAAAAACTTGTGCAGTCAAGAAAACCGCATTAAAACCAGCGCTGTCCAATATCCCTTTGATTTGACTTTTAGCTCAAATTCTTTTAAAGTTTAAAAGTTATAAAAGAGAAGGTTTAAGTTAAGATTAAGGGGGAGAGAGAGGGATTTATGCAAAACTCTGCTATACAATTAATACTGCAGGCAGGCTATGTTGTTAAGGCTGTATTGCTCATTCTCATGTTTTTTTCCATTGTCTCATGGGCAATAATTTTTTATAAGCATCGTTACCTGTCAAAGGCAGGCAAAGAAACAGACATGTTCCTCAGGACATACAATGCGGGGCGTGATGTAAAAGGCCTCCTGAGCGTTGCAAAAACTCTCAACCTAAGCCCCTTTGCGAATATATTCAAATATACATTTACAGAAGAAGTTCGTGACAGGGTTGAAATCAAAAGATTGCTCAGGAGATATGAGGCCCTGGAGACAGCCAAGCTTGAGAGATACCTCAGCTTTCTTGCCACTACTGGTTCTACTACGCCATTCATAGGGCTGTTTGGAACTGTATGGGGGATAATGAATGCCTTCAGGGGAATAGGCGCTGCCGGGTCGGCATCCCTTGCAGTTGTTGCGCCCGGCATTGCAGAGGCATTAATAACAACAGCAGCAGGGCTTGCAGCAGCAATCCCGGCTGTAATTGCATATAACTATTATCTGAGCAGGGCAAGGCAGGCGATTATAGAGATGGAGGATTTTGCGGAGGAACTGCTTGACTTCTTCTCACAGGGAGCTAAATGAGAACTGAAAGAAACAGGGGTGTTATGTCAGAGATAAACGTAACGCCGTTCGTAGACGTAATGCTGGTCCTGCTTATAATATTTATGGTTACAGCGCCGCTCCTTCAGCAGGGAATTGATGTAAACCTGCCAAAGGCAAAAGGCAAGGAGCTGCCTCCTGAAGAAAGAATAAACATTGTAATAAAAAGAGACGGGATTATTTACATGAATGATATCCCGATGTCTCTTCCTGAGGTAAAGCAAAAACTTAATGCAATAAGCAAAGCTAATCCTAATATCTTTCTCAGGGCTGATAAGGACGTCCCGTATGGCCTTGTTGTTGAGGTCATGGCTGAAATAAAGGAGGCAGGGATAGAGAAGCTCGGGATGATAACCGAGCCGAAGATAAATATAGATGAGAAATGAAGGAACCCAGCCTTCAGATAACCGCAATCCTTTCGCTTGTGATACATATAAGTTTTTTCTTTATGGCGTTCATGCTGATGAAACAGTCAAGGCATTTTATTATGCCTTCTCCGTATATCGTCAGCCTTGTCAGCACAGAGGTTGCTGATACAGGCGCCCCGGGGAAAGGGGCTGCAGCAGTGAGTGAGGAGGAGGCAGCTCCTCAGATGAGCCTGCCTTCGAAAACTCCCAAAAAACTCAAACCAGCTGATGATACAAAACAATATGCAGAAAACAGGATTGCAGCGATGGAAGCAACAAAAAGGGCAAGGGACATTTTAAAACTGAGAAATATCATTTCCATAAAAAGCTCCGGTGATTCAGAAGGAGACATAACAGGGATATCCGGGGCCGGAGAGGATGGAGAAGAAGGCGGCGTGCTTGTCAGTTATGAGATGAAAATAGGCAGGGAGATATGGCAGTACTACACAATAATGCCGGAGATAAAAGGCAAGAATCTCGAGACAATAATTTCTGTAACAGTTATGCAGGATGGAACTATCAGAATAAACAAGGTTGAGAAGAGTTCCGGCAATATTATTTTCGACCGCTCTGTTTTAAAGGCTATCAGCAAGGCAAGCCCTGTTTCCAGGCCTCCGTATGAGGTGGAAATAGGGTTGAGGTTTACGCCGTGAAGAGCGCAGAAGTCAGGAGTCAGGAGTCAGGAGTCAGAAATAAAAAACAATTATTTTTTATATTCTGCATTCTGTATTCTGTATTCTGTATTCTGCATTCTGCCGATGCCAAGGTATACGTTGACATAACCTCTCCTGAAGTAAAAAAACTTCCTATTGCCATTCAGGAATTCAACGGGAAGGAAGGGAAAAATATTGCGGATATAATAAAAGAGGACCTTGAGTTCACGGGTTTCTTTCTGTGCCTTGACAGGGCTATGTACATAGAGAGTTCTTTACAGGCATTTAATTCCAAAAACTGGACCGTTGTTGGCGCAGAGGCTGTCGTAAAAGGAAATGTCAACGGAGAACAAAATCTTATAGTGACTGCATCATTCTATGATGTATTCGAGAACAGAGAACTGTTCAAAAAAGAGTACAAGGGAGAAAAAGGTTCAGTAAGGCAGCTTGCCCATTCTATTTCGAATGATATATACAAACATATAACAGGAGAAAACGGGATATTCAGGACAAGGATTGCCTTTGTTGCAGAGGATGAGGACAAAAAGGGGCTTTATATAATGGGCTGGGATGGTACAGGGATAAAAAGACTGGGAATCAAGGGAGACTTTGTCCTCACTCCCCACTGGTCAAAAGACGGCACTAAACTCCTTTATTCTTCCGAGAGGGGTGGAAAATGGGGAATATATTTGCTAGACTTTACAAAAATGACAGAAAGGAATATATTTGAAGCAAAGGGGCTGAACATGACCGGCAACTTTTTCCCTGACGGAGACGAGATTATGCTTTCATCATCAAAGGATGAAACTTATGGCTTATACAGCTTAAGGATTTCTGACTCGAGACTTATAAGGATAATCTCAACAAGATGGATAGAGGTTTCCCCTTCTGTTTCGCCAGACGGAAAGCTGGTTGTATTCGTGTCTGACAGGGGAGGAACCCCTCAGATATATATAATGAATAAAAACGGGTATGACGTAAGAAGGCTGACATTTGAAGGCTCATACAATACTTCTCCGGCCTGGTCGCCAACAGGGGAAAACATTGTCTTTGTCGGCAGGAGCTCCGGCAAACATCATATATTCACTATAAATCCTGACGGGGCAGGGCTCAAACAGCTTACAGACAGGGGGAATAATGAAGACCCTTCATTTTCTCCTGACGGAAGGTTTATAATATTCTCGTCTGACAGGGAAGGGGTAAACGGCATTTACATAATGAGAGCAAACGGAGAATCTCAAAAAAGGATAACACCTGCATGGTTAAGGGCCTTTGGCCCACGGTGGTCGCCAAATTAATTTAAATCTGTAGAAGGAGGTTTTTATGAAGAGGTTTTTTGGATTAGTATTAGCTTTTGGATTTATCTTTGCGGGATGTGCTGAAAAACAGGTAGTAAAGCCTGAACAGCCGGCAACACAGGAAACAACTCAAAAGGCTGCTGCACCTGAAGCGAAGGCAGAACCGGCACCGGTTGCAGCAAAAGAGGAACCTAAAAGAGTAGAGACAGTCCCGGTAACAGAGGTTGTCGAAACAAAACCCGGAGTAGTCGCAATTGAAAACATTCATTTTGATTTTGACAAGTACAACATAAGGGATGATGCAAAACCGGTGCTTCGGGGTGTATCAGACTGGTTCGTAAAGAACAAGTCAGCAAAAATGCTTTTAGAGGGGCATTGCGATGAAAGGGGCACAAACGAGTATAACCTTGCGCTTGGAGAAAGAAGGGCAAAGTCAACAAGGGATTATCTTGTATCATCAGGCGTGGGAAAAGACAGGCTTGAGATGATAAGTTTTGGCGAAGAGCGGCCGCTCTGCAAGGAGCAGACTGAAGAGTGCTGGCAGAAAAACAGAAGGGCCCAGTTTGTAATTAAAAACGCAGCTGAAGGATCCAGAAAATAATGAAAAAGATTTTTTTAGTTCTATTATTGCTCGTTTCAGGATGCGCAACAACAGCTGATTTCGAGATGCTCAAGGCTGATATGAATCAGCTCAAGAAAGATTCTTATGACGCAAGGAAAGAGTCTTCCGAGCTTAAGGCAGATTTAGCTGAATTGAAGGCAGGTGCGGTTAAGGAAGATGCCTTCAATGCTATAAGGGAGAGCGAGGCCTCGCTCCGCTCAGAGGTTTCGGGAATTTCAAAAGACCTTCAGACCATAACCGGCAGGTTTGATGAGAACAAATATTTTATTGACAAGTCCCTGAAAGATAAGTCTGCAGAAATAGAGCTGCTCCGCCTGCAGATAACCGCACTTGAAACGCAAGTGAAGGAGTCACAGGGTGGAAAAAGGGCAGAAACAGACAGCAAGACAAAAGGCAGGCAAGACGTAAAGAAAGAAAAGAAGTCCGAGCCGGAGGAGGCAAAAACACCTGAGGCAAAGCCTGAAATAAAAGACCCTGCAAAAATATATGAGGCAGCCTACTCAACCTTCAAGGAGAAAAAATTTAAAGAGGCCAGAGAAAAGTTTGAGGCATTCCTTAAAGAATTTCCCAGGGACAGCCTTGCCGGCAACGCCCAGTTCTGGATAGGCGAGAGCTATTATGCCGAAGAAGACTATGCAGGTGCAATTGTCGAATACGATGCCCTGCTCAGGAATTATCCGAACAGCGAAAAAGCCATAGGGGCGCTTTTGAAGCAAGGGTATGCATTTATCGAAATGGGCGATAAAAAGGCAGCCAAAGGGATACTCGAACAGCTGATGGAAAAATATCCTAAATCTAAAGAAGTCGAGCTTGCAAAGAGAAAATTAGAGGACATGAACAAAAAGGGCAAATAAAGAAGGCTCCCGGGATTTAGATACGGATTTGTCAGAATGGGCAGTTTGCATATACATCACAGGCAGATGCAGCTCTTGCTGCATCTGCCTGTATAGTTTAATGTAAAGCATGGATATCTGTTCCCAAATCAATAAGGTTAGCCTGCATGCAGCGCTTTAACCTCGCGGCATTTGTATTTATGTCCTGTTTTTGATATTATTTGATTGATATAGCAGCCCGGGAGGTCAGAATGCTATTTATAAGAATTATTATTTTAATTGCCTTTTTGATTTTGCCGGTTTTTTGTTCTGCTGAAATAAAAGAAACAGGCGGCGCGTCTATTGAAGATTTAAATAAGGCAATTGCCGCTAATCCAAAAAATTCAGATATATACTACAAGCGCGGCCTTGCTCACGCCCAATCAGGGGATACAGCGGAGGCTATTAAGGATTTCACCAGGGCAATTGCCTTAAACCCCGGGAATGCAGATGCCTACTATTACCGGGGGCGGGCCCATAGTAAAAGCGGCCAGAATGACATGGCAATTGAGGATTTCAAGGAGGCAATCGAGATAAACACGGACTATTATAAGGCCTACTATAACCGCGGACTTTTATATTACGACAAAGGCTTGTATGACAATGCAGTTAAAGATTTTGACATGGCAATTGAGATAAATCCTAAATATGCATTTGCTTTCTACCACCGCGGCCTTGCTTATGCGTTGTCAGGTTACACTGAAAAATCAATAGATGATTTTCAGAAGGCCTGCGGCCTTGATTTAAAGATTGCATGCAAAAAATTAAGATCTCTTCTTGGAGACAGGCAATCCAAGCCACTGGTGCCGAAGCAGGACGAATAGGCTCCTTATATGGTGGGCGATGAGGGTATCGAACCCACGGCCTTTCCCGTGTGAAGGGAACGCTCTACCACTGAGCTAATCGCCCGGCTACAACCACAAATTACAAGAAAGCATGATAGAGTATCTGAGCGGTTTTATTTTGCCGATAGGGCAAAGAGGCAAAATACCTCGGAGCGCAGCGAGAATGAGCGAAGATGATGTATCTTGCTTTCTTGACCATTACTCACTCTTCTTTCCTGTCTGTCAGCGCAGCAATTCCCGGAAGCTCCTTGCCCTCGAGCAATTGCAAGGATGCCCCTCCGCCTGTTGATATAAAAGATATGGCGTCTGATACGCCTGCCCTGTGCACGGCCAGGTCAGTATCTCCGCCGCCCACTATTGTAAGGGCATATGCATCAGACACTGAATGCGCAATCGCAAAAGTGCCTCTCGAAAAGGCATCCATCTCAAATACACCCATCGGGCCGTTCCATATTATTGTCTTTGCATCCTGAATTGCCTCTGAAAAAAGTTTGGCAGATGCAGGCCCGATATCAAGGGCTCTCCAGCCCCTGGGAATCTCCTGTGTTGTAACAAGTTTGGTCTCGGAGCCTGCCTCCATGCTCTGTGCTATCACACTGTCAACAGGAAGATAAAACTTTACATTATTCCTTATAAGCTTTTTCCTTAGCATATCTGCGAATTCGAGCATCTCTGTCTCTACCAGGGAATCACCCACCTCATATCCCATGGCCTTTATAAAGGTATATGCCATGCCGCCGCCTACTATGACCTTATCAACCTTATCAACAAGGTTTTCTAGAACTCCTATTTTGCCGGAGACCTTTGCCCCGCCGAGTATGGCAACAAAAGGCCTGACAGGATTCTGAACCGTGCCTTTAAGATATTCTATTTCCTTCCTGAGCAGAAAACCTACTGCCGAGGGAAGAAACCTTGCAATTCCGACAGTTGAGGCGTGCGCCCTGTGTGCAGCTCCGAAGGCGTCATTCACAAAATAGTCAGCAAGTTTTGCGAGTGCCTTTGCAAATTCCTCATCATTTTTTTCTTCGCCTGGATGGAATCTCAGATTTTCAAGCAGCAGAACATCGCCTTCCTTCATCTTGGAAACAAGGCCCTCGACCTGAGGGCCGATGCAGTCCTGAGCGAAAATGACTTCCTTGCCCAACAGCCGCTGAAGCCTTTTTGCAACAGGCGCAAGAGTAAACCGCGGGTCAACTTTTCCCTTTGGCCTTCCAAGATGGGAAGCGAGTATGACCTTTGCTCCTTCGTCTATTGCATAGTCTATGGTAGGCAGCGTTGAGCGGATCCTGCGGTCATCAGTGATGCTGAGATTATCATCGAGCGGCACATTATAATCAGCCCGTATGAATACCCTTTTGCCCTTGATATTCAACTCTTCAATCGTGAGTTTGTTCAATATGTCCTTTATAGGGACAGGATTGCCATTACTCTTTCTCGCCATAACTACTAACTCCTTTTTGTAAGATATATTATCAGGTCGCGCACACGTGAGCTGTAGCCGGTTTCATTGTCATACCACGCGATAACCTTCGCCATACGGTTTTCCAGCACCTTGGTCAATGAGGCATCTACTATTGATGAATGCGGGTTTCCATTGAAATCTATCGAAACGAGCTGTTCCTCTGTATACTGGAGGATACCCTTCATAGGGCCTTCCGCCCATTTTTTCATCGCAGCGTTTATCTCTGCCTCAGATGTATCCTTCTTCAACTCTGCAACAAGGTCTACTGCAGAGACATTCGGCGTAGTTACTCTCATTGAAAAACCGTCGAGTTTGCCCTTTAGTTCGGGAAGCACAAGACCGATGGCCTTTGCAGCTCCGGTTGTAGTCGGGATCATCGAAAGGGCGGCAGCCCTGGCTCTTCTGAAATCCTTGTGCGGAAGGTCAAGGATCCTCTGGTCATTGGTATAAGAATGAACAGTTGTCATGAGCCCCCTTATAATTCCGAATTCCTTGTGCAGCACCTTTGCTATAGGGGCAAGGCAATTTGTCGTGCAGGATGCATTCGATATTATCCTGTGTTTTGAAGGGTCGAGGGTTTCTTCATTGATCCCCATGCATACCGTAACATCAGGGTCCTTTGCAGGGGCTGATATTATGACCCATTTTGCGCCTGCGGCGAGATGTTTTGACGCAGAGGCTTTGTCTGTGAATCGGCCTGTTGATTCGAGCACGATATCAATGCCGAGATCTTTCCATGGAAGTTTTTCAGGCTCGGTTACCGCAAGAATTTTTATCTCTCTTCCATTGACGGCTATACCGCCGTCAGTAGCCTTTACATCTGCGTTAAAAATCCCATGCACGGAATCATACTTAAGAAGATGCGCGAGCGTTTTTGAATCCGTGAGGTCATTTATTGCGACGACCTCAAAATCTTTATAACCGGTACTTTGCCTTAAAAAAACCCTTCCTATTCTGCCGAAACCGTTGATTGCTACTTTGACTGCCATCTGAGCCCTCCTTTTTTTATCAGGTATCAGGTCTTCGGTGACAGGTTTTAGGACATTCAAAAATCCCTTACCTGCAACCTAACGCCTGAAACCTATAACCTAAAATTTATTTATAACCAATCCCGTCAAAAGCTTTGGATAAAAATATGTGGACTTTGGCGGCATGCGCATATCTGAAAGGGCGACCCTTTCAACGTCCTCAACCTTTGTGGGGTTAAGGAAAAATGCTGCGTCATAAAGCCCATCATTAACTTTCCTTACAGTCTCCCTGACATCCATCTCATATGCTATATCGGTAACCTTGAGCAGTTTCTTAAATATTAGTTCATGCAGCACAGTAACATCAAGCCCTCTCAGGGCAGGATGCAGGTCATCAAGCCCGGCGCCCTTATATTTAAGGATATATTTCTTATTCCCTTCGCATTTACAAAAACCAATAGCATTCTTATACCCGTATATGGTTTTTGCAATATCCTCAGATTTTGGCAACTCCTTTATATCAAAATATTCCGAGATCGTATCTAACGGATTTTCCGGCATCTCCCTGACAAGCCGGTGCGTCGGCAGTATCGTCAGCCCTTCGTCGGATATGTTTGCAAGAAACATCAATACATAATCCCATGGCTTGTTCTCTGCTCCCTGCTCCCTGCTCTTTGCTCTCTGCTCTTTCTGGAATTCCAGCGCTGTCTCATACCTGTGATGGCCGTCAGCAATAAAAATTGCCCTGTCCTTAAGGTCGTTTTTTATGGTCTCTATATCATTTTTATCTTCTATAATCCAGAGCCTGTGCATTGCTCCATCAGGGTCTTTAGCCTCAATATAGGGTTTTTCCCTGTCTGCCACTTTTTTTATAACTTCTGACGCCTTTTTCTCAGGGCTGTTGTAAAGTGAAAATATCGGGCTGATGTTTGCCTTGCATGACCTCATAAGATTTAACCTGTCAGCCTTGGGTTTGGAGTGTGTGCACTCATGAGGATGTATATTGCCCTTGCCGAGTTCTTCGAGCCTGACCAGACTAAAAAATCCCCTGAGCTTTTTAAGTTTTCCTTTAATTTTATACTCTATTTCATGGGCATAAAATACCGGGTTTTTGCTTCTGAGCAATATCCCATCTTTCAGCCAGGAGTTAAAAAATTCAGAAGCCCTTTTATATTTGTTCTCTGATTCATTATCTCCGGCAAGCTCTTTACCGAAATCAATCCTGACAATATTGTATGGGCTTTTGTTGTAAAGCTTTTCTTTGTATTCAGGCGTAATAATATCGTAAGGAGGGGCAACGGTATCCTCTCCTGAAACCCTGGACACATTGTAGAGAATTCCTCTGAAAGGAATAATTTCAGCCATTTCACTCCGGTTGTCCGCACTAATATTTCGTGAGAAAAAGGTTCTAAAAAGACTAAATATCATAGCACAGGATCTTATCGAATTGCCATATTCTCAGTCCGCATGCCGGCAAAGAGAAAAATTTACAATCAGTGAACAATATTTGAGGCTTTTCTTTGCTGCCTTTCATGCTATAATGACGTTAAAAAAGGAGGAGAGATGGCTACTTTGATCTTGATTTTAATTTCTATTTTGATATCAGTGCTTGGGTTTTTTATTTTATGGATGATTTTTATATACAACCGTCTCATTTCACTTCGCAATGAAGTCCAAAACGCATGGAAACAGATCGATGTGCAATTAAAACGAAGACATGACCTTATCCCAAACCTGGTATCTACTGTCAAAGGCGCTGTGGAGTTTGAACAGGACACCCTCGAAAAAGTTATATCCGCTAGGACAAAAGCGGTGGGCGCAACAAGTCCGCAGGAAAAGGCCGCCGCTGAAAATATGCTGACTCAGGCACTGGGCAAACTCTTTGCAGTCGTTGAAAGTTACCCGTCACTCAAAAGCAATGAAAATATCATGCAGCTTCAGGAAGAACTTACAACAACAGAAAATAGAATTGGATTTGCCAGACAATTATATAACGACCTTATTGCAAATTTCAGGACAAAACTCGAGATCTTTCCAAATAATATGATTGCATCCCTGTTTGGTTTTCAGAGAGAAGAATACTATTCAGCAGAAGAATATGATAAAGCTGTGCCTATGGCAGATATAAGCATACGAAAGAAATAAACAAAGGTGTCAAAGAATCAAACAACCCTCTTTTAACAATCTATGCCGTTAACCTTTATTGAAATAGAAAAGCAGAAAAACTGGAGAATAGGCATCCTCTTTATTGTCTTGCTGCTTTTGTATTTTTGCATAACACTGTCATTAATTCAGGGGTTCTACCTTGTTTTTTTCCACTCTGTCTTTATCCTCGGAGGTATAAACTGGACATATCTTCTAATAATAATGGCCTTCTCTCTCACATTTGCAACAATCCATTTTTTGTTCTCAGCCTTTGGTGCAGTCAAATCTGTAATGCATCACCTGGGCGCGACCTTTCCGGATGCTGAGGACAACATACACAAGCGCCTGATAAATATTATGGATGAAATACATGTTGTAACCGGCAATAAAAAAAAGATTAAATGCATGGTAGTTCCAAGCCTTTCCATGAATGCCCTTGCAGTGGCTGATCTGAATGGAGATGCCGCGGTGATGATAACAGAAGGGCTTCTTTCAAGGCTTTCAAGGACCCAGCTTGAGGCCGTGATGGCGCACGAAGCCTATCATATACTTTCAGGGGACTGTCTTGAGACCACTGTTGCTGCCAGTTTTTTTGGAATGTATGCATCCATGCTCGAAAAGATTAAGGATTTTGGAGAAGAAAACGGCAGAGGGTTTCATCCTGCATTTTTGCTTTTCTGGATTTTATTAAAGCTAAGCCAGATACTCAACATGTTTATTTCAAGAGAGCGGGAATACAGGGCTGACGCTGCTTCTGTGCGCATGACCAGAAATCCGTTGTCTATGGCAGAGGCGCTCCACCTGATATCACGAAACTGGACAGGCATAGGATTCATTGGGAACGGCCTTGAAATGCTCTGCATTGTAAGTCCCCAGGCAACTTCATTAAATGAGTCTGAAGGTTGGTGGGCAGACCTGATGTCTACTCATCCTCCGATAAGGAAGAGGATGAAAATATTGTTAAGCATGGCATCTACGAACATAGCAGAATTGGATGCAAAGTTAAACCGGGAGGCAGCAACCGCTAATATGAAAAGAAGCGCTGAACCTGTATATTATGCACTTGACCCGAAACAGCAGTGGCAGGGTCCTTTCAGCATTGCAGATCTCTCTTCTTTGCCATGGCTTTCTCCTCTCACGTGGGTCAAATCAGTAGATGAACAGACTATTGATAGAGCATGGAGAAATCCGCTGATAGATCCTATATTTACTGCCCGCCTTTCTCAGAAGGAAAACGAAATAACGGATATTGTCTGTCCGCATTGTAATCAGGCGCTTATTACTATACCCTATGAAAAGACCCGGGCATATCAGTGTCGTTTCTGCAGTGGGATTCTGGTTGAGAACGATAAGATACCGCGGATAATTGCCAGAAGAGAAGTCCCCTGCACTGACAGATTAAAATCACTGGCAAAGGCTGTGCTAACAGATAACCAGAGAAGAATCACAATAAATAAATTGAGGAGTGCTGATACAAAGACAAAATCTTCTTTGCCCTGTCCAAAATGCAGAAGAGTTATGTTCAGAACATTTTACAGCCTTGCATATCTGATAGAAATAGACAGATGCGGCCTCTGCTGCCTCACATGGTTTGATACTGATGAACTCGAAATCCTTCAATGTCTTATCGAGAATAAAATAATTCCCAATATCGGTATATTACCTGTATGAAAAAAGCAAAAGGCATTGCTTTGTGGATAACAGGGCTTCCCGGCAGCGGGAAAAGCACCCTTGCGGATGAAATAAAAAAGGCATATCCTGGATTTATTGTATTAAGGATGGATGAGTTCAGAAAGATTGTCACGCCAAAGCCTGCATATTCAGATGAAGAAAGGGATATTGTCTACAGGGCGCTTGTATACCTGGCAAAGCTTATGACGGAGAATGGGCATGATGTAATCATAGATGCAACAGGGAATCTCAGAAAGTGGAGAACACTCGCAAGGAGGCTCATACAAAAATACGGCGAGATATATCTTAAGTGTTCTCTCGAAGTCTGCGTAAAAAGGGAAAAGAAAAGGATAGTGACCCGCAAAGCGCCAAAAGGCATCTATAAAAAAGGCGCCAAAGGGTGGCCGGTGCCGGGTCTCCGGGCGCCTTACGAAGAGCCTGAAAAGCCGGAGCTTGTGATAGAGACGGATAAGGTCTCATTGAAGGAAAGCGTGCGACTTATTAAGGAACTGATGAAAGTTAATATCCCGGGCTGATTTAAATCATATCCCTCCAACAAAAAATCAGTTAAGATATTTCTATGGAAAAGATTGACCGTACATATCTGAGATACGTAAGATATGCTGTCCAGTGGGGCATATTTTCCTTTCTCAGTTATGCAGGATACAAATTTTATCTCTTTGTTGGGCATTTTATCTCTCCTGACACTAATCTGGCCCCTCAAACCATTTTGTCTCTGCGTTCTCCCTCGGTTGAAGGCTTTCTTCCAATCGGCGCTCTGATGGCATTCAAGCTATGGGTTACCACAGGCATATTCGATCGGATCCATCCGGCAGGGCTTGTAATATTTATTGCAGCTATCTTTATGGCCTTATTGCTTAAAAAAAGTTTCTGCGGCTGGATATGCCCTGTAGGAGCATTGTCAGATGTTGTCTGGAAACTCGGCAGAAAGATATTCAACAGGAATTTCACAATGCACAGGTATGCTGATTATCCTTTAAGGTCTCTTAAATATATTCTTATGCTGTTTTTCATTTATATAATCGTCATGAAAATGCCTTCTTTTGCGATTCTAAGATTCCTCGAAGGCGATTACTATAAGGTTGCAGATATTAAGATGCTCTATTTCTTTACAGAAATGACAACGCTGACTTTAGTGACGCTCTTAATATTGTTTATCGGCTCGGTATTTTACAAGAATTTCTGGTGCAGATACCTTTGCCCCTACGGAGCTTTGCTCGGACTTTTAAGTTTTTTCAGCCCGTTGAAGATAACAAGAAATACGGACACATGCATTGACTGCGGCAAGTGCACAAAAAATTGTCCTGCGCTTTTGCCTGTAGATAAAAAAATCAGGGTCAAGTCTCCTGAATGCACAGGATGTCTCACATGCGTCAGCCATTGCCCTGCAAAAGGAGCGCTCGATATTGCATTTGCAAAAAAAAGAGATTTGAACCCGGTAGTATTTGCGGCATTGGTTGTTGTCCTGTTCTTCGGGACAATAGGAATTGGTATGATAACAGGCAGATGGCATTCAGCAGTAACACAGGAAGAGTACAGGCACATAATTCCTGAGGCGTCAACGCTCGAACATCCGTAGACAGACCTGCATAACCATAAAACAGATTATGCCTATTTTATATATTTAACTACTATATCACCAACCTCGGTAGTTGAAAAGCCCATCTTCCCTGCTGCAAGGCTCTTTAGATGTTTTCCGGTGACAGTCATGGCCGCATTCTCTATTGCCTTGCCTGCCTTGTTTTCTCCCAGATATTCAAGCATCATCCCGCCGGCACATATTGCAGCCAAAGGGTTAATGACATTCTGGCCTTTATATTTTGGGGCAGAGCCTCCGATTGGCTCGAACATCGAGACTCCCTGGGGATTTATGTTTCCTCCTGCTGCAATGCCCATACCCCCCTGTATCATGGCTCCAAGGTCAGTGATGATATCCCCGAACATATTGTCAGTGACAATCACATCAAACCACTCGGGGTTTTTCACAAACCACATTGTTATCGCATCAACATGCGCATAATCTGCTTTTATATCAGGATATTCTTTTGCAACCTCATAGAAGGTCCTCTCCCACAGGTCAAATGCAAATGTAAGGACATTGGTCTTTCCGCAGAGGGTAAGCTTTTTCATCTTATTTCTCTTCCTGCAGTATTCAAATGCATACCTGATACAGCGCTCAACACCCTTCCTTGTATTTATGGATTCCTGCACAGCAACTTCATCAGGAGTGCCTTTTTTCAGTACACCTCCGGCGCCTGCATATAATCCCTCTGTATTTTCCCTCACTACAACAAAATCTATATGCTCGGGTTTTTTGTCTTTCAGAGGGCAGTCAACACCAGGATAGAGTTTTACGGGCCTCAGATTAATATACTGGTCAAGCTCAAACCTCAATCGTAAGAGTATGCCTTTTTCAAGAATCCCGGGTTTTACATCAGGATGCCCTATTGCTCCCAGATATATCGCATCATGCTTTCTGAGTTCAGAGACTGCATTTTCAGGCAGGACTTCGCCTGTCTTTAAGTATCTTTCTCCGCCATAGTCATAATATTTAAGGTTGACCTTGAACCCGAATTTCTCTTCAGCGGTCTTTAAAACCTTGATGCCTTCAGCTATTACCTCAGGCCCTGTCCCGTCACCGGGGATTACTGCGATGTTGTATGATTTCATAATTAATCGCTCTCCTTAAATTAATCTCACCGATATTATAAAGATTTGCATAGCAGAAAAACAATCATAGCAACTTGTGTCCTCTGCACGAAGGATGATATATATGTTTCCTATTTTTTTCCTCTAATCTCGAATCTTTTTCTCCAGACCTCCATGAGGGGTTGCCAGTCCATACCATCCGCCCTTGAAAGGGCATCAAGATATTCTTTTTTTCCTTTTTCATCCTTCTCATCAGGGACAAGCTGCACAGGCGGAAGGTCAAACCTGTAGAGCAAAGCAAAAAGAAACATTCTTGTGACACGGCCATTAAAGTCACGAAACGGATGTATGCTCAACAGGCGGCCTTCTGCAAATGCGAGGGCTTCAAGAAGCGCAGCATTAACTTGTGGCTTTATCCCGAGAAAAGACAGCCGGAATTCAACATCGTCGCAGTACTGTTGCATCAAAACAGGCACTTCAAAATATGGCGGAGGGTTATATATGCCAACTGCCACATCCCTGTTTCTATAACTCCCTGCCCATGAGGGGAAGAGTTCTTCAAATGCATCCTTATGTAGTTTACGGAGGAATTCAGGTGTTACCCTCAATTCATCCGGAGACTTCTCAAGGAGAGATGCCATTACTCGCTCTACTCCTTTGGCAAGGTGAGGCGCAAGTTCAGAATAGGATTTGATGCCGAGGCTTGACTCTATATAGCGTGTGTAACGTCTGGCTGGGGAATAGTCCGCAGGCTCTTCAGATATTCTTTCAGCATCTTCAGGCTTACGTGCTCGCCCTCGAACGCCATAGACGCGCTTACGTGTGCGGGAATGCTTTCCAGATACAGTTTTCTTTTTTCCTCCGGCGAAAGCATCGCCCACTGCTCGATTGTGCTTTTCTGAGATTTTTTTATCTTTGCCTTTGTCATTTTTTTCTTCCTTGCTTTTATTTTGACATTTATTAGTTTTCATTGCAATAGCCTCGATTTACCCTTTCCCCTCCACAATCTCAATCTCCCGCCCTCAGAGCGAGGCCGTGCTATACGCATAAAAAGCATGTCATTTAGCAAGTAAACTGAAATATATTTTTATCAACGATGATCGCTCAGGTGCTTCTTTGAAAACCTTTGGTTTCTTTTTCCATGAGGATATTGATTTTAGCAGCAAATCTATCCTGTGAGAAGGACATTCACTTCCAATCGAAATACCTGTAAGAATTTCTTCAGGGTAGCTCATATATTTTTTTGTTGAGAACAATCTTACTTCATCCTCACCACTCCATTCGTCTGATTTAGAACACCATATCAATCGCGCATAGGCAGTCTTGTCGCCTTCTGATGTATTTTTAATAGCGTCCACATATTTTTTTAGAGGAATAGGTTGTTCATAATAATCTATATCAAATCCTCTAAAGTCTCCAGAAGCATCGTCACGAAAATATGACGATCTAAATTGCAAAACCATCCCTTTGTGGTCATCAGCATAATGAGCCCACATCATCTGATTTCTTGGAGATTTAGAAAAAGAGCAGATACGAAAACTGTTTAGGCACTCATTATGGCTGTCTTTAATAGATTTGTCACTGTTTATCAACCAGTTATTATCCTTATGCAATTTTTTGTTAATCGCTGCGTCTACATGTTTGCGTGTTTCTTCATCCGAAATTCCATTATATTCGCATTTTGCGAGATAAAATAGATACGATTTCCAATCGTCCTCCGGGTCTTTCTTGCAGTGAAGTAAGGAAAATTTTAGACGACAATCGAAAGGGTCATTAAGCTCCTCCTGTGAGAGGAAATAAATCCGCCTATTGATTACAGTATCTAAGATATATTCGAAATTACTGTAATATCTGTATAAGAATCTCGAAGGATTAACCATTTTTAGCTCCCCTCCACAATCCCAATCTCCTCTTCCATCAATCTATACAATTTATAAACAATCTGCGGCAGCGTTCGAAGAGATAATGGCTTGAAAAGATGCCTGAGGTTATCCAGAAATTTTCAGTCAGTGTTTTCATTTATCCACTATCCGGAATAAACAGTTCTTCTATCTCGCTAAGGACATCGGATAACTTGACATGGCTGGATTCGGCAATGGTTTTATCTTGTAGATGCTTGTGATATGGAAATGTTTTTATGCCTTTTGCAGATGGATCAGGGGCATTGTCATATCTGAAAATACTATCCGACCCTTTACGGTAATTATAGCCATATTTATATTTTTCTATGCTGCCTTCGGATTCTTCTATAAACTCTTTGAAATCAAGTATTGTCCCGTCCCTGAAGTCAATCTTTCCTGAGACAAAGGCAATATCTGCTGTTTTACGGTCAATGGTTAAATTGTATGAAGATACTATTTTGGAGGAATTAATGAGAGCTTCTAATTCTGCAATATAATCACTTATATTCAAAAGTTATTTCCTCAAGAGATTTCAGGTTTGTCTTTAATCTTTTCAGTGTCTCGAGTTCGCCTTCCCATTCGACAAGCTCCATGTCATCCACTTTGCCATAGAGGGAATCTCTATCGAACTTTCCGTATTTATTCTCAAATTCCTGCAATTTAGATTGAGTTCTCTGGACTGCCTTTCTGAGCAAATCAGTTTCGGTATGAATAGCGCCAGCTATCTTCTTCTTCGTCCAATTATCATTTGTTTCCACGACTAATCTTGTCATTTTTTTCACCCCTTTCGCTTAAGCCTTCTTTTAAGCGTATTTTAGCATATCAGATACTACAAGAGGAAAGCTCATGAGGTTATCCAGTGGAAGTTTCTGTAGAGAGTTTTTGACAGCTAACTCTTTGCCGCGAGCTTCTTCTTTGTCCACTCAACAAGCCCGCCTGCTGCAATGAGTTCATGCATGAACGGAGGTATTGGATTGGCCTTATAGGATTCGCCTCTGGTGATGTTCTTTATAAGCCCCTTATCAGCATCAATCTCTATCTCATCACCCTGTTGTATCTTTTCCGATGCTTCTTCAGATTCAAAAATGGGAAGGCCTATATTAAATGAGTTTCTGTAAAATATTCTTGCAAAGCTCCTTGCGATGACAGCCTGGATCCCCGATGCCTTAATTGCTATAGGCGCATGCTCCCTTGAAGAGCCGCAGCCGAAATTTTTCCCTGCAACAATAATATCGCCTATTTTTACTTTGGACGGGAAATCCCTGTCAGCATCTTCCATAATGTGTTTTGCAAGTTCTTTCGGGTCAGATGTATTCAGATAACGCGCAGGGATTATAGCGTCAGTGTCAATATCATTTCCGAATTTCCAGTTTTTGCCCTTGATTATCATTGCTATCTATATTTCCATATCCCATAGCCTTGGGTCAAGTGCATCCCTCAACCCCTCGCCGATAAGGTTGTAACTCAGGACTGTAATCAATATTGCCAGGCCCGGATATACTGAAAGCCACCATGCAACCTCAATGTTGTCTTTTCCTGATGTCAGGATATTACCCCAGCTTGGATTGGGCGGCTGGACTCCAAGGCCGAGAAAAGAAAGCCCTGATTCTGTCAGGATCGCACCTGCAATACCGAATGTTGCCGCTACAAATACAGGCGAAAGCGCATTGGGGAGCATGTGCCTGAATATGAGCCTTAAGTCATTTGCGCCGAGGGCCCTTGCTGCTGTAACGAAATCTCTCTCCTTAAGGGTCAGAAACTCAGCCCTTACAAGCCTTGCAACATCCATCCACCCTGTAATGCCTATAACCATCATTATCGTGAATATGCTCGGCTCAAGAATAGCGATTACTGCGAGTATCAGGAAAAAAGTTGGAAATGCAAGCATGATATCAACAAACCTCATGAGCACTGCGTCTGCCTTTCCGCCATAAAAACCCGCCATTGCGCCGATGATGATTCCGATTAATATCGCAATCCCTACAGCTACAAAACCTACCTTTAGAGATACCCTGCTCCCCCATATCATCCTTGAAAGAACATCTCTTCCAAGCTCGTCTGTTCCCAGAGGGTGGGACTTGTCCGGCGGGGAAAGCACATTATGGACATCAATTGTTGTAGGGTCATAAGGCGCAATAAAAGGCGCGAGCAGGGAGATGGTTATCAGGCATAAAACTGTTGCCGCCCCTATGACAGATAATCTGTTTCTTGAAAACCTTTTTGCTATAACACCGAGCAGTCTCATTAAACTTTTTTCACCCGTATCCTCGGGTCAACCAGGGCATATGATATGTCCGCGATTAGATTTCCCACTAATGTCAGAATCGCGCCGATGACAAGTATCCCCATAATTGTCGGATAATCCCGCGACATTGTTGATGAATAAAAAAGCTGCCCCATTCCCGGTATTGCAAAAATTGTCTCGAATATGACTCCGCCGCCGATCAGGCCTGGCACAGAAAGCCCGAGGATTGTAACTATAGGCATGAGTGCATTTCTGAGGGCATGCCTGAATACAACCTCGGATTCTTTTAATCCCTTTGCCCTTGCTGTCCTGATGTAGTCCTGTCTTATAACCTCAAGCATGCTCGAGCGGCTGTACCGGCTCAGGCCTGCTATGCCTCCGAACGCAGAGAGCCCGACAGGAAGTATCAGGTGCTTTATCCAGTCAGCAAGTCTCTCAATTCGCCCCATCTCTGATACGTCTATGCTCTGAATGCCTGAAATAGGCAATAGGCCGAGGGTTACTCCGAAGAGAATCATGAGGAGCAAGGCAAGCCAGAATGTAGGTGTTGAAAAACCTATGAATACAAATACGGTTGAGATTTTATCGAATAATGAATACTGCCTTGTTGCTGAGAGCACCCCTACAGGGACTGCAATAATCAATATCAGCAAAAGCGAAAGGACATTTATGGTTAATGTTACCGGAATCCTTTCGAGTATTTTGTCGAACACTTTCCTGCCGTCAACAAATGACTTTCCGAAATCAAGTTTTGCAAACCTCGTAATCCATTCAAAATACTGGACATGCAAGGGCTTATCCAGGCCATAGAGTTTTTTAAGGTTCTCCCTGGCCTGCGCAGATGTCTTCAATGACATCTCTGTCTGGACTTCAACAGGCCCTCCAGGGGCAAGGTGGATGACTATGAATGTTATGAGCGTTATCCCGAATATCAGGGGAAGCATGAGGAGTAGCCTTTTGGATATATAAGAGAGCATAGAGGTATTATACAAAAATGAGAGGAGCTATGGGATATCGCGGAATGCGTACAGGTTTTCTTGACAACATTCCCAAAATTGGATTATATTATTAAGTCTTGTGAAGTTTCCTGCAGTGCCTTTGCCAGCCTGCGCTTGCTTTACCAATCAAGGTAAAAAATAAGTTGGAAGCTTTCGCATAGTAAAGCCTGTTGGAGGCCTGCGGCCTTTAACAGGGTAAATGTGAACGGGAAATCTTGTGCGTTTAACGTATAACTTTAAAACTTGAAAGGAGGTAGTTATGGCGGAGAAAAAGTCTAAGACAGACGTATCAGCAAGGGCTGAGTCAAAGAGCAGGGCAGCCTGCTGCAGCAACTGCGGTAAAAAGATCGAAGTTGTTCTGGCTGTTTCAGCATCAGGGAAGAAAAGAATGAGACGCGTGTGTTGCGAAGGATAGTTTTTACTGTCTCCTGCGGCGATGCAGGGTTTTTGCCGCAGGAGACAGTTATCTGATCTTCAGTAATTACTTCCGGTATTTCAGCGATTCTTTCAGATATTTCCCTGTATACGATTCCCTGGCCTTGATTATCTGCTCCGGTGTACCTTCGAATATAATCCTTCCGCCTTTATCCCCGCCCTCAGGCCCTAAATCAATAATCCAGTCAGATGCCTGAATAACATCAAGGTTATGCTCTATGACAAGAACACTATTTCCGGCATCAACGAGCCTTTGAAGAATATTAAGAAGGGCTTTCACATCACTGAAATGAAGGCCTACCGTAGGCTCATCAAGAATATACAAACAGCCGGGCTTAGAGTTTGGGGTTCTGGTTTTACTAATCCCCGCTCTCTGCTTCCTGCTCCCTCCCATCTGAGACAGTTCCGCGCATATCTTAAGCCTCTGGGCCTCGCCCCCTGAGAATGTTGTTGCAGGCTGGCCAATCCTTATATAACCGAGACCTATATCCTTCATCAGGGAGAACTTACCCTGTATCTGCGGCACGTCAGAAAAAAAATCTGCTGCCTCATCAACTGTCATGCTCAGGACATCATTTATATTCCTGCCCTGATAAGTGACTCTCAATGCCTCGGGTTTATATCGTTTTCCGTTGCACTCCTCGCATTTTATATAGAGGTCTTCGAAAAAGTACATCTCCATTTTCTGATAACCCTCTCCCTTGCATGCCTCGCACCTTCCTCCCGTGACATTGAACGAGAAAAAACCCGGGGTGTAGCCATATGCCTTTGCCTCATGCTGTTCCGAAAAAATCTTTCGTATGGGGTCAAATATTTTCAGATATGTCACTGCATTTGAACGGGGGCTTTTGCCTGTCGGGGCCTGGTCTATGAGCTTTACATTCCTGATGTATTCCGTGCCTTCTATAGCCTTGTACGGCAGCGGGAATTCAGGTTCGAGTTTGAAATGCCTTGCAAGCGCTCCATAGAGTGTCTCTACGACAAGGCTGCTTTTTCCGGAGCCTGAAACACCTGTGACTGTTGTTAGTGTCTCAACAGGTATTTTAAGGTCAACTGATTTAAGGTTATTCCCTTCAGCGCCATAGAGGATGAGTTTTCTTTTGTTCCGGAACCCGGCGCCTGATACCCGGTCTCTTGTCTGATGATCTACTCTTTCTATGCCAGTTATATATTTTGCAGTTAGCGTATCAGTCTTAATAAATTTATCCTTTGGCCCTGAGAATACTACCTCTCCTCCCTGATGCCCTCCTCCTGGGCCGAGTTCTACTATCCAGTCAGCCGAGTTGATTATATCTCTGTCATGCTCGACAACTATTATTGTATTCCCAAGCCCTGAAAGCTCTGCCATTATTTTTGCAATCCTCTCAGTGTCTCTTGGATGAAGCCCGACAGTAGGTTCATCAAGGACATACAGTGTCCCTGTAAGAAGTGAACTTAGCTGGTTCGAAAGGTTCACCCTCTGATACTCTCCTCCAGAGAGTGTCTTCCCCTGCCTGTTAAGGCCAAGGTAGTCAAGCCCCACCCTGTTGAGGAATTGAAGTTTAAGGTTAATCTGCCTGAGGAGTTCCTTTGCGAGGTTTCTTTGAAAAGAAGATATGTCAGCATCCCCGAAAAATTTTATAAGCCCTGATACCGGCAAATCGCATGCCTCTGCAATATCCAGGCCGGAAATCTTGTATGACAAAGCCTCTTTCCCGAGCCTTTTGCCATTACATGACGGGCACGTCACAGGCCTTCTGTGCCTGCTGAGGAATACCCTCACATGGAGCTTATACCTTTTTGTTTCAAGTTCCTCGAAAAAATCATCTATGCCGTAAAAATCAGGAGTGCCTTTGAAAAGCTTCTCATGCTCAGCCTGCGAAAGCTCAATGTAAGGTTTCTTTATATCTATGGCTGACTTCTTAGCTCCGGCAATCATCTGCCTTTTCCACCATTTTGCTATGGGCTTTTCCCATATGGCTATTGCGCCTTCTGCAAGGGAAAGGTGTTTGTCAGGTATTATCAGGTCTTCATCATATATTAGGGTATTGCCGAAACCCTTGCACTCAGGGCATGCGCCAACGGGATGGTTAAAAGAGAAGAGCAGCGGCGACGGCTCAGGAAGTTCAATATTGCACTTATCGCATACATTCTCAGAAGAAAAACTGACAGCTGACAGATGCGAGCTTTCAGCACCATTCATGATAATAACCTTCATTTTCCCATTGCCGGTTTTCCATGCTATCTCTATTGAATCAGAAAGCCGGGGCTCATCTTTGATAAGGAGCCTGTCAAGGACGATTTCAAGTGAATTAGCTGATAGCTGATAGCTGATAGCTGACAGCTCTGTTATCTCTTCATTTATCCATGCTCTGTGAAATCCTTTCTGCTTAAGGGCCTCCACTGGTTCTTCAGAGGCGAAAATAATTATTGCCTTTTTCCCATTATACTTTTCGATAAGTTCTTCTTTTACCTGTGAGGGGTCCCATTTTCTTATCTCGTTGCCGCATTGAGGGCAGAACGGAGCGGATATCTTTGAATAAAGGACCCTGAGAAGGTCATATATCTCTGTGAGCGTGCCGACTGTTGAGCGGGAACCTTTTACCGGATTTTTCTGCTCAAGGGCTATTGCAGGCCTTATGTTATGTATTGCGTCAACATCAGGCCTGTCAAGTTTTTCAAGGAAAAGCCTTGCATAGGTTGAAAGAGACTCGATAAACCTCCACTGCCCTTCTGCAAAGATTGTGTCGAAGGCAAGGGATGACTTCCCTGAGCCTGAAACACCGGTTACGGCAATTACCTTGTCATGCGGAAGCCGGAGAGTTATATTTTTGAGGTTATTCTGCCTTGCCCCTTCAATTATAAGCTCTCTCTCAGACATCCTGATATTTTAACATAAGGGAGCAACAGGACAGACAAGCAGGGAAACATCCTCTGAAGGATAAATGAAGCGGTTCCGGAGATAAAGGGGGAAATGTTTTTCCCCTTTAGAGTTTTACTTTTGTTACTTTATCGCCCCGCCGGAAAAAATAACTCTGTCAAATGTGCGGTTGAGGGTTTTGCTTTTGAAGTTTACCATCTCGGTGCCGGGCTGAAAAGACATGTTCTGCCCCTTTTTTACCTTCATCTGCGGTACAGCCACCCATGTTTTCTTCCCTTTCTTTTCAAGGCAGACATATGTGTATCCGCCGCTGTCCATTGTTTCAACAACCTTTCCTGATAAAACAGCATCTGCGTAAACATTCTGTCCTGCAAACAGGGCCGCAAGAACTAAAGCCATAATTGACAAAATTGAAATAAGTTTCATTCAAATCTCCTTGTGCTTGGATTGTGTTTGATTACCATCGGTAACCTCCGCTATTATAACATGGCCTGGCTTCTTCTATCATTGATATTCAGCGTGTGCGAATTGCCTCACAATAAATGTTACCGAAGTAAAGGATAAAAAGGAATCGTTGACTCATAATGCATGTTACCGGAAAAACATGCGCGTAAAAGGAGA
>WPIF01000012.1 GCA_009773185.1 Nitrospirota bacterium | reverse complement strand
CTGATAAACGGTTCTCCACAATGCATCAGTATACCAAAATATCTCCGGACATCATTCACCCACGGGCAAGCCCGTGGAACTCTGATAACGTGTTAGATGGTTCTACCATTTAAAGGGACTTTGTGCTGTTGTAGTTGAAACAACGCAAATATTAAATATCATATTGCCGTATGAAAAGCAAAAAAATAATTCTATAAAAAGAAGAATTATTGGGCGACTTGTCCAAAGCATTAAGTATAGGTCTGACACTCTTCGACAAGCTGGCAGTTATAGTAAGATATTTAACAACAAAGTTGCGCAATTTTCTTTAGATATTCAAAAAGCCTTCCATAAAGATAATTTTATTAATCTTCAAGAGATCTTGCTAAAATTTCACGATGTTTTAAATATAAGATTATATGATTTTTTTAAAGAAGCACGTCTATAATAGAGATGAATATCAGACCATTCATTAAGAACAGCTAACAACCAGATGGACATGAACGAGTGCCACAGAACACTTTTTGGGTTGAGGATGTTTTCAATCTGCAAATCGTCTTTTAGCTTTTTAACGTCATACAGTGGCACTCGTCAGTCATGAGGGCATTGGGCAGCCATAAATAAAGGCAAATGAAAAATAAGAAACTGAAATATGCTGCTTGCTTTTACTTCTCAGATGACAATGTACTCCAAAACATCGAGGTAGTCGAGGGGAGCATTACAAAGGCCATAAGCGAGACCGAGGTTGAGTTTAAAGGTATATTTCAAAAACAAAAGCAGACAGTGATATTTCCAAAGAAGAACATATTTACTTCAAAAGAAGACGCTGAGAAAAGAATAGAAGCAGCATTGGCCTTCAGAGAACGAACTGATTTAAAAAAGGCTATTGGCGGCAATATTGGCTTTCTTCCATCGTGCATTGCCGAAAATAATGAGGTATTCATTTCGGGAAATCCGCTACGCTGCGGTGAACCAATGATATGCTTCGGCGCACAAACAAATACTTGGGGTCAGGATGACAACCCACAAAAAGTCTTGCAAATGGCCGCCGCAATATGGGAAGACATTGAAACTCTAAAAAGTGTTCTTTATGTTCTCGGCTTCGCCAATAACTACACTAAAAAACTTATTGGTAAATATGTCGTAATTGAACTTAACAGTCTCTTCACCTGTTTAAAACGGCTCTCCGAACTGGACGCTATTTACAAAACAACCCTATTCCCTGACTTGCTTTGCCAAATAAAAGTTCTTGAACACAAATACAAATTCAAAACCATAAGAAACAAGGTAGCAGCCCATAGAGATACAAATATCGATATGATGGCTGCTTTAGAATTTTGGCAAAATATCACAAGATATACACTCAATAAGCACATTAATGTTTTCGCTGCCCATCTGGATGCAGTCCTAAAGAATTACCCAAATGAGGCTAAATTGTATTTTCGCCTTCGTAATTTGCCCCTCAAAGGTATTACGGGAACACAGGACCCCAAATCCTATCGAGCTTTTGATGAATCGGAATAGCCGCTGCGTTTTTTTAAAAGGCTTGTTGCCCCGGAGCTTCATTTGCCGCATTATGTTTAAAACGCTACCCGGATTTCAAATTATTTTGATGAAAGGTTTGTATTTTGAAAAGGCATGAATTTTGGCGCCAACAGTATCGATTACGGCGCTATATGGGGCATCTAAAAGAGGATGAACTACAGCAGAGGGCAAAAGACGTTTTCAATAATTTAATTTTGCTTAACGAGGAATCCAAGATTAGCCTGCCTAAATTATCAAGCGAGACCGAAAAATGGATGATATTGTGGACACATGTACTTGAAGAATTTGTTATTCGCTCTGGGCCATACCCTTCGGGTTTCGCGAATGGCTTCATGAAAAATATCAAAATTCCCGATCCGAGGTCTCCTCTTGCACCGAAAGCTGCAAACGCGGTCAGAACTACCAGTTTACCGCCCGGAGATTACCTTTTTAAGTACGGTAAGTCTGAATATCTGAGGCAGGCTTTAAATGAGAAACAAATTCGGATTTCACCTGCATCTTCATATGATGATCCATCTCTGAACCCTGCGATAAGGGATAAAGAATTAGAGCTGTCAATTTGTCCTTCACCATCAGGATTTAAGATGAAAGCCTATGATGGCAAAACAGGTAAATATAAGGGTGATATTCATCCACAAAACTTTGTTTATACAGCGCGTTCTAAAACGAACTATTATGTATACTGCTTATCTCTATCATTTACACCTCGGTTGTTCCTCGATTTTGACGCCGACGCTTGCCTTGTTATCCGCAAGCCGAGCGAGTTTGAGAAGATTATACTATCCATATTTGAGACCAAAGTGCGAAATTGGTCAGGCGTTCGCGAACGTATTGTTTATATCGATCCACTGAATTGTTCAATGGCAGACATAGACGTATTCTCTTCAAAGGACTTTCGCTATGCCTACCAAAGGGAATATCGATTTATATGGCTTCCGCCTGCTCCTGTACAAAACTTGGCTCACATCTTTATTGAGGTGCCTAATATAGAAGAGTATTGCTACCTTGTAGATATATCTGAAACATAACGACCGGGTGCGCCGGATCGGCCATAAAGCGGGACTCCCTGTGACCCGTGTGTTAATCATACTTCCCCCGTAAATCAATATCTATAGAAACCGCATTATTTGCATACTACGTGTAGTAATCAATAGGAATTTCCAAAGCTCAACAATTTCTTTAAAGCTGCCAAAAATCCTTAAGCAAAGAGATAACCTCTTCATCGCTCAGGTCATACCATTTCTCGTATGCCCCGGCTACGGCAAATGGATACCCTCTTATGTTCAGGCAGTAAAGTTTATCTGCTAAAGGCAGCATAAGATTTATTGAGCTGTCAGAAGCTGTAGGCGCCGCTACTATAATCTTTTTAGCATATTTTCTCTTTGCGAATTTTACTGCTTCAGACATTGTGTATCCGGATGCAAGCCCGTCATCAACAAGGATGACCTCTTTGCCCGATAGATAGGGGAACGGCCTGTCACCCCTGAAGAGCCTGTCTCTGGCCTCGAGGATTTTTCTGGTTTTATCTGCCTGCTGTTGGATTTCTTCCTTCGTAAGCCTGAGAGTCCTCAGAAGACTTTCATTTAACACCACTTCCCCGTCAGGCCCCATTGCCCCAAAACCTGCTTCTGTATTGCCGGGTATCTGGATCTTTCTCACTATGACGACATCCATAAAAAGCTTAAGCCTTCTTGCAATCTCAAATGCAACGGGAACGCCGCCTGCCGGAATAGCCAGGACAATTGCATCCGACGACTCGTAATCAGAGAGCATTTCCGCAAGAAGTTTTCCTGCCTCCAGCCTGTCCCTGAATATAAAAGACCTTCCCCTTAATGCTATATCTTCGATGAGTTCGCCCATTAGTTGCCCTCGTGGTTAAAGCGTATCAAAACTGCCTGAATTGTCAAATCTTATAAAACCTAATTAAAAAATTTGCTTTTAAAAGATAAAAGTGATAGAACTTTAATAAGGATATATATGGCTTCCAGTAAAATAATAATTATCTCCCTATTATTTGTGGCCCTCTCCGCTCAATCCGGTTTCTCGCTTCCTGCTGTCGGGAAATCGCCTCAGGGTGTGGAGGATACATTCCTTCCCGGAGGCGACAATGTGAAAGTAGAGGCATGGATAGAGGGTCTCGATATCCCATGGTCGCTGGTTTTTCTTCCTGACGGCAGGGCCTTGGTCAGCGAAAGAGCCGGGCGCATCAGGCTTATAATCAATGGAAAGCTTCAGGCAAAACCCTATGCAATCACATATGCAATCACAGATGTTGCGCATGTCGGCGAGGGAGGCCTCATGGGACTTGCCCTTCACCCCGAATTTCCCAAAAAACCATTTTTATACGTAATGTATACATACAGCAAAGGCAATTCGCTTTTTAACCGGGTTTCAAGGTTTAAGGATTCGGGAGACAAGGCCGTCTTTGATAAGGTCATAATTGACGGAATCCCCGGAGGCAGTAATCATGACGGCGGAAGGATTGCGTTCGGGCCTGACAGGCTGCTTTACATAACAACAGGCGAGACATTCAAGGCAGAACTGGCGCAGAGATTAAATTCTCTCGGAGGAAAGATTTTAAGAGTAACGGCGGAAGGCGAAATACCCCCTGACAATCCGTTTAGGGGTTCTCCGGTATATTCATACGGTCATAGAAATCCCCAGGGGATTGCATGGAATCAGGACGGGGTCCTTTTCTCATCCGAGCACGGCCCCTCAGGCGAATACCTGCTCTTTGCAAACGATGAAATAAACATTATCAAAAAAGGCGGCAACTACGGCTGGCCTGAAGCAGTCGGAGCGCCGGAAAAGAAACTATATATTGACCCTCTGATAGCATGGAAGAAGACCACGCCTCCTTCAGGGATTACTTTTTACAAAGGGGATAAACTCGGGCATCTGAAAGGGGACCTTTTTGTTGCAACCCTTAAAAGCGAGTCTCTTATCAGGGTGAGATTGAAAAGAGAAAACGGAAACCATAAAGTAATAAGGATTGAGAGATGGTTTGCGGACGGCTATAAGAACGGAAGATACGGAAGGATAAGGGATGTTGTCGAAGGCCCGAACGGATTTCTTTATTTTCTCACGAATAACAGGGACGGCCGTGGAAGCCCGGGAACCGGCGATGACAAAATATACAGGATTATGCCTAAATAAAATCTGCCGTAGAATACACAAAAGGACAACGCCATGTTTTTAAAAGTAGGCCATCGCGGAGCAAATGTAGAAAAGGCGCATAAGAACAGCCTCAAAGTCATAGTCTGGACGGATTTTAGAGCCAAGGGTGTTGACGGCATAGCTTCGGACAGGCCGGATATTTTTAGGAGGATAACTGTGCGCTGACACTGCTTGACACTGCTTCTGTCCCAAGTTGCTGTATTGCGCAATAATGTCCTTATCTTACAACCAAATGTCTTGACTTATAAAACCATAAGATGTTTTACTTTAACTATGAATTGGCGAATACTCTGTTCATCTATTTTAATCACCTTAGCCTTAATAGCAATGCTCTCGGCTTGTGCCGCCAGAACTGCCGCACCGCCAAAACCTCTGCCGAAGAAACAAGTCCAACCAAAGCCGGTGAACCCTGCGGCGCAGCAACACTATTACAACTTAGGACTCAAACATTACGCTAACGAGAATTACAAAGAGGCGAAAAAGGCGTTTCAACAGGCGGTAGATAACGGTGCTGATACTAACCTTGGAGTCAAGGCACGTGAAAACCTGAAAAAGATAGAGCAGATTATGAAGACATTAAAAGGAATGGAATAGAGATGAACGATTCGATAAAAAATATAACTGCAAAAGGCGACGAAAAACGCCTCGGAGATTTATTAACTGAAAGTAGCACTATGCCGGCTGAACAGAAGGCCGCAACCGGACACTCCGCGCACCAATCGGAAGAAGAAAAGCGAGTCCTTCTCCTCCTTGCCATAATCTATCGGCTGTTAGACAAGATTTCATCCCTGAGCATAAGCTATAAAATCGCCGGCATACTTGTCATAATCCTTCTCCTGACTGTCATCTCACTGGGTTTTGTCACATTTTCCAGGCAAAAAAACATGCTCGAACAGGAGTTGAGAAGCCGTGCACAGGTGCTGGTTCAACAGTTGGCGAACGTAGGCAAGGAAGGACTCTTAACCGGGCAGGAGCTTCCGGTGTTTACAACAATCACGGATATTCAGCAAAACGCCGGGGTAGTGTATGCAATGGTAATTGATGCCAAAAAGAAGATATTTGTCCATAATGTACTGAATAAAAAAGGCATGCAGATGGAAGATGCCGTGTCCCTGCGTTCGTTACAGGCAGGCTCTCTTTTTTTTCAGAATACAGAATACAATGGGGAGCCTGTTATTGATGCCACACTGCCGATCATCACTAAGGCAAAGAATCTCAGGATAGGCACTGCAAGGGTAGGCATATCTGTGAAGGCATTGAACGAGGCCGTTCACCAGCAAAAGCTAATGTTCATTCGGATTTCCCTTGCTTTCACAGCAATAGGGGTTTTCATCTCGTTATCGTTGGCAAAATTCCTCACCAAGCCCATTATTATGCTTGCCGAGGGAATGAAGAATGTCAGCCGTGGGGACGTGAGCATGCAGCTCAATGTGCGTTACAAGGATGAGATCGGGAAGCTGACAATAGTATTCAACCAGATGATATTAAGCCTGCGCGAGAAGTTTCATATGGAAAAGTACCTGTCGGATTCTGCGGTAAGGAGCATCAGGAAACACAGAGACTTGGCCAATTTAAAGCTCGGCGGGGAAAAGAAATACGTCACCGCGCTTTTTTCCGACATTCGAGGGTTCACTGCGATGTCCGAGAAGATGACGCCTGAAGATGTGGTAACGAATCTCAATATATATCTGAATCTTCAGTACAAAGTCATCCATCAATGGGGCGGCGTTGTGGACAAATTCGTAGGCGACGAAGTGATGGCTATTTTTGAAGGCAAGGGCGAGGAAATCAAGGCAATCCGCGCTGCAGTTGAGATTCAGCGCTATTGCGATGCGTTGAATGTTGCAAGGGCTGCTGCGGGTGAAAAGCAGATTCATATCGGTATCGGATTGAACAATGGCGACGTGATCATGGGGAATATAGGCTCCGAAGATCATATGGATTACACGGTAATAGGCGATGCCATCAACGTTGCAGCGCGGCTGTGCAGCGTTGCCCGCGGGGGACAGATTGTTATCAGCGGTAGTGTTGCCGACAAAGTCCGCGACCTGTCCACACTAAACAAGCTGGAGCCAATCACGGTAAAGGGAAAGGCCAAACCGCTTGATATACATGAAGTCGTTGATGTCACCGGCGCGGCACGGATGGAAATGAGGCGCCTCATGGATGCCAATGTGGAATACCAACTTGAAGGGCTGGCCGAATATAAGGGCCATGCTGTAGCTAAAAATCTAAGCTCAAGTGGTTGCCTGATAGAGGTGCCCGCTCCCATGGGAATCGGTTCAAGGCTGACCTTGAAGATAGACTTTCAATCCATGGGAATAGCAACCTTGGAAGCCATAGTCCATCATACAAAGATAATGGGCAACAGATATCAGATAGGGGTCCACTTCCTCAATATTCCGGAAACATGGAGATACAAAATCATCGCGTGGATACATCAGGTCGAATCAGAAACTTAAGATACCGCGGGAGTTAATTAAAAGGCACAGGCATGAACAATCTTAAGGCCTATTATGAGAGGCTTAAAGGCAGCACTATCGCATGTATAGGCTTTATTCTCTCTCCCCTGTCATGGTGGAATGATCCTTTCGTCAATATACCTATTGCATATTCCCTTGCATGGCTTGTCAGCTTCCATAATCAGCGCGCATTCCTGCCTGTCTTTGTCAGTTCGTACCTGGCCACGAATGTGCTGGGACTCATGCTTCTGCATATAGGGATAAGAAAAGCGCTTTCCAAGGCTGATGCGCAGAAGGTGAGGTACAGGACAAAGGATTTCCTGAAAGATTTAGCCATCTCGATCTTCTACACGCTCCTGATTGTCGCCCTTGTGAAACTTAAGATTATCCAACCGCTCCATGAATACAGACGGACATGAAAGGCAGTCTGTAAAAGTCCGGGCAGGAAGCTCCAGCGGACAGGTATCCAGAACAAAGGAACAACCGGCAAGATTACAACTGTTATGAGCGCAATAAGGTCTTTCAAAATTTATTCCTTAATAAAATATTATTCCCTTTTTTATTCTTTTGCCGCTCCTGCAATGCAATAGTAAAAATCCGTTAAGTCATATTTGTTCCAGATATCGCACATGCCGCAGTTACAACCTGACTTTTGCTTTGGCGTACTGCTCTTCCCACGTGCACAGAACAATAATTCTCCCTTTACACCCGGGTATGTAGGACATCCCCCGCAAAACCTGATACATATGTTTTCATTCTCATAATTATCTTCTACCCTTGACATATATCACCCCTTTTTACTGCTATCTTTTAATCGCGGGCCTAAACTGTGCGCGTGGCCTCCGCACGTTGGACAGATAGAAATCTTTTGGAACCTGGCAGAATATTCAAGCACTGTTGCTACAAAAGCAGCATGGCTCCATGTCAATGGAGATACGGACAATGGCTGGTTCGTAAACGGATGGACCTGCTCTGCAAGAACCCCTGAAGGCAAGGCCCTTGAAGCAACCCACTCAAGAATAGGGATGGCCTCATCAAGCTCCTTGAAATTTTCCGCCCTGGCTATATACCACTGGGCAAGCCACAGAGTGCATATAAACCATGGATTGCCAGGCACGTCTTTAATATTTTCTGAAGCTTTGTGATAATTATCGCCTTCGTACCGTGCTATTCCTCCGACATTGGTTTTAACCCACAGATGTTCCCGTATGGCATTCATGGTGTTGACAACCTTCTCATTTCCCGGTTCAAAGACACCGAAATAAAATGGAGAATAGATGCTGGCATCAATGGTATGGTCTATTTCAAAAGAGCCGTCTTCCCCCGGGATTATTGTTTTTAAAAACCTTTTATGCTCATTGCTGTAGAGATATTTATCCATTGCGGCCTTCACTTCTTCGGCTGCTTTTCCATAAATCTTTGCCCTCTTTGCATCTCCAAAAAAAATTGTGAAATTCTCTGCTGCCTTAAGCCCGGCATATACGGCTGATGCCGTAAATGTATGCACCCCCCATTTTTCTTCCCACAGGTCATACGATGAAAGCGGAAGCCCTGTTTCATTGTCTCTGTATGATGCGAGAAAATCCCCGCATCTGACAACAAGGCTCTCATACTGCCTTATGATAAATTCTATATCACGGAACCTGTCAAAGTGCAGCCATAAGGCCCAGAGTACAAGGCCTGTGCCATCCTCCTGAATAGGAAGAAGTTTTCTGTTATCACTTATCCATGGATGCCATGAACTCCCCAATGAACCATCCGGGTTATATTTATGAAGTAAATAGCCGACTGATTCCTTGCCCTTGCTTATTATGCCAAGGCAGAAGTCAAAGAATTGCCTGGTTGTCCCATGATAACCGGCCATATCAAGGGCATAGGCAGTAAGGGCGCCGTCACGCGGCCACATATAACTGTAAGTATCCCGGGCAAAATGCTGGACATCCGAATCATTCCCGGCAATTATTGCCCCGGTAGAATCTATATTGGTTCTCAGGATGAGAAGACTTTTCTTGTAAAGTTCTGCTACATTTTGAGGCAGCCCTGAGAGGTCAATTCTTTCTTTATTTACCCATGCCCTCCAGTAATTGTCTGTGCGTTTTATAAAGTATTCCACTCCATGCCCGGCAATCATCTTGTTCAGGCGGCTGACCTCTGCATAGTCCTCTCCTGCACACATCCAGTAATATACAGTCTGTTCTCCGCTTGATGGGACTTTAACAGAGAAAGCTAAAGTGGAATCTACAGAACCCTGAGATATCGGACTTCCTTCAAGCCTTCCGTCTTCTGCATCTTTCCACGTGCCTTCCATGCCGTGGAATTCCTTTATCCCTGCGGCATACTGATCTATCCCCTGATTGTTATTCCTCATACCGCTCATCAGAAAATAGCGGTTGCCCTTGTAATGTATTATTGCCTTTTCATCAGGGTCAAAATAGGCCGTATCGCCGGTTGACGATTCGAGGATATGAAAATCATGGTGAAAGAACAGGCGGAATTCCCTGTTCTTTCCGGAAAGATTTTTCAGAAGAACCTTCTTAATATAGATATTTTCTCTGTAATCAACAACATCATTGCAGTGGAGGCCAATCTCAAGGTTTTCGTTCAATGCTGTTACATGGGTCAACAGGCTTTCCCGTGCGTATTCAAGTATCGGGTTCCATTCCCTGTTTATCCAGCCGAACCTTCCGTCTGTCCATATGCCGAACCTGAACTTGTGCCCGTCAGTATGGTTTTCCTTGCCAACACACGGATAGTATATATCTCTCAGGCAATAGTCCTGATCAAAGGTGATGAGCAGGTTATCATTCCCTACGGGTATATCACGCGGCATAGCAGTTTTTATCTACACGGAAGATACAGATTCACTCTATAACCTCCAGCAAACCTTCCATGCCCCTTTCCCTGTGGCTCTTGAAAAACAGAAGTTTTTTGCTGCAGTAAACGGGATATTTCCCTGTCTTTTTGGGAGTAAACTTAATTACCTTAGGTTCCTTGCTCAAGTCCTCCTTGAAATTTATGCCTGCCTCAGGGGCATTTACTATTATATCGTGAGGCACAATCCCCGGTTTTTTTCTGACCGTCAACTCCACAGGCATATTTATCTTTACTATAATATGATAAGGCTCAAAGAAGTATTCCCCTCCGGTAATCTCTGCTCTCTGGATTCCGTCCTTATCAATAGCAACCTTAAAAATTTTTTTCTCCTGGCCTGTATCCTGTGCAAATGAGATACCGGCAATAAGTAAAAACACTGCAAAAAATCTGACAAGCTTCATGACATCCTCCTTTTGTTTGTTCCTGATAATAGCCTACCATCAGATTCAGGTGTTTGCAATTTTAAAACTGCGTTTAAAGGGTATTTAAAAATGCTATAAGGCTCTGGATATCATTATCGGCAAGGTAGGAGAATGCCGGCATATCTTTATACGGATGCAGGATCTGATTAGCAATGTTCTCCGGTGTTGCTGACTTTTTGCTGACCGGGAGCACCGGATTCTTAAGAAGTCCTTTATGCCCCGGGCCAACGCCCGTTTTTGTGCTGTAGGCATCGTGGCAGAAATAGCATTTGCTGTCATACAGTTCCTTCCCCTTGCAGATACTGTCAGCGTCTGTCCTGACTGCCCACTTACCCTCTTTCCCGGCAGCTTCTTGTCTTGCCTCTCCTTTTTTCCCTTCCACGGTTCCGGAAAAAGTTTTATCAGTGCCGAACTTCGTAACAAGCAGGTAATAACCGCCTGATAGCCCAGCCATAATAAAGGTTGTCAGCGCTATTAAAAGCCCTATTGTCTGCACCTTCCCGTAAAACTGCCTGTAGACCCGGACAAAAGAAACTTTCAGACCGAGGAGTATTATTATTGTAAGGGCAAAGATACTGTGAAATGCAGCGCGGGGCGAAAGCTCTGTCTTTGCGCCGGCAAAAAACCTCAGGCAGAACCAGGTTATAAGCAAAAACAATGCGATATAAAGTATTCCGTTGATTTTATGTATTTTTCTCAGTCTTTCAATGTTATATCTCTTATCGGCCCTCCCTAATATCTCGAACATGGTAAACATGGCAAACAGAGCCATGGCAACCAGAAGAATGGACAGTATAGATTTAAGAAAAAATATCTGCATCAAGTCCTCATTATAAAAAGGGAGAGGCATTAAGGCTCTCCCTTTTAAAATTTCCTATATCCTTTCAAGGCCTTCTATTTTTCAGAAGTTTACATCTTCCCCTTCAACGACTTGATATAAGCCACTATCTCTTTCATCTGAACAGACTTTATATCAATGGCCTTGCCCTTGTTGGCATTTACTATACAGACATTAACAGCCTCCTCAAGGCTCTTCTGGGTCTTGCCCATAATGTTAAACACTTTTTTGTCAGCGGCTTTTTCCAGGCCTTTACCGTCAGGATGGCAGGAGTTACAGGCCTTTGTCCCGCCGGCAAACTTAGGATCATCGAAAAAAGCCTTGCCTCGCTCCTCGGGCAGATGTTTCTTTGCAAAGGCAACCGAAAAGATCAATCCAATGATTAACAATGACAGCGCCACTACCTTAAAAATCTTCATCCTGCTTCACCTCCTCTTCAGAAAAACTTAAAGCCCTTCAGCACGAATTTTTACACTTGCATGTCGTTGCAAGTTTCTTTGTGACTTTTTTAACCTTCATGGGCTCACCCCCTTCTCAGATTGTTTTTTAGGTCTATGGCCATTTCCTGTATAAAAAGCATATCACATTGAAAAACAATGTCAAGGATTAAAAGAGGTTAAATGTTAAACTGAAGAGTTTGCTATCCTAAAGCAGATATTCGGCAAGATTAATCTTATATTTATTAGGGTCCATTGTCTTAACAATGGTCCTTAGGAAATTACCACCGGCATCTTTTTCTGTAAGGTCAACAATATAACTCTCTGCCTTTTCTCCCTTGCCGTTAATAATAACAAGCACCTTTGGCCTGTCTAGAAACATGGCCTCGCTTTGATAGACAAGGCCCAGTTCTTTTGTGTCAAGCATGACAAGGGTCCCCACAGGGAAAACCCCGATCATATTAATAAAGAATTTAAAAAGAATGGGGTCCAGCTGTGTCCCCGCTCTCTCCATCATAAGGCTTAAAGCCCTGTCAGGCGACATGGGTATCCTTGAATACACTCTGGATGACGTCATGCCGTCATACTGGTCGGCAAGGCTTATAATCTTCGAATAAAAATCCAATTCAAACCGTTTTCTGGTTTTTGGATACCCTGAAAAGTCATAGTTCATATGATGCTCGAATGCGACAATGGCAGATCTCATTGACGTGGCATCAAAACCTCTGAGCTTCAGCAATGCCCTCACGCCCCAGAAGGGATGTTTCTTCATTATGACCCACTCATCATCGGTAAAATTCGTAGGCTTATTAAGTATCTCATTCGGTATCTCTATCTTGCCTATGTCATGGAATAAAGCCACCAGCCCAAGTTCTGTCAGAATCTTTTTACTTAACCCAAGCCTCTGTCCCAGCGCAACAGACAGAATGCTGACGTTGACCGAATGGTGATAGGTATACTCATCATAATCCTTAATAGCTGTCATGCCAAGAAGCAGTTGTTCTTCTTCGAGTATGAGGTCCACCATGCCCTCTACCACCCTCTTGGCCTTTTTTATGCCTACTTTTTCTCCTGACTTTATTTTATTTATGACGCCTCTTGTATACGAAACAGCATTAAAATATGATTTTTTAACCTCTCTGCGGATATCAAATTCTCCCTCTGCTTCGTCCCTGACCTTTCTCAGTTTTCCGACACTCATGCTGCTGACACCGGCCATATCTTCTGAGAGCGTCTCAAACGGGGTCTCAGAAAAAACAGATGATATAAAGACCTTTAAAAAGGTCTGCATGTCTACAGACTTAATAATGCCTTTAAAAACAATACTGCCCAAACCTCTTTTCTTAAATTCCCTTATAAGAAAATCAAAATTCGGCAGATACTCCAGGGAATATCTTATCCTCGTTTCATTTATATAGAAAAATTCCCCGCCGAGTTCAAGCGTTAACTCCCCTTCTGATGCAATAAGGGGATTCATAAGCACGACAAATTTATCAACTGCTGTTGTGACGGCAACATTGCCGGAGTCATGGATGGCAGCAGTCCTTATGATAACTGCGAGCTGGTTTATAATATCCTTTGCGCCTGTAAAGACTTCTTCCTTACTGGCCATACTCTACCCTCTTGATTGCAGTATATGCATATTCCCTCAGAATCTTATTTTTGGAATCTCTTATTTTGTACAGCAGCGGCAGGGCTTCCTTACAGCCCATTAAGCCAAAACAATATGCTGCGCATGCCCTGTTCTCATCATTCACTGCCCTGCCGAAAAAGGCTTTCTTCTTCAGGGTCTTCATCAGGAATTCAATCACATCATTATCTTTCCAGTGGGACAGCACCTCATAGAATTCTTTCTTTTCATTGAAATCATTCTTGTTGAAATCCTTGTCCGCTATCCTCTGCAATATTATGCTCTTGGCTGCCGCTGACCTGATGCTGCCCAGCGCCCGCGCAGTAGAAGTCCTTATCTGCACCTCAGGGTCGTCAAGGCATTCCTTTAATGTCTGCAGGACTCCCGAGGTCCCAAGCTCGCCGAGCGCCTTGATTACTTCCTTTCTGACCCTGATATCACTGTGATTTACCGTCTTGATGAGATAATCCACTGCCTTTTTGTCCCCTATCTTCCCCAGAATATAAATTATATTCCTGACGACATACCATCTGGAGTCATAGATCCCCTTTGCAAGGCTCTGTATATCCTTTTTACCGAGAGCTATCAATGCATTAATGACATTCTTCCTTGCAGGAATAGTCTTAAGTTCACCGAGAATAGTTATAAACGGCTGTATTGCATTCTTGTCAAGGAACTTTATATATTCATCGAAAACCTTTTCCTCTATCTCAACCCCGCTGTCAAGAAACTCCCCAAGGAGCTTTATCTCCGCGTCAGAACCCAGGAAGGAAAAAACCAAAGCAAGGTATTTTTTAATATCGTCGGGAACGGATGGGCCGTCGGTGACCTCTTTCGTCATTTCCATTATACGTATTACGGTTTCCAGGTCCCCATGCCTTATTGAAAATTCAACCGCATCATTAAGAAAATGGACTACATCTTCATGGTCGCCTTTGCTCTCTGCCTGATACAGCATTTCAAAAATGATTATAAGAAGCTTATCCATCTTGTTATAGGCGTCTTTTTCAAGCTCCTTCACCAGTGTATGCAAATCCTTGTCTGTCAGCGGGACTATCGAGATATCCTTAACGCCTTCCTCCTTAAAGGCATCTGCATAGGCCCTGGACAGCTCGTCTGCATCGGGCGCCTTATCCTTGACCTCTTTTACTGCGCTGGTTTCATAATCCTCATCTTCGGCAAGGAAGGATTCGTCAACAACATATCTGATATTCTGAAAATCCCTCTCCCACAAAAGCGTAACAACGTCATCATCGACAACTTCCCTGTCATAATCAACCGTAAGGATTTTTAAAAACTCCTCGAGCTCTTTATGGGAAAATCCCTTTTTGAAGGTTATCTCTCTCAGCCCGTCCTTGAAGAAAAAAAGTGCGATATTATCTTCTTTTTGGAGATTATGGTACACCTGTTCAGAATCACAGAACAGCTCATTCTGTTTTACCTTAAGTGTCAGTTCATCCCTGTAATCAAAGAAACTCCTGAACTTTGCATAGGCGTCTTCTATCATCTTTTCATACATCGGGTTGGTTTCAGGATACATCCTGAAGGTCTTCTTGGCCTTGAGAAGGGCGTTGACGACATCCTTTGCAGCCTTTATGTCTTCGAGCAGTTCCATACTACCTAAAAATTATCACAATTGCAAAAAGCTGTCAATTTATACAAGTATTATCCTTCGCTCCCTTGCAAAATTCCTGATTATCATTAAGGCTGAATGCAATCTTTGCAGCCTCACATTCCTTGTCCTGATTGCCACTGCATCGCTCACGGGAAATTTTTCTCCGCGGACCATTACCTGTGTCTTCATTATCTCATGATAAAGACCTGTAAGGGACTCGATATCAATCGGCTTCAGGAACAACGGGTTAACGGTTGTATAGCCGTCTGCTATATCATAAGTCACAGCCTTCAGGCTCTTTCCCCTTATACTACTGACCGGCATCTTCTCCCCTCTTGCTTATAAATACCCTTGATATAAGTATACCTATTTCATAAAGAATTATAATAGGGACAGCCATCAGGATCTGATTAAATGCATCAGGCGTCGGGGTAAGGACAGCAGCAACAATAAAGGCGATTAGCATGGCATAGCTTCTGTTTTTTGCAAGCGTCTTCGGAGTTACCAGCCCCATGCGCGTAGAAAAAATTATGACGATGGGCAGCTCAAAAATAATACCGAATGCGAGTATGAACTTCAGGCAGAAATCAACATACTGGCCCACGGACAGCATTGGCATTAAAACATCTCCCAATTTATAGGTAAGGAGGAATTCCATTGCGAAAGGCAGGACTATAAAAAAACAGAAGACAGCGCCCAGCAGAAAAAGGCCTGTTGCTGAAACAATAAACGGGAGCACATATTTTTTTTCCTTTGCCATAAGGCCCGGGGATATGAATTTCCACAGCTGGTAAAAGATTACAGGCAGGGCCGGTATCAAACCGGCAACAAACGAAACCTTCATGCTCATCCAGAAAGCCTCAGCAGGAGCTAAAAATACAAGCTTTGTACCCTGGGAAATCTTTTCATGAGGGATAATGTTCAAATAGGGGTTTTTCATGGAAAATGACAGGCTGTATTTAAGGGGGAACATAATTAATTTAAAAATCTCTTCAGAATAATTAAAGGCAACCGCAAAAGCTGCAAGCAGCGCAGCCAGGGATACGCTAATCCTTCTTCTGAGTTCACCGAGATGCTCTGTAAGCGGCATCTTCTCATCTTCTCTAAGAGTCATTGACCATGCACCTCACCCTTTGCCTGGTTTTGAGTTCTGCCCCCCGGGTTCGGAACCGTTCTTTAACTCATCGCGTGTTGCTGAAGACTCGCTGCTGACTTTTGGCGCCGGATGTTCTGCCTTATAAAGTTCAGAGTCCATCTGTTCCTTTACTCCGGATACCGCCTTTTTAAGTTCTGCCATTGTCTTTCCGAGTGTCTTCCCCAGTTCAGGAAGCCTCTTGGGGCCAAAAACCAGCAGTGCAACTATAAAGATTACTATTAGTTCCTGTATGCCGATGTCAAGCATTAACCCCTTTCACCTCGGCAAACCTGAGGAGTCTGGCAATCTCAAACTGCGGTATATGTAACTATTGCCCCGCTTGACAAGGAGCAGAAGCCTTTCACCCTGTTTTATTCCCCTGATAATTATAGCCAGTTCCTCTGTTGAGTTAACCCTGCTTTCATTTGCCTCTACAATAATATCTTTTACCTGAATATCCTCGCTTCCGGCAGCGCCCCTTTGAACCACCTCTGTCACAAGAATTCCTCCGCCATCCATAATCCCGAACTGCGGAGCAATCTCGGTATTAAGCGTCTTCGTCTTAATGCCCAGCTTCTCTGCAATAAGTATCTCGGGCATGCCCTCATCATGCTTGCTTATAACGACGGCAAGGTCAATAACCTTTCCATCCCGTATGACCTTCACGGCTACCTCTTTACCTATCGGCATTGATGCCACAAGTCTCGGCAAGGAGTGTTCTGATACTTTATCGCCTGCAAACTCTATAATAACGTCTCTTCTTTTTATCTTTGCCTTATCTGCCGGAGAATCCTTAACAACATCCGTTACAAGAGCGCCCTGCCTGCCTGGTAATTTCAGGCTCTCGGCAAGTTCACTCGTAATCTTCTGTATGGTAACTCCAAGCCATCCCCGCTCAATATACCCTTTATCCTTCAGGGATTGCATAACCTCTTTCGCGAGATTAACAGGAATAGCAAAACCTATTCCCTGCGCCATCGGAATTATTGCGGAATTTATCCCGGCGACCTCTCCCTTAATATTGAAAAGCGGCCCTCCTGAATTCCCAGGGTTTATCGCTGCATCTGTCTGTATAAAATCATCATAAGGGCCTGAGCCTATAAACCTGCTTTTCGCACTAACTATCCCTGCTGTAACAGTATTCCCAAGGCCATAAGGATTACCCACCGCAATGACCCAGTCACCAACACTGAGCATATCTGAATCCCCGAGTGTAACTGCCGGCAGCGGTTTATCTGCCTCAACCTTAATAAGGGCAATGTCTGTCTTTGGATCCCTGCCCTTAATCTTTGCCTTATATTCTGATTCATCCCATAAGGTCACAGTGATGTCCTCGGCATTTTCAACAACATGATTATTGGTCAGAATATATCCGCTGCTGTCCACTATAAAACCCGAGCCGAGAGACTGCCTCCTGAATTCTCTTTCCCCGCCCTCAAGCCCCGGGAAAGGGATATCCGGGAAAAAAGGAAAGAAATTCGGCGCCCTTTGCTTAATTACCTGCGTTGTGCTTATATTAACAACACTCCTGGCTCTCTCTTTCACGATATCCGCAAAAGATGCAGGGAACGAAGATGCGGACAAAGAAAAAACAATAAGAAAATAGATTACTGCCGGTAAGATTAAAAGTCTTGCCTTAATCATTGTTTATCCTCCTCATATACCTTCTCTATCATCTTCTTTTCTATTGGGAAGAGCGCTGTCACTGAAAGCAGCACCCTGTATTCAGGTTGCCTGTTTTTAAAATCAACCCCCATCCCGATAGTTGTATATAAATAATCCGTAGTCATGAACCTGTATCCGAACCTTCCCTCGAGCTGATCAACCTTGTCTGAATAATGGCTTTTCCTTCCGTATACCTCTCCCAGTATCCTGAAATTATGCGCTGCCGAAAAATCAAATCCTGCCGAACAACTTAGTTCATTCTTGAGTTTCCCTGATATAGGGTTCTCATAAAAAATATTTGCATGCCCGCTGACAGGCCCGATTCTCTTGCTGAAAACAAGGCCCGCTCCGGTCCTGCCGTCCGTGCTGAATTCATCTTTATCGCCTGCAGTAACAGAGGTATTAATCACATAAGCTATGGAAGGCGTATACTCGCCTTCATCAATCAGCCTGTGCTTAATGCCTGCGGCAATATCCTCAAAACCGGTTTTAGTGTCCTGCCATTCGTAAACATAAGGGACCGTAGCAATAAACTCCACATGGTCTGTTATCCCGTATGCATACTGGAATATATACCTGTAAAAGTCCGGCTCTCTTGATTTCTCGGCTCCGACCCCCAAAACGGATTTCCCCTTCTCCGGGCTGTCTGCGCTGAAGGTTGAAAAAACACCATAGGGAGCAACAGGCTGGAGGCCCTTGATGTCAAATCCATAAGCATATCTGATGAGGAAAATATTAATAAAGAAGAACAGGAAGAAAACATACTTTTTCATCACTAAACCTTACCAGAAAAAATCTGCACCTGTCAATCAAATGCTGCTGCTTTTAGCAGAGTTTCAGCAGACTTCACTTCAATCTTCCGGCTGAGACTGAAATTTTCTTTGCCAAAGCAGACAATAATCCCCTTCTCCAGCTTCAGTTGTTCCATTGCCTTCTGAAACCCTCTTATGTCTGACTGCTCAATAGAAACCGCTGTCTTGATCTCATAAGCAGCGAGCCCCCGGTCATCTTGCACAAGCAGGTCAATCTCATCTCCCTGCGCCGTTCTGTAAAAATAGAAGCTCGGAGGGTTCTGCGCTTCAAGAGTATATTTTCGTATTAATTGTTCAATTATAAAACCCTCAAAACTGAACCCCCTGTAAGGTGATGTCCTCAGCTTCTCAGTGCCGGAAATGTTCAGCAAAAAATGAAGCAGCCCTGTGTCCCTGAAATAAAACTTAGGGCTTTTTACCAGCCGCTTCCCAATATTCTTATGATAGGGAATAAGTCTCCGCACAAGGAAGTAGTTTTCCATGAGTTCAATGTAGTGATTGACTGTATGATAGCTTATCCCGAAAGCTGAGGCGATGTGTGAGGCATTCCAAAGCCTTCCATGACTGTGTGCCAGCATAGTAATGAGCTGCACCTGCTTTTGCGGCGTGAGAGTTGTTTTCAATATACTAAAAACATCCCTTTCAACAAATGTCTTCACATACTGTTCTATCCATACGGAATGTTCCTGGAGATTCCATTTAAGCGGCTCAGGATAACCTCCTTTAAGCCAGAACTCCTCCAGGTCAATCTTATATAATGATTTTGCCTCTTTAAAATGAAAGGGGCTAAGTTCTATGAATCCTATTCTGCCTGAGAGAGATTCAGAAATGCTTTTTACAAGCAGCGGATTGACCGAACCCAAAAGGACCATGCGGCCTTTCTTATTTCTGGCCCGGTCTATATGGCTTCTTAAGGCAGGGAATAATTCAGGAAGCGTCTGCGCCTCGTCAATGATGCATTTTTCTCCATACTGGCTGAGAAAAAATTCCCTGTCTGATGATATCCTTCCGAAATCAGAGGGTTTCTCAAGGTCAAAATAGCCCCAGTCAGGCAGTTCCATTCGCGCAAAGGTAGTTTTGCCGGCCTGACGCGGCCCTATGATGGCAACAACAGGAAAGAGCTTGAGATACGCATGCAGCTTCCCTGATAAACTACGCTTAACAAGCCTCATGTTTGTATTATAGAAATATCATTTCTAATTTGCAAGGGTTAAAGCTTTGCCCTCAGTTTTTCTGCCGGTATCTCCTTGCCTGATTCAGTGATGTAAGTAACCTTCGAGCCTTTGCCCATCGTTGATGCTACTCTAACCTTATCTATCTTCTCGCCATCATAGAACATGGCTGTCTGAACTGTGAAAGTGGTCTGTGCAGTGATGACTGACGGCTCTGTTGTCGAGATAGTAAGACTTGCCGTTGCAGTAGAGCTTGTATCTGTCCCGCTTAGCGCATCGCTTATCTCTTTTATCCTGTTCAAATATTTCAGAGCCAACAAATAGGCAATAAGTCTTTGCAGAAAAACAAGTGCGAGAATTTTATTTATGTCTCTCTGTTGCATTGACCTGCCCTCTTTTTCAGTTTCTAGTTTTGATTATTTTTTATTTCCGGGTTCCACGTCTTCAGAATAAAATAGCTACCGAATAAAATAATAGTTAATACCAAAATAAAAACTTTTTCGTTCGTAAGGATAATGCCATCTTTACCAAGTTTTGAATATATGGTTTCGAACCATAGAAATAAATTTCTTAGACCGTGGAAAATTATGCTTGGTATTAAGGATTGCGATTTCTCATAAAGGTACGCAAGAACAATACCTGAGACTAAAATAGAGGTGCCTGTTGCAGGGAAATGCCAAGCAGCAAATACTAATGACAATAAAAAAATACCTGATTTAACACCAAATTTTTTTCTAAATTGTGAATACATTAATCCCCGAAACATAAACTCTTCCATTACAGGTCCCCAGATAATTATGGCAAGACTTGCTTGGCAAACTGCTTTTAGGCTCTCGTTTGGGAATAAATCTAAGGATGATTCACGCCCACTCAGTAATAGTATTAGTGTTAAAAAAGATTCTATGGATGCTATCAATGAAAATACTCTTAATCCCATAAATATATTAGCCTTTAGATTCTGTGTATTTAGTCCTAATGCAGAGAATTTTTGCCTTAGTTTCAATTTGAAAATTAAGAGAAAGATAATACTTAATAAAAAAAACTGAAGGTATGACAAGTAAGTAAATTTATAGATTTCTTTTAGAACCGGAATGCTTTTACTCATAAATAATAAAAAAAGTATAAGATAAGAACTTACAAATATTAGGATACAGTCAATCGGCTTCCATTCTTGCATTTCAAACAGTTTCTTCGGTTTTACATTGGTATCTCCTTTAAAATACAATATCAGGAAAATAATGATAACAAAAAACTGCATGATAAAAAATGTATATAAGTATAAATTATTTGTTTGCATCTATTCTTTAGCTTCAGCGGGCGATGGAGGTAGCATTTTTTCGATCGACTCTGGCGATGGCCACCATGTAATGCCCTTAGTATAATAATATTCTAAAATGGTTCCTAATAATTCCAGCCCGTGTTTAGCTATTTTGCATTCGTGCTCTGTAGGAGGTTGTAAACCATGTTCTTCATCGGGTAAATCGCTAGCAGGTTCGCCGGACGGGACACATGCTCCAAAGTATTCAGGATCTCCACATGTCCAAATTTTTCCACTTGGATCTTTCCTATTCACCGGATTATTTCCCACATCGAAAATTTATTAATCCCGCCTGCTAACCCGATAGGGTCTTCGCTTATAAAACGCTTACCGAGCTTAGTTCTTAACCGATAATTGTAATATCCATTCCCGTCATTTTCTCTTCCTGTGTATTGAAATGGATTGTCGCTTGCTTTTCCTATAACATCTGTTGCTCCAAAAGGAGAATACACATATTGAGTCTTGATAGCCCCTGTCTCATCAGTTAGGGCTATCACATGCCGCCCCTCACAGGACTACTTCTTTCTTGAAATATACACGCCGTCCCATTCAGGAGGAGGAGGCGACTGAAGGTATTCTCTGCAGCGCTCTGCATAAATCTTTGACGCAGGGTCATTATATTCCTCTGCAAGTTTGCTAAACACATCAAGGGCATTCTGAAAATTCCCGGCCCTGTATGAGCTCAGCACCGCGGAAAATTTCTCTGCCAACACGGCATTCTGGTCTGTCATCAGCTCAAAGACGGCAACCGGCTTTTCCTTGCCTACAACCCTTAAAAGGTCTATCTCCCTTACAAGGAACTTGCCCTTTACTCTTTCTGCCGTAAACTCACTCAGTATTATATGGGTTCCGTAATACTTGTTTTGCCCCTCAAGCCTGGATGCCAGATTCACTGTGTCGCCGATTGCAGTATAATCGAATCTCATATCAGCGCCCATATTGCCGACAACCGCATGGCCTGTGTTTATGCCTATCCCTATGTCTATAGAGGGCATGCCTTTTGCCTTAAACCTCTCATCTACCGCTTTTAATTCCTCCATCATCTCAAGCGCTGTCCGGCAGGCCTTTTCAGGATGGTCTGCTACATCCAGCGGCGCATTATAGATGGCCATTATCGCATCTCCGATATATTTATCGAGTGTCCCGTTATTTTTCAGGACCACCTTTGTCATGGGCCCCAGATATTCATTGAGAAGCAGGACCAGCATATCAGGCGCAAGTTTTTCAGAGATGCTTGTAAACCCCCGTATGTCTGAAAAAAGAATGGTTATCTCTTTTTTCTCTCCGCCGAGCGCAAGCCTGTCAGGATTTTTCATTATCTCTGCAACAAGGTCAGGAGATACATAGCTTGAAAACGCCTTTTTAAGATAACGGTTCTTCCTTTCTATAACAAGATTCCTGTATGCCTCAGAGCTTACAAAGGCTATAGCTGTTGACGAAAGGGGATAAAGAAGGCTCATATCTATGGAATAGACATTGAACAGCGAATAGTTCAAGACAGCATAGCTGCCTGCTGCAAATATAAAGGCAATCATCCCTAAAAAACTGGTTCTTGCCAGACTGAGCACCAGTGTCAGGGCTATAGGGAGCAGTATCATACACAAAATCTCGACCGCAATTATCCTCCCGTCCCTTAGTATAAATCTGTCCTGAAGTGCATTAGACGCAACTGTCGCATGTATCTCAACACCCGGGAATACCGACCCTACAGGAGTTGCCCTCATGTCATAAATGCCTATCTCTGTTGCACCGGCAAAAACAATCTTGTCTTTAAGCTCCTCTTTTTTTAATCTCTTCTTTATTACATCCACTGCAGAGAGAGTTGTTATGGTTCCACCCCTGCCGTAATAATTCACAGTAAGCCTTCCACCCTCATCCGAAGGTATTGACATCTCCCCGACCCTCAGGGAAGAAACGCCGAATGATTCTATCTCAAGGATAATCTCGCTGCCTGTATAATGCCTGAGCGCCTTTAATGCAAGCGAGGGATAGATATCGCCGTTATAAAGCATCAGAAGGTTAGACCTTCTCACCGGGCCGTCAGGGTCAGGGTCTGTATTGAAAAATCCAAAGTCAAGGGCGCCGCGTCCAATCACAGGGATATTAGTCTCTATAAAAGGCCTTTGTGCAACAGGCACAGAGGCCACGCCTTCTGCAATCTTTATCAGTTTTACCTTTGAAGACTCCACCTGCGAGAACCCGGCCTGATTTACAGCCTCCTCTTCATCCCTGAAGAAATAACCGAGTATTATGCTGCCGTTTCTTGAAATGGCCTTAGAAAGGATTATATCTTCGCCGGTATCTGACGGCTCGGAAAAGACAATATCCAAAGCTGCCACTTTTACGCCATACCACTTTAATCCGTTTATGAGTTCGGCAATCACAGACCTTTTCCACGGCCATCTGCCAAGCTCATTGATGCTCTTTGAATCTATTGCAACGATTACAACCCTGCTGTCCGGCTGAACATTCTTCCTGAGCTTAAATCTCGCATCCTTCAGCTTCAGGTCAACCGCATCAAGAAAATCTATCTTCTGCCTGTAGATAAAAAAGGTTATTACAGCAGCAAGGAATCCTATGACAGCAAATGTCAGCAGTTTGGAATATTTCATTTTATAAACAAAGCATTAATCCTTTATCATTTTTAAAATGGTCTCTACATTGCCGAGATGCTTGCCTGAAGGAAATTCAGCGGTATACTGAAGCAGCCTTTCCTTGGCGCGCTTCGCAAATCCCATTTCATAAAGAATCATCCCTGTACGATAAAGCGCTGTCTCACGCTGCGGGTAAGCCGGATATTCTTCCAGCATCAGAAGATATTCTGCAAGCGCAGCCTCCGGGTTTCTCAAAAAACTTGCATAAACAGAGCCCCTTTCAAGCCTGGCATCTCCTTTTATATCGCCATTGTCTGTCAGGTCAAGCGCTATCTGGAATACATAAAGCGCTTCTTCATATTTCCCTGTATCAGCAAGGTAATGGCCGTAATTAATATTCCACCTTGCTATTATACCGGGAAGGTTTCCGGACTTTTCCCAATCCTCCGGAGGTTTGGCTGCCGTAATCTCTTCAAAGCTTTTCTTTGCTGTATGCAGAGGGGTGTTCTCATCAACCTTCACCGGGTCCGTAGGTGTTATCCCTCTTGTGTTCTGAACAATAGTGTCTGAAGAAAGAGGCTTGGACGTTTCTGAATCTCCTGAAATCTCAGCGCTTCCTTCATTGCCGAAAAATACGTTTGCATAACCCTGTGACATCATCATGAATTCAGTGCCTTTAATCCCGGCAACCGCTGTAGGGCTCTTCACTCTGTAATTTGTCTGCTGGCCTGTAAGTTTTGTCACTGTAGCCCTGATCTTGCCCTGGCTTAAATTAAAGATCCCGCTCTTCTTTTCCTTTGAAACCAGGAAACTGTCTATCTTAAGTTCTGTGTTGTTGGCGAGGGTAAACGTGCTTCCGTCAGACAGGGACAACCTTGCCCAGCCATTCCTGCCTGTCTTTATCCAGTAACCGACTTCAAGTTCAATACCGTCCTTTGCTTTCTGATAGGGGATATTATCCCTGGTCCTGTAAGATACTTCTCCGCTCAGCTTTGATACCTTGCCGACCGCAGCATGCGCTGCTGAAAGCAGAACAAAAAAACAGATAGGGATTAAAATTAATGATACCTTTTTCATATCGCCTCCAATTTAAAGAGCCATGTAAATAGAGGCTATCAAAAAAATAAGCATAAGTCAATTTCATTTTAATCATGCTGCGGATTATTTTTAGGCCATTTACGAAAAAGATATTGAAATGGTATTATGGTTTTATTTCACGATGAACCTGAAAATATTTAAAGACATAGACTATCTTAAACCGCAAGAGCAAAAGAGCATCCAGCTCAGGCTTTTAAAAGATACCCTTCAAAGGGCGTACAGTACTTCTCCATTTTATAAAAAGACCTTCGCAAAATCAGGCATGATTCCGGACAATATTAAAAAGCTTGAAGACTTACAGAGGCTTCCTTTTACAACGAAAAATTACCTGCAAAAGGACAACTGGGCCTTTCTGTCTGTGCCAAGGCATAAGATTGCAGAAATCGTCGCCACTACAGGCACTACCGGAGAGCCTGTATTTATTGCCCTAACAGAAAGAGACCTTGAAAGGCTTGCAGAAAATGAAAAGAAAAGTTTTGGCTATACAGGGGCAACACCTGAAGACCTGTTTCAGATAGCTGTTACGAGTGACAACCTTTTTATTGCAGGGATGGCATATTACAGGGGACTTCTCAAATTAGGTGCAGGCGTGGTAAGGATAGGGCCTCAAAATGCCGGAAGAAACCTGTCCCTTATCAAAAAACTCAAACCAACCGGAATGGTAGCAGTTCCGTCCTTTATGGTTGCGCTGGCAAGACATGCCAAAGAAGAAGGCTTATCTACCAGAAATGCCAGCCTGAAAAGGATTGTGCTGATAGGCGAGAGCATACGGAATCCTGACTTTTCCCCGACCAGCCTTGGAAAGCTGGTTGAGGATGCATGGGGAAAAAAATGTTTTTCAACTTACGGAATTACAGAGGCAGCACTTTCCTTCTGCGAATGCACATACCGCAACGGGCTCCACTCCCATCCCGACCTTGTCATCGCAGAGATTGTGGACGATAAAGGAAATCCCCTTAAAGACGGAGAAACAGGGGAACTTGTGGTCACCCCGCTCCAGGTGGAAGGCATGCCTTTCATCCGCTACAAAACAGGCGACATCACCTTTAAAATTTCAGAAAAGTGCAGATGCGGCAGGACCTCGCTCCGCATAGGGCCGATTATAGGCCGCAAACATCAAAGGTTAAAGGTTAAAGGCGTAACGCTCTATCCAAAGACCATCGAAAATGCCCTGCTCGCAATCAAAGATATTATAAATTATCAGGTCGAGGCATACACAGGCCCTGATTATACAGACCATGTAAGAGTCCTTGTAGGCACAGACAGGAAAGACCCTTCTTTTCAAAAAACAGTTTGTGACAGGCTTAAGGCAAAGGCGCGGCTGACTCCGGAGGTAAAGATTATGCCGCCAAAAGAAATAGAAAAAGAATTATACAAAGGGGGCAGCAGGAAGGCGTTAACTTTTAAGGACAGCCGCTCCGGCCTGAAACCTGGGAGAAGCGCTTAGCTCTTCATATATTTCTTCAGGAGTCATTATAGCGCCGCCTGTTCTTCCGTAGAAAAGCACTTCTGATTTCCCATTAACAGCAAGCCTTACATCTTCTACCATCTGGCCTGCATTAAGCTCAATTGTAATAAACCGCCTGTCAGCATTTGCAAGAGCTGCAAGCTCTTTTTCAGGAAACGGGTAAAGGGTTACAGGCCTGAAAAACCCTATTTTAAAACCTTCCTTCCTTAATCTCTTTACTGCAGAGAGCGCTATCCTTGCCGCAATGCCAAAGGCAACAACTATTAATTCAGCATCCTCAACACCGATTGCTTCAAAGCGCACTTCTTTGTCTCTCATCTTTTTATACTTTTCCTGAAGGATGCTATTTCTGAATTCCAGTTCGCCTTCGCCCATATAAAGAGATTTGATTACATTAGGCCCTCTTCCCTTGCACCCGGTTAATGCCCATGTTTTTTCGGAAAGGTTGGGTTTGGTATATGGCGTTTGATAAAAAGGCTCCATCATCTGGCCGAGAATCCCGTCTCCGAGAATCATCACAGGATTCCTGTATTCGTCTGCTTTATCAAAGGCAAGCATTGTAAGGTCCCAGAGTTCCTGAAGATTATACGGCGCATATACAAGCATCTTGTAATCCCCGTGCCCGCCTCCTTTAACTGCCTGAAAATAATCTGCCTGGCTTCCTGATATATTTCCAAGTCCGGGGCCGCCCCTCTGCATATTGACAATCACTGCTGGAAGTTCAGCGCCGGCGAGGTATGATATCGTTTCCTGCTTGAGGCTTATGCCGGGGCTGCTCGAAGATGTCATTGCCCTTGCGCCTGCGGCAGAAGCGCCGTAAACCATATTTATTGCCGCAAGCTCGCTTTCGGCCTGAATAAATACCCCTCCGACATCAGACATCCGCCATGACATGTATTCAGGGATTTCGTTCTGCGGGGTTATAGGATAACCTGCATAAAAACGGCAGCCTGCGTTAATTGCAGCCTCTGCAATTACCTCGTTGCCTCTCATAAAAAGCTTCTTGCTCATCGCATGAATTATAACATATTTAAGTTTTAAACTACTCTCAATTTGGAGGTTCTTTCTCAAAGTAAGTGGATAAAGTAAAGGATTCTTATAGCTCCCCTCCTATTTTAGGAGGGGAGTTAGGATACCCGCTTGAAATGAGAAAGAACCAATTTGGATTCATATCCTGATAGCCATTATCCCTTTTGACGATTTCTTGTTTTGTCTGATATAATCAGCATCTATGTATTTCCAAGATTTGATTTTGAAACTTCATGAATTCTGGTCAAAACAGGGGTGTGTTCTGCTCCAGCCCTATGACATAGAGGTCGGCGCAGGGACCTTCCACCCTGCTACATTTTTTAAAGTCATCGGCCCCGAGCCATGGAAAACCGCCTATGTCGAACCTTCGAGAAGGCCCACAGACGGAAGGTACGGCGAGAACCCCAACAGGCTCCAGCATTACTACCAATATCAGGTAATCATCAAGCCTTCACCGCCGGAAAGCCAGGAAATTTATCTTGAAAGCCTCTCATACCTCGGCATAGACCCGCTAAAACATGACATAAGGTTTGTTGAAGATGACTGGGAATCTCCGACTCTCGGCGCCTGGGGACTCGGGTGGGAGGTATGGCTGGACGGCATGGAGATAACTCAATTCACATATTTCCAGCAGGTCGGAGGTATTGACCTCAAGCCGGTATCGCTGGAAATAACATACGGGCTTGAAAGAATCGCCATGTATCTTCAGAACGTTGACAATGTCTTTAATCTCGACTGGTGCAAAGGCGTAAAATACGGTGACATCCACCATATTGATGAGGTTGAATTTTCAAAATATAATTTTGACCATTCGGATAAAGGACTTCTCGTAAAACAATTTGGGGAATATGAAAAAGAATCCAGGAGGCTGAACGAACTCGGACTCGTCCTTCCTTCATATGAGTTCTGCCTCAAGTGCTCCCATACCTTCAACCTCCTCGACGCAAGAGGAGCTATCTCTGTTACAGAGAGGACGGGCTATATTGCGCGGGTGAGAAACCTTGCAAGGCTTTGCGCCCATGCTTATCTTAAACAGAGAGAAGATATGGGATTCCCGCTTCTGAAGACCACTTCATAATAAACAGATAGCAAATTACCCTGTTAAAAATCTGCTTGACAATAAAAGAAAGGCTCTGATACGATTCCTTTCATGGAACAGGGGTAAGTACCTTTAAAAACATTTCTGTAAACAGCAAAATTCCTCATCTGCAATTGCGTGCAAATTCCAATACACATCCCAAAAAATCCCGGCATATAAACACCAAAAGCATCGGTAAGATAATTAGTCCATTGGACACCATAGATATGCAGATAAAAAAAAGGAGGCGAAAATGGATAAATTGAAAATGCTAAAGGTTGGCCTTTGGGGACTATGCGGGATTTTACTTTTAGTCGGCGGGTGTGTAACCACCTCATTTAAGTATACGATAAAAGAGGAACCGGTTTACGCACAAGAAATAGAGAATCAAGGATTGGTTTATCTTTTTAGAAAATCCATCCGCGCAAGTGGAATGCCTATTGAGGTTTACATGGACGATAAGCCTGTTGGTGTAAGCGAAGGAGGCACTTATTTCTATTTCTACGCTCCTAAGGGGATTCACAATATTCGAGCCCAGGCTGGCGGAAACGTGGGACAATTAAATGTCACCATAGAAACTAAGAAGGTTTACTATATTAAACAGGATTTTACTTTTATGGGTGTAATTTCTTTAGAGGTAGCTAAACCTGATGAAGGGCAAGCAAGCATAAAAAACCTAAAATATGTAGAAACTCAACTTCCATGATACGTATGACCTATCAAAAAAAGGGGTTCCTTATTTTGTGATAGTTATCTGCTCAGCGCGAGCAAAAAGAAGGAGAATATGATGTTAATAATACGTCTTGAAAAACATTCTTGGTTTTATGTATTGCTTACTTTCATATTACTATTACAAGGGTGCACTTCCATGAGCAAAGAGACATCATCCGAGCAAATATCCGGTATCGAAATTGGCAAATCGACAAAAAATGATATATTAGCAATATTAGGCCTTCCCAACAAAAGAGAACTCAAATCATTCGAAAGTCACGAAAATTTGGAATATTGGATTTATTATAAGGGTCGCGGAAGGAGTTCTCTTTTCATACCGACAGGTGTAGTGCCAGCAGCTATTCCAGGTTATACTGCCGTTTTTTTTGGTAACATCCCTATCTCTGAAAGAAAAGATATTGCAGCAATCTTGGTTTTTAATGACCGTGGAATACTAGTTGATCTAAAAACAGGGGGAAACTGAACATGAAAAATAAAACCATAGTATTTTTCAGCTTTAAAGCAGTTTTGATTGTCTGTCTTATGTTGTTTTCCTTTGGGTGTGCAACCTCTAAGGCGATAATACCGATGGACAAAGCGTATTCACAACAACTTATGCAATATCCTATTGCAGTTATAGTTTTAGTTCCGAACAAGAATCTCTTTTTTTGGGAAGGTCTCTATAAAGTTTTTGCGATACAGACTATATCAAACGAATTTACTTTTGAAGGGATATGGGATCCGACACCCGTTTTTAAAGATATGTCAATACAAATGCTACGAACGAAATTCAATTTAAAAGCTTTCCCTTTACAGGAAAAACTTGCGCCTGACACATATAACAAATTGATAGCAGATCTTGGATCTTCATTTTCTGAAGCAGCTTCAGAGTCAGTAACAACAACCAAAAGACGATTTGGTGCTGACCCGCAAATTCTTTGGATTGCGCGTACTGGCCTTGGGGGAGGTCGTAACGGTGCGAGTGGACAAGAGATGGTGGAATATATTAAAACAAGCCCTTTAAAACACATTCATTCTCAAAAAGAGAGCCTAACTGGACATGCTGTTTTAGAATTCTATATAACAGGCATCGGCATCCAAGGTCCCCCCTACACTTTATTACTTGTCGTTTATACTCGATTATCGCGCCCCACTGATGGAGCCGTAATCTGGGCTAACATGGGGATTGGAGCATCGAGGTTAGAAGACTTAAAAGGTTTCCCAGAACTTGAGAAAAATAATTTAGCATTGCTAAAGGAACATTACGAAAAAGCACTTGTAGGGCTATTAAATCCTGAGAATCCAAATAATCTCTTTAAGGATTTCCTTTCCAAGTGACGAATAAATGCAAACTGGAAAAGATGCGCTATTTAGATTCTGTCAGCGCCTGACAGATTACAACAGGCTTGCGTAAAAGCCAAATGGCAAACAAAAATGCTTTATTGTTGAATTTCTTGACTCTGGCGTTTTTGTTTCGCAAGGCCAAGCTGTTGGCCAATTAGAGGCATCAATCCCTGTGAGTATCATTTTAATTTTCTGAGCACGGCCTTCAGAATATCAGCCCTAGATATAATCCCGATAAGCCTGTTCCGGTCATCTACTACCGCCAATCGCCTGATCTTCTTCTCATCCATAACCTGTGCAGCCTCAGCGATATTTGCATTGGGTTTTATTGTAGCTGCAGGAGAAGTCATAATGTCTCCCACGATGTCTCCAAGCTTGCGTTCAGGAAGCTGTTCGCCCATCATATGTTTTAACAGGTCTTTGAAGGTATGCCCCTTTCTCATCCCCAGCATCGAGAGAATATCGGCCTGAGTAATAATGCCTATAACCTTTTTTTCTTTATCCACCACCGGAAGCCCGCTTATGTTTTTTTCTGATAATATATCTGCCACATGCCTGATGCTCTCATATTTCTGGATGGAGATGACATCCTTGCTCATCACATCCTGGACAAGCACCTCCAGCCCTATATTTGATCTTAAATGCCCGCCGCTAATGTCGTCATGTGCAGTATTCATAAAGCTCCCCGTAAAAAAGATTTGATATCATCAATGCTGATATTTTACAAAACTAATCCCATATAGTAAACCCTGTCAGAAGACCTTCGCCCTTCTAACGGGGTAAATACCTTAAAAAAATATTACAAACCTACTCCACCTCTGCTGACGCGTTCGGATCAAAAGGATTTGTCCTCATGGCAAGAGAAAAAAGATATGGATAATCCTCCTTTAAATGTTTCATGTAGGCCAGCCATTCTGTAATCAATAAAACATAAGCCCTCTTTATATCACCGGCAAGATGTTTATAGTCAGCACCGGACAATTTTCCCACGTCTGCCCTGTGAGTTAATTCATCGGTCAGATGGAACACCGCCCAAAGGAGTTCTGTGAAAGATTCATGCTCAAGCAGATTCGGATTTTGGAGCAAGGTCAGCAAAAATCTTCTCTTGCCGGCAAGAAAAACTTTTAAATCCTCAAGATGGTCCTTCCCGCATTCAATCCTGCAATCGTAATCCTTAAACTGCCTGCTGACATCCAGAAAGTCCTGGCCGGACCACTTGCCTGCCATAACGAGTTCCCTGCTTATGCTGTCAGACTGCGGGTCAAAGCCGGAAAATGATTTCAGCAGTATTGTCCCGACCTCACTGAAAAATGCGCCTACAACCATATTCAGCTTTTTAAGCATGGCGCGTTTTTCTCTCACCTCCAGCAGCCTGTGTATAATCAGCGTAACCAGAAGGACTTCAACCGGGACAAATGCGATATCCCCTATCAAATAAACGAAGATGTGATGGGCATCTCTAAAAAGCAAATAGTGTATGAGATAAAAAATCGCAGAAAGTGCAATCAGAGAAATTCCTAAAACAATCTGCCAGCTGAAAAAACGTTTCATTTATTCCCCTTTGCGAAATGCTATCAAACCGTACTTGCCTTGTCAATCAATCTTTCATAAGGTTATAATGTCTATCAAGTCTTATCCATGAATTTCACGTTTGCATAGAAAGAGGTAAATTTTAAATGACCCAGGACACAAATCAGCTTTTATCTCTCCTGCTGGAGATCGGCACAGAAGATATCCCGGCACGATTTCTGCCCTCCGCCATAAAACAGCTGAAAGAAAACAGCGAGGCAATTTTTAAAGAGAACCATATAAAATTCTCCGGCATAAAGACATACGGCTCTCCGCGAAGGTTTGCAATGATTGCAGAAGGGCTGCCCCTGATGCAGGAAGACATATCAAAAGAGGTATTCGGCCCTTCCAAAAAAATCGCATTCGATGAAAACGGGAAACCTACAAAGGCAGCAATAGGATTTTCAAATTCTCAGGGCGTAAGCGTGGAAAGCCTTGTCATAAAAAACAATGACAAGGGGGAATATGTTGTTGCAGTCATAGAAGAAAAAGGCGCCCAGGTCAGGGAAATCCTGCCGGAAATTTTAAAAAAGATTGTACTTTCCATACATCTGCCGAAATCAATGCGCTGGGGCAACAACAACCTGCGCTTTATAAGGCCCATACGCTGGCTATTGGCTTTATTTGAAAAAGAAGTTGTCAGTTTTGAGATAGACGGCATAAAGAGCAGCAACACTACCAGGGGGCACAGATTCCTGTCGCCCGCTGCCGTTCAGATAAAAGAGATAACGAACTATGTAAAGCTGCTTGCAAACAATAATGTTATTGTGGATTTTGAGGAGAGAAAAAAGATTATATCCGCCGAAATTGAAAAGATATCGGAATCTGCCGGCGGGTCTGTTATCAGGGACGAAGCACTGCTTGAAACAGTTGCAAATATCGTTGAATATCCGGTTCCGGTACTCGCGGCTTTTTCCGAAGAATATCTTAAACTCCCGAAAGAATTGCTGATAACAGTAATGAAGGCGCATCAGAAATATTTTGCAATTGAAAATAAAGAAGGCAGGCTTACAAATTATTTCATCATAGTAAGCAATACAACCAAAGAAAACTCCGAGACTGTGAAGACAGGCGCAGAACGCGTTATCAAGGCAAGATTCGAGGACGCAAAATTTTATTTTGAAGAAGACGCAGGAAAGAGGCTCGAAGACAGGGTTGATGAACTTAAAAATGTGACCTATCAGGAAAAGCTCGGAAGTATTCATGAGAAGATATTAAGGGTTAAAAAGCTTTCAGTATACCTTGCATCAAGGTTAAATCCATCGCTTGAGCAAAAAGCCGGGAGGGCTGCGCTCCTTTCAAAAACAGACCTCATAACAGGGGTTGTAAGAGAGTTTCCTGAACTTCAGGGAATTATGGGGAGATATTATGCACTTAATGATGCAGAAGATAAAGAAGTTGCAGATGCGCTTATGGAACAGTACCTGCCAGCCTATCAGGGTGACAGGCTGCCTGAAACAGAGACAGGCGCGATATTAAGCCTTGCAGACAAGATAGACAGCATAATCTCATTTTTCTCTATCGGGCTTATTCCAACAGGTTCAGAAGACCCGTTTGCATTAAGAAGGCAGACCCTGGCAGTAATAGCTATAATGCTTAACAAGAAATACGACCTGCCTGTATCAGAGATTATTAATGAGGCTTTTAAAAATCTGAAGCACGTAAAAAAGTCAGCCCAGGCCAAAGAGGCAGTGCTTAAGTTCTTTGAACAAAGGCTTGAACCCCTGTTTTCAGCGCAGGGTTACAGCTTTGACGAGATTCAGTCCACACTTTCACTCGCCGCAGAGATTCCTTTAAAAGAGCTTAAAAAGAGGCTTGAGGCCATTAAGGAATTCAAAAATGACAGCGGATATAATGACTTCCTTACCGCCATAAAGCGGGTAAAAAATATTATTCCTGAAACCAAACTCCCTGCATTAAAGCTCAGGCTGCTGACGGAAGAACCCGAGAAAAAATTGACCGAAAGGCTTAATGCAACAAAGGCCGAGGTTGACAGCCTGTTAAAGGAACACAGGTATGCCGATGCACTCAGGGCACTCCGGGGATTGACTGATGCGATTAATAATTTTTTTGACAAGGTCCTTGTAATGGACAAGCAGGATGATATCAAATTCAACAGACTTGCACTTCTTAAGAATGTCTGGGCAATATCTTCTTCGATAGCGGATTTTTCAAAACTGCAGGAAATCTCTGCCCTATCCTAAAATACCTCTTCCATTTTTAGTTAAAATCTTATAAAATGTATAGTTCAAAACTATATACCAGGGAGGTTGCTTATGGCAAAAAAAGACTATTTCTTTACTTCTGAATCCGTTACTGAAGGCCATCCGGATAAGATAGCTGACCAGATATCAGATTCTATTCTCGATGCGATAATCGCGCAAGACCCGATAGCCAGGGTAGCTTGTGAAACACTCGTGACAACAGGCCTCGCCTTTGTTGCAGGTGAGATTTCCACAACATGTTATGTCCACATTCCGGATATCGTCAGGGAAACGATTAAAAATATAGGATATACAAGAGCGAAATACGGTTTTGATTATGAAACCTGCTCGGTTATAACTTCAATAGACCAGCAATCAGGAGACATTGCAATGGGTGTTGATACAGGAGGCGCAGGAGACCAGGGACTGATGTTCGGCTTTGCATGCAACGAGACCCCTGAACTTATGCCCCTGCCCATCATGCTTGCCCATAAGATTGCAATGCGCCTTGCCGAAGTAAGGAAAAACGATATACTTGGATATCTGAGGCCTGACGGCAAATCCCAGGTCACGATAGAATACAGGGACGGGAAACCTTTCAGGATAGACACCATTGTTGTCTCATCCCAGCACAGCCCTGACGTCCACCTTAAAGACATGAAGGAAGACATAATCGAGAAAGTCATAAAACCTGTTGTACCCAAAAACCTTCTTGATGAGGAGAATGTAAAATATTACATCAACCCTACAGGCCGTTTTGTCGTAGGCGGGCCCATGGGCGACACAGGACTGACCGGAAGAAAGATAATAGTTGACAGTTACGGAGGAGTCGGCAGCCATGGCGGCGGGTGTTTCTCGGGAAAAGACCCAACGAAAGTAGACCGCTCAGGCGCTTACATTTCAAGATACATTGCAAAGAATATCGTTGCTTCGGGCATTGCTGACAGGGCAGAGGTCCAGCTTGCCTATGCCATAGGAGTTCCAGAACCTGTTTCGATACTTGTTGATACTTATGGCACAGGGAAAATACAACACGACAAAATTGTGACCCTTATCAGGAAGAATTTTAATTTAACACCAAAGGGAATTATCGACCACCTGAAGCTAAGGAGGCCCATATACAGAAAAACTGCTGCATACGGCCACTTCGGAAAAAATGATCCTGACTTCACATGGGAGACAACAGATAAGGCAGCGACATTAAAGAAAGAGGCAGGACTGTAAGAAATTAAAAATTAAAGATTTAAAATTTAATAATTAAGGAAGGAAATTGATGGTAAAGCACGACGTAAAGGACATTAATTCAGCAAAAAAAGGAAAACTCAGAATCGAATGGGCTGCCAGAGAAATGCCTGTTCTCAAAAGTATCGCAGAACGCTTTAAAAAAGAAAAACCCTTAAAAGGCATGAAACTTGCCGCATGTCTCCATGTAACAACAGAGACGGCAAACCTTATGGAAACCCTCAGGGACGGCGGCGCTCAGGTCTATCTCTGCGCATCCAACCCTCTGAGCACGCAGGACGATGTTGCCGCATCACTCGTTAAAAACTCGGGCATCCCTGTCTTTGCGATAAAAGGAGAAGACCATAAGACCTATTACAAACACATAATGGACTGCCTTTCATTAAAGCCGAATATAACCATGGATGATGGAGCCGACCTTGTCTCTGTGCTGCACACAAAGAAAAAAGACCTCCTGAAAAATCTGATAGGCGGAACCGAAGAGACAACTACAGGAGTCATAAGGCTAAGGGCCATGGCTGAAAAAGGCGTGCTGAAATACCCCATAGTAGCAGTGAATGATGCCTATACAAAATACCTGTTCGATAACCGCTACGGCACCGGACAGTCAACTATGGACGGTATACTGAGGGCAACAAACAGATTGATTGCAGGCTCTTTGTTTGTGGTTGCAGGTTACGGCTGGTGCAGTAAAGGCATAGCCATGAGGGCCAAGGGCATGGGGGCAAGGGTAATTATTACAGAGGTCAACCCCTTGCGCGGGCTTGAGGCAACAATGGACGGCTTCGATGTTATGCCGATGAGAGACGCTGCCAGGCTTGGAGATATATTCGTCACAGCAACAGGAGACATTGACGTAATATATAAGGAATGTTTTAAGCTTATGAAAGATGGGGCCATCTTCTGCAACTCAGGGCATTTCAATGTAGAGATAGCAATAGAGGAACTGAAAAAACTGTCAAAGGCAAGAAGGATAATAAGGGACTTTGTCGAGGAATATACCTTAAGAAACGGCAAAAGGATTTATCTGCTCGGCGAAGGCCGCCTGATAAACCTTGCAGCGGCTGAAGGGCATCCGTCAGCTGTAATGGATATGAGCTTTGCAAACCAGGCGCTCTGTGCAGAATATATGTCCAAAAACTACAAAAAGCTCGGCAACAAGGTATACAGCGTGCCTGAAAAAATAGACAGCGAGATATCCAGGTTGAAACTCAAGTCAATGGGGATTAAAATAGATGTACTTACTCCGGCACAGAAGAAGTATCTTCAGAGCTGGGAGATGGGAACATAAATAAAGCTGATAGCTTACAGCTGACAGCTTTAAGCTAAAGGATTTATGCGTAAAGTAGAGATATACGACACAACGTTGAGGGATGGGGCCCAGGCAGAAGATATTGCATTTTCTGTTGAGGACAAAATCCGGATTACCGAGAAGCTTGATGAACTCGGGGTGCATTATATCGAGGGCGGCTGGCCGGGCTCCAATCCAAAGGATGCCGACTATTTTAAAAGGGCAAAGAAACTCAAGCTGAAAAATGCCGTTGTGGTTGCATTTGGAAGCACTCACAGGCCAAAACACAAGGCAAAAGACGACAGCAATTTAAAGGCCCTCATTGAAGCAGAAACCCCTGTAATAACCATATTCGGAAAGACATGGGACTTCCATGTAAAAGAATCCCTGAAGATACCGCTCAATGAAAACCTTGACTTAATCTGTGACTCGGTTGCGTATCTTAAAAAATATACCGACAGGGTATTCTTCGACGCAGAACACTTCTTTGACGGATACAGAGATAATCCGGAATTTGCGTTAAAATGCCTTGCCGCTGCCAAGGATGCAGGCGCGGACTATCTCGTGCTCTGCGATACAAATGGAGGAACGCTTCCCGATGACCTTAAAAAAACAATGAACACGATCATCGAAAAGGTAAAACACCCGATAGGAATACATGCGCATAATGACTCTGAGTGCGCAGTTGCAAATTCAATAATCGCAGTGAAACTCGGGGCCTCACAGATTCAGGGCACAATAAACGGCCTTGGCGAAAGATGCGGGAATGCCAATCTCTGCTCTGTAATCCCGAACCTTCAGGTTAAGCTCGGCATAAAATGCATCAGCGACGGCCAGTTAAAAAGACTCAGGGATGTGTCCAGGTTTGTAAATGAGATAGCAAACATGAGACATTTCAAACGCCAGCCGTTTGTCGGAGACAGCGCCTTTGCCCACAAGGGCGGAATACATGTGAGCGCAGTGATGAAGAGGCCCGAGACTTATGAACACATGAAACCTGAACTCGTCGGAAATTCACACCGGGTTTTAATCTCAGACCTTGCCGGCAAAAGCAACATCCTCAGGAAAGCCAAAGAATTTAACATCCACATTGAACCTGACTCCCCGCAGCTTCAGGACATGTTGAATACCCTGAAAGACCTTGAACATCAGGGATTCCAGTTTGAAGGCGCGGAGGCCTCGTTTGAACTGCTGTTAAAAAAAGTGCTCGGACTCCACAGAAAATTTTTTGACCTTATCGGATTCAGGGTAATTGTTGAAAAAAGAAAAGAGGGAGAACTCCCCCTCAGCGAAGCAACGATAATGATGAAGGTCGGCGGCAAGACAGAACATACGGCTGCTCAGGGCACCGGGCCTGTCAATGCGCTTGACAATGCACTGAGAAAGGCGCTCGACAAGTTTTATCCTGAGCTGAAAGAAGTAAAGCTGCATGACTACAAGGTCCGGGTGCTTACAGCAGGCAAAGGGACTGCTGCAAAGGTGAGAGTTTTAATAGAATCAGGCGACGAAAAAAACAGATGGGGGACTGTCGGAGTCTCAGAGAATATAATCGAGGCCTCCTGGCAGGCGCTGGTTGACAGCATCGAATACAAACTCCTGAAAGAAGAAAAATAGTTTCTAAAGTTTTAGCCTTTCCTGCCGAAAAAGTAAGTATAAGGAGTGAATTCCGGTGAACGATATCCCCTTATACAACGACCTGATTGAAAAAATAAAGGAAATTCTGACCCTTAACTCCGGCATCAGCCTGCTTTACATTGACTGTTCAAAGGTAACAAAAATAGAGCAGGTATTCGGCAAAAAAATCTATGGCGATGTACTGAGAAAAATAAAGGGCGCTGTGATAGGCATGAAAGGCAAGGAAATAATGCCGGAAGATATAGTGGCAACGGACAATCTTGACGGCAGTGAATTCCTTGTTTTTCTCTCGAAAAAACCTGAAGGAAAAGACTTCTCCGCAGACGGTTTTGACATGATGTGCAAAAAGGTTTCAGACTGTCTCAACAGCGCCATATTCCCCATAACATTCCCTTACCTTCAGACAAAACCAAAGATATCAGTAGGTTACTCAATAATCCTGCACAACCCGCTGATAAAAGAGGAAAGGCTCATAAACAAGCTGATAGAAGATGCAAAACTCATGGCAGGCTACCGGGAGTTTAAACGGCTGGTGCAGACAAAAGAGACCTTACAGGAGCTGATAATAAAAGAGAATATTTCAACATTCTTCCAGCCTGTTGTCAATCTTAATACATTTGAGATTATAGGATATGAAGCCCTTTCAAGAGGGCCTGAGCATACAGAGTACAGGAGCCCTGCCGTGCTCTTTGACGCCGCAGCAGAAACAGGGCTGCTGCTTGAACTCGACAGGTTATGCAGGAAAAAGGCATTGCTCAATGCAAGGTCCTTAAGCCCCAGATACAAATTGTTTATAAACTGCCTTCCCTCCGCAATCCATGACCCTGAGTTTAAGGATGAATACCTGAAGGCATTTATCAAAGAGGTTGCAATTAACCCGGCAAATATCATTCTTGAGGTAACAGAAAGAGAGGCTGTTGAAAATTTTGATTTGTTCAAGAAAGCTGTTTCTTATTATTCTTCGGATACCGGTTTTGCCATTGCAGTAGATAATACAGGCTCGGGTTTTTCAAGCCTTGAGATGGTAGTTGAGTTGAAACCTCAATTTATCAAGCTCGCCATGACAGTCATAAGAGGCATTGATAAAAACATACTGAAACAGGAACTCGTCAGGGCCATCTCCTCTCTGTCCGGAAAGATAAATTCCATAATAATAGCCGAAGGCATAGAAACACAGGAAGAGCTGAAAGTTCTTCAGGACATAGGCATACCTTACGGACAGGGATTCCTGTTTGCCCACCCTGCGTTCCCGTTCCCCGGCATAAAGCGCTTCTGAGCATACTTTAGCCGGATAAAATTTGTGTTGAATTTTATACTTATGTTGTATTCTAATAAAAGCATATGCAGGATACTAAGATGGCAGATGAATTATTTGAAAAGGGCCTTGCCTTGCTGAGGGATGATAATCCTCTCGCTGCGCTTACGTGCTTTGAAAAAGCATATGCCCTCAAAAAAACACCTTCATTGCAGTCTTATCTCGGATTCTGCATAGCAGCAGAAAGGGGCAAGGTTACAGAGGCGCTCGGGCTCTGTAATGATGCCCTGGCTCATGAACCTGATAATCCCGTACATTACCTTAACCTCGGCAGGATATACCTGAAGGCAGGCCAAAAGACCGATGCAATAGAGACATTAAGAAAAGGGCTTTCTTTCGGCGAAAATACAGAGATACACCAACTCCTTGAAAATCTCGGTATGAGGAAAAGACCTGTTGTTCCTTTTCTTTCCCGCGACAATGTGCTGAATAAATATTTGGGGCTGCTCCTGCACAGGCTGAAGCTGAGATAATTTTACTTATCCAGCACCTCTCTCACCTTTTTAACGAGCAATGTCGGTGAGATTGGTTTTGCTACAAAGGTTAAACCCTGCTCATCAATTTCCTTCCTGTGTATGAAATCAGCAGGATAACCGCTTGAAAAAAGCACCTTGATATCAGGCATTATCTTCCTTATCCTGTCATAAGCTTCCTTGCCGCTCATTTTGGGCATTATCACATCAAGGAGCAATAAGTCTATCCGGTCCCTGTTCTCCATGAATTTATTTACCGCATCCTCTCCATCAATTGCCTCTATTACCTTATACCCGTATTCCTCAAGGACCAGCCTTGTGATATCCCTGACGTTTTCCTCATCTTCTGCCAGCAATATTGTCTCTGTGCCGCCAGCCGGTTTGATAATTTCCACCGGGGGTACCTCTTTGAGCGCTGCCTCATTCAACGGGAGATATATCCTGAATGTTGTGCCTTTCCCGGGCTCGCTGTAGCAGTTTACGTAGCCGCTATGCTGTTTTACTATACCGTAAACTATCGAAAGCCCAAGCCCTGTTCCCTTTCCAACTTCTTTGGTTGTGAAGAACGGCTCAAATATCTTTTCCCTTGTCTTTTCGTCCATCCCGACACCTGAATCTGTTACTGATATAAGGGCATACGTGCCTGCCTTGCCGTATCCGTGCGCCTTTATGTATTCTTCGTCTATTTCCATTGTCCCTGTCTCAATTGTCAGGGACCCGCCCCCGGGCATGGCATCACGGGCATTTGTTGCAAGGTTCATCAGCGCCTGGTCTATCTGTCCTGAATCTGCTATCACTGTTAAATCCTTATCGCTAAGTATAGCCTGAAATTCTATGTCTTCACCTATGACCCTTCTCAAAAATTTCTCAACTTTCTTTATAATCTCGTTCAGATTTACAGGCGCCGGATTGCTTATCTGTTTTCTGCTGAATGCAAGAAGGCCCTGTGTGAGATTTGCTGCCCTCTCTGTTGAGGTGATTATGGGCTCTATATAAACTTTCAACGGGTCGTCCTCTCTCATCTTCATCTGCAGGAGGCTTGCATAGCCTATTATTGCCGTAAGGATATTATTGAAATCATGCGCGATGCCGCCTGCTATCTGGCCTACGGCCTCCATCTTCTGGGACTGCCGGAGCTGGGCTTCAAGTTTCTTTTGCTCGGTGATGCCGGTAATCAGTCCATCATATGCAACAACCCTGCCCTGTTCATCGTATCGTGGGACAGGTGTATTCCTCACCCAGCGGATTGATCCATCCTTGTGGATGATTCTATGTTCAAGGGGTTTTACAGCCTCACCTGAAAGCACTTTGTTGGCCTGTTCTATTGCAACCTCCCTATCTCCTTCATAAACCATTTGATACCAGAGGTGAGGGTCGGCCTCGTATTCCTCTGGTGTGTATCCGGTTATCGTAACACAGGCAATCCCATGGGTTGTTGAGACTGGACACCCGTGCTCTACCTTTACAGTATAAATGTAATCTGTTATTGATTCGAGAAGCCTTTTGTAACGCTCTTCGCTTTTTCTCAATGACTCTTCAGCACGCTTGCGCTCGGTTACATTGACAAGAGAAAACACGAGGAATTCAACTTCCCCTTTATTGTCAATTATGGGCACAAGCGTCCAGTCCCAAAAAGTAACGCCCCAATCCGGATGGTCAGGATAAACAAAAGGCATAGCAAATGCCTGAAATGCTGTTTTGGTCCTGACCACCTCTTCAAATATTGTCTTTGCATCTGAAGGATAAAGTTCGAAATGGTTCCGTCCGGGGAAATAAGATATTTCTTTTTTATCCGCATCAGCATATGCCTTATTGACACGAATAAAATTAAAGTTTTTGTCAAGAAAAGCCAAGGGGGTTATTGAGTTATCAAAAAATGTTTCAAACCGTTTTGTCTGTGCTTTAATAGCTTCTTCCAAGCGTTTGCGCTCGGTGAGGGCAGCCTGAAGTTCTTTGTTCAGTCTGAGCAGCGAAAGGTATCGCCAGACTACCAAAGTTACGATTGCAAATGCGAGGCCTCCGCCAAAAAAAACAGCCACCCGCTGTGCGGTCCAATAGGGTGCGGGTTTGCCGTACCATTTGGCATAGATTTTTTCATACCGGGGGGTTTTTATAAAGGTCTTTACCTCATCATCAAGCTTCTTCAGTAATTCTTGATTGCCTTTTCTGACCGCAATACCCCGTTTGATCTCAAGGAGCGGTTTCCCGACAATCTTAATACGATCCTCAAGGCCTGCTTTCCGTAAAAGTAGGTTAATAGGAGGTTCAGGGTACACAAGGGCGTCTGATTTTCCTGAAATCAGTGACAAAAAAGCTTCATCCTGTGAAGCATATATCTGCAGCCTGCTACCGCCTCTTTCCTGCATCAGGAAGAGTCCCTTGTTTATTTCCACAACAGCTACTTCTTTCCCTTTCAGGTCTTCAATATCCTTAATATCAGTGGTAGTTTTCCTGACGAAAATAACAATATCGTAAGTTTCAACCGAAGAGGTGAAGTCCATCTGTTCTGCCCTCTCGGCAATGATGCCGAGGTTCGGTATAAGAACTATCTCGCCCTTCTCCATCGCCTCAAGGGCCTTCGCCCAGGTGGGATACACTACATATCTGACCTTGATCCCGCTCCTTTGCGCAACCTCGTCCATAACATCTATGGCAAAACCTATAGGTTTATTTGTCTGAGGATCAATTGAATAGTGGGGAGGGAAATTAGCGGGTACGCCGGCAAGAAACTCTCCCCTCTCCTGCTGCGCATACGCCTGCCCCGTCTGATGGGGAAGGGTAAGCATGACCAGCAGGAATATAGATGCAATATCGAACGGTTTATGGTTCATCTACTTCATCTCGCCCCCGTTTGCAAGAAAGGGAAAATAAATATCCTGTGATTATCCGACATAGCAACTTACAGTTCCATCTCATAAAAAACTATCTCACACAAAAGGCGGGGTGTCAAGAAAATGGAAAAGAAAGTTCTATCTTATAAACCTAATAAAGCCAGTTCGCCGCTGGAATGGAGAGAAATTTCTCAAGAGGGAGACCCCCTCCCCCTATCAGCAATTTTCGTTTCGGCTTAAATATTCTGCTGAACTCATCCATTCCGGGAAAACTGCCTTTGCTATATCCGCTCTTGACCTCTATCGCAGTAAGGGTTTTGCCTGAACGCAGAACAAAATCCACTTCTTTTCCGCGCTCGCGCCAATAGAATACTTCAATATTTGTCCCTGTTATACTGTTTATTAAATGGGCCCCTACTGCGGATTCCACAAGCCTCCCCCATAACTCCCTATCCTTCAGCGATGCATCAAAAGAGAGGGTTGACTGAGCGCTTAGCAAAGCTGTGTTCAATACCTGAAGTTTAGGGCTCGATGCCCTCTGCCGGACGCGCTGACCGGCTAATTTACTCAGGCCTGTCAACATGCCCGCCCCTGAAAGCAAGTCCAGATAGTGAGCAAGCGTTGTGGTATTGCCTGCATCCTGAAGCTGTCCTGTCATTTTCTGATATGAAAGAATCTGCCCGGAATAGCTGCATCCGAGCTGAAATAACCGCCTCAGCAAGGCAGGCTTATCAACGCGGGTCATAAGCAATATATCGCGCGAGATTGTTGTCTCGATGAGTGAATCAATTATATATCGTGACCATCTATGCCTGTCATGAATCAAATCTGCTGCACCGGGATACCCGCCAAAATAGATAAACTGCTCAGGCGACCATCCAAAGGCATCTTTCATCTCAGAGTAAGACCAGTGAACAATGGGAATGATTTCAAAGCGGCCCGCGAGACTCTCAGTCAGTCCGCGCTGAATAAGGAGAGGTGATGATCCGAGGATTACAACCTTGAGCGCAAGCTTCTCTGCTGTATCCATGTCCCACTGGCGTTTTACTGCTTCAGACCACCCGGCTACTTTTTGAATTTCATCTAAAACAATCAGCGCTGCGGCCTTCTTATTTTCTCTGGTCAGCAACCGGCCGATTTCAAACTGCTGTTCAATCCACGAACGGCTTTGCAGAGTAGGCTCATCGGCAGAGGCATAATGACAAGGGATGCCAAGAGATTCCATTGCCTGCCTTATAAGTGTAGTCTTGCCGGCCTGACGAGGGCCTGCCAAAACCTGCAAAAATTTGCGCGGTTCTTTTAATCGAGTGAGTAAAGCACTATAAATTGGCCGCCGGTACATTTTATCCTCTTACAAATTACTCAGCTACTTGAGTAATTTTACTCATAATCATATAGATGTGTCAACCACATTTAAGGTCTTTGACCGGCTTTCAAGGAAAACAGCTGGTTTTGTTTGGTCAAAGCTTTCTGACTGAAACAGCTCTATAGCTGGTTTTTATCTCTTTCCTCCTTTAATCTGTCCAATTCCTCATACGCCTTTTTTGCGCAGTCAGGGCATAAGCCATGCGTAAATTCAGCCTCCGAGTGGTCCCTGATATATACCTCTATCTGATTCCAGTATCCCTTGTCATCCCTTATCTTCTTGCACCCTGCGCATATCGGCAGCATGCCGCTCAATTGTTTTACTTCGGCAAGGGCACCCTTTAGTTCATTGACAAGTTTCTCCCTTTCCTCTTCAGTCTTCTTGCGCTCGGTGATTTCGTCGGTTACCGAAAGTGCAAAAACAATATCTCCCCTATTGTTGCGCAGCGGCACTACATGGGAATACAACCAGCAGGGGCGTCCCTTCAGGCCGATTATCTTGAACTCCAGAGTCCCGGATTTGCCCTGAAAAACATCCTGCACCAGCGCCTGAAACGCCTCTCTATGCTCTTCAGCCACCAGTGGATACACGCTTTGTCCTTGCACCTGATCGAGCGAATCGGCCTGTATCATGTTGAGGCCGGCCCGGTTCATCCTCTGCAGAGTCCCGTCCGCAGCGAGCAGCTTTACTCATGTAGGCGCGTTTTCAATGACCGCTTCCATAATTGTTTTGCTCTCCTGCAACGCCTCCTCCACCTTCTTCCGCTCGGTGGCGGCCGATTTGATAGTCCAGAAATAGCTCTTTATGCGCAGAACACCAAACAGCATTAAAAAGGCGATTATCAGGGCGATTATTTCCGAGATTTCATAGGTAAATTTTTTATCCGAGGTTAGAATCGAAACAAACGATACTATCCGCCGGGAGGTCATTAAAACCATTGCCATTGAGATTAATATCCACGCCGATTTTCTGCCTGTTATGCGAATCAGCAAAAGGGCATATATTGCAGCTGCCAGTTGCATCACTATAGAAAGCAAAAATATGACAACTGGTATCATGGCATTCCCATTTGTCCTGTCTTAGTCTATTCCCGGATTTCCTTATTCTTCATCTTCCCCCCCCATCAAAACTATCTCACACAAAAGGCGGGGTGTCAAGGAAAGTCACAAGGCAGAGATTTTTGAAAACCCCTTATGGTAAAATGCTACTGTTATGGAAGAGATAGGGACAGTAAAGAGCACACAGGGAATGTTTGCCAAAGTCTCTGTCCCAAGAAAGAGCGTCTGCGAAGGCTGCACCGCAGGCACATGCACGCCTGATGAACAGGCCATGGAGATCGAGGCCATTAACAAGGCCAGGGCCAAGGCAGGACAACGGGTCAGGGTTGTTGTAAAGACATATACATACCTGAAAGGTTCGATATTGGTCTACGGCATCCCTGCGCTTGCGCTTATTGCAGGAGCAATTCTCGGCAAAGAGGTTTTCAGCAGCTACTTTAAAGATACGGACCCTGATATAATTTCTGCGATATTCGGCTTTGGCGCATTCGTGCTTGCTTTTTTAGGCATTAAGATATGGAGCATCTTCGCAGAAAAAAAGACTGAATCAAAACCTGTTATAGAAGAAATACTTGAGTAATAGCAGTCAGCTCTCAGCATACAGCTAATAATTTTAAAATACAGGGGGTTTTATGGCTAATTTTGATGTCAACAAGATCCGTAATGTCGCTGTAATTGCACATGGAGGCGCGGGAAAGACATCTCTGGTCGAGGCAATGCTTTTTGACTCGGGCGCTATTGACAGGCTCGGCAGCATTGAAGAAGGCAACACGACAACAGATTCCGAACCCGAGGAAATATCAAGAAAGATAACCATTATATCAGCCCTCGGTTTCTGCAACTGGAACGGCCACAGGATAAATCTTATAGACACTCCGGGATTTATAAATTTTGTAGAGGATATAAGAGGCACCCTGAAGGCTGTTGACGGCGCAGTCGTGATAGTCAGCGCTATATCAGGAGTCAAGGCAGAGACAGAGAAGGTCTGGAAATATGCCTGCGAGTATGAAGTCCCCAGGATAGTCTTCATAAACAAACTGGACAAAGAATCAGCCAATTTCGTTGGTGCGCTTGAGGAACTTGCACAGTCATTTGGCTCAGAGGGTGTTCCTCTTCAAATACCGATAGGCTCAGGAGAAAAATTTGAGGGTATCATCAACCTTGTTAATATGAAAGCGTATAAATTTTCAGGAGGCAAGGCATCTGAATCCGATATACCTGCTGATATGCTCTCCGAGGCGCAGGAATACAGAAAAAAACTCATAGAAAAAATAGCTGAATCAGATGATTCTCTCCTTGAAAAATATCTCGAAGGCGGAGAATTGACTCAGGAGGAGATTATAAAAGGAATAAAAGAGGGTTCGCTGTCCAGAAGGTTTATCCCTGTTGCATGCGGCTCGGCAGTGAAGAATATCGGAATACCTCAGCTTCTTGATACAATCCTGCTCTGCCTGCCGTCTCCCATTGACCTTGTAAGGATATTTCCTGTTAAAGGCAAAAACCCTAAAGATGGAACAGATGTGCAGAGGAAACCGGATGAAAAAGAGCCGTTTTCCGCCTATATCTTCAAGACAATTGCAGACCCTTATGCCGGGAAGCTTTCCCTGTTCAGGGTATATTCAGGCACGCTCAAGGCAGATTCAACTGTTTTAAACTCAACCGTAGGCTCCAAAGAAAGGATAGGCCAGGTTTTCTATCTTCTTGGCAAAAAGCAGATCCCGGCAAATACCATAGGCGCAGGAGAGATAGGCGTTGTCGCAAAACTTAAAGAGACAAATACAGGGGACACCCTTTCTGATGATGCGCATCCGATAGTATTCGAAAAGGTTAAATTTGCAGAACCGATAATCTCTTATGCCATAGCCCCGAAAAGCAAGGGGGATGAAGACAAGGTAAGCACAGGGCTCAGCAGAATCCTCGAAGAAGACCCGACACTTAAATTCCACAGGGACGAGGAGACAAAGGAGATGATACTCTCAGGCATGGGTCAGGTGCACCTTGAAGTCACACTCGAGAGGCTGAAGAGAAAGTTCGGGGTTGAGGTTGTAATGAAGACGCCGAAGATTCCATACAGAGAGACTATCAAGGCCGCTGCAAAGGCCCAGGGCAGATATAAAAAACAGTCAGGCGGAAGAGGCCAGTACGGAGACTGCCACATAACAATAGAGCCCCTGCAAAGAGGCAAAGGCTTTGAGTTTGTGGATAAGGTAGTCGGCGGGGCCATACCCAGACAATATATACCCGCAGTAGAAAAAGGAATTGTTGATACAATGCGTGAAGGCATAATTGCAGGTTATCCGATGGTTGATGTAAGAGTTTCGCTTTACGATGGTTCATATCACACGGTGGATTCATCAGAAATGGCCTTTAAGATCGCAGGCTCGATGGCCATTAAAAAGGCTGTAGAGGATGCAAAACCAATACTCCTCGAGCCCATAATGAAGGTGGAAGTGACTACTCCTGATGAAGCGCTCGGCGCTGTAATAGGCGACCTCAACTCAAAGAGAGGAAAGGTACAGGGAGTTGAATCACAGGCCAGGAATCAGAAGATAGCGGCTTTGGTGCCGATGTCCGAACTGCTCACCTATGCAAATCAGCTTCACAGCCTTACCTCGGGAAGAGGATTATATTCCATGGAATTCTCGCATTATGAGGAAGTCCCTGCGCATCAGGCACAGAAGGTAATAGCTGAAAAAACAGCCCAGAAAAAAGAAAAAGCAGAGGAGAAATGATTATAAAAAGCATTTTTCTGTCCTTCACCTTCTTCACCTTTTTCACCTTCTTTTTACCTGTCTTTTCTGTGCAGGCCCAGCAGCCTGCTGCTCCGGCAACGCCACAGGATATACCTGTTGAACCTGTTAAGCCTGTAATGAAGATAGAAGTGAATGACGGCCTTTTAAGCGTTGAGTTATCAGACGCAGAATTCGGAAATGTAATAAAAGAAATTGCAGAAAAAGCAAAATTCAAGACAGAGATATCAAACGATGTTGCCGTCAAAAAAATAAGCACTACCTTTAAGGATATCGAAGTAGAAAGGGGTGTGCGCAGGCTGCTCACTATCATGAAGGAAAAAGACTTTACGATATCATATAACACGGCAGGGCTCATAGATAAACTGGAAATATACGGCGGAGGAGTCATCAGCAGGCCTGCCGTAAATACACAGCCCCAAAAACAACCGGCAAGACAAAAGCCTTTTCAGCGTGTTACGCCGCCATCTCCTTTGCCGCCTCCAACCACGCTGCCACAATGAAGCAAAAAGACTATAAAGACACACTGAACCTCCCGCAGACAGGGTTTCCGATGAAGGCTAACCTTGCCCAGAGAGAGCCTGACATGCTCAAGTCCTGGGAAGATAACAGGATATATGAAAAAATTCAGGACAAAAACAAAGCTGGCAAACACTATATCCTCCATGACGGGCCCCCTTATGCAAACGGGCATATTCATATCGGCCATGCGCTTAACAAAATACTGAAAGACATAATCATAAAATTTAAGTCAATGCAGGGGTTTTATTCTCCTTATGTGCCGGGTTGGGACTGCCACGGCCTGCCGATAGAACTGCAGGTTGACAAAAATCTCGGAGAGAAAAAAGATAAGGTTGATATACTCGAAAAAAGAAAGCTTTGCAAAGAATACGCAGCTGAATTTGTTGATATACAGAGAGAAGAATTCAAGAGGCTCGGGGTCTTTGGTGACTGGGCAGAGCCCTATCTCACGATGTCGTTTACCTATGAAGGAGCAATAGTCAGGGAATTCGCAGAGTTCGTCAGAAGAGGATATGCCTACAAAGGCAAAAAACCTGTCCATTGGTGCCATTCGTGCGTTACCGCGCTTGCAGAGGCAGAGGTGGAGTATGCTGACAAGGAATCGCCTTCTGTATTTGTAAAGTTTGAAGTTGACGATGAAAATATAAATAAATATTTCCCTGCCCTGAAAGGCAAAAAAGTATTCGTTATTATCTGGACAACAACCCCATGGACTTTGCCTGCAAACCTTGCCATTGCGTTCAACCCTGACTTAACTTATGCAGGTGTCGAGCATGGGGATGAAGTTTATATTGCCGCTGAAGGCAGGCTTGATGCATTGAAAGAGAGAATTGGTTTAATCGGAAAGATTCTTGCAAAGGTATCAGGCAAAGGCCTTGAAGGCATGCTCGTGCTTCATCCCTTCATCCAGAGGACATCAAGAGCTGTTCTGGGAGAATTTGTATCCCTTGAGGATGGTACGGGTGTCGTACATATTGCGCCGGGCCATGGCGAAGATGACTATAAAACAGGATTGAAATACGGCCTTGATATCTATGCCCCGGTTGACGACAAGGGGAAATTCACAAACGCAGTTCCTGAACTCGAAGGCCAGTTCGTATTCAAGGCAAATGCAGCGATAATAGAAATATTAAAAACCAAAAACGCCCTGATAAAAGAAGAAAAAGTGGTGCATTCATACCCTCACTGCTGGCGCTGCAAAAAGCCAGTCATATTCCGCGCAACAGAGCAGTGGTTTATTTCTGTTGAGCATAACAGCCTCCGTAAAAAATGCCTTGAAGAGATTGATAAGGTTGAATGGGTCCCAAAGTGGGGCAGAGACAGGATATATAACATGGTCTCAGGCAGGCCTGACTGGTGCATATCAAGGCAGAGGGCGTGGGGCGTGCCGATAACGCTTATCAGGTGCAAAGATTGCGGTGAGTTTGTAAAACACGACTCAGTGCTCGACACAACAATAAAATCTGTTGAAGAAAACGGGGCTGATATATGGTTTTCAAAAAAGGCAGAAGACTTTTTGCCTGAAGGATATAAATGCAAAAAATGCAAGGCCGCATCATTCTCAAAAGAGATGGACATCCTTGATGTGTGGTTTGATTCAGGCGTAAGCCATGCTGCTGTCATGGAGAAAGACCACAGGCTTTCATGGCCTGCCGACATGTATCTGGAAGGAAGCGACCAGCACAGGGGATGGTTCCAGAGCTCCTTGCTTGCATCCGTCGGCACAAAGGGGACTTCGCCCTACAGGACAGTCCTCACGCATGGTTTTGTTGTGGACGGTTCGGGCAAGAAGATGTCAAAGTCCCTTGGGAATGTTGTTGCGCCTCAGGAAGTCATAAAAACAAGCGGCGCTGAAATATTAAGGCTGTGGGTGTCTGCCGAGGATTACAGGGATGACATAAGGATATCCAAAGAGATAATAGACAGGCTGACAGAGGCATATAGAAAAATAAGGAACACGGCAAGGTTCCTCCTGGGCAACCTTCATGACTTTGACGGAAAGGACTACAGCAAGGACCTTCTGGAGATAGACAGGTGGGCGATGTCAAGGCTCCAGCAGCTTATAAAAAAGATTTCGTCTGCTTATGAGAACTATGCCTTCCATGAGGTCTATCATCTTCTGCACAACTTTTGCATAGTTGATATGAGCTCTTTCTATCTCGATATCCTCAAGGACAGGCTGTACACATTCAAGCCGGATTCAAAAGAAAGAAGGACTGCACAGTGGGTGCTGAATAATATACTTGTAACCATGACAAAACTTATGTCGCCGGTCATCTCTTTCACGGCAGAAGAGATATGGAAGAATATCGCAGGCAACAGGGAAGAAAGCGTTTTTCTTTCAGCATTCCCGGCAGCGGATGATAAATTCCTTGATACTGCACTTGAAGAAAAATGGGAAAAGTTTATAACAATAAGAAACGATGTTAATAAGGCCCTTGAAATCAAAAGGCAGAACAAATTTATAGGAAATGCACTCGAGGCGAAGATTATGCTTTACCTTCCTGAAAATGAGTTTAAGCTCTTAAGCGGATATAAAGAGTTCCTCCCGACCTTATTCATCGTATCAGGCGCTGATATAAAGCCGGCTTCAGGCAAAGTGGACGGGGCCTATGAAAGCGAAGATATAAAAGGCATGTCTGTTATAGTAGAAAAAGCAGAAGGCGAGAAATGCGAGCGCTGCTGGAACTGGAGCACTTCTGTCGGAACCTTCGGCGACGCCCCTGAGTTATGCCGGAGATGTTATAATGTCATTAAATGAAAAAGTTATATATTGCACTGGCGCTTCTGACAGTCATTCTCGACCAGGCAACAAAATATCTTGTAAATAATTTCATAAGCCCGTTCAGTACCATAGAGATACTGCCCTTTCTTAACCTCATAAATGTAAGGAACACCGGTTCTGCCTTTGGCATGTTCAGAGGCCTCGGAAACAATATATTCATCATAATATCCTTAGCAGCGATCGCATTTATTTTCTACATGCTCATAAAAGGCAGGGAAGACCGCTTCAGCCTCTCCCTTGTCCTCGGAGGCGCAACCGGCAATCTGCTTGACAGGGTTTTCCGCGGTTCTGTTGTAGATTTTATAGACGTCTTTGCCGGCAGGCTGCACTGGCCTGCATTCAATGTTGCAGATTCAGCGCTCACAATCGGGATTGGGCTGATTTTTATAAAATTGTTTTCAAAGGATAAACGCCAAAAATAGGAGGGGATAGTCTTTGAGCGGTTTTATTTTGCCGATATTCAGACAGCCACTTAATAAAAAAATAAAGAGGCAAAATACCGCGGAGCTTGTCCGCCTCAGGCGGACGAGCGAGAATGAGCGAAGGGACTATCCCCTCCTATTTTGTCTTATTTTAAAGAAGGACATTAGATGCATCCGATACTGATTAAGATAGGGCCGTTAACTATACACACCTATGGCGTTATGATTGCATCCGGTTTTCTCCTTGGGCTTGCGCTCGCTGTTAAACAGGCAAAAAAACAGCTTATTGAGCCCGATAAAATCGTTGACCTCGGCTTTTATGTGCTGCTTGCCGCAATTATTGGCTCAAGGCTTTTCTTCGTGTTCGTAAACTCGGGCCATTATCTTAAACATCCACTGGACATATTCAAGATATGGGAAGGCGGGCTTGTCTTTTACGGAGGGGTAATATTGGCAATCCCGACTGCCATCTGGTTCATAAGGGAAAAAGGCCTTGACCTCTGGAACACCGCAGATATCTTTGCACCCTCACTGGCAATTGCCCATGCAATCGGAAGGCTCGGGTGCTTCACAGCAGGATGCTGCTACGGAAAACATGCAGAGGGGCATCCGCTGGCAGTAACCTTTTCAGACCCCGAATGCCTTGCGCCGACAGGCATACCCCTGCACCCGGCTCAGCTGTATGAATCAGCAGGCGAGTTTATAAATTTTCTCGTACTTATTGCATTAAGAAAACATCAGTCCTTCAAAGGCCAGCTCTTCTGGACATACCTTCTCACTTATTCTGTTATAAGATTTACAGTAGAATTCTTCAGGGGAGACGAGGCAAGAGGATTTTTTATCGGCAATATCTCAATTTCTCAGGGGATAAGTATATTGATGTTTATGAGCGCGATTATTGGGCTTTTGGTTTTCAGGAAAAGACAGGCATAGGAAGGCAGGATATAGCGTTAGAGCGGCAGATACGCCTTTGGGTTCAAGTCCATCCCTGCAAGTCTGCCGGCATTAAAATAATGAAAACCTGCTGCTGCAATCATTGCAGCATTATCAGTGCATAAAGAAACAGAAGGAATAAATATCTCAACATCTCTTTCTTCTCCCATTTTTTTCATCCTTCTCCTGAGTTCACTGTTTGCGGAGACACCGCCTGATAGAGTCACCCGTCTTATGCCTTCTTTTCTTATCGCCCATTCTGTTTTTCTCACCAGGACATCTATAACACATGCCTGAAATGATGCGGCAATGTCGCTGAGAGCTGATGGCTGAGAGCTGATAGCTGCCCTCACGTAATGAAGCACTGCTGTTTTCACTCCGCTGAAGCTGAAATCAAAACTTTCAGGCAGATATGCGCGTGGAAAATCTATTGCACCGGGATTGCCTTCAGATGCGAGCTTATCTATAACAGGCCCTCCGGGATAACCAAGGCCGAGAAGCTTTGAGACCTTGTCATAAGCCTCGCCTGCAGCGTCATCCCTTGTCCTGCCGAGTTCCGTATATCTTCCAAAGCCGTCCACACGATAAAGGCTTGTATGCCCTCCTGATGCCACCAGCGATATGAACGGGAACTCAGGACGCGGATCTTCAAGAAAAGCTGAAAAGACATGGCCTTCAAGATGGTTAACTGCAACCAGAGGGATATTTTTAGAAAAGCATAAGGCCTTTGCAAAAGAGCATCCCACAAGCAGAGAGCCGATTAATCCGGGGCCATGGCAAACAGCTATTGCAGAGAGGCCTTCGAATTTTATGCCCGCAGACTTCAATGCCTCATCCACAACAGGCCATATCATCTCTATATGCCTGCGTGATGCAAGCTCAGGGACTATGCCTCCGTATTTCGTGTGTATGTCTGTCTGGCTCGATACGATATTGGAGATTATTTTTACTCCATCTTCCACAACCGAGGCCGCGGTATCGTCGCACGATGTGTCTATTCCGAGTATGAGCATGGGATATTATAAAGGGTTTGAAGGGCATATTGCTGATTCTATCTTTCGCATAGACAGGCTATTTTCAAACAACTTTTAAATCTTTAAAATATGTCCTGTAAAACCCCCGGTCCCGTGAAAGAAGCAGTTCAGCATGTTGAAGGGCGTGAGCGCCTATGATAAAATCGCCAAGAATATGCTGCCTTACTGTGATGGGAGAATGACATTTATGGCAGGTAATACTCGCGCTTGCCCCGCACTGCGGGCACTGCAAAGCCTGTTTTTTATTTTTTGCATAAACTTTCCACCGCTCGCCAGCCATGCACAGTATTTCCACCGTAGAATGTACAAGCCTGATGCCGGTGTCCGAAAGAAATTCTTTTAATTCTTTTTCGGATGAAAACTGCGAGGCAAGTTCAGCATATACAATCTCACATACAATCAGTTGCCCTTTCTGCACATGTTCGTCCAGCAGCCCTTTAGACTTTTGAAAATGACTTTCATCAGGGATAAGTATATCAAGCAGGACATTGGTATCAACCGCAGTTATCATCTCCCCCTCAAATCATCAATTATTTCATCAGTCTTGTGCCCTCTGCGCGCCTTAAGCCTGCCGACCCACCTGTCAAATGGAGATTTCTTCAGAGTCTTCCTGATATAAAATACGCCTCCTTCCCTCTCAAAACCGAGGTTTTCCCCCGGCTGAATGCCAAGCTTATCCCTCACTTCTTTGGGGATAGTTATCTGTCCTTTAGATGTGACCTTTGCAGTAAGCATCTGCGAACACCTCCTTGTAAGGAATTACTTCCTTACCTATATAGTAAGGAAATGGGAAAGCCTTGTCAATAAGCGTCCGACGTGGTTTCAATCCACGTGCCCACGCGGGGCGCGACAGTTAAACTACAACTTACTAAATTAAATAATCATCAACCTAATCATCAACCTAATCATCAATCAAATCATCAATCAAATCATCAATCAAATCATCAATCAAATCATCAATCAAATCATCAATCAAATCATCAATCAAATCATCAACCAATTATACGAGGATATAATGGAGGGACCTGCCTTGCCCGACAGGCTTTATAACTTTAATATCAACAAGCTTTACCAATTCCTTATGCACTGCCTGTGATGAAATGCCGAAAAGCGCTTGGAGATTTTTGTTTGTAACCTTGCCATTCATATTAATATACTCGACTATTTTCATCTGTCTCGCGGTTAATGCGATCTGGGACTTGACTGCCTTCTTTCCCATAATTCCCATCTTAGTTATGGCGTCTTTGACCTCTGTAACTGACAATGCTACACCTGCAGTGAAATATTCCAGCCACTGTGTTGTATCATCATTGCTGTTTTGTGCTGTCTTCAATGCTGCATAATACGCCTTTCTGTCTCTGTCATAAAAGTCGTCGAGGGCAAATATGCGCCTGTGATCAAAGCCGCTTAAATAAAGAATCATCGTGGCTAAAAGTCTCGCTGTCCTGCCGTTGCCGTCAATAAATGGATGAATGCGGGCGATCTCATAATGGACTATTCCGGCAAGGATAACGGGATTAATTTCCCATGTTTTCTCTGTATTAAGCCAGGCGATAAAATCCATTACAAGGTCAGGTACTTTTTTTGTCGGCGGCGGCATGTATTCAACTACCTCATGAATACCGGTGCCGTCAATAACCCTGCGTCCGACAAATACCTGTCTGTTGCGAAATGCCCCGGAGTCCTTTTCATGCTGCAATGTCTTTTTTGTGATAAGCCTGTGCATGGAAAGAAGATCTGCCGTCTTAATATTGCCCTTTTTTGCAAGATGAGGAAGTTTATCTAGCGCTTCAAGGTAATTAAGAACTTCCTGTTTGTCTTTATTTGTTGCGATAACGTCCTTACCTTTGGCTAAAGCCTCAACTTGCTCAAGAGTCAATTTATTGCCTTCAATGGCAGTTGATGAATGGGTATTTCGCATGAGAGCCTTCTGCCTCAGCTTCGTCTCCCATTTCGGCACAAGGTGTGACTGCTCGATAATCTCACGGGCTGAGACAATAACGGCAATATTATTCAGTATCCTATCGCTTATTGTATATTTGGGTTTAAATGCCATCTAATTAGCCTCAATGTTTATGTTTGCGTCCGTGCCGCCTGCACCATTTGATCATGCGTGCGCGATCGCTTGTCAATAAAACGGTCACAAAACACCACAGTCATGTCATAGACAAACTCCGCTGTCTGATAGGATTTCAGATTGCGGTATCCGCCGTGAGAGGGGATGAGATCATTTTTGTTGTGCATTGTTTAGTTTTCTACCATCACTTCCCCACTCATCAACTTCAGCAACAAGGCATCACGCACAGCAACGGCCTGCCGAAGTTTTTTCTCAAAGTCAAAATTGACGCTGTTAAATTTTTTATTTACTATTCTCTGGCCCATAAATTTTTTACTTACTTATCAGGTAACTTTCTGCCTTAATTTTTCAATACATGCTCGCTTATTTTATTCTTATATACATTTTTCTTCAACCCACCTCATGCCACAACCCCGCATTTTTTAACCGTTCAAACCGTAAAAACCGTTCAATCAGTTTAAGCAGTTGTCGCCCCTGCAATTCGCTCTTTGGCTTCCCTTCAACGCTATGGGCAAAAAATTCTTTCATCTAAACCCTCAGTTTTGTGATTTTTATCCTTTAAGTTTCCACCACACAATCACTACAATCCCAGCTTCTGTGGTGGAAAGTCAATCACTTCACAGGAAGCGCGCAGCGATTTCTGTGTCTTCTTGCTGATATTCAATGATTCGACAACTGTCTTTAACCGCCCTAAGTCAAGCTGTTGTGCAATGATAGAACACTGCTCAAGGTCTTTGTCTTTTTTGCTTTCGCCAGGTCTTCTCTGTGCTGTAATTAGTTTATGTACAAAGAAAGCTTCAGACAGCGGCGCCCTCACTTTGAATTCTCCGAAGTCTGCAATAAAAGGAAAGCCCAGAAGGATCTCAACGAAAGGGAGAGGTGAGGCTGTGATATTCCATTTACTGATTTGGATAACTTCGTCATCTCTTCCGCCCTTCCGTTGAACAACGAATTCAATTGTGAAATTTTCACGTGTAAACCTGCGAATGCCCGACTGCATCATTACAGGGATGTACCCAAGGTCAGTGATGACTTTCTCAAGGTCTATCTTTTTATGCCTGTCGAAATAAACGAACTTAACTGCAAAATCAATATCCAGCGTGCGAAGGGTATAATTTATGCCAAATGCTTCTTGATATAAAGGCATTACCCAGCTTCCGATAAGCATGGATTCTTCAAAAAAGCCTGCTGAGTAGAAGTCATGCAAAAGCTCCCGAATCTCGACAGGAAAAATGTCTTTATTTTTGACCGCGATCTGCATGGCTTCGCCTTTTTCTATCACGAAGAATCTTACTCAAATAGGCAATCTTTTTCCTATACGACTGTATCTCCTTTTCGTATTTTTTCCTCATCATAAGTTTTTTTGATATCGCCTGCACTTCCTCTCTTGATATGTGTTTGTTTACAACCTTGTCCCCTTCACGGTATTTCAGGTAGGGGTAGAAATAGACCTTGTCCTTGAATCGTTTTTCCCGTTCATTTATCACACCTCTCGGAAGCTCAGATACAGACTTCTCAAGGCTGTAGAGCATCTCCTGACACCGCTTTAGTTCGTCACGGAGCATACCGCTGATGACTTTATCTTTTTCCACCACTTTCATGCCTTATTATCCAATTTGTGGTGGAAAATTGCAAGTCTCTAAATCAATGTTCTTTCCATCAGAGGAGATAATTTCAACCTGTGACAAAATGTCACGACCTCGCTTACTTCTTCATTGAGTCTTTGTTTTAATTTCCTCCAGTATGCTCCTGCATCAGTACTTTCGGTAAGCGCTGCATAAACATCTACGACTGAAAACCACCATTCATTCTTATGGAGAGTCCTTCTGATTTCCTTTCCTCTAAAAACAGCTATGTTCGACTCCATATTATCACTCCTTTTTCCTTCTATTCCACCAACGGACCTACCTCCTATGTTCTCCGGGTTTTAACTTATTGAAAGGATAATACTTACAAGCTGGCTTTTCAACTAAAAAAGGAGAATCTTCTTGCATTTTCTGTTGGTAACTGATAAAAAATATCTGTAATCATAAAAACAAAGGAGGCTTTATGGCTAAATTACCATCTCAGTATACAAGCATTGAAAAAAGGTTCAAGGGATACGTCAGGGCGCTTGAAAATCTTGGGAAGGCTGCAAAGACCTCAGGCCCGCTTAACGATAAAATTTCGCAACTCATACAGCTGGCCGCTGCTGCTGCCATAAGGTCAGAGGGGTCAGTTCATTCGCATACAAGAAGGGCGCTGGCAGCAGGCGCAAAGCCGGAAGAAATACGCCATGCAATAATTCTGCTCACAAGCACAATAGGATTTCCAACTGTGTCCGCTGCCCTGAGCTGGGCTGACGAAACAATAAGGAAAAAATGAATGTCATGCTGAACTAGTTTCAGCATCTCTGAGACCCTGAAATAAATTCAGGGTGACAAATTTTTATTTCCCTAACGCCTTCAGCCTCTCCCTGACCATGCTCTTCAGCGTTTCGTCTGATGAAATGCTGAGAAAGGCCTGATAATGGCTCTCTGCATTTTTGATATTGCCTTCGGCCTCAAGCAAAAGGCCGTAATTGAGATGTGCTTCTGCGTATACAGGTTTTACGGAAAGGGCTTTCAGATAAAGTGATTTTGCCTTTTCCCTGTTCCCGAGCATCTCATAAGTCACAGCAAGGTTATTCATTGCCTCGTAATAATCAGGTTTAAGCTGAAGCGCCTTTTGATAAGCTGCAGACGCCTCTTTGTATCTGGACTGATTTTTTAAGGAAAGTCCCAAATGATTATATATTGCCGCATCATCAGGCCTTGCAAGAAGCGCCTTTCTTAAGCTATCTTCTGCGCCTGAATAATTTTTCTCCTTAATCTGTCTTACTGCATCTTCATTAAGTTTCTTTACATCAGGGCCTTTGGGAACCACAGTGGCTGCTTTTCCCTGTGCAGTGGCTGCTTTCTGAGGTTGAACATTCACAGCTTTATCCGCAATTTTTACAGGTGCTTTTGAGACAGGCCTTCCCTTGAACCAGTAAAGCCCTATGGAAAATAACAATACAAGCCCGGCAAAACCCGCTATGGCTATTCCTAATGTCTTTTTATTGCCGGCCTGATAGGCCTGGGACTGCGCAACTGTTTCTCTTCCGGTCTTAGCTCCTTCTGCTTTTTTAAGGGCCTTAAGGATTATGCTCATAAATATTCGTCCCCTCCGGTAAAGAAAAATCAAACATGGAATCTTTAATCCCTGTATTTATTTCCATGTCCTTAAGCGCTATCTCAATCCTGTTTAAACGCGTGTCGTTTATTATAAAAGATTTTATTGGGAAATTATCAGCAGATGTCACTATCTCTATGGAAACAATATTGCCCATAGGATTCCTGGGGATTAGGACCAGCCTGCCATTCTCGGGGGTTATATTAAATTCTTCTCTTATCTTTCCAAAACCGCTTAAAAGGGCCACAGGCGCCTGGCCATATGTATTCCTGTTAAAGGTCCCCCTGAATGCCTGTTTTTCGGATTTGCTATATATTATAATCCTCTCGTTGTTAATTATTATCTCCTGCGGTTTTTCACCTTTATACACACATTTCATCTTTGAAGGCCTTTTTATGAAAAGGGCGCCTTTGTATGTATCAGTCCTCTTTAAATCTTTAATATAACTCTTCTGGACAAAACTGCCCTTGATATCCTCAATGCTTTTATAGGCCTCCTGAATCCTTGCAACCTCATCCTCAGCAGCAGAAACAGTGAATAGTGAATAGTGAATAGTGAACAGTAAAAAGACTGCTATAAGAAATATTACTTTAACTGACGACTGACTACTATCGACTATCGACTGCTTTAATGTCACCTTCTTCTCCTCAGAAAATCTCTCGGCTTGCCGGCGCCTTTGGACGGGCCTACAAGGCCGTCTGACTCCATCAGCTCCATAACGCGCGCAGCCCTGTTATAGCCTATCTTGAACCGTCTCTGTATGGATGATATGGACACCTCTCCGACAGAATCAGCAAACTCAAGCACCCTCTGATACATCTCGTCCCTGTCAGAAGAGGGTTCATCATCTGTTGGCTCTTCTATCTGTATTCTTTCAAACATGGAATAGTCAGGTATCCCCTGCGCCCTGATAAAATCAGTAACAGATTTTATCTCCTCTTCTGTGATGAGCGCTCCATGAATGCGCACTATCTTTATCCCCGGAATCATAAAAAGCATATCGCCCTTTCCGAGGAGCTGTTCAGCTCCCTGAGAATCCAGGATGGTCCTTGAATCTATACGTGATGTAACCTGGAAGGAAATCCTTGCAGGGAAATTGGCCTTGATAACACCTGTTATAACATCAACGGACGGCCTCTGGGTCGCAAGGATAAGATGTATGCCTGATGCACGCGCCATCTGCGCAAGCCTTGCGATGGCATCCTCGACCTCGTTCGCCGAGGCGAACATAAGGTCTGCAAGCTCATCTATGAAGATTACGATATAGGGCAATTGTTCATCCTCTGAAACCAGCCTGTTATAGCCCTCAATGTTCCTCGTGCCTTTTTCAGCCAATAACCTGTATCTGTGCTCCATTTCAAAGACCATCTTGCGCAATGCCTCTGCCGCCTCCTTGGGATTTGTTATAACAGGCGAGATAAGATGAGGTATTCCCTCATACGCTGAAAGTTCAAGAAGTTTGGGGTCTATCATAAGCATTTTTACCTGCCTTGGAGTTGCCTTGTAAAGAATACTCATCACCATAGAGTTTATGGAGACGCTCTTGCCGGAGCCTGTTGCGCCGGCAACAAGCAGATGCGGCATCTTTGCAAGGTCAGAGACCACCGGGGTTCCGAATATATCCTTGCCAAGCGCCAGCGTAAGCATTGAATGGTTTTTCCTGAAACTCTCGGAAGATATAATCTCTCTCAAAGACACTGTCTCGCGCTGCCTGTTGGGAACTTCAATGCCAATTGCTGATTTTCCTGATATTGTTGACACCCTTACAGCCGGGGCCTTAAGCGCAAGGGCAATGTCATCTGAAAGCGAAACGACCTTGGTTATCTTTATGCCTTTTGCCTGTTCAAACTCATACATTGTTACCACAGGGCCCGGATATACCTGCGTAACCTTTCCCTCAACATCAAAATCCGCAAATTTCTGTTCAAGCAATTCCGAACTTGCCATCAGTTCATCTTTTGCCGGCCTTATGCCTGAATCATACATTTTAAGCAAATCTAACGGGGGCAGCTCATAGTCTCCTGCCTTACGCGGTTTTACAGTTTTAGGCTGCTCCACAGGTTCAGGCTCAGCCTCAAAAAGCAAAGGCTCTGCAGTTTCAGGTTCCTGAATAACAAGCTGCCTTTCATCAATCAGAGGTTCCTCCATATCTTCACTGCCTTCCGCTCTCTCCTGCTTTCTGTTCAGCGCAAATGATACCAGAGACACAGGGCTGAGGAGTATTATTGAAGACAGGAATAGGGACAGACAAAAGATATAGGCCCCTGGTATTGACAGAAGGTCTTTTATCTTCCCTGAAATAAACAGGCCTGTAAGGCCGCCGGGATTGCTCTCTAACTTAAAATCAAATGTTGACGCCATAAGGGATAACAGGATTGAAGACGACAGGACAAAAAGCAGCGCGCCAATTACATGTATCCTGTGGCCCTCCATGGCGAGAAGCCTTTTAACACCGTACACGATTACAAGAAACGGTATTACAAAAGAAGATATCCCGAGCATCACAATCATGATATCAGAGATATAAGCGCCCATTATGCCGCCATAGTTTTTAACAGGAGAGGCCGTAGATGTGAAAAGAGAAGGGTCCCATCTCGTGTGTGTCAGAAGGCTCAGCCCGAGGTAGATGCCGCCCAGAACAGAGACAACGCCCAGCACCTCTTCTCTTATCCGCTTTATCCTTTCAGCCATATCCCGCCAATGATTATAATTGCAAGCATGAATCTATAATACACAAAAATATTCAAAGTGTGTCCTGAAAAACAAAGAAACCGCCATGTCAGAACTTCCACCCCCTATGCCAATAAAAGGCTAAAATGAATAAACCAAATCCTATCCGGTAATATGCAAACCCTGAAAAATCATGCCGCGAGACATACCTTAAAAACGACTTAATGACAATCAGCGCGGAAAAAAACGATGTAATGAATCCAACACTAAAGAGAGGTATGTCTGAGAGCGAGAGAGCCTGCATATTAGAAAACAGATCATATCCGGTCGCCGCTATCATGGTCGGGATAGCGAGAAAAAAAGAGAATTCTACTGAAACCCTTCTGTCAAACCCTGTGAGGAGGCCACCCATGATCGTTGCCCCGGAACGCGAAACGCCTGGGAAGAGTGATAAACATTGAGCGAGCCCCACTGCCATGGCCTGTTTCAGGGTAATGTCAGCGACTTCCTTCACGTGTGACCGGTGGTCCATCCTTTCTATGAGCAGGATCGCAAGCCCTCCGGCAACAAGCGCCGCCGCAACAGTTATCGGATTGAAGAGGTATGCCTTTATGGCCTTATGAGCCAGCAGCCCAATGAATGCCGCAGGAAGAAATGCAATGATTATGTTGCTCACAAAAGAACGCGCATCTTTGTTGCCTTGGAGTCTTTTCATTACGCCGAATATCTTTTCCCTGTAAAGCCATACTACAGACAGGATTGCACCCAACTGGATGAACAGTTCAAAAACCTTTGCCTTTTCGCCCCCGAAACCCAGAAAATCGCCGGCAAGAATCAGGTGGCCTGTGGATGAAACCGGGATGAATTCGGTTATTCCCTCCACAATCCCCAGGAAGAGCCCCTTTAAGAGAAATATCATGTTCATTCGGCGCTGCTTACAGGCAGGAATTCCGTAAATCCCTGAACAATTCCAAGAATTATAGCCTCTAACATTGTGTATGATTATAGCAGATTCCGGCCCTATGCCTTCTTTCTGAATATGTCATGGCACCTGACACACATATTGAGGAGGTTGTGTGCCTGCCTGTTAACAGCCCTCATCCTGTTTTTCTTTGCTGCAATCACCAGGGCCCCAACCTCACGATGGAACCTGTTGTCCAGTTTAACAAAGACCTTGAATTTATTCTGGTTTCTGGGAAGCGCTATTTTCTTTTTGTCTTTTACAGCCTGTTCAACCTGCTCCATTATCTTCTGCACTTCAGCAAAGGCCGGCGCAATCTTTTCCGGCTGGTTCAGCACAACTGCATCAATGGTTATTTTAAACGCCTTATCAAGTGCAGCCATCTCCTTCCGGACCAGGTTTTCATCCTGCGCTTCAGCAACGCTTACGCTGACAGACAAGGTTATCGCCAGCAAAACAGCAATTATTACTCTTAGCCTCATAACCCCTCCCTGTTTTAATTCTCAACTTTTGGCTTAAACCTTTATACCTCAAATATTATAGGCACTATCATGGGAGTTTTTTGCATTGTGTTCCTGAGATACTTCTTGAGTACACTTCTGATCTTGGCCTTAATAAGAGATGAGTCTGACATTATTTCCCTGTCCAGTCCATTCAGTGTATCCGAGACAAGGATGTTAAGGTCATTAATAAGTTCAGGCGAGGCATCTTCAAAAACAAAGCCTCTTGTAATTATATCCGGGCCTGAGACAACCTTCCCTGCCAGTTTTTCAATTGCAATAAGCACAAGCACAATGCCGTCGTGCCCCAGCCTCTTCCTGTCGCGAAGCACCATGGCCTCGACATCTCCAACGCCTTTCCCGTCAATGAATATTCTTCCTGAACTGACCTTGCCGTTTTTCTTTGCCCCGCCTTCCGATATCTCAAGCCTCTCGCCGTTTTCAAGTATAAATACATTTTCTTTCGGGATGCCTACTTTTTCAGCCAGATTTAAATGATAAACAAGATGCCTGTACTCACCGTGGACAGGCATGAAATATTTCGGCCTCACCATATTGAGCATGAGTTTCAGCTCTTCCTTGGATGCATGGCCCGAGACGTGTATCTCCGAGACCTTTTCATATATGACGTTAGCGCCCCTCTTAAAGAGATGGTTTATAATCCTTCCTATGGAACGCTCATTGCCGGGTATCATCTTTGCCGATAATATAACGGTATCGCCGTCTTTGGCCTTTATATGTTTGTGCTCGTCTGTAGCTATCCTTGAAAGCACGCTCATCGGCTCGCCCTGGCTGCCTGTTGTTATTATCACAACCTCCCGGTCTTCAAGGTTCTTCAAATCCTCAAGCTTAAGCCATGTCTCCCTTGGTATCTGAAGGTAGCCCAGGTCAAGAGCTATCTGCGCATTGGAAACAATGCTCTTGCCGCAAAGAATCACCTTGCGCCCGAACTTTACTGCAACATCTATAGCCTGCTGGATTCTGTGGATATTTGACGCAAAGGTCGCAATTATTATCCTGCCCTTTGCCGTAGAGAAGATATCTTCAAAGGCGCGCCGCACCTCTTTTTCTGAAAATGTAAAGCCGCCCTTTTCAGAATTTGTGCTGTCAGAAAGCAGCAGGAGGGTCCCTTTTTCTCCGTATTCAGAGAACTTGTGAAAATCCATCAGCTGCCCGTCAACAGGCGTTGGGTCCAGCTTGAAATCCCCTGTATGCACAATTTTCCCCAGCGGGGTATCTATTCCAAGCCCTACTCCGTCAACAATGCTGTGGGTTACGCGTACAAACTCAACAGAAAACACCCCGAGATTTATTACATCCCTCGGCTTGACAGAAATCAGCTCTGCGCGCTCCAATGAATGCTCCCTGAGTTTCTCCTTCACAAGCCCAAGAGTAAGCGGGGTACCGTAGATAGGAGCATCTATTTCTTTAAGCAGAAAAGGCAGGGCGCCTGTATGGTCTTCATGCCCATGCGTGAGCACTATTCCCCGCACCTTGTCCTTGTTTTCAATGATATAAGAAAAATCCGGTATGACAAAATCAACGCCGAGCATATCTTCTTCAGGGAACATCAGGCCGGCATCTACGATAATTATATCATTTTCATACTCGAAGACAGTCATATTGAGGCCTATCTCCTCAACACCGCCGAGAGGTATAACCGAAAGAGTTTTTTCCATTGCAGAATTATAACAGAATTTACCCTTTTATTACTCCCATAGGCCGCAGCCTTGCAACCTTTTTAGATATTCCCGCCCTATGAACTACATCAACAACACTTGAGATATCCTTATATGCCTCTGACATCTCTTCTGCCAGTGTCTCTCTTCCGGCAGAGCGGACTATAATTCCTTTGTCTTCCATCTCACGCCATATCGCTCTGCCCTTTGCCTTTTTTATTGCCTGATGCCTTGACATCACCCTTCCCGCGCCATGGCATGTTGAGCCGAATGTCTCCGCCATGGCCTTTTCAGTTCCAAGCAGGACAAAGGACGCCCTGCCCATGTCACCCGGAATTAAAACAGGCTGGCCTGTATTTTTATAAACTTCAGGAAGTTCAGGATGTCCTGGCGGGAAGGCCCGTGTTGCTCCTTTCCGGTGAACTATGAGCCTTTTCCTTTTGCCGTCCACAATATGCTCTTCGACCTTTGCGATGTTATGTGCAACATCATAAATGAGATTCATGCCAAGCTCTCCGGGTGTGGTCTTTAAAAAATTCAGAAATGCCTCTCTGGCCCAGTGCATTATGCACTGCCTGTTGGCCCAGGCATAGTTTGCGGCAGCCCTCATAGCAGCCAGATAATCCTGCGCCTCAGGGCTGTTATAAGGAGCACAGGCAAGTTCCCTGTCAGGCAGAGCAATATTGTATTTGCTTGCAGCCCTCGCCATAACTTCAAGAAAATCCGTGCAGACCTGATGCCCGAAACCGCGCGAGCCTGTATGTATCATTACGGTAACCTGTCCTTCAAACAGGCCTAAGACATTAGCAGCCTTTTCATCATATATCTCATCTACATACTGGATTTCAAGAAAGTGATTGCCGGAACCCAGAGTCCCCTGCTGCGCCTTGCCCCTTTCATAAGCCTTTTTGCTTATGAGCTCAGGCTCAGCCCCGTCTATGCAGCCGCCTGACTCAATCCTGTCAAGGTCTGATGCCTCTCCATAGCCCTCATCAACAGCCCATCTGGCGCCATTAAGCAACAATCTCTCTTCATTCTCAGGCGTAAGCCTTATCTTTCCTTTTGAACCAACGCCGGAAGGGATTTCATTATAAAGAATGCTGACAAGGTCTTTGAGCCCTGGAACTACATCTATTTTTTTCAGGTTGCTTCTCAGAAGGCGCACACCGCAATTTATATCATAGCCAACGCCTCCCGGTGAAACAATCCCCTCTTTTAAATCAAAGGCCGCAACTCCTCCGATAGAAAAACCATAGCCTGTATGGACATCCGGCATTGCCATAGAGGCCCCGACAATTCCGGGAAGGGTTGCAACATTCGCCACCTGGTCTATACACTGGGGTTCAAGATCTTTTTCAAGGATTTCATCAACATAAATTATCCCTTTAACCCTCATTCCAGGTTTATAATCATCAGGGACTTCTATCCGTGTCTCATCAATCCTTTTAAGTTTTTCAGGAAGCATTCTTACCTCTTCTTAATCGCGTCTTAATTCTTAGCTGATAGCTGAGGGCTGAAAGCTGACAGCTGTAGTAAAATCCTATCAGATATCAAAGATAACATCTATCTCCCAAATATCGCTGACCTTTTCTATCCTTACTTTATGATATGTTGCTGCCTTAATTAATAACTTTCGCTCATGTTTTTCAGGGTTGAATTCCTCCCCCCGCACTGTTGCCTTTAAAAAAGGCGAAGGTTCAAGCCTGAAAATGTTTATGTCTATGCCTTTACCGATAAACCCGTAGGCATCGAACTGAAATATCAGCTCACTGAGGTAACTTACAAGCAACCCTTCCAATGAATCACTCTGAGTTTCAATTATTATTTTCCGCGACTCTCTGATACCCTCAATATTAGTAATAAGGCTGTACATCCCGATGGCCGCATTAGTAAAAGCCTCTTCAATGTTCTTGCCAAAAGCCCTTATCCCCACATCGCCCGATATGTCTATAACTTCAAATGTCTTCATGTAGCACATCAGCCAGTCTTGCAAATTCCTCTATGCTGAGAGTGCCGGGCCTTCTCTGCGGATCAATTCCGGCCAGGATAATCTTTCTTTTTACATCATCCGCCAATGTCTTAATGGCATTTGCAAGGGTCTTTCTTCTCTGTGTAAAAGCTGTCTTTACCAGCCTGAAGAAAAGTTTCTCATCCTTCACCTTTACTGATGGAGATTCAAGCATCTCTATATACAAGGCAGCAGAGTCCACTTTCGGCACAGGCCTGAAAGCGCCGCGCGGTATTATGAATTTAAGAGATGGGACCGCATAATACTGAACCATTATTGAAAGCACTCCGTAGTCTTTTGTGTCAGGCACAGCAACAATCCTCTCAGCTACTTCCTTCTGTACCGTAAGCATCATCGTCTTAAGATTTTTACCGCTCTCAATCAGCCTGAAGATTATCGGGGTTGTGATGTAATAAGGAATATTCGCAACTACCCTGAATTCGGGAAGGTCATTATAAGGATACTCAAGGGCGTCTCCATATATAAGCTCAATATTTTCATATCCGGCCAGCTCTGCCTTAAGTCTTTCATAGAGGGCCCTGTCCAGTTCTATCCCTATAACCCTCTTTGCCGCTGCTGCAAGCAGCATTGTCAGCCTGCCGGGACCAGGGCCTATCTCAACAACTGTATCTTCAGATGAAAGATTAGCAGCCTGCACAATCTTTCCGAGTATTGACGGGTCATAAAGAAAATTCTGGCCTAAATATTTTTTGGTTCTAAGCAATTTCCCCTGCATGGATTATCCGAGCATAACCAGGACAGGCTTGAGCGGCATCAGAGATTTTTCGGTAATAGTTCTTAGCGAATTGCAGCGGCCACAGCCTCGACTGTCCGAACCCGAAGGGTGAGTTCCGAGGCTGTAGCGTAAAAAGCTTAGAACTGTCGAAAAATATCGTAGCAAGCGAGGGCCTGTAGTGCTTAAATTTTGCAAAAATATTATGCCCTGTCTGTCGCCCATTAAATTATCCTTACTCCTGCATAATAACAGCAGGCCTCATTATCCATGTCATTTATAAACGACCTCTCTATTCCGTCGTCAAACAAGACCCTGACAAGACAAAAACCGCCTTCAAGAGATGAATGCTTTTCTTCAACAACCTTGCCGCATCCCCATACATTGTATCTCAGATGTTTCACCCTGTCACCGACCTTCAGGTATATCCTCGGCTTCATTATTAATTATAACAAAAGCCTGAGGCAATAGATTTTACCTTATGTACGTCCCCTGCAAAGAATATATGAAGTGGCCTTTAATAGTCAGCGCCTCTTCTTTCCATTCTTCAGGCAGCGGCCAGTAAGGGGCAGCTTCCTTGAGGGCCTTTATTGCCGCCTCATCGAGGCTCCTGTATCCTGATGTCCTGACGAGATCCACGCTGCCGAGGGCGCCGTTCTTTTTAATTGTAAAATTTATATAGAGGTCTCCATAAATCCCCCGCATCGCCGCATCAGCAGGATATTGCCATATGCCCTCGATCTTTTCCCTCAGCCTCCTCATGTAGCCATAATATTTAAATTCCTTTGCATCAAACGTAATAGTGCTTTTCGCTGTTTTGTCTTCCTGCTTTTGCGCTGATTCTGATATCACCGCTCTGTCAAAAAGATTCTCTCTTTTAAGAGGAAATGAGAAGCCGCCGGTCCCCGGCGGTATTTTGAGCTGCCCGTCTTTTACAGGCTCCCCCCCGCTCCCTGGCGCCTGCCCCTTCATAATTTGCGGAATCAGGGAACCGCCATCCTGCGGAATACTGACCTGGGGCTTTTGATTTGAGATTTGAGATTTCACTGGCTTCTCATCCATAACTTCCGGCTTGTGAGTCTCGATATCCCGGGGCAGCGGCGCTGTCACGGGAGGCGGCACAAAACTCCCGGTCTCTGCTATTTCACCCGGCGTAACAAGCCTTGCAAAAAAAGGCGAGCCTTGCCGTTCCTGTCTGGAAGGCCGGATAAAAAGAAAAGACATCGCAAGCAGGTGTATTACTATTGAATAAGATATAAATCTTTTTATTGTCAATGAACCAATCCCCAACTCCTAATCCCAAACACCTTTTTAGAATGCAGGCGGGAACGGACAGTGGATTCTGGCCCTCTTTATGCCGGAAGAACCATTGAGATAATATGCTGCTATTTTGAAGAAAAAATCTCCGACAGAACCTGATATAGTGCCGTCCCTGTTTTCATTCCAGTTGAGGGTTTTTTCATTGTTATTTATAGCAATGATTAAATATATATGGCCTTCTCTCATCTCGCTGACATCCTCATCGCTCGGGATAGGCAATCCCTTTGTTACGCCGAACTGTGTGTGTGAATGAAAATCTCCTATTATCTGAAGCCTGTCAAATTTCTCGAGTATAGGCTCGATCTTCTTATGGTTCTTGTGCTGAAATACAACCCCTTTGTGTTTTCTCCTTGCTGTCTGAAAACTGAAGGCATGTTCAATTATAAATCTGTCTTCAGGCCTGTAGCCAAGAAGAAAGCCAAGGCTCTCCCTTTTATAAACTTCAGCCGAACTCAGCAAAAGATCTATAAATGCATTTTCAGATAAGTAGACTCTCATTTTTTCATCTTATGCCCCGGAAGCCTCACGCTAAGCACCGGACATGGCGCATCCCTTACTACACGCTCTGCCGTACTGCCGAAGATAACCCTGTCAAGCCCTTTTCTGCCATGCGTGCCTATTACTATAAGGTCTATCTTGTTTTCTTTGGCAAATTTTATGATTTCATCGTATGGGATGCCCTTTATAACGGTCCGGTCAATATCCTTAAATCCTCTGAGTTCCTCAACGCCGTATTTCTCTATCTCTTTTTTGGCGTTTTTCTCTATATCCTTGTACAGTTCGTCCATTGATATATGAGGCACATACCAGCCGGTGGCCTGCGCTATATCATGCATAACGTGAAGGACATACAGCTTTGCGCCATAGTGTTTAGCCATATCAGCGGCATACGGCAGGGCATTGTCTGAGCCTTCTGAAAAATCTGTCGGGAAAAGAATCCTTTTAATTTCCATATTAAGCCTCCCTTAAATATTTTGCTGCATCCTCAGGGGATGTTGTTACCACATAAAAGCCTGAGCCCCACTCGAATCCGCTCACCCTCGTAAGTCTCGGCATGACCTCCATATGCCAGTGGAAATCTTCTCCAAGGGTATGCCAGTGATTACGCCGCGGTATCCTGTTGGGCGCTGTGTGAATAATATAATTATACGGGGGATTTTTCAGTATCGTACCAAGCCTCTTCATCAATGAAGAGAGTATCAGTCCAAAGTCCTCTGTTTCGTCCGGGGATATGTCCTGGAACGCACAGGAATGCCTCTTGGGCATTATCCAGAATTCGAATGAAAACCTCTGCGCATAAGGGCAGAAGGCAATAAAATTTTTTGTCTCGAAGACTACTCTTTGCCCGTACCGCAATTCCTCCCTCATTATGTCACAGAATATACACCGCTCCTTGAATGAATAATACTGCTTTGCGCCGTCAAGTTCTTCCTTAACGCGCTTCGGGATAATCGGCGTTGCAATAATCTGGGAATGCGGATGGGAATAAATAGCCCCTGCCTCCTTGCCTGAGTTCTTATATATCAATATATACCTCATTCTTGAATCTCTTTCAAGGTCAGCTATCCTTTCCTTGTAAATAGTGACTATCTTAACCACCTGTTCAAACCCCATATCCTCGGGCCTTTTATTATGCTCGGGAGTCTCTATGAAGATTTCATTTGCGCCAATGCTGTTCATCTTGTCATACATGCCGATACCTTTTCTGCCGAGTTCTCCCTCTATCTGGAGAATAGGATTGGAACTGGGGATTACCCTTACCTGCCATCCCGGTTCATTGGGCTTCGAGCCGTTTGCCCTGATTGCAGCTATCTCGGAAGGAGTTTCAGACTCCCTGCCTGAACATAACCTGCAGCTGGATTCTTTTATATCATCAGGCAGATGGTATTCTTCAGGCGCTTTTGAATCAGACATGACAGCAACCCATCTGTTAAGCAGAGGGTCTTTTCTAAGCTCGTGCATTAAGAATTCCTTCCATATATATACTTCAGCCCTTTTAAAACAAGAAACGGCTCAATATAATCGCCCCTCTTAAGAAATGGCGCAACAAGTTCAGCGTTACCGCCTGTTATAACTACCTTGAATCTCTCTCCTCCCATCCCTTCAACCTCTGCTATAATCCTGTCCACAGCGCCTGCTGTCCCGTATATAATACCAGAAAGTATGTTCCCCGTTGTATCTTTTCCCAATGGCGTTAAAGGCATGGAAAGCTCGATGTCAGGCAGTTGAGCAGCCTCTTTAAAAAGAGCCTTCTCCATAAGCCCAATGCCCGGCATTATAGCGCCCCCCTTATATACATTTCCGCTGCCGATAAAATTGAGTGTAGTTGCCGTCCCGAAATCTGCAACTGCAACAGGAGCGCCAAAAAGATTACATGCTCCGGCAGAGGCTGCTATCCTGTCAGCCCCGAGTTTCTCAGGCTCATTTATCTGAAAATCAATGCCTGTATTTAACTTATGCGCCAGTATAAGAGGCTCTTTTCTGCACAGAATTTTACCTGCGGCTTCAAGGGCCTCTGTATGCCCCGGCACCACAGAAGATATTATAACCCCTTCATATATTTTGTCTATATTTTTTTCTTTTATAAACCCTTTAATAAGTGCGGCATACTCTGAAGAAGGCTTTAAGGGCCGGGTGTCCATTTTTTGGATAACAAGGCCTGCCTCAGTAAAAAAGCCCATGCTTATTGAGGAATTACCAATATCTATAGCAATAAGGTTCATATTTAAAACAGGCTCAGGTTGAGGTTAAGGGTTAGCCTCGCTCTGCTTCGGCCTTAACTTTGCCCTCCTTAATTTTTCCTTATTCTGCCATTTATCCTTATTTATGGCAATAGCACAGAAAAACTTGACACCTGCTTAAAGTCTGATAAGATTATGGGTATCGAGGCATATTATCCATTTAAATTAAAACCTTAGACAATACAGCCGATATAAATAATATAGAATGAAAATCCTAATTGCAGACGATGACCCTGATGCCAGGAATATCCTGAAGCTCATAATAGAAATGCAGGGGCATGAAGCTATTGAGGCTTCTGACGGGCTTCAGGGCCTCGAAAAGACAAAGGCCAACAGGCCTGACCTTATAATTTCTGATATCCTCATGCCAAAGATGGACGGCTTTCAGTTCCTCAGGGAAGCAAACTCAGACAAAAACCTCAGCGCTATCCCCTTTGTATTCTACTCTTCCACATATACGGGTGAAGAGGAAATCGGACTCGCATTTTCCTCCGGCGCAGACGGTTTCATAGTAAAACCAAAAAGCCCTGAAAAATTCTGGGAAGAACTCAATAACATACTGAGCAAAAGAGAAGAGGGAAAAAGCAAAAAGACAAAACCAATAAAAGATGAGGAATATCTCAAGAGATACAGCCATATAGTTTCTGTAAAACTCGAAGAAAAGGTCAAAGAACTTGAAAAAATGCTTGAGGAGCGCAAACAGGCAGAAGAGACATTAAAAAACAGCGAAGCGCGTTACAGGAACCTCATCGAAACTTCGCCGGCTGTCATATACAGCCTTTCAACTGAAAACGGATTAATAACATCGCTGAATCCTGCATTCGAAACAATAACCGGATGGCCGCGTGAAGAATGGATTAACAGGCCGTTTGCGCCTATTGTGCACCCCGATGATTTATCCGTTGCCATGAAAATGTATCAAAAGATTCTGAATGGGGAGACGCCGCCGCTTTATGAACTGCGCATCCTTTCAAAATCAGGAGAATATCTGACAGGCGAATTCACGAGCGCGCCGCAGATTGAAAATGGGAAAGTAACAGGAGAATTCGGAATCGTAAGCAATATCACTGAACGAAAAAAGATAGAGGAAAAAATTTTCCAGATTTCTCAGGATTGGGAACATACGTTTAACAGCATTACTGACATGGTCACAGTGCATGATAAGGACTGGAATATTATACGCGCCAATAAGGCCGCTGAAAAAATGCTTGGGCTTCCTTTCCTCGAGAAAACAGCTGATACAAAATGCTTTAAATACTACCATGGCACTGAGAAACCTCCGGAAGGCTGTCCGAGCTGTCAGTGTCTTCAGACAGGCAAATCTGCACTCTTTGAAATATTTGAGCCCCACCTGAACATGTTCATAGAGATAAGGGCCATCCCCAGATTCGACAGCGACAACAATCTGATAGGCCTGATACATGTTGTCAGGGACATAACCGAGCGCAAAAAGACAGAAGAAAAATTAAACCAGTTTTTGAAAGATATCACGAAAGCCAAGACCGAATGGGAAATAACATTTGACAATGTCACAGAGCTTATTGTGCTGGTAGACAAAGACTTTAGAATAGTAAGGTGCAATAAAGTTTTTGCGGAATTTTCCGATAAACCAATTAATGAAATACCCGGCAGCAAGTTTACCGACATCTTCCCTATGGGGGAACAAGATGCCGGATATCTTGCAGAAAGAATACAGAAAGAGGAGTCTTCGGAATGGATGGAGGTAGCAGCTGCAGACAGATGGTTCTACCTGAGCCACCAGCCCGTCATGGTTCCTGACAGCCTCTTCCTTTATTCAGTGATTATAGCTACCGACATAACAGCCCTGAAGTACTCCCAGCAAAAACTCATTGACTCAGAGGCGGAACTGAAAAAACGGGTGAAGGAACTTGAAAAATTTTATGAGATGGCTGTCGGAAGAGAACTAAAAATGAAAGAGATGAAGAAAGAGATAAAAGATCTGAGGGAAAATCTCTCCCTATATAAGACGGGAAATTGAGAAGATGCAGAAGTGGATAAAAAAATATCTTGCCGCTCTTTTAATTGCGCCCGTGGGTTATATCTTTCTTTTGGGATATCTCTATTACGATTATACAGAACACAACAGGGACGTCGCAGGGCTGATAAAACATCTTACAGAGACGCACGTTGCCGATATTCTCATGCACGGCATGATATTTCTTGCGCCTGTCATAAGTACAATTATTGCCATCCTGTTCCAGCAAACAGTAACCGGATATCAAAAGAAATATGAAATAATCATTAACTCAATTGAGGGTATCGCATGGGAAGTGGATGTTAAGACCTTCATGTTTACCTTTGTGAGCAAACAGGCGGAACAACTTCTCGGCTATCCTGTTAAACAGTGGCTTAATGAACCATTTTTCTGGCAGGGCCATATCCACCCTGAAGATAGAGAGCAGGCAGTTGCCTTCCGCATTAATCAGACAAAAGGAAAGAAAGACCATGAATTCGAATACAGGATGATAGCGTCTGACGGGTCCATAAAATGGATAAGGGATAGTGTCTCTGTGCTTTTACAAAATGGCGAATCTTCGAAACTACACGGGATTATGGCTGACATAACCGAGCGCAAAAAGGCTGAAGAGGCACTGAAGGAGAGCGAGGAGCACTATCGCCTCTTATTCCAGCAGTCTCCGCTGGGGGTGTTCCACTATGATACCAATCTGCTCCTCACTGATTGCAATGACCGCTTTGCCGAAATTCTTCAGTCCCCGCGTGAGAAGCTAGTCGGGCTGGACATGAAAACCCTGAAAGACCAGAATGTACTCCCTGCCATCAGAGTGTCATTAGCAGGAGATGACGGAGCATACGAGGGCTTTTATCGCGCAACCACAAGCCCTGCCGAAATCTGGATTTCCATGCGCACGGCCCCATTATTTGACAATAAAGGCGCTATTAAAGGCGGCGTAGGGTTAGTAGAAGATATTACCTATCGCAAACTGGCTGAAAAAGAGGTCAAAGAAAAGGTGAGAGAGCTTGAAAAATTTTATGACATGGCTGTTAACAGGGAGCTCAAAATGAAGGAACTAAAGGAAGAGCTTGCAAGCTTAAAGGCTGAACTTTCAAAATACAGAAGGTAAAATTAATGATTTCCATAATCAGGGGATATACGGAATTATGAGATCGAAACTAATATGTGTTGGTATTTGGTTTAGCGTATTTTATTGGATTGGAGATGCTGCTTTAGATGTGTTTATATTTCATGAGGGCACCATCACGGCCCAAATCTTTAACCCCGAACTCTTTGAAATCGTGGTTCGTATACTCGCGATCTGCATTATTTTATCGTTCAGCACCATTGCTCAATTAGCAATCAACAAACAAAAAAAGGCCGAGGAAGAACGAAAGGCAGCATTCGAGCAGGCTGAAAATGAAAAAGCTAAATGGGAAGCAATTGTTGCAGCGATCGGCGACGGCATTACCATTCAGGACAGGGATTTCAGGATCATCTATCAAAATCAGGTTGCAATAAACTTTATCGGCAACCATGTCGAAGAATACTGTTATATGGCATATGAAGGCATGGAGCATACCTGTAAAGGTTGTCCTGTTGCGATGTCTTTCGAGGATGGCAAGATTCACACAACGGTAAGGGCTGTACCTACCGATAAGGGCATGATGTATTTTGAGAATACCGCATCTGCTGTAAAAGATTCCGAAGGAAATATTATAGCTGGTCTCGAGATCGTCAGGGACGTAACCGCGCCTAAGCAAACAGAGAAGGAACTGAAAAAATCCGAAGCGTCCTATAAGGAAGTGGCTGAATCACTGGGCGCAACGCTGAACGAAGTCAAGAAAAGAGAAGAGGCCCTTCAGAAAGGCAGGGACGCCTTTCTGAACATGCTTGAAGACGTTACCGAGTCATACAAGGAACTCGTCCTTGCCTATGACACCACGATTGAAGGCTGGTCAAATGCCCTTGATTACAGAGATAAGGAAACAGAAGGCCACTCGCAACGCGTCACTGAAATAACAATAGAGATAGCCCGCGCAGCAGGAATGAGCGAAGAAGAATTGGTGCACGTACGCCGTGGAGCATTGCTTCATGATATCGGCAAACTCGGCGTGCCTGACAGCGTTCTGCTTAAGCCCGGCAAGCTCACTGATGAGGAATGGGTGCTTATGAAAAACCATCCTGTGATAGCGTATAAACTGCTCTCGCCTATCGCATTCCTGCGCCGCGCTATTGACATCCCTTACTGCCATCATGAAAAATGGGACGGCACCGGCTATCCTCAAGGCCTTAAGGCAGAACAGATTCCACTTGCAGCGCGTATATTTGCTTTAGTGGATGTCTGGGACGCCCTTCGTTCAGACCGTCCTTACAGGCCTGCCTGGTCCAGTGAAAAGGCAAAAGACTACATCATCTCACTAAAAGGCATACAATTCGATCCGGAGCTTGCCGAACTATTCTTTAAAGTTATTGACAGGCAATAGAGACAACCTGTCTTAACCTTGACAACTTGCTCAACTCTGATAGTATTTATCTCAGAGGGTATGATATGGTAAAAACCGGAATCGGAGCGGAAAATAAGAGAGGTACCGGATAAATGACTGAGATTAAACCAAATATACTCGTGGTAGATGATGACCCCTACGTCCGCGAATCAGCCTCACTATTGCTTGGCGGGCGCAATTACTCTGTCATTACCTGCGAAAGCGCAAAAGAGGCAATGGAGGTAATACTGGGCAAAAACAACATTGACATCGTATTGACAGATGTCAGAATGCCTGTAGTTTCAGGGGTTGAACTCCTTGAAAAAATTCATGCCCTCAACCCGGAACTTCCCGTAATTCTGATGACGGCATATGCTGAATTAGACGTGGCAGTTGATGCCATTAAAAAAGGGGCCTTTGATTTCCTTATCAAGCCCTATCACCCCAGTTATCTTATTCATGCCATAGAAAGGGCTGTCAAATACTCCAATCTCCTGCAGATAGAAAGAAATTATAAGGCTAACCTTGAAGATACTGTGAGGCAAAAAACACAGGCATTAGCAGATGCCCTGATAATGGTCAAAAATATGAGCAAGGAAGTTATACTGCGCCTTACAGCTGCTGCCGAATACAGGGACACAGATACAGGCATCCACATCGTAAGAATCGGCCTTTATTCAAATAAGCTCGCTGAGGCCCTGAACCTGCCTGCGGATTTTATTGAGGCAATTACATTTACAAGCCCTATGCATGATATAGGCAAAATAGGGATACCGGACAGCATCCTTCTGAAACCCGGCAGCCTCACAGAAGAAGAGTTTGAGGTTATGAAGCACCATACCACAATAGGAGAAGCAATCCTTGCAGGTTCTACTCATAAAAACATACAGATGGCAGCCTCTATTGCCCTCAATCACCACGAGAGATGGGATGGCACAGGATATCCCGGAGGATTAAAAGGTGAAAATATACCGATTGAGGGCAGGATCGTCATGCTTGTTGACCAGTATGACGCCCTTGTGAGCAAAAGGCCCTACAAAAGGGCCTTTACCCATCAGGAAACCTATAAAGTGATAACAGAAGGGGATGGAAGGACCATTCCGGAACATTTTGACCCCCGGGTATTAAACGCATTTATTGAAGTTGCGCCTGTATTTGAAGAAATATACAACGCACATAAGGATTAAAAATAGTTACCTCAGCATAGTTACATCTCCGGAGCTTATCTTTTTGAGCATGCCGGATGGGAGTCTCAATATAAGCATTCCTCCCCTGTCTATGTCTTCTGCAACTCCGGTGAATACGTTATCCCCGGCAGTCACCCTGACCTTCCTGCCGAGTGTTGATGAAAGCCGCTTCCACTCATCAAACAGAGGTTTTCTTCCCCCGGTCAAGAGGACCCTGTACCAGTGCTCCGTCTCCTTCAATATCTCTGCAATAATAAAGGTCCTTGATTGAATTTTGCCGAGTTCTTCTCTTATTGACGTTGCAATACCCCGGATATCAGGAGGAAAATCCTTTTTTGTTTTACTATTCACATTTATTCCAATGCCGATAACGGCAAATACAATCCCGTCGGGGTCTGATTTCATCTCTGTAAGTATGCCGCCCAATTTTTTGCTGGAAATCATCAGGTCATTGGGCCATTTTATCTCCGCCTTCAGTCCGGTTGATTTCATTACGCCTTTTGCACATGATACCGCAGCCATTATTGTAAGAAGCGTTGCATCCTCTGTCTCTATCTCCGGCCTCAAAATAACGCTCATATAAATATTGCTCCGGGGCGGTGAGACCCATGTCCTTCCGAGCCTGCCCTTCCCCTTTGCCTGTCTGTCTGCTATTACGACTGTTCCGTGAGGAGCGCCTTTTTCTGCAAGCTCCAAAGCCGCTGTATTGGTAGAACCTATACTCTCAAAAAAAATAATCTCCCTGCCGATATCACCCCTTATAAGAGTCCTGAGTTCTTCGACTGAAAATTCAGGAGACTTAATTAGTTTATACCCTTTTGCAGGCGTTGCCTGAATTTTATATCCCGCGCCCCTCAAAATCTTTATCTTCTTCCATATGGCAGCCCGTGTTATTCCGAGTTTTTTGCTCATCTCTTCGCCAGAGACAAAATCACCTTTCTTTTTAAACATATTTATTATTTCATTAAGCATTTAGACCTCAAAACCATGACAAATATGGCAGGGTGGGGAATAGTGTTTGAGCGGTTTTTTTGCCTGCCTCTATGCAAAATGCATGGACAGGCAAAACCTCGGAGGCACTGACGCCGTCAGTGCCGAGAATGAGCGAAAATACTATCACCTGCCCTAATAAATTCATTCTTATTTACTCCTCATCTAATATCACAACCTCAATTTTTCCCTTAAGCCCCTCTGCAAACTTCTTCGCATCGTTCCTGTCCCCGACTATCGAACCATAATGCATGGGGATTGCAATCTTCGGCTTTATATCAAGGGCTGCCTTCACAGCCTCATCAGCTGTCATGACATAAGTGCCTGAAACCGGGAGAAGCGCAACATCTATATTCTTAAATGCCTTCATCTCAGGTATATAATCAGTATCTCCCGCAAGATAAATCCGCTGCCCCTTTACAGTAAAAATATAGCCAACCCAGCCCCTGTCCTTTGTATGAAACTGCTTGTTTGTATTGTAGGACGGAACTGCCTCAATCTCAATTCCTTCAACACTGATTCTGTCGCCCGGTTTTACTACCTTTATATTCCCGCTTAACTTCTTTGCACAGTCTGCAACCGTGACTATCACGGTATTTGCCCCCTGAATCTTCCTGACATCATCCGGAGAGCAGTGGTCGCGATGCTCATGGGTAATCAGGATAATATCAGCAGTGTCTTTCTTCTTGATATTGAACGGGTCGGTATAGATTGTCTTTTCTCCGGCAATCCTGAATGTATCATGCCCAAGCCAGTGAATATCTTTTACCATATCCTTTGCCTCCTTTTCCCCTGCATTTACACCGGGGGAAATTAATGCTAAAAAAATAAATACAAAGAAAACAAGCCCTTTCATAACCCTTCCTCCTTTTTGCAAAAAACAGACTATGGCCATTTGTTAACAAATTATAGCATACCGCCTTTTTTTACCCAAAAAATTAAAGTTTCCATTTACAAAGCCGATAATAATTACAATGTTGACAGCACAGAGGCCTAAAATACTCGTGGTTGATGACAACCCGAGAAATGCAGCCCTGATCGAGGGTTATATCAAACCCCATTACGATGTAGTAAAAGCCGGGAGCGGTGAAGAATGCCTCCTGCTTCTGGAAAAAGAAGACATCGCCCTTGTTATACTGGATATCATTCTTCCGGGAATTAACGGCTATGAAGTCTGCCAAAAGATAAAGGCAAATACGGCCACCAAAAAAATTCCTGTTATGCTGATACCCGCCTTGCCATCCGGCCAGGAAAAAATAAGAAGCATTCAGGCAGGGGCAGAGGATTTTATAAGCAGGCCTTTCAGCATGAGCGAAGTAGTTGCAAGGGTCCGGGCGCTGCTCAAGATAAAAGGCATGTATACTGAGTTGGAGAAGACAAATGAGAATCTGGCTTCAATCATATCCTACACCTCGGGAATTCTCAGGGATTTTGACCCAATGACTTTCAACAGCAAAGAATTTTACAAATCACTGCTTGGCATGATCCTAAGAAAAAAACCTTATGAGAGGGAAAAACCTGTCTGCGTCTTTCTTGGAAAGACAGACAGTAACAATATCAAAGGGAAAATATTCAGCAACGGGACAGAACCCGTGGAGTGCATTATCCCTGAAAACTTTTATGCCCGGAAAGATAAAGCAAAAAACAATGGCGACTGCGGAGTAATATATTCAAACCATACAGACGAAGAATCCGTATTAAAATATCAGGAACACTTCCATCGTGCCATAACAGAGGCTGTCGGGATGGTGGAAAATTTCGTTGCCTATATATCAAGACATGCCGTGATAATTGCATTTAACTACGGCCGCGCTGTAACCCTTTCTGATGCTCAGGTCATTAAAGGGCTTTCAATCCATATCCCATTTTTTAAATCCCTGTCCAAACAGATAAAAGAAACAGAAGATACCCTTTTCTACACAATAACTGCACTTTCAAAGGCTGCAGAGGCTAATGACGACAATACAGGAAACCACATCCTGAGGCTTAACAAATACTCAATGGCGATAGCAAGAAAACTTGGGTTGCCGGAAAAATTTGTGTCCGATATAGGCATCGCCGCCCAGATGCACGATGTAGGCAAGATTCATGTTCATCCTGACATACTGAAAAAGCCGGGCCAGCTGTCAGCAGCGGAATTTGAGACAGTAAAACAGCATCCCCTTTATGGCGCAAGGATACTCGGCGAGCACCCCAGGATGAAGATGGCACAGGCCATTGCACTTACCCATCATGAGTGCTGGGATGGAAGCGGTTACCCTTACGGATTAAAGGGTGATATAATCCCCATCGAAGGCAGGATCCTCAATATAGCAGACCAGTATGATGCCCTGAGAAGTACACGGCCATACAAGCCTGCCTACGGCCACGAAAAGACCTGCAGGATACTTAAAGAAGGAGACGGGAAGACTTTACCCTGTCACTTTGACCCGCAGGTACTGCAGGCATTTAAAGACCTTGCACCTCAGTTAGAAGGCATTTACGAGGAATTACATTAGAGACAGGTATCTTGCCGGATTTTCAACTGCGGCCTCTATGATCTCTGCTTCAGGGATTCCTGTCTGTTTAAGTATTTTTATCGAATCTGAGAGTGTTATGCCGCTTCCTGCCAGAATCCCGGCTTTTTTATAAACAGCAATGCCCTTCTCACCCTTTACAGAATCTGACACGAGCATTATCTTATCAAGCCTCTTTTTAGAAAAAATAAGTTCAAGCGCCTTTGAATGCAAATGGACACCGTCAGCAATTACTTCTATGTAAATATCCTCATCAATAAGCCCGAAACCTGCAAGCCCTGGTTCCCTGTGATGAAAAGGCCTCATGGCATTGAATATATGTGTAATCCCGGTTGCGCCTGCCTTTTTGCCTTCAACAGCCTGTATATATGTTGCATCGGAATGGCCCATGTTAACCTTTATCCCGACCTCAACACATTTTTCTATAATCTTTAATGCCCCCTTAACTTCAGGCGCAACTGTCATTATCCTTATTATGTCCTCGTATCCCGATATTAATTTTTTAAGAGAAGATGCGGACGGGCTGATGAATGACTTTTTATCCATTGCCCCGCACCTCAGCTGGTTTAAAAAAGGCCCCTCGAGATTTATGCCGATAATGGCTGCCGACTGGGATTTAAGGCCGTATATCTGCGATTCCATCGCCTTCCTTACGGCTTCCATATTCTTGCGCATTTCGGCAATTGATGCAGGATAAATAGTGGGCAGAATACCCCTTGTTCTTTTCCTCCCGTGAAGTTCGGCCATTTTAAGAATATCCTTATAGTTGTCTGTTCTTGTATCGTATTTTCCGATTCCATGCGTGTGAAGGTCAATAAAATTGCGGCTCATAAACTACTCCTTATATCCCACGAGCGATATCCCGGCCTCTTCAGCCTCTTTTATTATCTTTTCTCTCTGAAGGAGAATGCTCCTGCCTGCCTCAACAGCCAGGACACGCGCGCTGACCTCTATCATGGATATCAATGTCTTCATCCCGACAACAGGGACATCAAATCTCATATCCTGCTTTGGCTTGCTGACCTTGACAACAACAGCGCCTTTGCCTGCCAGTTTCCCGCCTCTAAGGATAGCCTCATCTGTTCCTTCTATCGCCTCGATTGCCATAACAGCCTGGTCTTTTACAATAACTGTCTGCCCTATATCAAGACGCCCGATTTCCTTTGCTATCTTCCAGCCAAAGGCTATATCCTTCCATTCGTTTTCTGAAAGGCTTTCTTCCGTAAGGAGTCCCTCAGGCGTCATAAGCCCTGAACTGAAATCGGTTGTGTTAAGAAGCGTGATACCGTCTTTTTCAAGCTCTTTTGCTATCCCAAGAAGTATGGAATCGTCGCTCTTGTCTTTCAGCGTAAAAAGGAGTTTTACGGCCCTCAGGTCAGGTATTATCTTGCTTTTATAGAGCAGGGATTTCGGGACCTTCCCTGCCATGACAGCTTCTTTTACCTTGCTCTTTTTTAAAGAGTCTATTATCGCGCCAAGTTTCCCTACATTTACCCACTTTATCTCATCAACATACGAGCCGAGGTCTTTGTCGGCAACAGGCTCAAGCGCAACTGCCACCACCCTGTATCCTCTTGTTTTTGCATCTGCAGCAACGAGCTTTGGAAGCTCACCCATGCCGGCTATAAGTCCGAGTATTTTCATGCAATAGCTGATAGCTGATAGCTCATGGCTGATAGCCTTTGTCTATCTGCAGACGCCCCTTTTATTTTTCTCGATAAATTCAACAAGGTACCTTATCTCTTTTGAATCAGGGAAATCCTTCTGCACCTTTTTAAGCGCTTCCTTTAATGTAAGTTTTTCCCTGAAGAGTATCTTGTATGCCTTCTTAAGCTCGTTTATTGTTGAATCAGGAAAACCATTCCTTTTGAGCCCCACTGAATTGAGGCCGAAGAGTTTTGCCCTTGGCCCTGACGCCATTGTGTACGGAGGTATGTCCTGCCCTATGCCGCTGAAAGCTCCAACCATCGCATACGCTCCAATCCTTGTAAATTGATGCACTCCGACAATGCCTCCTATTACTGCATAGTCTTCGATGACCACATGCCCTGCAAGTCCCGCAGAATTTGCAATTACCACATTATTTCCTATCTTACAGTCATGCGCGACATGCACATAAGCCATAAGGAAACTATTATCTCCAACCGTAGTCATGCCGTCTCCTCCGACCGAGGCCCTGTGAACGGATGCATACTCTCTTATGATATTATTGTTCCCTATTCTTACGCCGGTTTTTTCGCCTTTATATTTGACGTCCTGCGGCGGAAGACCGATGGTTGCAAACGGATATATCAGGCAGCCTTCTCCGATTTCCGTGTTGCCCTCTATCATCACATTCGACATAAGCCTCGCCCCTTTTTTAAGTTTAACCCCCTCGCCCACGATGCAGAACGGACCTATGGACACGCCTTCATCTATAACCGCCTTAGGGTCTATAATTGCTGTCTTGTGTATTTCAGTAGTCATTTCTGCTCCTTTGTAAGAACCATTGCCGTAAAGTCCGCTTCTGAAACAACCTTTTCATCCACCGTTGCAGTTCCTGAGAATTTCCATACATTCCCCCTCTGCTGAAGCACCTTTATCTCCATCCTGAGCTGGTCCCCCGGCACTACTGGTTTTCTGAACTTTGCCTTTTCTATGCTCATAAAAAAAACTGCATTGCCCTGAACCCCGGAGCCGAATGCAAGCACACCGGCAATCTGCGCCATTGCCTCAACTATCAGGACCCCCGGCATTATCGGATTGCCCGGGAAATGCCCCTGAAAAAAAGGCTCATTAACAGTAACATTTTTTATTCCTACAGCCTTTGCGTTAGGTTCAAGTTCAATAATCCTGTCAACCATAAGAAAAGGGTATCTGTGAGGAAGCAGATTTTGTATCCCGTTGATGTCTATCATTTCTCCTGTCTCCTTTCGATGGTTTCTATCTTATCTTCAAGTTCCTTGATTTTTTTGTTAAGTTCAGGCAGCCTGGCAAATATCGCAACTGCCTTAAGCCAGTCTCTGTGAGGTATGACAGGCGAGCCTGAATAAACCCCTTTTTTAAGATGTCCCATTACTCCTGATTGCGCGCCTATCATACAGCCGTCATCTATCCTGGCATGGTCCGCAACTCCGACCTGGCCTCCTGTCATGACAAAACTTCCTATCTCTGCGCTCCCTGCAATGCCGGCCTGCGCCGTAATAACAGTGTTTTCCCCTATCTTCACATTGTGGGCAATATGAACAAGATTATCCAGCTTTGTGCCTTTGCCTATAACGGTGTTGCCTGTCGTGGCCCTGTCGATCGTGACATTGGCGCCTATCTCAACATCATCTCCGATAATAACTCCGCCGGCCTGTGGAATCTTATAATGAATCCCTTTTTCAAACACATAACCGAAGCCGTCAGAGCCCAGCACTGCGCCCGGATGTATGATAACCCTGCTGCCTATCCTTATGTTCTCCCTTATTGTGACATTGGGATATATGATACATCCATCGCCAATATGTGAATTTTCACCTATAAAGACCCCCGGATATATGATTGTTTTATCGCTTATTGACGCATTGTCCGATACAAAAACCATAGGGGATATTGTTACATCTTTGCCTGTCCGCGCCTTATCAGAAACATAAGCCCTGTCGCTTATGCCGGAAGGCATGAAGGGCTTAACATAGAAATGCTCAAGAAGTTTTGCAAAGGCATATTGGGGGTTCGAGACCTTGACCTGCGGCTTCTTTATATCCGGTACAATATCCCTGACTATCACACATGACACCCTGCTCTCTGCGCATTCTTTAATAAACTTTGGACTGATTAAAAATGTTATATCGCCTTCTGATGCATCGGATATTCCCGCAACCCCCTTTATCTCTGTTTCAGGGTCTCCGGTAACCTCTCCATCAATCAGCTTTGCAATTTCCCGTAATTTCATTTTAAACCACCCTTTAACTGTCATGCTGAATTTATTTCAGCATCTCCTGTAGATACCCACGGGCAAGCCCGTGGCACTTTTTCACAGAACAAGCTTCGCTTGACCTGAATCCTGGCTTTCCTGCCATTTCACGTATTTGATTATC